>JAPPGK010000002.1 GCA_028821405.1 Gammaproteobacteria bacterium | reverse complement strand
CCCCCCCCCCCGCCCCCCCCCCTCCCCCCCCGTTGGTGTTGGTTTTTCAACCACCATATCCCCCCCCGCCGCCCCCCGCGCCCCGCGTGGGGGGGGGGGGGGGGCCCCCCCCCCCCCCCCCCCGACCACGGTCCGAACCCACTGCTTCAGCCGAACGACGCCACAGAATCCGCCGACCCATGGTCGTCGGATCCTGCCCCAGCCCAAGCCGCCTCAGCACCCCGTCGGACCTAGGGAAGGTCTGAACAAGACCTTCCCTAGCGCGGCACAGGGATGTGCCGCCAAATTCGATGGCGTAAGCCATTGAATTTGCGAGCGAAACTATTTGTTTCGCTACTGTTCAAGTCCAGGGACGGACTTGAACAGAGGTTTCCTAGCGGCTAGCGCCGCAAGTCCGACAGGCTCCGAAGCTCGTTCAGGACACCATCGAGGCCGCCGTAGACCGACAGGTTGCCGACCTTCTCGGTGACCTTCTCGAGCGTCTCCAACTCCTTGAGACGCAGCGCGACGGCGTTGCTCTCCATGACCTTGGCCGTGTTGAGGAGCGAACGCGTGGCGTTGGTTTCCTCGCGACGGCGGATCACGTTGGCCTGGGCCGCCTTCTCGGCTTCCACCACGCGGCCGAGCAGTTCCTTCATATCGCCCGGCAGGATGATGTCCTTGACGCCGACGCTTTCCACGACGATGCCGATCTCGGCGAACTTCGGACCGACCCGATCAGCGACTGCGCGGTCGATGGCCGACTTGTCCTCCAGCAACGCATCCAGCGTGCGGGTGCCGACCGCGGCGCGCAGACCGAACTGGATCTCCTTGTAGAGGTGGTCCAGCGGATCCTTGGTGGCGCCAACGGCCTTCTCGGCGTCCTCGAACCGGTAGGTTGCCGTCAGGTTGATGCGCAGGCTCACCTTGTCGCGGGTCAGGATCTCCTGGCCTTGGACCTCCAGCGTTTTCACGCGCAGGTCCACGACCTCGATCGCAACGCTCGGACCATACGTCCAGAAGGCGTGCAAGCCGGGTCCCAGCGACCCAGTGAGTTCGCCGTCGACGTAGAGCAGGCCGACGTGCCCGTGGGCGATCTCCCGCGAGAAAATCGCGCCACGACCGGGCAGACGCAAACCGGCGAGATTATCGGAAGCCAGACCCGGCACCGCCAAGAGCCGCTTGGCGAGTTTCGCGTCAATGGCGAGACGCCGATCGAGGTCGAAGCGTTCCACGCGGATCGCAACGGGACCCTTCCAGTAGAGCTTGCGCTCGGCCGGTTGGACGATTTCGGCAACGCGTTCGTTGCAGTAGACCACGGCGACCTCGGCGGGACCGGTTTCGACGACCGTGAACAGGCGCGCCACGTCTTCGCTCATGGCGTCGACGAAATAGTCGCCCAAGCGGTGCACGAAAGCCGGCTCGGTCAGGTCGAAGCACTCCACCTCGTGGCGCTTGCGCCACTCGTGGAAGCGGTAGATCCCCGGTTCCAGGAAGCGGACGAAGTCCCCGTCCTTGAACAGGAGCCCGCGTTCGTGCTTGCGCACGATGAATTTTCGATAGAACAACATTTCGCGTTCTCCTTTTCCCTTTTCGCTGAATTAATGCGTCCGTTCCCACAACGTCGTTGCGGATCGGCGGTACCGACCGATCGAACGCACCGCGCACGGGCGTCACCGGCTGCCAACTCCGAAGAATTGGCGTTCGGCGATCCCAGCGGGCGATGCGCCGGATCGGTCGGCGTGTCGGTCCGATACTCTCGGCGCCGACCCGCCGACCGGCTACGTCGCTGCTGCGCTTCCTTGCATTCGCTCACGCGCTTGCCGAAAGCGCCGGGAACGGACGCGCCCTGTGACGATTAACGCACGTCACCAGCGTTTATCACGGTTATCAGCCGTGCGGCTTTCCAGGCCGTTTTTGGAATGCCGGAATCGAACCGGCGCTGCCAGTCTATTTACCGGAGCTCTGCCACTGAGCTAATTCCAAGCCATGGTTGGGTGCGCACAGTACGCTCGGTACACACCGTGCGATGGGTAGCGTGAGTGCGCCGGACGGGACTTCGATCCCGAACCATGGAACGCCGCACGCCGCCCAACCCTCGTCGGACGGGATTTCCCGCCACCGCCGCGACGAGAGCTCGTCGCGACTCGATTCACTTTCTCTCCGTACAACAAAAAGCCCTGTTCGTTAAACCGACCAGGGCTTTGTTGTTTCCCTGGAAGGCTGGTCAATTCGCCGTCTTCCAGGACATGTCCGGAAAGTCAGCGCAAGTTCGCTCTCCCTTTGCCCAAGAGGCTATCCACGAGGCGGTTGCCGCAGTCCACGAACTGCGGCGGTACAGGCAATGGCTCCGCCGCGCCCGGTAGGCGCCCTAAGCGATGTCCTGCTTGTGTGGAAGTCATGTATACCGCCTGCAAGAGGGTTGGTAATTCGTCAAGGGCGCGCGATTATAGATTCGAAATGGCAGGTGTCAACGGGTTTTCGCGAAATCGATCCCGGTTCCGCGATTTCGTCGCTCTCAATCCCGGAGCAGTTCGTTGATCGACGTCTTCGACCGGGTGCGTTCGTCCACCCGTTTGATGATGACGGCGCAGTAGATGTTCGGTCTCGGCCGGGGCGAGCCGAAGGCGGGGCTGGGCAACGATCCGGCCACCACGACCGAATAGGCGGGGACACGACCGGTGACGCTCTCACCGGATTCGCGATCGACGATCTTGGTGGAAGCGCCGATGAAGACGCCCATGCCGAGCACCGCGCCCTCTTCGACGATGACGCCCTCGACGACTTCCGAGCGGGCGCCCACGAAGCAGTTGTCTTCGATGATCACGGGTTCCGCCTGCAACGGTTCCAGGACGCCGCCGATGCCGGCGCCGCCGGAGATGTGGCAATCCTTGCCGATCTGGGCGCAGGACCCCACGGTCGCCCAGGTGTCGATCATGGTGCCGCTGTCCACGTAGGCGCCGAGGTTCACGAAACTTGGCATCAGCACGACGGACGGGGCGATATAGGCGGAATGACGGACGATGGCCGAAGGGACGGCGCGGAAGCCGGCGGCCCGGAAACGTGCCTCGTCCCAGCCGGCGAATTTCGAGGGCACCTTGTCCCACCAGGGCGCGCCGCCGGGACCGCAACTGATGGGTTCCATATCGTTCAACAGGAAACTGAGCAGCACGGCTTTCTTTAGCCACTGATTGACGACCCACGCGTCGCCGACTTTCTCCGCGACCCGGGCGCTACCCGCGTCGAGCGCGTCCAGGGCTGCGGCGACGGCATCGCGGACGGGTCCAACGGTGTCGAAACCGATTTCGTCGCGGCGCTCCCAGGCCGCGTTGATGGTGTTCTCGATGTCGTTCATGGTCTTCCCGTCAAGTTCCGCGGACCTTCATCCCCGCCGCGCGATAGGCGTTGTCGATGAAGTGCATCTGCTTGATGGCATCGTGGGCGTCGGTGGGCAAACGCTCGCCGGTTCGGAGCGCCCGTACGAAGGCGTCGAGTTGGTAGTCGTAGGTCGTGCGCTTGGTGAGGGTCTCGGTCGTTGTCTCGCCATCGAGTGTCAGCCTGATCTCGTGCCCCATGTGGGGCACCAGCGGGTTGTCCACCATGAGCGTGCCCTTCGTCCCCTCGACGTGAAGTTCGGCCCGGTAGGGCTCGCCCTTCATGGAACCCGACGTGCTGCCGGTGGCACCGCTTGGGAACTTGAGCTCGGTCACCAGGCTCAAGTCCACGTCGGGTGGCCCCTGCACGGCCCTGGCGGAGACGACCTCGGGTTCTTCGCCGGTCAGGTGGCGCACCCAGGACATCGGGTAGCAGCCCATGTCCATCGTGGCGCCGCCCCCCGTGGCGTAGATCATGCGTATGTTGGACGCCGGGACGCCGCGTTCGCCGCCGACGTGGAACAAGCCGGAAACCCGGACCAAGTCGCCGATCACGCCGGATTGGTAGATCTCCAATGTGCGTAGAAACACGGGGTGGTAGCGGTAGTGGAATGCTTCGATCAAGAGCAGGTCGGCCCGATCCGCGGCCTCCGCCATTTCGACTGCCTCGGCCTCGTTCATCGAGAACGACTTCTCGCACAGGACCGGCTTGCCGGCGGCCAGTGCCTTCAACGTCCATTCGCGGTGATGGCTGATCGGGAGCGGGTTGTAGATCACGTTGACATCGGGATGGTCGATCACTGCCTGGTAGTCGTCGACGACGTGCTCGATGTGGCCCCGATCCGCCATTGCCTGGGCCCGGGATCGGTCGCGTGCCGCGATGGCGACCACGGACACGTCGTCGTTGCGGCTCGCGGGGGCGAGCAAGGCCTGGGGCGTGATGTTCGCCGCCCCGAGCGTTCCGAAACACAATTCAGTCATGCGCTTCTCCAAGCGGATGTGCAAGGACCGTGTCCGACTGTCACCGAAGCTTCACGGGGTACTTGCGTCGTTGGCGTGTCGGACTATGGTAGCCCGAACGCAGGATCGTACTGAATTGGAGATCGATGCTCGATTCGATCCTAAGAACCACCAGTCGCTGGCCGCTAGCTCGGTTGCACGGCGGCGTTCGCCTCGTTGAACCCTTGATGCGTTCGACCTATCGCCGAAAGGTCGTGGAGGACAACCTGCGGCGGGCCTTCCCCGACGACGATACGGCAAGGCTCGTGCGCGAGTTCTACAGCGGCTTCTGCCAAGCGTCGGTGGAGGTGGTGCGATCCCTGGGCATGGACGCGACGGAACTGGGGGAGCGCGTGACATTCGAGGGGACGGAGGTCCTCGATGAAGGCAACGCGCTCTTGCTCATGGCGCACCACGGCAACCTGATCTGGGCTGTCACCGCGCTGGCCAGCCAGGTCGAGGCACCGGTCGCCATCGTCTACAAGCCACCGCACACGCCGGCGGTGCGGGAACACCTCCTGGCCGTGGCGGCGCGTTTCGGCGTCACGCTGGTCCCGGTCAAGGACATGCGTCGGGAGTTGCTGAAACGCCGACGCGAACGCCCGGTGTGGACCTTGGTGGCGGACCAGCGGCCGGGCGGGCGCGACCGTCACACCGTGGAGTTCTGTGGTCGCGAGACCGCGTTCTTCGCCGGCCCCGAACGACTGGCCAAGGCCTTGAGATGGCCGGTCTACTACCTGTCGTGCCAACGTGTGCGTCCGGGACGCTACCACTGTCGGATCGAGAAGATCGCCGACCCGCCGCATGATCGTCGATCGATCGTGGAGGGCTACGTCGCCAATCTCCAGGCGGATATTGACCGGGCACCGGCAGACTGGCTCTGGTCGCACAAACGATGGCGGGACTAGCGCCGCAAAAGGCGTTGCATCGAAGCAGAGCGATCACTCGGATAACAGCCGAACGATGTGGCGCTGAACTCTGTACCGGTCGTTCGACCCTTGGTGCCGGTTCGTGTGCAAATGGGGCCGCTACGAGCCGTCTAGTCGCCCTTGAATTCCGGCTCTTGGCCCGCCCGATAGGCCTCGATGGCCGCCCTGCGGTCTTCGGTCATGGCCGATAGCAGGTTCTGGTCCACATCCATGTGCATTACGGCGTTGTCGAAGGCGGAGACCAGGGCGTTGACGCTGCGCTTGATCATCTGGGCCGCTATCGGCGACTTCCCGACATAGCGATTCGCCCATTCCCGGGCGGTTTCCATCAGGTCCGCGCGCGCCACCAGGGCATCGAGGACACCCCACTCAAGCAGCTCCCGGGCGTGGATGCGCTCGCCGCCGATGACCAGGCGCTTGGTCCGGGACGGTCCCGCGATGTGCGTGATGAGTGGCAGCCCCTTCCACATCAGGTTCACGCCGATGTCGATCTCGGGATACTGCATGAAGCAGTCGTCCGAGCCGATTCGTAGATCCATGGCGGTCGCGAGTACGGCCCCGCCGCCCATGGCGGCGCCGTTCCAGGCGGCGATCGTGATCTGGTCCATGTCGTAGACCGCCAACGTTGCCCGCTCGCCGATCCGGGCCAGGCGTCGGCGTTGTAGGAGATTGGCCGCAACCGGGCCACCACCGTCGAGATCCGCGCCAGACGAGAAGTGGTTGCCCTCGCCGGTGAAGATCACGACCCGGGTCTCGGCATCGTCGCGGAACGACAGCGCCACGGCTTCAATGTCGACCAGGTGGGCGTGGTCGAGGGCGTTGGCCTTGTGGGGACGGTTGAAGGTCACGACCGCGACGTGGCCGTCCTTCGCGAGTTTGAGATTGTCGTATTGGTGGTTGCCGGCGGACATGGCGCTTTCAATCGTGCGACACCGTGGGAGTTTCTGCCCTTGCCGCACAAGCGGCAAGTGCGGCGGGCGTTGCC
This sequence comes from Gammaproteobacteria bacterium, assembly GCA_028821405.1. GTDB lineage: Bacteria > Pseudomonadota > Gammaproteobacteria > Pseudomonadales > Azotimanducaceae > VXYL01. The sequence goes on along the minus strand of JAPPGK010000002.1, from coordinate 29,545 downwards.
ACTTCGGCTGCCTTACACTTGCGCGTTTGTCCGAGTCGAGGGGGAGACATATGCCATCCGTCACATCGAACGACGGTCCGGTCGCCGTCACGGGTGCCTCGGGCTACATCGGTGCGCACACCGTCATCGCGCTCCTGAAACGGGGTTACGACGTTCGTGCCTGCGTCACCGACCTCTCTAACCCCGACAAGACGGAGTTCCTGCTCGCCCTGAACGAGGAGCACCCCGGCACCGTGACCTTGCACGAGGCGAACCTCTTAGAGGAAGGCAGCTACGACGCGCCGTTCGCGGACTGCAGTGCCGTGCTGCACGTCGGCACGCCCATGGGTTACGGCGGCGCCAACAACCCGCAAGAGGTCTACGACGGCGCCATCAACGGCGTCCACAACATCGTTGCCTCCGTCAAGAACTCCGGTTCGGTCAAGCGGCTGGTCTACACCAGTTCCTTCGCTGCCATCGGCCACCCGTCGCCGGCTGGCTATCGTTACACCGAGGCGGACTGGGCGTCCGACAACCGCGAGAACGACAGGAACTGGAACACCGAGAACCTGGTTCAGAAAGGCGAGGTCGGCTATTCCATGGCGAAGGTGGAATGCGAGCGCCTCGCAAACCGCCTGGCCGCCCAGGACGGTCGCTTCGATGCCATCTCGGTGTGTCCATGTGTCGTCCTCGGGCCGTTGTTGAGCCCGGTTCACGAATTGCGGGGCTCTTGGCAGTTCTTCCTGGGCCGCATGCTCGCCGGCCATCCGTGCCAACGCGGCTGGCAGGCGCTCTGGAACATCGTCGATGTGCGCGACTGCGGCGAGTCGCAGGCACTCATGATCGAGTCCGACGTGTGCGGGAACGGCTCGCGCTACATGCTTTGCGCCACGGACGACTCCGGCGAGATCACCGCCATGCAACTGCACGATCACCTACAGGCGCTCTTCCCGCACATCGACGTCGGCGGCGTGACGCCCGAATATGAGGCGATGGTCGAGAAATACGGCGCGCCCTACGACGCGCCCCGTGCCCACTGCGACAAGGCCCGGGAGGAACTGGGCCTTGAGACCCACGCCATCGAGGATACGCTGCGCACCACGGGAGAGACGATGATCGACCTCGGCCTCGTCGTGCCGAAACTGAAGTAACGGGCATGGCAGTCGAGACGGCCGTTGGGGAGGGCTTCACGGTAAAGCTTGCTCGTTCGGGAAAGCGCGTTTTCGTCCCGAAAGGCGGATCCATCCTCTTCGAACTCCTCCAAGAGGACGTGCAGGTCCCCTATGCCTGCGGCGTTGGCATCTGCGGGGCCTGCTGGCAGCGAGTCGTGTCGGGGAAGCCCGAGCACCGCGACTTCGTCCTGAGCGACGAGGAACGGGACAACGGTGCGGTGATGATCTGCTGTGCCGGATCGTTGACACCCGAGCTGGAATTGGACCTGTAGGCGCGACCCCATTGCGACCCAACGGGCGCGCGGTCGTCCGTGCCGGGGCGACGGCGGACCACCAGGCCCGCAGTGGCGTCCCCTACGCGTCCTTGCGATGGGGACAATCGACTTCTGATGCGATTCGGGCAAAGCGTAGGCTGGCGAGGTCTTGGGATTGTGACCTCGGCGCAGCCTACTAGGGGGAGGGGTCTTGCGCCTGGCTCCAGCGGCAGCACCGGAGCCAGTTCTTGAGGCCCAATGTTACCTGAGGTAACACCCGTGTCAATAGGTAACGTGCAACTTTTTTTCGCGCCGAAAACGCACCGTTTCGGGGCGTTTCCGTCGCCGACGACGAATCTCACCGGTTCCACCGCGGCGACGGCGCTGGCGGTCCGATGGACTGACGGACTGCGGACCGCTACAAGCTGGCGGGAGACGAAGCTAGAATCGTCGGCAGCATCTTGAACGCCATTCGTCTCCCAATGGCCGAGCGCGAGAACCCGACCTCCCATAGCTATTTCTCCCAACGCCTTCGGTTGCACTACCTGGATTGGGGAAACGACGGTGCGCCGGACATGCTCTTGATCCACGGCGTCCATGACCACTGTCACTCCTGGGATTGGCTGGCCCAGCCCCTGCGCGACGAATTCCACGTGGTGGCACCGGATCTGCGCGGCCACGGCGACTCGGAGTGGACCCTCGGCAGTCCCTATTCCTACCTGGAGTATGTCCAGGACATCGCCCAATTGGTACGCCAGCAACGGCTTGATCCCGTTACGGTCGTGGCGCACTCCTTGGGCGGTACGATCGCCTCGATCTACGCGGGCACGTTCCCGGAGTCGGTTGCGCGGCTGGTGATCATCGAAGGCGTCGGACTCTATCCCATGGACGCCGGCGCACCGGGCAAGCGTCTACGTGAATGGATCGACGCCAACTACTCGCTGGCAGCGCGGGTGCCGCGTCGCTATCCGTCGCTCGAAGATGCCTACCATCGCATGCAGGAGACGAACCCGCACCTGTCTCCGGACCAGGCCCGCCACCTCACGATCCATGGCAGCAACTTAAACGAGGATGGGACCTACACCTGGAAATTCGACAACTACACCCGTACGCCGCGCCCCTACGACATCCCCAACGGCGACCTGGTGGCCCTGTGGCAACGGATCGAGTGTCCGGTTCTGATCGTCAACTCCCGTCAGGGATATCCGCATCGAATCGGCCACGACGATACGTTGCGCCACTTCGCGAACGTGACGCTCAAGGAGGTGGACGATGCCGGCCATTGGACGCATCACGACCAGTTGGACGAGTGCATCGCCGTGATCGAGAGTTTCGTGGGTGAGTCGTTGTCCTGAGCGCGGTTGGGGTACGTCTTTCACCGGATTGCCGACGCTAGGAAGTCCGTTGCCTGGCGGGACCGGCTTTTGCCCCGGCCCGAGCCGCCCTATCATCCTTTTGATCGCCGCGGCTGACGCCGCCCAAGTTCGACGGCCTGTTAGGAATCGACGATGAGCTACCACGACATCACCTACGAGGTCGTCAACAATGTTGCGCGCATCGCAACCAACCGACCGCGCTACCGCAATGCCCAGAGCCGGCGCCTGTTGGAGGAACTCGATGACGCATTCCGTGAGGCGGGGGACGATGACGAGGTCCACGCGATCGTCCTGTTCGGCGCGGGCGAGCACTTCTCGGGCGGTCATGATCTCGGTACCCCGGACGAGATGGCGGACCGACGGGAACGACCCATTGAGGCGGGCTTGCGCGGCCGATTCGATCGGTCGAGAGAGCAGTTCGTCGACAAGACGATGCGTTGGCGCAACGTCCCCAAACCCACGATTGCGGGCGTTCAGGGCTACTGCATCTACGGCGGCTGGATCATCGCGAGCGCCATGGACATCGTCTATGCCGCCGAGGATGCCATGTTCCTGGGCTCGAACTTCCAGTTCTTCTCGGTGCCTTGGGACATGCATCCCCGCCAGGCCAAGGAATTGCTCTTCGAGTCCCGGTTCATCGATGCCCGGGAGGCGATGGCGTTGGGCCTCGTCAACCGGGTGTTTCCGACACAACGCCTGCACGATGAGGTCTTGGCCTACGCGGAACGCGTTGCCAAGAACGATCCCTTCCAACTGCGCATGATCAAACTGGCCGTGAACCAGATGCAGGATACCCAAGGGTTCCAGGCCCATATCACGGCCGCTCACCTCATGCACATGGCATCGGCGGAGGGCGAGCGGGATCCCGGATACGCCCTCAAGGTCCCTGAGGGCCGGCGGCGGCCTATGGTGGAGCGGGCCTTCGAGCACTATCAGCTGAACAAGGACCGGTCGTCGTGACCGCGGCCGGTTTCGTGCCGTTGGAGTTCACCGAGCGTGGGCATGCGGAGATGTGCGAACGCGCGGCGGCGTTCTGCACGCTGATGCGCCGGCGCCGCACCGTACGTCACTTCGATTCGCGTCCGATTCCCCGCGAGGTCATCGAACAGGCACTCGTTACGGCGGGAAGCGCGCCCAGCGGTGCCAACCGGCAGCCTTGGCACTTCGTCGTGGTTTCGGATGCCGCCAAGAAGGCGGCGATCCGCGAGGCCGCCGAGAAGGAGGAGCGCGAGTTCTACTCCCGCCGTGCATCCAAGGAATGGCTCGAAGCCCTGGAACCCTTGGGTACCGACGCCGACAAGCCGTTCCTGACGACGGCGCCGGTGCTGATCGCGATCTTCCTGCGCCGGTTCAACTTCGACGCCAAGGGCGATCGCCTGAAGAACTACTACACCGCGGAGTCCGTCGGCATCGCAACGGGTATCCTCATCGCCGCCCTGCACAATGCCGGCGTTGCCACGCTGACCCATACACCGAGCCCGATGCGGTTCCTGAATACCTTGCTGGACCGTCCGTCGCACGAACGACCGTTCCTGCTGCTCGTGGCCGGCTATCCGAGCCCGGAGGCGGAAGTGCCCGATATCGGCAAGTACCCGCTGGACGAGTTGGCGACGTTCGTGTAGGTGCACCCGCAGCGGCAATCGACGCCGGCGCATGGCGGGGTCGGGACGCCGCAGGGGTGTCCCCCTACGGAAACGTCGTTGCTCCGCTGCAAGCTCTCAAGTGATCCGCAATCTCGCCCGCATCGCCCCGCATCACGATGCGATCCTTCTTGCCCGCTAGCTGATAGTCGTACATGGGGTCGTAGTAGTACTCGAGCAGGCGCTTGATCCATTCGCGGTGCGCGTTGCGACGGCGAGCCGCATCGGCTTTGAAGGCGGCATCCATCAGGGCGGCGATCTCCCGGTATCGCACGCCGCCTAGTCGGCGCTCGATGCGTGACAGTCCGGCGGTCAGGTGGTGTTGCGGATCGTCCGCATCGACCACGTATTCCTCGTAGATGTTGGCAATGCGGACGTCGTCGTCGACGGTGAGGAGCGCGATCGGCGCCTGCTGCATCGCGTTGTAGAGCGCTTCGGGTAGCGCGAGCCGGCCGATGGTTCGACTCTCGTCTTCCAGCGCGATGATCGCGTTCGGCGGCTGTTTGAGCAGCGCCACCGCGAGCGCATTCTCGAACGTCACGGGCGTCGGCTGGGGCGTGGGCATTCCCCCGAAGGCGGAACCACGATGGTTGGCATGGGCCTCGAGATCCACATGGGCGGGTACCGCTCGCACGACCCGGGTCTTGCCGGAACCGGTCCGGCCGCCGACGAGGACGAACCGGCGCGACGCACCCGCCGACTGAATCGTCTCGAGGCAGGAATGCCGCAGGGCCTTGAAGCCGCCCGCGACACGCGCCAGGTCGGTGCCGGCGTCCGCGAGCCACTGTTGCGCGATTGCCGACCGCAGACCGCCACGCCAGCAGGTGATCGCGGCATCGGGATGCGCGCCCGCGAAGTCCTGCCAAGCCGCGACCCGCCTCGCCTTGGTCGCGCCGGAAACGAGCTGGTGACCGAGGGCAATGGCCGCTTCGCTACCGCGCTGCTTGTAGGTCTTGCCGACGGCGTCACGCTCGTCGTCGTCGAGGATCGGCAGATTCACTGCCCCGGGTACGGCACCGCGGCGGAACTCCGTGGGCGAACGCACATCGATCAGCGGACATCCTTCGCGAAGAATCCGCGCATGGTCGTGGATGGCGGGCAGTGACATTTCGCTCGGCGAGGGGCCGCTGCACAAGGCCTTTAAGGAACTTGCTCGCTGATCTCTTCGCCGGCGCGGAACGCTTCGAGATGCTCGAGCAGGATGGGGAGGTCGTCGTCGGAGGTGGCTTGTGCGACCTCGATGGCTTCCTGCTGTACCGCGATCGCCCGTTCGAAGTCGCCGTTGGCTGCGTAGGCGGCTGCCCAGGTGTCGAGGTAGGCGGGGTTGCGGCGCGCTTCCTCGCTGGCTTCCATAATCCGCTCCATGATCTCGAGCGCGTAGCGTTCGTCGCGAAGTTTCGGCAGGTGGGTGACAGCCAGGCGCCACGCGACTTCGTTCACCAGGTAGGGGTCGTCCGGCGCGGCCTTCACCGCGTTCTTGAACCATGACTGGGCGCGACGGAAGCTCTTGCCGACGTGCAGACCCCGGGCGTAGAGATCCCCGATCAGCACCATCGCGTCCGCGTTGTCGTCCTTGGCGACCTGTCGTATCCACTGGAAGGCGCGCTTGTTGAACCCCTGTTCGACATCCGGGTGCATGAGGAACCGTGCATAGGCCAGCTTTCCTTCCCCGTTTAGCGCTGCGGCACGCAGGAAATACTGTTCCGCGAGTTGGTGGTCGCGCTCGACGAAATCGCCGACGACGTGCCCCCAACCCAGGAAGGCGAGGGCATCGGTGTTGTCGAGTTCCGCCGATCGCCTGATCAACGCCAGTCCGTCCGCGATCCTGCTGCTGCCGTACGCCTCTCCGACATAGAGCGTGCCGAGATCGAACATGGCGTCGTCGAAACCGGCACCGATCGCTACCTGGAATTCCTGCTCGGCGCGTCGAAAGTACCTCTCGCGCTCACTCGAAGCGTTGATTGCGGTGTTGCGCCACAATCGCGCGAGCAATCCGTTCGCCATGGCGTTTCCGCCCCGCGCCGCGAAATAAAGCGCGCGCATGACGTCGTCAATGTGCCGTGCGCCCTTCCAACCCATGAACATCAGGGCGGCGGGATCGTTGCCCCGGGCCAGTACGCCAATGAACGCCGACGGGCTGAACTCGTCGCAGATTCCAAGCGTTTCGCAGGTCTCGGGTGGACCGACCGGAAACACGGTCGCGGGCTTGCGGCTGACCGACGACGCGATCGCGGCGTAGAGGGGCGTGAGGTCGAAGAACACGTTGTCGAGCGGTTGGTTCTCGCGGGACGCGGCGATCCACAACATGAGTGGATGGTCGGGCGCCTCGCGGTAGGTGGAACCGACCGGCGTCAGGCCCTTTACCCGCAAGTAGGCGTCGGCTTCGTTGGGCGATAGCGCGGGGAAGGGTTCGTCCAGGCTGCCGTTGCCACCGGACTCGATTGCCCGCGCGATCGCTTCGATCCACCGGTCGTGTATGGCCGCCTGCTCGGGCAAACCCACGTGGCGATAGAAAACGGCGAGTGCGCGATGGCCGCTGAGGCTTGCGGGGTAGTGGTCGAGGATCGCGGAACCGACGGGACCGAGGCGGAGCGGTTGTTCAGCGGGCAGTAGGATGTTCACTTGGTCTTCGAGCCGCGTGATGCCCCGCATGCGTTCATCGAAGTCGGGAGTCGCCAGGAACGCTTGCCTGATCCGCGTTATATCGTGGGCATCGACGGTGGTTCCGTGGGTCTGCTCGGCGAGGTCGTCATAGGAGAGCGTCGGCGCGTCGGGCACACTCGCGCAGCCCGTGCCGAGAAGGCAGGCGAGCGACACGGCGCCAAGTACATGCATCGATCTTGTGTCGGTTTTGCGTTCCACGGGTGAAGTGTAGCGCATCGGCATTTGGCCATCCGGGGGTTCGGGTATGCTTGGGGGCGGTCGAACGAAACGGGGACGCGAATGATCTTCCGGAGAAAGTTGAGGTTGCCGAACGCAGGGGAAGCCTTGCCCGGGCGTGAGCACGCGATGCCCGTGCCGAGCGCCCATTTCGTCAACGGGAATCGGCTCGAGGAGCCCTTTGTGCAGGGCCACTCGCGCTTTCTCGCCGGCATGGGGTGTTTTTGGGGCGCCGAACGCATGTTCTGGCAAACCGACGGCGTGTGGACCACGGCCGTGGGCTATGCGGGCGGCTTGACCCGGAACCCGACCTACGAAGAGGTCTGCTCGGGCCTGACGGGGCATACGGAGGTCGTCCTCGCGGTCTTCGACCCGGCCGTCGTTGGCTACGCGGATCTGCTCAAGGTGTTCTGGGAAGGGCACGATCCCACCCAGGGCATGCGCCAGGGCAACGACATCGGTACCCAGTACCGTTCGGCCATCTATGTCCACGACGAAGCGCAGCGCGAGCTGGCCTTGGCGTCCAGCGAGCAGTACCAGCATGCGCTCGCCGTGGCCGGCTATGGGGAGATCACGACGGAGATCGAAGACGCGCCGACGTTCTACTACGCCGAGCACTACCACCAGCAGTACCTGGCGAAAGTGCCGAACGGTTATTGCGGTCTCGGCGGCACCGGGGTGACGTGCGGCATCGAGCCCCTTGTCGAGTTCAAGGGGGTGGCGGGACGGTAGGGCGACCCCTTGTGGTCGCCCGCATTGGGGTAGGTCGGCATGGCTGGGCCGGAGGCGGAGGCGGCGCGCCGCAAGCGGCGTGTCGGGGCGCACAGCAAATGGCCAAGGCGCGTCCCGCGGACGCGGCCGCCCCGGCTTTGGGGCGCTACGGTTCGTTGTTCCCGAACCCTGGTGTTGTCGTGCCGGTCGTAAGCGCGTCTTGAGCTCCAAACGTGCCAGACGGGTCGGTGTCGGGATCGACTTCGGCACGAGCAACTCGGTGGCAGCCGTTTTCGACGGCGACGAAGTGGCCTTGGCCCCCCTCGAAGCGCACCACGCCGTTTCGTCTGCTGCCGCCGAACACGACGCCGAAATCATGCCCTCGGCGACCTACATCGACCGAGACCTACAGACCCTGACCGGTCAGGACGCCATCGACCGCTACATCGACGACAACACCGGGCGCAAGGTCGAATTGGTACCGGAGGTCATCGGCAAGGCGATGCTGGCCGTCGGTGTCGCCGGTGCCGGATCGCGCAATCCGGGCGAGACGTTGACGATGGACGTGTACGGCGACGCCATGACGGATACCGGCATGCGGGGACGCCTGTTCCGGGGCACCAAGCGCTTGCTCGGCAAGGCCGATGTGCGCCGGCTCATGGTCTTCGACCACCCGTTCCGCCTGGTCGCGCTGGTAACGCCGATACTGCTCCGGATGTGCAAGGCGCTGTCGGCGGAGGCGGGCGAGCTCGACCACGGCTGCGTGGGCCATCCGGTGAACTTCGAAGGCCGGGACGAACATCGCAACCAGCTTGCCCTATCCCGGCTCGGCGAGGCGTATCGCTACGCGGGGATCGAGAAGCCCAGGTTCTATCCCGAACCCATCGCCGCCGCCGTGAGTTTCCTGCACGCCAATCCCGATGCCGTCGGCGACCACCTGCTGACGGTCGACTTCGGCGGTGGCACGCTGGACTTCTGCATTCTCGAACGAACCCCCGGAAACCGCTTCCGCGTGGTCGACACCCACGGGATCGGCTTGGGCGGCGACCACATCGACCAGCGCCTGTTCCGGGAGCTCTTGTTCCCGCTTCTCGGCAAGGGGGAACGCTGGCGCCGCCGGGGCGAATACGGCGTCATCGACACGTCGTTTCCATTCGACGAATACGAGGAGTTCCTGGTCAACTGGCCGGTCACCTATCTTCTCAACCAGAATCGCTACACCACCGCTGTGCAGGACTGCATCGACCACGGCGGCCCGGGTCGCATCAAGTTCCGCCGATTGCGGGAACTGATCGAACAGAACCTGGGGTACGTGGTGTTCCAGGCGATCAAGGACTTCAAGGCGATCTTGTCGCATGTGGACGAAGCCGTGCTCGACATCCCGGAGATCGACGTGGACGTTCGCCTGTCGCGCCACCGGTTCGAAGCGATGATCGCCGACATGCTTGGACTCGTCGAGCAGGGCATCGAAGCGACGCTTGCGCGCGCGAGCCTGCCGCGTTCGGCGATCGACATCGTACTGCGCACCGGCGGCTCGTCTTTGATTCCCGCCGTGCATCGCCTGCTCGATGGATTCTTCCCGGGCCGGGTCGTGGACCACGACCCGTTCACCAGCGTCGCGGCCGGCCTCGCTATCGCGGACTACCATCAACTGCCGGCAGCACCATGACGGTGGACTTCGATGTCGTACTCAAGGCGTCGGTCTTCCTGGCGGGTCGGGGCATCACCACTCGGGGCGGCGCTGGTAGCCGGGATCGACGGCTTCGAAGAACGTCTGCACCATACGGTAGGTCATGCCCCAGACGAAGTGATTCTCGGTCAGCCGAAAGCCGTTGAAACGCATGACCCCGCCGTCCGGACTTTCCACGGCGTGGTTTTCGCCCGTGAACATGGGTTCGACGGGCGTCCACACGACGTCGGCCACTTCGTGGTTGGGGGCGAACGGCGGATCGCCATCGATCTCGAACACGAACGGGGCGACCAGCATCGCCCGCCGAACGCTCATCGGTCGCTGCGGGGGCAGCGAGCAGATCACGGGCGCCCGGGAGATGTCGAGGCCGATCTCCTCGTCGGTCTCGCGGACGGCGGCGGCGAGGAGATCGACATCCCCAGGGTCCTTGTGGCCCCCGGGAAACGCCATGTGCCCGGACCACGGATCGCCGTCTTTGACCGCGCGTTTGATGAACAACACTTCCGCCATGCCGTTGCGTTCGCGCAGTATCACCGCCACGGCGGCTTGGCGGGCGTCGGCGGGAACGGGGGCGTGGGATTGTTGCGACGCGAGGCGGCGCCGGATGCGGTCCAAGTCGAGCATCGCTCCTATTTGGAACGTTCCCGGCGAGATGGTCAAGGGACGTCGCATCGCTTGCTAGGAAACCTCTGTTCAAGTCCGTCCCTGGACTTGAACAGTAGCGAAACAAATAGTTTCGCTCGCAAATTCAATGGCTTACGCCATCGAATTTGGCGGCACATCCCTGTGCCGCGCTAGGGAAGGTCTTGTTCAGACCTTCCCTAGGACGCCGGCATCGGGTCTAGGAACGACTTCGCTGTGCTACTGTCAGCCTTGTTTCCCCGTCTAGATGCAGTCCGTGAATCCACTCGCCTCCACCGCCAACCGCTGCTTCGTCTGCGGCAACGGCAATCCCATCGGGCTCAACGTCCGCTTCCGTCTCGACGGCGACGTCTGCCGGGCGGAATTCACGCCCGGCGAAGCGCATGTCGGCTACGACGGCGTCACTCACGGCGGCATCCTTTTCAGCCTGCTTGACGACGTCATGGCCAACTACGTTTTCCTGCGCGGTGAACGCTGCTACACCGCAAAGGCCGAAGTTCGCTACCGCGCGGCGTTGCCGGTGGGGATCCGCGTTGCGTTGGAAGGCCGGCAGGTACGTCGCAAGGGACGCCTGGTAGTGCTTCAGGGGCGCGTGATCCGCACAGACACCGACGAGGTGGTCGTCGAGGCGACGGGGAGTTTCATGGTGGAGGATCAAGAAGAACACAAAGGAACGGTGGAACGCGCCACGCCGCCGGGCGCCAGCTGACCCCCCGCGGAGCATCCCGCCCCTGCACATCGTCGGCGATGTTGGCGCCGACCTTGTTTTGGTCCCCAAGTCAGGTAGTAGAGGCGTTCTCCGGTGGTGTTTCGACCTCGTGCGATCCGCTTTTTGCTCGTGGCGGCTGGGTTTAGGCTTCTTCCGCCAACTGCTTGCGAAGCGCGGGGTCGATGGCCGGGTACAGGTGGGGGTTCCACTTCGACTTGAGGCCGAGGTCGTTGCCGTCGCGTTGCCAGTTGTCCTCGCCTGGCCGGGTCGTCACGAGGCCCCATGTCAGGAGCGAATCGGCGTTGTCGCGGATCGCCTCCTCGGCCGTGTGCGGTTTGAGGCCGAGTTGGGTGACGACCTTCTCCAGCACAGCAACGGGACCGCGCCGGGCCGGTCCCTCGCGGTAGTTGCCGCCGATGCCGATGCCCGGATAGAGGCGACGCAGGATCGCCTGGACTTCCTGTTGGGGGATCAAGCCCGACTCGTCCGTGGCCACCAGGTTGTAGCGTTCGCCGTTCTTGTTCACGGGGCACTCGGCGATCAGGCGCTGCGCCCTCGCCACGTCCCGGACATCGACGATGTTCCAGAACATCCGCGGGTGACCGTACCCCTCGAGCATGTCGCCGATCCGGGTTTGCCAGGCCCAGGGACGTTGATGGGAAGCCGCGAGCAGGGGGCCGATGACATGGCAGGGGCAGACGCCAAACGCCTCGAAGCCGTGTTTGTCGCCTTGGTCGTAGACGTATCGTTCCGTTTCGACCTTGGTCATTGCGTAGGCGACCTCGCGGCTGCGGGCGACGGTGGCCATGTTCCATTCGGACCCTTCCCGGCGACTCTCCTGGTTCATGTCGGCCCAGGAGTCTTCGGTGTAGACGTGGCCTTCCGGGGCCGGATGGCCCACGGCTGCGAAGGAGCTCGTATAGACCAGCCGCTTCACGGTGCCCGCCGACTTGACGGAGTCGACAACCAGTCGGGTCGCGACGAGGCCGCCGTCATAGACCTTCTGCGGTGTCGAACCTTGGAGGTTGCCCATCTCGGCGGCGGCGTGGAACACGGCAGAACATCCGGCGAAGGCCTCGTCGTAGGCGCCCGGTACCGTCATGTCGCAGGCGTGCAGGGTGACCGTACCGGGACTGGTCCGGTTCATGGCAGCCAGGTGTGCGGTGTTGGCGAGGTTGCCCGCGTCGCGCACGCAGGCGCGTACCGTGTAGCCTGATCGGACCAAATCCAGAACGATATGGGAGCCGATATAGCCACCGCTCCCGGTAACGGCGACGGGTCCGTCCGAAGGTGCGACGGGATTGGACATGTTGTTTCCTTTTGGCGATGTGGTTGACCCAGAGGCGAGGAAGTCTGTTGCACCGATACCCGCGTGTCCACCGGTCCTGCCTGCGGTCGCCCGTATTGGCGGGCCAGGGCCGTTCTCCCGCGGACACGGGCGACGGCGTGCCCCATGGGCGCGATGGCCTCGCCCCTACGGCGCGGCTTCGTCGTGGCCGAGCAGGTGGCGCTTCAGGAACATCGCCGTGACCGCACCGAGATAGTCGCGGTTCGACTTCTTCCGAAACCCGTGGCCTTCGTCCTTGGCGAGCACGTACCAGACCGGGATGTCGGCTTCCTTCAAGGCGCTGACGATCTGTTCGGACTCGCTGGCCGGCACGCGCGGGTCGTTCAGGCCTTGCGAGATCAGCAGGGGCGTCTTGATGCTATCCACGTGGGTGAGCGGCGAGATCGAGGTCAGGAAGGCGCGCATCGCCGGGTCGCGCTCGTCGCCGTATTCGACACGGCGCAGATCCCGGCGATAGGGCTGGGTGTTCTCGAGAAAGGTCACGAAGTTGCTGATGCCGACGCGTTCGACGCCGGCGCGCAGGCGATCACCGTAGTGCACCACCGAGGCCAGCACCATGTAGCCCCCGTAGGATCCTCCGGTCACGGCAACGCGGCTCGCGTCGAGGTCGGGCACTGCGGCGATCCAGTCCAGGAGCGCACCGATGTCGCGGACCGAGTCCTCGCGCCGACGACCGTTGTCGAGCTTGAGGTAGGTCTTGCCGTAGCCGCGGGAGCCCCGCACGTTGGGGTAGATCACGGCGCTGCCGAGTTCGTGCAGGTAGTACTGTGTATTGGCGGCGAAGGACGGCCGGGCCTGGCCCTCCGGGCCACCGTGAATGCTCACGATCACCGGGTGGGGCCCGGGGCCGTGCGGCCGGTACACGAACGCGGGGATCGACCGTCCATCGAAGCTCGGGTAGTGGATCAGCTCGGGTTCCACCAATCGCTTGGCCTCGATCCCGCCCAGTTCGCTGCGTGTCCAGCGAGTGAGTTGGCGGGTGCGGAAATCGACGCTGAATGCATCCGAAGGTGCCTTCGCGTCGCGCACCGTGAACCCCAGGCGGTGGTTGTCCGGGTGAAAGCGCAAGCCGGAGATGATTCCCCGTGGCAACGCGGGGAGCGCGATGAAGCCGCCGTCGGGCAGCCGGGTCGCGAACAACCGGCTAACACCGTCTTCGTTCAGGACGTAGGCCATCCGCTTGCGGTCACGCGATAGGGCAAAGGACTCCACGTCCCAATGGGCGTCTTCCGTCAGTACCGTGATGGTGCCGGTGTCGAGGTCGAGTCGGTGGAGCCGTCTGAACTCACCGTTCATGTCCGACGTGAAATAGGCGTTTGCGCCCGGACCGTAGCGGATGCCGCCGAATGCCGCCGTGACATCGGGAAGCAGGCGTCGGCGGTGGCCGGTGGCCACGTCGATCTCGTAGAGGCGGGACTCGTTGACGGAGATGTACCGGCTGACGAGCACCTTGCCCTCGTCGGCGGACCAGTCCTCGATGGTCCAACCGACGCCTTCGCCTTCCTGGAGCACGGTGTGTCTGCCGCGCAGGTCCTGGGCGTGCAGATCCCAATCCGTGCCGTTGCGCTCGGTCGTCGAGTAACCGAGCCATTGGCCCGTCGGCGAGAAGGACACGCCCATGTACCGGGACTTGCCGTCGCCCAACAGCAGCGAGTCGGCGGTCGCGCTGTCGTACCAGAACATCTGGTAGAACTCCGAGCCGCCCGTGTCCTTCAGGTAGACGAAGCCGTTGCGGCCCGGGTCGGGATTCACCGATGCCCCCGCCACGGGTTCCGGGAAGAAGGTGATCTGGCGACGCATGCCGAGCGGCGTGTCCACGCGATGGAGCTGGGTGGTGTTGCCGAACCGGGTCGCGATGAGTACGCCGTCGCCGACCCATCCGAGAAGGCTTGCCGAACGCGCGTTCCGATACGCCTCGAGGCTCGCGAGTACGTCTGCGGGGACGGCGGGCACCCCGTCGACGACCAGGTTGCCGCCGGGAGGTGGGGCAGGTTGTGTATCTCGGCGCGAGGGATCCATCGTCGTGCAGCCGGCGAGAATGAGAAGGCAGAGGAAAGGTCGACGGTACATCATTGGGATCGCTAGTAGTTCTCGATTCGGTCTTCCACCGCATGCCCTTCGGCCGGAACGAGCACGTTGCGGACGAAGCTGCACACTTCGACACCGTCCTGGTTGCGGCCGACGGTGCGCACGGTGACAACGCCTTGGCCGGGTCTCGACTTCGATTCCCGTTTGGCGAGAACTTCGGACTCGCTGTAGAGGGTGTCGCCCGCGAATACCGGCGCGGTGAATTTGACCTCGTCCATGCCTAGGTTGGCGATCGCCTTCTGGCTCAAGTCGGTGACGCTCATCCCGATGAGGAGCGACAGCGTATAGGTGCTGACGACCAGGTTGCGACCGAACTCGGTGGCCTTGCCGTATTCGGCGTCGAAGTGCAGAGGGTGGGTGTTGAGGGTCAGCAGGGTGAACAGGTGGTTCTCGTACTCGGTGACCGTCTTGCCGGGTCGGTGCTCGTAGATGTCGCCGACGTCGAACTCCTCCAGGTAGCGCCCGAATGTCTCCCGGTAGCGTTGCCCTCCCACCTGTTTGACGCCGCGTGCCATTGCTTGGGTTCTCCGAGACTTGCCGTTCAACGGGTTGGGGTGCGGGTCAGATATCCCGCGCTTCGCAATACTCCCGCCACCGGGCGAACGCGTCGGCGATCTCGGTGCCGCGCATCTCGACCATGGGTTCGATGCCGGGATGCGTGAAGACGTAGAACTCGTCGGTTCGGATCGCGTGGAGGACCATGTCGCCGACCAGGGCGGGTTCGATCATGCTGGCGCGGACGTTCTCGTTGATGGCGTCGCGCTCTTCGTCGCCGAGGGTTTCCTCCCAGTGCCGGGTGCCCGAAAACTCTTTCGGGCGATTGCGGCCCGAGTCCAGGATGTTCGTGTCGACCATGCCGGGGCACAGTACCGAGACGCCGATATTGTGGGCCACGAGATCGGCGCGCATCGTCTCGGAAATGCCCACCACGGCGAACTTGCTCGCGGTATAGACCGAGAGGCCCGGAATCGAAACGTGCCCCGCCATGGATGCGGTGTTCACGAAGTGGCCCCCCTCGCCGTGGGCTTTCAGACGGTCGACGAAGGTTCGGATGCCATTGACGACGCCCATGAGGTTGACGCCGAGTATCCAGTCCCAGTCGTCGTAGGTCATCTCGTCGACGGGACCGCCGAGGGCCACACCGGCGTTGTTGCAGACCACGTGAACATTGCCGAAGCGCGATTCGGTCGCAACGGCCGCCGCTTCCATGGCGTCGCGGTCCGTGACGTCGACCTCGAGGGTCAGGAACTCGGCGTTGCGGGCTTCGAAATCGCCTTGAACGCGGCCGAGCGCGTCCCGCTCGATGTCGGCGACCACGACCTTCATGCCCGCGGTCGAAAGCGATCGGGCAATGGCGAGGCCGATGCCGCTCGCGCCGCCGGTGATGAAGGCGGTCTTTCCGGCTAGGTCGTGCACGGGGGTGCCTTGGCCAAATGCATGATCAGCCAGTCTATCACCCGCTCCGGAACCCGTAGGCGACCCTTGCCCTCGCCCGAACGGACCCCTGCGGTTGCCCTTAGTGGGAATTCGGGAGGCTTCCCGTGGTCAAACCCGTTCGAGGGTGGGGTAGAAAGTCGCCATTCGTCTTTGTATCTTACCGCCGCTTTGCCGGTGCGCCGATGGCCGGTGTGCCTTGGCAACGACAACATGACTGTGACGGGAGGAGTTCGGTGATCGACGCCGAGGACTTGACGCGCCGGTACGGGGAGACGTTGGCGGTGGATGCCGTGAGTTTCTCCATCGGCGGCGGGGAGATCGTTGGTTTGTTGGGGCACAACGGCGCCGGCAAAACGACGATCATGAAGATGCTGACGGGCTATCTCGAGCCCAGTGCCGGCCGAGTGGCGGTTGATGGCCACGACGTGGTCGACGCGCCGGCGGCCGTGCAGCAGCGGATCGGCTACCTGCCCGAGAACTGCCCGGTCTACCCGGAGATGACGGTGGTGGAGTACCTCGACTACGTGGCGGGGCTTCGCCATGTCGAGGATCGGCCCGCAGCGCTCAAGGAGGTGATCGCGGCTACCGATCTTGGCGACCGGGCCTTCGACCTGATCGGAACCCTGTCCCGGGGTTATCAGCAACGCGTAGGCGTCGCCCAGGCCATCGTCCATAAGCCGCCCCTATTGATCCTCGACGAGCCGACCAACGGCCTCGACCCCGGGCAGACGCAACAGATGCGCGACCTGATCCGACGCTTGGCGGAGAACGCGACGGTGATCCTATCGACCCACATCATGCAGGAGGTCGATGCGGTCTGCGACCGGGTGATGATCTTGCGCGCGGGCAAGCTCGCGTTGGACGAACGAATGACGTCGCTCAAGCTCAGCGAACGCATGGTGCTGCAAACCGATGCCACGCGGGGCGACATCGCGACGGCGCTTGACGGTCTCGCGACGGTCGGTGAACGCGACGGCGGCTATGCGTTGGATGGCGTTGCAGACGACGCGAGCCGGGCGGAGACGGCCCGGCGGCTTGTCGACGCGGGTATTGCCGTGCACGGCCTAGCGCCGGAGAAGCGCGATCTGGAGACGGTGTTCCGGGAAGTGAGTGCCGGGACCGGCGGGGAGGCTGGCGATGCGAGTTGACACGGTTCAAAGAATCGCCGGCAAGGAACTGGCGCACTTCTTCTCGTCCCCCATCGCGTACCTGTTCCTCGCCGCCTTCCTTGGCGTGACCTTGTTCGTGTTCTTCTGGGTCGAAGCGTTCTTCGCGCGCAACATCGCCGACGTGCGGCCCATGTTCGAGTGGCTGCCGGTGTTGCTCGTTTTCCTCGCGGCGGCGTTGACCATGCGCATGTGGAGCGACGAACGGCGGACGGGCACGCTGGAACTCGTCGTGACGGTGCCGGCGACCAGCACGGAATTCGTGGTGGGCAAGTTTCTGGCTTGCTGGGTACTGCTGGCGATCGCACTTGCCCTCACCCTGCCCCTGCCGGTGACGGTGGCCATGCTTGGCGACCTGGACTGGGGTCCGGTTCTCGCCGGGTACCTCGCGGCGGCCTTGCTGGGGGCGGCCTACCTCGCCATTGGCCTCTTCGTCAGCGCCAAGACCGAGAACCAGATCGTCGCCTTGATCCTCGCCGCCTTCGGTTGCGCGGCCTTCTACGTGGTGGGAACGCCGACGATCACGGAGCTCTTCGGGAGCACCGTGGGTGACGTGCTGCGCAACGTGGGCGCCGGTTCCCGGTTCGAGTCCATCACCCGGGGCGTGCTTGACTTGAGGGATCTCTACTTCTATCTCTCGGTGACGGCCGTGTTCCTGGCATTGAACGTTCATGCCGTGGACGCCCAGGGCTGGGCGTCCGACGCGGCTAGTCGACGGCACAACGAACGCCGCATCGTCGTGGCGCTGGTGGCGGCGAACTTCCTGGTCGCCAACCTGTGGCTGTCGCCTGTCGGCTTCCTGCGCTGGGATGCCACCCAGGGTGATCAATACTCCATCTCCGAAGCCACCAAGAGCTACCTGCGCGAACTGCGCGAACCGCTGCTCATCCGTGGCTATTTCAGCACCAAGACCCATCCGCTGCTGGGTCCGCTGGGACCGCAGCTCAAGAACCTGCTCACCGAATACGGCGTCGCGGGTGGCGATATGGTCCGCGTCGAGCTAGTCGACCCCGCCGAAGACCCGGAGAAGGAGGACGAGGCGAATACCAAGTACGGCATCCGCGCGGTACCGTTCCAAGTTGCCGACCGATATCAGTCCAGTCTGGTCAATTCGTACTTCGATGTGTTGGTCCAGTACGGCGACGAATACGAGGTGCTGACCTTTAGCGACCTGATCGAGGTGAAGGTCCACGGCGAGACGGATCTCGATGTCCGGCTCAAGAATCCCGAGTTCGACATCACGCGCAGCATCAAGAAGGTGCTCTACGGCTTCCAGGGCGGCGGCAGCGTTTTCGACAACGTCATCGAGCCGGTGAAGTTCACCGGGTACATCTCCGCCGATGAGCGGCTGCCGGAAGCATTGCGCACGTTGCGGGGCGATCTCGACGTGGTGCTGCTCGAAATGCAGGCGGAGTCGGGCGGCAAGCTGACTTCGGAGATTGTCGATCCCGATGCCGCGGGCGGCGAGGTGGCACGCCAGATCGCCGCCGACTACGGCTTTCGGCCGATGGCGGCGAGCCTGTTCGACATCAACACCTTCTACTTCTACCTGACCCTCACCGACGGCGAGACGCTCATTCAGATGCCGATCCCGGAGGGTCTCGACGCCGAAGGCCTGCGCCGCGGCATCGAGGAGGGATTGAAACGCTACGCGGTGGGCCTCTTGAAGACGGTGGGGCTGTCGGCGCCGCAGGGACTGCCGCCCTACATGCAACAGCAGATGCAGATGCAGCAACCGCCCGGCAACGAATACCAGGGTTTGCGCGAGATTCTCGACGCCGACTTCAGCGTACAGAGCGTGGATCTTCCGAGCGGCGAGGCCGATGCGTCGGTGGATGTGCTCATGGTCGTGGATCCCTCGGGCCTCGACGACAAGGCCGTGTTCGCGATCGACCAGTTCCTGATGCGAGGCGGCACGGTGGTTGTCGCCGGCGGTGCTTTCCGTACGACGATGGTGCCGCCCAATTCAATTGCGGCAACGCCGTTGGCCTCCGGGCTCGACGACTGGCTCGCGCACCATGGCCTGACCCTCGACCCGTCCTTTGTCATGGATACGAAGAACGTGGCGTTCCCGGTTCCGGTGGTGCGCAGGGTGGCTGGCTTCAGTTTCCGGGACGTGCAGATGCGCGCATATCCCTATTTCATCGACCTAAGGGGTGACGCCTTGAACCCGGACGTGGCCTTTACCGCGGCGGTTCCCCAGGTGACGATGGCCTGGGCGTCGCCGATCGACGTCGACGAGGAGGCCAACGCAGAGCGCACGGTCACGCCCTTGATGACGAGTTCGACGGCCAGTTGGCGGTCGACGTCCACCGAACTGACGCCGGATCTCGACCTGACGGGCGAGGTGACCTACACGCCCGAGGGCGAGCAGGGCGCGAATACGCTCGCGGTGATGTTGGAGGGGCGCTTCGAGTCGTTCTTCGAAGTATCCCCACTCGCCGAAGGCGAGCCGTCCCCGCTGGCTGAAGACCCTTCGCCGGAACCCGAAATCGATCAAACCGAGGCAGGGGAAGCCGCCGCTGACGAGGACGGTGAAGAAGAAACCGACACCCTCGGCACCGTGACTTCCGTGATCGACCGGTCGCCGGAGTCGGCACGGCTCGTGCTCATCGGTTCGGCGTCGTTCGTGGCCGATCAGACCGTGCGCATGATCGGATCGGCGGACGGGATGATCTACGGGAACTCGAGCCAGCTCATGGCGAACCTGGTCGACTGGGCGGTGGAGGACCGCTCGCTGCTCGGCATCCGGGCCCGGGGTCACTTCAATCGAACGCTGGAGCCGATGGAGACGGACCAGCAGCGGGTTTGGGAATACGTCAACTACGCCCTGGCGCTTGCCGGACTCGCTCTGGTGTTTGGCTTGAGCCGCCAGCGCAGGCTGGTGCGCCGCAACGCCTATGAGGCCCAGTTGGAGGCATTGTCATGAACCGCGCGAAAGGCATCGTCAACAAGACCACGCTAAGCGCCCTCCTGGCGATCCAGGTGGTCGTCGTCGGTGTACTGCTCGCCGCCAGGAGCGGCGGGATCGAGGCGCCGGAACCTTTTCTCAAGTTCGACGCGGACATGGTCGACAGCTTGCGTGTTTCCAACAGCGACGGTTCGGTGGACCTCGCCAAGGTCGACGGGGCCTGGCAGTTGCCGGGGGGCGTGCCGGCCTCGGAATTCAAGGTGGACTCGGTGCTGGAAGGATTCGCCGATGCGGGCGGCAGTTGGCCGGTGGCCAACACGGCGTCCACGCGCGAACGATTCGAAGTCACCGAGGACAACCACCAACGCCACGTCGTCCTAAAGTCCGGCGAGGACGTCCTCGCCGACATCTACCTCGGGACGTCGCCGGGCCATCGCAAGACCCATGCGCGGCGCGCCGGGGAGGACGAGATCTATGCCATCGGGTTCTCCAACTACGAGGCGGGCGTCAAGGCCGCCGACTGGATCGACCGCTCGTTGTTGCGCCCCAAGGGCGACGTGGCCGCGCTGCGGCGATTGCCGGGCGATCCCGTGCCCCCGGCGCAGCCGGACCCGGAGTCGGACGACGATTCCGCCGACGAGGAGGCACCCGCCGAACCCGTTGCCGGATTCGAACTCAGAAAGGACGAAGAGGGCGGCTGGGTATCGGCCGACGGCACGGAACTCGATCAGGGCAAGGCGTCGACCTTCGCGGGACGGTTCTCTGGGCTCTCCGTCACGGGTGTCACCGAGGCGACGTTGCCGGAGTCGGCAACGATGACCTTTGCCATCGCCGACGACGACGGCGAACAGACCCTTACGGTGTTCGCCCTGGAGGACGGCGAGAAGTATGTGGCGGTATCGGATCGCGTGCCGGGCGCCTACGAGCTCTCCAAGTACATCGCCGAACAGATGAACAAGCCGTTGTCGGATCTTGCACCGGACCCGCCGGAAGACGATGCCGACGATGGGTCCGATGCGTCGGCGGAAACCGAGACCTCAACCGAACCGGAGGCGCAGGCGGAGACCGATACAGCGGAACCGTCCGCGGTCGAGGAAGCCGACGCCACGGAGGACTCCGAGGCGACTTCCGAAAACGGATGACCGTCGACCTCTATACCTGGCCGACCCCGAACGGCCGCAAGGTTTCCATCGCCTTGGAGGAACTCGGCCTCGACTACGTCGCCCACCCGGTGAACATCGGCAAGGACGAGCAGTTCGCGCCGCAATTCCTGGCCATCAGTCCGAACAACAAGATTCCGGCAATCATCGACCGGGAGACGGGCCGTTCGCTGATGGAATCCGGTGCCATCCTCCTTTACCTGGCCGACAGGACCGGGCGTCTTGGCGGCGCGGACCGCTGGACGACCCTCGAGTGGCTGATGCTGCAGATGGGCGGTGTCGGCCCCATGCTCGGTCAGGCGAACCACTTTCTGCAGTTCAACGCGGGCAAGTCGGACTACGCGGAGAAGCGCTACGGCGACGAGGCGAAACGGCTATACGGCGTGCTCGACCAGCGCCTCGTTGGATGGGAATACCTGGCGGGAGACTATTCCATCGCCGACGTCGCGACATGGCCTTGGATCGCGCGCTGGCCCTGGCATCGAATCGACTGGGCTGACTACCCGTATCTCAAGCGCTGGTACCTCGCAATCGCCGCCCGGCCAGCGGTGCGGAAGGGCTGGAACGTGCCGTTCGACGCGGGCGAGATTCCGATCCCGTAGCGCCCCAAGAGCCGTCCTCCAGCCACGCCGTCGTTCATGGAACACTCGCCGCGGGTCACTACGATCCCCTGGTTGGATGTTCCATGAAGCACCCCATAGCCGGGCCGTGCCACGAACCGGGCGACCGCAAGGTGCGCCCCTACGGTCCGGCGTCCCGTGATTGCAGTTCCACGAAACGGCGGTACGCGCCGGCGTCGCGTTGCATGAGTTCGTCGTGGGTGCCGGTCTCGACGAGCACGCCGTCGTCGAGAAAGGCAATGCGGTCCGCGCGGCGGATCGTGGACAGCCGATGGGCGATGACGATCAGGAGCCGACCCTCGGCGATCCGGTCCATGGCGTCGAACAAGGCCTTCTCGGTTTCCGGATCCAAGGCCGAAGTGGGCTCGTCGAGGATCAGAATCCTCGTGTCGCGAACGAGCCCCCGGGCGATGCACAGGCGTTGCTGCTGGCCGACCGAAAGGGTGTTGCCCGATAGACCGAGGGGGGTGTCGATCCCGTCCGGCATTTCGCGCACGAACGGCATGCATCCGGCGAGTTCGAGCGCGTCGAGCATTTGCCGTTCGGTTGCGTCGCTGTTGGCCAGGAGCAGGTTCTCGCGAATGCTCTCGGCGAGCAGCGACTGCTCCTGGAACACGTAGGCCACATGGCTGCGCACGGCGTCGATGTCGAGCGTGGCGAGGTCTTGACCGTCGATCAGCACTCGACCCCGGGTGGGTGTGAGGAAGCCTGGGATCAAGCAACCCAAGGTCGTCTTGCCGGCGCCGGACGGACCCACGATGGCGATGGTCTCGCCCAATCGCATCGCGAGCGACACGTCGGCGAGCGCCGTCCTGCCGTCGGGGTAGGCGTAGTCGACGTGCTCGATGTCGACGCCCTGGGTGATGCGGGCCAGCGCGGTGCCGGTGTGGTCGTCGTCGGACTCGTAGTCGATGAAGAAGAAGATGCGCCGCGCCGGCGCCAGTTTGGTCTGCAGATTGAGCCAGAACGAGCCGATCTCGATGGGAACGAAGACGATCCCGAAGAACATGCCGAACAGGACCCCGAAGTCTCCCGGGGACATGCGCCCCTCGATGATGCCGTCGGTGACGATGATCACCACCCAGAGTCCGATGGCGACCACGGCAACGGCTGCGCCGATGAAGAGCAGCAGGCCGACGACGAAGGCAACCCGCTCCCTGAAGTACGACTCGAGACTTCGGCTGGCGAATTTCTCGGCTTCGGCCCGCATGCCACCGAGGCTCTGCACCGCATCGATGCTCGCCACCGTCTCCTCCATGGCGTTGGTCGTGGCGGAACCCGCCGAGCGCTTGGTCTGGTTGATCCGGCGCATGATGTTCGACGCCGGGAACGTCACCGCGAACACCAGCGGCAGCACCGCCCAGGCGAGCCAGACAAGCTGCGGCGCGGTGGCTTCGTAAGAGTACCCGATGAGGACCATGTTAGCCGCGCCGGTCAGGATGGCGGTGCCTAGGGTCAGGGTCGGGTCCAAGGCCGCCCACGGGATGCTCGCGGTGTCGTAGAGCACCCGGTAGAGCGAATCGCCGGTTCGTTTCTCGGCGAGTACCGCCATCGGCAGCCGAGTGAGACGTTGGAACAGCCGTGTTCGGAGTTCGTTGGCGAGACGTTGGCTCAGCCGCACCCCGACCGCGTATTCCGCGAGCCCCCACAGACCCCCCGACTCGCTATACGCGCCGCTGATCTTGTTCTCTGCCGCAGCCGTCTCGTCCTGACCGGTGAACGAACTGCCGAACAGTCCGACGGACACCTCCCCCGCCCGCATCCCGATGAGGATGAGGCCCGCGAGGTAGCCCATGGCCAGGGCGAACATGATCTCCAAGGGCGTCATGCCATCGAGGAAGGCGACGATGGGCTGCATGAACGGGGGATAGGGCACGTCGGTTGCGCCGATGGGTTTCTGGAGGATCACGTTGTCGATCACGATCTTCGCGATCCACGGGGTCAGCAGTTGGAAGCACAGGGTGCCCACCTGAAGCGCGAACTTGGCGGCGAACAGCGATTTCGCGCAGCCGAGCAGCTTGAGGCAGCGCCAGAGCAGCCTCGTCGCCTGGGCAGACGAGATCTCGGTGTCGACGTCGATACGGTCGTCGTGGTGGTGTTCGCCGACAAACCGGTCGACAACGTTGGCGGTCTCGGCCGCCGCGCCTTCAGACACGGATCGATTCCCCCACCGCGGCGTCGACGAAGCTGCGGTAGCGACCGTCGGCCAAGCGCAGCGATTCGTGATCCCCGACCTCGACCGGCCGACCCTGCTCTAGGAATACGATCTGATCCGCGTTGCGAATGGTGGAAACACGATGCGTGATCAAGAACACCACCTTGTCCCTGCCCCATCCTCTAAGGTTGCGCATGACCTCGACTTCGGTCTCGGCATCGAGGGCGGCGGTCGGCTCGTCTAGGATGAGGATCGGCGTATTCCTGACGATGGCTCGAGCCAAGGACAGGCGCTGCCGCTGGCCGGACGAGAGTTTTCCGCCCCGTTCGCCCAGTTCCGTGTCGTAGCCGTTGGCGAGTTCGCGGATGAATCCATCGGCCGAGGCCACCCGGGCAGCCGCTTCGATGTCGGCTCGCTTCGGGCGCCGGGCCGCGTAGCCGATATTGTCGGCGACGGTTCCGGCGAACAGCACGTTGCGCTGCAACGCGATGGCCACGCCCTCGCGGATGTCATCGACCCGGAGGCGTCTCAAATCCGTGTCGTTGATCAGGACTCGTCCCCGGTCCGGGTCGTAGAGCCGCAGCAACAGCGACACGAGGGTCGACTTGCCCGCGCCGCTGCCACCCACGATCGCGGTGATCGTTCCCGACCGGGCCACGAGATCGACGCCTTGCAGCACGGGCAGGGCCGGATCGTAGGCGAAATGGACGTTCTGCCAGGTCACCGACTCGAGGGGTTCCGGGAAGGGAGCGGGGTGGTCCGGATCGACGATGTCCGCTTCGAGATCCAGCAGGTAGAACGCTCGTTCGAGGCCGATGAAGAGATCCTGAAGGCGGGCCCAGGCGCCGACGAGCCCGGTGGCCCCGAACAGCGCGCCGCCGAGTCTCTCGCGTGCGTCCTCGAACGCACCGAGATTCCACACGGCGAAGCCGATCACCGTCACCGCGGCGGCACCGAGAAACGTCTCCCGCTCGCCGAGTACCCAGTAGACGATCACGTACTCGGCCCCGATGGTCACCAAGGCGGCGATGGCGGTCACCGCGACCTCCAGCACCGCAATGGTCATGCGCAGGCTGAACGCGGCATCCAGCGCACGGTGCGAGTCCTTGTCGAAACGCTCGAGAACCCGTCCCTCGCCCTTGTTCGCCTTGACGACCCGCAGCGCGATCATGATTTCCTGGAGTCTGGACGTGAGGTTGCTGAAGGCGACCCGGTTCGCCAGCGCACGTTCGCGGAGAAGCCGGGTCGCCCAAGCCGCGGCCAGGATCATGGGTACCATTGCGAAGACGGCGGCAAGCGCGATCCTCGGCTCGAAGAAACACAGGAAGGCCAAGGCGAGGACGATGTTGTAGAGCGCGGCGGCGGGGCCGACGAAGGTCTCCTGGACAAGGCTCGTGATCGTCGCGCTGTCCTGGTAGATGCGGAAGATGGCATCGCCCACCCGGGACTGGCTGTGGTACTTCAACGACAGGTGCTCCGCCTTGGCGATCATCGCCACGCGGAGATTCTGGTTGATCATCTGCCAGATCCAGATGTTGTAGTAGACGAGACCCCCGACCAGGGGGGCGACCACCACGAGAAGCCCCGCGGCCCAGATCATCGCGCGCGTCCTGACGGTCTTGCGCTGAGATTCGGTCAGGACCTCGCGCTCGTTCACGTTGTCGGCGATATCGCCGAGGACGAACGATTCGTCCACGAACAGCAGTTGGGCCTGGAGCGGCTGGAGCTTGTCGCCCACCAGGATCTTGTTGTTGAAAAGATCCGTCCCGAGCAGCCCGAGGGCGAGCAGGGCGAGGGAAACGAGCGCCGCGTTGCCGAGAAGCAGCAGGAGGTGCTTGAACATCGGCCGGATGAAAGGCCAGCACTTGAGCGCGAGCTGCAATATCCGCCGTGCGCGGATCGGCGGCAGATCCGCGAGGGTCTCGGTCCCCCTCATGCGGGGAGTTCTGGAATGTCCGGGGCTAGCGCTCGCCCATCGGCGCTACAACCCGAGTGCATCGCGAAGTACGACGGCGCGCGCCCGGACGTCGAACGTGTCGACATCCCGGGCTGGACCCACGTTCCACACCGGGCCGGGCCACGCCTCGTCATGCGTATAGCGGCCGATCACGTGAACGTGAAGCTGCGGAACTTGGTTGCCGAGTGCCGCGACGTTGATCTTCTCCGCCTCGTACTGGTCGACCAATGCTCTGGACACCGCCGTGATCTCGCCAAACAGGTCAAGCGCCCGGTCCCTTGGCAGATCGTGGAGGTCGCGCAGCCCCGCGATGCGCGGCACGAGGATCACCCAGGGGAACCGGTCGTCGCGCATCAGAAGCGCCGCACACAGGTCCAGGTCGCCCAGGACTTCGCAATCCGCGGCCAGCTTCTCGTGCAATTCGAATGACATCGTCAACCCCGCTACCGCTTCGGGAACCCGCCGACCCAGATCGGGCTCGACCAGGCCACCGCGTCGTTCGCCTGTTTGACCCGCACGTAGTAGTAGTCGCCATGACGTTCGCCCGTGTCTTCGATCTCGAAGGCGACGTCCATCACGCCGTCCGTCACCGGCCGGCGCAGCGTGACGGTATCCAGGTAGCCATCGAAGGGAATTGTCCGGGACACGGTACCGCGATCCAGGTTGCGCAGTTCAAGCACGATCTGCGTAGCCGGTACCTCCTGGTGGGGACGGAGCCGCGGGGGGCCGCCGCCGAACTCGCGCCCGGCATCGAGGTTCAGGGTCAACTTCGCCGCCCGCCGGACGTCGGCCAGGTCGAGCTTGATCGAACTGGTGTCGCCCCGGGTATAGGTTGCGAACTCGATGCCGGTTTCGGTCACCTCGAGCCGGTGGGCGGTGGTGGTATGGAAATCCATGCCTTGGGCACCGGCAACGGTTGCGTCCTCGACGTGGACGGTGCCCCGCCACCATCGCCAACCGCGCGGGTTGTCGTTGGGATGGTAGGGAACCGAATCGGACTCGAAGATGAGGTGGAATTCCCCGTCGGCGACGTCCGCACCGGAGCGGTCGGTCAGGTAGTCCCCCTCCCAGATGGCGAGATCGTTGTTCACCAGGGTGATGGTGTCGATGGGCGCGGTGCCGATCACCCGCCCCGTGACCACTCGTTTTTGCGCGAACGGGACCCGGGTGCCCATTTCGCCACCGTTGAGTGTCACGTCGAGGATGATGCGCTCCCCGCTGGTGGCGTAGGTGGCGAGATTGCGCATCGCGTCGAACAGCGCATCGCGGGTAAGCGCTTCGGCACGCAGGGCGCCGAGGCCGCCCGCCTGGGACAGCCCACCGGGTGTGGGCGCGGTGTAGCCCGGTTGGCTCAGATGGTTGTCGCTGGCGGCGGTGAAGCCCACCTGGTGGCCGTGGTTCAGATACATCCGTCCGAACCACTCGAACGTGCCGTGCTGGGACATGATCTCGACCAACGGCTCCAGCAACGGGTCGTTCAGCCGGTAGTCGCCGGACTGGTGGGCATGGGGTATCACCACCACGTCTTCGGGATCGTGGTGGTTGCGCAGGCCCTGGTAGAGCAGCGACAGGGTGCCGAACTCCTGGGCCGGGATGCGCCGACGTTCATCGGGGGTCCGGAACAGCACGTTGTGATGCCCGCCCTGGAAGTTCCGGACCGTCCATTCGTAGCCGAGGAAGGCAATGAACTCGCCCTCCGTCGAGTAGCGCCGTACGTTGTCGGCGAGTACGTTCCATTCGAAGTCATCCATCCAGATGTCGTGCTCGGAATGGGTGACGTAGTCGAGCCGCGCGTCCTCCCGGGCCCAGACCATGAACCGGTCCGGGGTGCCGATGCCCTCGGCGAAACCGGAGTGGCCGTGGGTGTCGCCCCAGTAGATCCGCCTTGTCGGGGATTCTTCCACGAGGATCGGGTTGGCGGTCCCTTCGATCATGCCGTCCTTGGCGCGGAACGAGAATCGATAGACCCCCGGTGTATCGAAACTCAGCCCGCGGAGGACCTGGATGGCCTCGCCGTTCGCCTCGATATCCGCGTACTTGTCGCCGTTGACGAAGACCTCCCATCCTGGAACCGGTGTCTTGGCGCGGTTGTAGTAGCGGTCCTCGGCGCGAACCGAGAGCTCGAAAGGTTCGCCGACTGCGACGACCGACGGCGCGAATCCATGCACGCCGGCGGCACTTGACCCGACGACCCGGATGGGTTGGATGGGCAGGCTGATCAAGAGGTCCGATGCATCGAACACGAGATACAAGGGCAACGGCATGCGATCGCTCGAGAAGTCGGGCATCAGCAAGCCCCGGCCGCCGCCGGTCGTGTCGCCGTAGGTGATGGTCACCGTGTCGTCTTGGGTCAAGCGTCCGGAAGCGACCCGGAACGCCAACGTGTCGATGGCCCTGCGGAAGCCGCCGTGCATTCCGCCGAGCGGTACCGTCGAACGCGAGAAGCGCACGTTCGGATTGGACGACGCGATCGAGATGTAGTTGTCCGCCGCCGGGTCCTCGGTTTGGAAACGGCCGAAGTTGGCCATGAAGTGGCGGGTGACGACGAACCCGCCGCCCGGCAGGATGTCGCGCGTTCCCACCGTGTACGTCTGACGGATTGTCGCGTAGCTGCGCACCTCGTATGGGCCGGTGTCGGCGGAAAGGGTGCCGAGCGCGGCCGGGTCGCCATCGAGGATCGCGAGTTCCCGAACGGTGTTGTCGAGTCCGCCGAACCCCCCGACCCGGTCGTAGGCGAGTATCCCCGACACGGTGGCGGTGGCGTTGACGGGCATGTAGCGCCCGGTCAGGGAATAGGCGTTCAACCACTCCCAGAGCGTCTGGGCGCGCTCCCTGGCGGTGGCGACGGTGCTCGGTTCCGCCTCGACGGCCGCCTTCAGGTCCTCGACCTTCGTGCGCAGTTCCGGCGACAGGTACTCCTCCTCAGCGCCCGCGGCGGCAAGGGCGAGCCATACCGAGATGGCCCCGAACGTCGATCGTTTCATGACTGCGTCCTTGTGTTCACCAGCGCCTCGAAGTGGTCGATGCGCGGCTCGATCATGGCCAGCGTGTCGCGCCAGAAGTCCGGCTGCGTGAGATCGACGTTGAGGTGCTTGGCAGCGAGGTCTTCCGTGGTCATTCGGCCGGTGTCCATTAGCAGCGCCTGGTAGCGGGCAAAGAACTCGTCTCCGAACGCCTCGCGGCGCGCGTAGACGCCGAGGCTGAACAGGTAGCCGAACAGGTACGGGAAGTTGTAGAAGCTCAATCCGGAAATATAGAAGTGCAGCTTGCTCGCCCAGAACAACGGGTCGCCTTCTGCGATGCCCTCGCCGTACCACTTCTCCCAGGCGGCGCTCATCATTGCCTTGAGTTCCTTATGGCTTAGCGGACGCTCGGCCCGTGCGTCGTAGAAATTCCGCTCGAACTCGAACCGCGTCGGGATGTTGAGGATGAACGTTACCAGGGCGGCCGCTTCCTCCCAGACGATGTCGAGCGCGGCGGTCGGGCTTTCGGCCCGGCGCAGCAGGGCATCGCGGACGATGGTCTCGCCGAAGGTGCTGGCGGTCTCGGCAATGGACATTCCGTAGCGCCGCTGGCTGTCGGGAAGGTCGCGCATGACCCAGGAGTGGAACGCGTGGCCCAGTTCGTGGGCGAGGGTGATGACGTCGCTG
>JAPPGK010000105.1 GCA_028821405.1 Gammaproteobacteria bacterium | reverse complement strand
GTCTCCCCATGTGAGAGTAGGTCGTTGTCAGGCATCAAATGAAGGCCCGAGGGCATGCCCCTCGGGCTTTTTTGTTTGGGTGCGGGTCGGATGGCAACGGCGGGCGTCGCCGCGATTCAGATCTTTGCGGCAACGCCTCCATCGACGTTGATGATCTCGCCCGAGATAAACCGGGACTCGTCGCAGGCAAGGAACAGCACGAGATTGGCCACGTCCCCGGGATATCCCGGCCCTTGCACGATCTGTGCGTAGTCGAACATCTTCTCGAACACGTGATGTCCGCCATCGGGATCGTTGAGGGTCCCGCGAGTGGCACCGGGGGTAAGTATCTGACCCGGACGCACGCAGTTGACCCGGATGTTGTCACGTCCGCCGGCGCCGGCCATGTATCGTGTCAGGGCGTCGACACCGGCCTTGGCGGCGTAGTAGGACGCCGATGCGGTTCCGAACTCGTCCTGCATCTTGGGACTGAACCCGCGCTGGGCGGCGAGCGAGGACATGTTGACAACCGTGCCCCCGCCCGCCGCCACGAGATGCGGCCACACCGCCTGGCTTACGTAGAACGTGCCCGTCAGGTTCGTATTGACGATGCGCAGCCAATCCGAATTGGGTTCGTTGGGGAAGCGACCCCCGCCACCGCCACCCGCGTTGTTGAATAGGACGTCGATCCGGCCGTATGCCGCAGCCGCCTTTTCGACCGCACCCCGTACGGAATCGTCATCTCCCACGTCGCAGGCGATGAACGTGGCCTCGAAACCGCCCTCCCGTATCGCGGCCGCGACAGCTTGACCCTGGGCCTCGCGTCGCGCCATGAGGATGACTTTCGCCCCTTCCCGGGCGAACAGGTGGCCGGTGGCCTCGCCGATGCCGCTGTTGCCGCCGGTAATAATGGTGACCTTGCCTTCAAGTCTGTTTGGCACTTTGCGTGCTCCTTGTCGAGGGTTGTGAACAGGGTTTTGGCCGACGGCCAGTCTTCGATCTGCAATGATCAAGTATAACTTCGCATCGAAAAGCGGTGCTTTGGGCGCCTTGATATAGTGTTGCGCCATGAAGATCACCGACATCACCTGTACGCCCTTGACCCTTGGCAAAGGGCTCCTCCGGATTGAGACCAATGCCGGCGTCGAGGGATGGGCCGAGGTGCCCGGCCGAAACAATGCCGTCTTCGACGCCTACCTCGAGAGGGCCATCAAACCCGCCCTGGTCGGCGAAGACCCTCGGCTCGTCGACCGCCATTGGGAGACCTTTGCCCTCGGTCGCGACGAGCGCTTCTACAAGCTGCCAGGTTGGGTGGTTGGCGTCGTCGACGTGGCCTTGTGGGATCTCTTCGGCAAGGATACGGGTCTACCGGTCCACCTCCTGATGGGCGGTGCCCGGCGAACCACGATTCCCCTCTACTGGAGCACGGGCTCCGGCTGGCGAATGCAGCCTGCCGAGATGCTGGCACTCGTCAAGGACGGTTGGGAACGGGGTTTCCGGGCGTTCAAGATCCGCATGGACTGGCGGGGCTGGCGCCAGGACATCGACCCCGAGAAGGACTACCAACTGTTCAAGGCCGCGCGCGAATTCCTCGCGGGCGGCGAATACCTCGGCTTCGACGCCAACAACGGCTATTCGGTGTCCACGGCGATCCAGCAAGGTCGACGCTTCGAAGCCCTCGGCATCGACCATTTCGAGGAGCCCATTCCGCACTACGACCTACCTGGCCTGAAGCAGATCAGCGACGCTTTGGATGTTGCCGTCTCCGCCGGCGAGCAGGACGCGTTCCGCTGGTGGTTCCATCACCTCGTCCTGCTCGGCGATCCGGACATCCTGCAGCCCGATATCCTGAACGCCGGCGGCCCTAGCGAGGTCAAGCGCATCTACGAGCTGGCAACCACGCTAAACAAACCGGTCATGCCCCATAGCCCGCAGGCCGGCATCAACTCCATGGCGTCGCTGCACGTCTATGCCACTGTGCAGAACGCGACCCGCCCGCACGAGTTCTCCATCGAATTCTCCGGGCCCCTCGACGACGTGGGGGAACTCTACGGCGAGGATGTGCTGCCGAAGGAAGGCGACATGGTACTGACCGACAAGCCCGGGTTCGGTATCGAGTTGAACGAAGCCGCCTTGGCGAGGCTCGCGGCTCGTTGATGGCCAATGAAGACCGGTTGACGATGGCTTTCGTCGGGTGCGGCGGCATCGCCCGCGCCCATTGGCGAGGCATCCGGTACCACGCCCGGCGGATCGACGTGACCGCCGTTGTCGACACCGATCCCGAAAGCGTGGCCTCGATGGCGGAACGCACCGGCGCACCGGCTTTCGCATCGCTGACCGAAGCCTTGGCGGAAGGCGACTTCGATGCCGTGGACATCATGCTGCCCCACGATCTGCACGAACAGGCGGCCGTCGAGTCCTTCGCTGCGGGCAAGCACGTCTGCCTCGAAAAACCCATGGCCCACAACCTGGCAAGCTGCGAGCGAATCCTCGCCGCGGCGGAACAGGCGGGGACGGTGTTCATGATCGCGGAGCAGGCCCAGTATTGGACCGATGTGCAGAAAGCGAGGGAACTCATCGACGCCGGTGCCATCGGCGAGGTCATCACCGCCCGGGCCTGCTTCTACGACCCGTTGAACGTCCCGCCCGGCGTCATACCTTGGCGCTACGAGTTGGCCCGCGCCGGCGGCGGGATTTCCATCGACGGCGGCGCCCACTGGATCCGCCCGATGCGGATGATGCTCGGCGAGATCGACGAGGTTGTCGGCGCAACCGCTCGGCACGTCGAGGACATGGAGGGCGAGTCCTCGGCCCACGCCATTTTCAGGTTCGAGAGTGGCGTCGTCGGCACCTTTGACGCCCTGCAAAGCACCGGTGCCGTTGCCCCGGTGGAGGACTTCCGGATCACGGGCACCGACGGTGAGTTGGTGTTGGAGCGTGGCCGCGACGGACGACTGATGCTCTACAACGGCGAGCATCCGGGCGGCCTCGCGGTGATGAGCGCATTCGAGGGCAAGGCGGCAAGCTACGGCGTGGAACTGCACGACTTCAGCTGCGCGGTGCTCGACGGCAAGGAACTCGACGCATCGCCGGCGTTTTCCCTGGGCGAACTGCGAACGGCGCTCGCGATGTATCGTTCAGTGGAAAGCGGGCGATGGGAGAAGGTCTGGGACTGACCATGGACAACGAGTCCCAAACGCCGACGCCCCACGAGATCGGCGACGATCTCCTCGAAGCCATCGACTACTGCTACGAGCAGGGTTGGACCGACGGCTTGCCGGTCGTTCCACCGGAACAGAATCGGGTTCGGACCATGCTGGCAATGGAAGGCCGCCCCGCCGAGACCGTCATCGCCCATCACCCAGCGACGGGGCTGGAATTGACGCTACAGGCCGCAGCCGTGAACGCCGTCATGGCGGGCTGTCTGCCCGAGTACTTCCCGATCATCGTCGCGGCCTTCGAAGCCATGGACCGGGAACCCTTCAATTTCCACGGCAGCACGGTCAGCACCGGCGGTTCCGGCCACCTGTTGATCGTCAGCGGGCCGATCGTCGACGAGATCGGCATGAACGCAGGCGTCAACCTGTTCGGGCCGGGAAACCGCGCCAACGCGACCATCGGCCGGTCGATCCGCCTAACCCTCATGAACGTGTTCAAGATCGTGCCCGGCATCGCCGACAAGTCGACGCAGGGAAACCCCGGCAAATACAGCTTCTGCATCGCCGAACGGGCGGATCGGAATCCCTGGCCGCCGTTGTGCGAAGAGTTCGGCTACCCCGACGGTGTCAGTTCCGTTACGGTCTTCGCGGGTGCCGGTTTCTGCAACGTGGAGAACCACGGCGGCAACACCCCGGAAGCGATCCTCGATACGATGGCGAACGCCATGGCCAACTACGGCTGCATCAGTACCGGCCAGAGCGTGGTCGTGCTCTCGCCGGAACATGCCGAGATCGTCGCCCGACCGGGCTGGACGAAGGCCCAGGTGCGAGCGTACCTCTTCGAGCATGCCAAGCACCCGCGCCCGGCGATCGAACGCCTCGGCAAGCTTGACCGCGGATACCGGCGCCAGGGCCGCGAGGACTGTCACCGCGGCATCGGGCCGGACGACATCCTCGTGACCGTGGGCGGCGGCGATGCCGGTGGACATTCGTCGTTCATCCCGTCTTGGAGTCGCGGGCGCGGCTCCATCATGCAAACCCAGGCCATTGGCGTCTGCATCGATTGTTGAGCAACAGGAGGAAGGCATGAGACTCGTTGATCCCACGGTTCCCGCCAAGGAAGGACGGGCAGTCCGGGCACCCGCGCTTGCGAGCCTTGAAGGGCGGACCATCGGCCTCTTGTGGAACCACAAGCAGAACGGCGACGCCTTGCTCACCGAGACGGCCGCTCGACTGCAGGCTCGCTTCGGCGGCAAGGTGCTGCCCATGGCCGCCAAGAACAACGCGTCGGCACCCGCACCGGCGGAGTTGTTGACGAATCTGTCGCCGGAATGCGACTACCTCATCACCGCCGCAGGCGACTGAGGCAGTTGCTCGACGTGCAGTTTGCATGACGGCATCACCTTCGAGCAGACCGGCAAACGGGCAGTGGTTCTGTGCACCGCGCCGTTCGAGGTCACGGCCCGCAACATCGCCCGGATGATGGGCTTGCCGGACTACCCGTTCGTCATCCTGGACCACCCGCTAGGTAGCTGTACGCCACAAGAGGTCGAGCAACGCGCCGACGCGGCCTGCGAACAAGCCATCGACATCCTGACGTCATCGTAGGGGCGACGCTATCGCGGAGTGCGCCGTGACCCGCAACCCTAATCCGCGTGCAGGAAACTCGACCGGAACTGGATGCCCCAGTGACCGTCGACACAGGTCGCGATCCAGAGCGTATCGAAGCTGTGGTAGACCGTCCCGTCGGCGCGACAGCGGTCGTTACGCAGGGCCAGATGCACCTTGTCGGTGCCGGCTTGGACGACCTTGAGACTGACGAGGACGGTGTGATGCCAGCCTTCGTCTCGTAGCGCCGCCTCGCCGCGTCGCGAACCCGCGAGGAACGTTTCGGCGTTCTCGATCCGCGCGAATCGGCCGTTCGCGAAGCGGATGTGCGGATAGTTCAGAGTGCCCGCGTGGCGTTCGTGATCCTGCGCATTGAATGTCTCGAAGAACGCCTTGGCGACGGCAACGGCCTGCTTGGCGCTCTCTTCATTCATCGTTTGACCGCTCATGCCGTTGCATAGCCTCTTCATACGCACGTTGGGCGAGACGGCCTCGTTCCATCGCGTCGCGCATCGCCATCCCGGCCACATCGTCGGCGAGAGCGCCGGGATTGAGCGGCGGATCGAAACGTATTTTCACCTTCCGCTTGAGAATCGGCGGTGCGAAACCGGTCTGCCACAGCGTGGCGCGTTTGAGGCGCGGCTGGCCGTCGGTCCATGACAAGGCGACGTCTGCCACCATGTATTCCTTGCCGTCGAGGTGGAGGTAGGTCACGGGACCGGGGGCCGTACGGGCCAGCATCTCGGGATCTTGGTTACCCGGTTCACGCACGAGGAAGTAGTGGGTTGTCGTACAGTCGGGGCACAGCCCGCCGTCCGCCTCCAGCCTTAGGGGGGTCGACGCATCGGAATCCGCCGCCGTGACCTGAACCGCGAGGACACTACCGTCTGCGGACGGATGGTCTCCAAGCCCGCGGATAATCCCGTAGACCTCGACAGCACCGTCCTGGACGGTCGCGGGTTGGACGCTCAATACCTCGCCTGTTTGACCGTGGGCAACGGGAAAAAGGGCGACGCAAAGCGCAGCCCCGAGGCCCCACCTAGTAGCGACTGGACTGCGCCCTGACCCGGAAGGGCCTTGGATGTTGCACACGGCATGCCTCCTTCGGCTTGCGATGGGAATGTGATCG
The DNA here is from genome assembly GCA_028821405.1 of Gammaproteobacteria bacterium. GTDB lineage: Bacteria > Pseudomonadota > Gammaproteobacteria > Pseudomonadales > Azotimanducaceae > VXYL01. The sequence continues at coordinate 30,100 of JAPPGK010000105.1, read as the reverse complement.
GTGACCTATTGGACGCTCGCGGCCGTTTCCCGCGGTTGGTTAAACGACGATTCGTTCGACGACGACGGGTGGAACGCGTCCGCTCGCGGATCGGCGAAGGTCGGCGCCAACTCGGACTCCGGCTCGCCGGAGATCCGTGACGCCCGCAATACCCGGGTGTAGTTCGGGTCGTAGGGTCGCGCCCGGTGCATCACGCAACGGTTGTCCCAGACCACGAGGTCGCCAACGGTCCACGAATGACGATAGGTGCGCGGCGGCTGACAGGCATCGTCCAGGAGCGTGGTGAGCAGTGCGTCCGACTCTTCTTCGCTCATCCCCGGAACCCCGTAGGCGTGACGCCCGGTGTAGATCGACTTTCTGCCGGTCTCGGGGTGCGTCTTGATGACGGGGCGCAGCGGTGCGCCCTTGTCGTGGAAGCCGTACTGGTTGTCGGTCGTGTGGGTGTAGCCCAACTTCGATTGGGAGTGGTACAGGGAGTGGTAGGCGGACAACCCCTCGAGTTGCGCCTTGGTGGCGTCGTCCAGTTCGTCGTACGCGGCACGCATGTCCGCGAACTCGGTCTCCCCGCCGTCGGGCGGCACGACCAGGGCCATCAACATGCCGGCCTTGGCGGCGAGTGGCATGTACGTGCTGTCGGTATGCCAACCTTCGTTGCCTTTCAGCATTTGGTACTGCTGCTGTCCGGGCTGCGCCAGGGTGCCGTCAGCCTTCTGGTTCGAGAACCTCGCGATCGGCTTGGCCTGCTTCGGATACAGCTTCTCCGTCTTTCCGAAGCGAAGCGCGAACGCCCCTTGGGACTCATCGTCGAGATTGTGCTGACCGGGGAACACCAGCAACCCGTATTTCAGAAACGCGTCGTGGATCTCCTCCCACGTGTCGTCGTCGAGCGTGGCGAGATCAACGCCGGTGACGACGGCACCCAAAGTGGCGTCAATTGGATTCACCTCGATGGACATTTCGGACATCCCCTTTGCGGTTCGCAGTTGTATTCTGCAGCGTCAATCGTACCAGTCCCGTAGGCGGGGGTTTGTCCCCGCCCGCCTCGGTGCCCCTCCGGAGTTTGGTGCTGCATGAAACCGGGCTGACCGCGCGTCCTGAAGGGCGCGTTAGGGTCGCCCCAGGCGTGTCCGCGGCAACCCGTCAATCCCGGTAGTGTCGATGCAAGGGGGTGAGATCGTCGCCTTCCGGCGGTTCGTTCCGACGCCATCTGCCGAGACCGCCGCGACACGGAATGCCGATATTCAGTACCCGTTCAGCGCCCTTCACCGCGCCGCAACTCGACGGTATGTAGCGCAGCGCCAATCCACAGCGGCGGCGCTCCGAACGGTTCGGTTCGGAACCGTGGATGAGCGTGCTCGTGTGAATCGAGACCTGACCGGCTTTGAGCACGTTGTCCACCGGCTCGCCGTAGCGCTCGGCGTCGGGCACCTCTTGGTATAGGACGATGTCTCCTTCGGCCTTGCGCCATTCCACGGCGCCGAGGCGATGACTACCCCTAACGAACCGAAGCGGCGAGTTGCCGGCGTCGACGTCGTCGATGGCGAGCCAGACGGTGACGGTTTTCGTCGGACGCACCGGCCAGTACGTCGCATCCTGATGCCAGGGAACCCGTCTCTCGTCGCGGCCCATCTTGCAGAAGTAGTGCGTGGACCAGCACACGAAGTCGGGCCCGAGCAGGTCCTCGACGTAGTCGAGGATCTTGGGATGTAGCGCCATCTCCCAGATGCCACGGCAACGCAGGTGATAGCCGTCGAGGGCGTAGGTGTTGCGCCCGTCTTCCATTGCCTGCATCCGGGAGAGCAATGATTCGAAGTAGGAACGGGCCGACCCAACCTCGTCGCCAGTTAGCGCATCTAGCGGCCGAATGAACCCTTCCTCGTTGAATCGCCGGATGTGCTCGCTCGACAGCGTCTTCGACCGTTCGGGTGGAGACGGATAAAAGGTTATGTCGTCGTCCATGTAGCTGTTTCGGGTCGCGGTCGGCTTCATTATGGTAAGAGCATGGGCAATATGAACAACATCCTCTTCCTGATGACCGATCAGCAGCGCTGGGATGCGATGGGTTGCAGCGGCGGCTGGGTCGACACGCCGAATCTGGATCGGATCGCCGCCGAGGGCGTGCGCTTCAGCAACTGCGTCACGACGTCGCCGCTCTGCGTGCCCGCGCGGGTGACGCTGGCGACCGGCGCCTACCCCCACAACAATGGTGTCTGGGGCCACATCCCCTATACCGTCCCGGCCGACGCCGACAACTGGATGCGGGCGATCCGAAACCGCGGTTATCGCACAAGCCTGTTCGGCAAGACGCATCTGCACCCGCACGGCCGCTGTGACCTCCGAGACAAGGAGGATCTGCTGCACGCCTTAGGCCTAGACGACGTGGACGAGGTCGGCGGCCCTCGTGCCTCCACGAGCGGGATGAGCCACATGACGGCGTTGTGGAAGGACAAGGGTCTGCTCGACGCGTACCGCGAGGACTTCAAGGAGCGGTCGTCCAACAAGGCGTGGGTAGTTCGCCCTTCCGTCCTACCGCTCCCGGACTACTACGACGTTTATGTCGGACAGCAGGCCAAGCGTTACCTGTCATCCTATGATCGGGACGAGCCCTGGTTCTGCTGGGTCAGCTGGGGAGGTCCGCATCAGCCGTGGGACACCCCGGAACCCTACGCGAGCCGTTACGATCCCGAGTCGATGCCTCCACCCGCGATGAACGACATCGACGGGCCCAGGCCGAGGGGACAGATCGACCGAAGGTTCGAGAGCATGCAACGCTTTCCACCCTTCACGACAGAGGAAGTGGGTGCCATGCGCGCTGACTATGCCGGCAGCGTCTCCCTGATCGACGACCAGATTGGCGAGATTCTCGCGGTAATCGAGGAACGGGGGGAAATGGATTCAACGGTGATCGCATTCACCTCGGATCACGGGGAGATGAATGGCGATCATGGTCTGATTTCCAAGAGCAACTTCTACGATGGCGCGGTTCGGGTGCCGCTGATTGTCAGGACACCGGGCGCCGAGTATTCGGGGATCGTGAACGACTCGCCCTCAGAGACCGTCGACCTGGGGCCAACGCTGGTGGAGCTTGCTGGCGGCGAACTCGAGTATCGCCAGTTCGGCAAGTCCCTGACAGGTGCCCTCGACGGCAGTGGGCATCGCGACGATGCCTTGTCGGAGATCATGGGCGAGTTCATGCTGATGAACGACGAGTGGAAGATTGCCCTCAACAAGGAGGGTGAGACCTACATGCTGTTCGACCGCGGGAACGATCCCAACGAGGAACACAATCTTGCGGGGTCAAGCGAGTACCGGAGCGATGCGGATGCACTGCGTCTTAGGATTCTTGAGCGCATTGCCCAGAGCCAGAAGCACGAGTACTAGCCGTCGACGGTCATGGGTTTCTACAGCGATCGAATCCTGCCCCATTGCATTGACAAGGGGTGCGCCGCCAAACCCATCAGCAGGCAGCGCGAAAAGGTGGTCCCGCAGGCGGAGGGCCGGATTCTTGAGGTGGGCATGGGCTCCGGCCTCAACATCCCCTTCTATTCCGTCGAGAAGGTCGAGTTGGTCTGGGGCCTGGAACCATCGGCTGGCATGCGCGAGAAGGCGCGGGCCCGGGTTGAGGCCGCGCCGTTCGAGTTGCGCATGCTCGATCTACCCGGCGAGGAGATCCCGCTCCCCGACAACAGCGCTGACACGATCGTCCTCACCTACACGCTGTGTACGATCCCCGGTTGGAAAGCGGCCCTTACGCAGATGCGCCGCGTACTCAAACCGGGCGGCAAGCTGCTGTTCAGCGAACACGGCAAAGCGCCGGACGACGATGTCCGGCGCTGGCAGGATCGCATCGATCCGCTCTGGACCCGGGTCGCCGGCGGTTGCCACTTGAATCGAGACATCCCCGACCTACTTGCACAGGGCGGCTTTGACATCGGTCAGCTCGAGACAATGTACCTGCCTTCCACGCCTAGGATTGCCGGGTTCACCTACTGGGGATACGCCGCCTAGACGGCCTTGGTCAACGGCCGGGTGGCAGGGTCATGCCTTCGCCGGACTCGAGCTGGAAGTATCCGTTCCCGCACCCCTCGGCCTCGAGTAACTCGCCTACTGCCAGTGCGCTTGTGCGCATATCGCCGGCCGGAGTCCAGTTGACGTAGAGGCGGTCGCCGAGGATCTCGGTGGTCATGTTGTCGATGCCCAACGCCTCCTTTGGTGCGCCGTGGAGGGCATCTCTGGCCGTCGCGGGATCGGTCGCCGAGCAAACGACGGTGATCGACGTGGGCAGATGGAGAGGTTTGTCCTCGAACGGCAGGACATCCGGTGTGACGACGACCTCCGTGGTGAGCTTCAACGGTTTGGGTGCGCCCACCTCAAAGGTCAGTTCGAGGAACCAAGCCCGCCACCCGCGCTCGGGCGCCGGAACCCGGGCCGTGTAGATGCCCTGTTCGTCGGCCTCAACGGGCGTGCTCGTGAATGCAGGACCCAGTATGGCGAGGCGGAAGTCGCGCGCCGCAGGGTTCGTCGCCTGCCAGAGCAGCACGCTTTCGGGTCGGTCCGAAGCCATGACGCGCAGAGCCCCGCCGTTCTGCGTCCACAAAAACCGTGGCGGTCGCCGGTCGTTGACAATGAGCCAGTGAAACGCCGCGACCGTGTCGAGGACATCGGTGCCCTGCATGCTGTGGGGAGAGTTTGGGACATACCGCAGGTAGGACTCCCCGCGCAATCCGTTCCAGTAGAAACGCGACGAATCCGGCAGAAAGAACTCGTCGCCCGTGGCGTTGAGGATCAGCTTGGGAACCGTCACCCGGTGCCGGTATTGGTACGGGTCCACGATACGCATGAGCTTGCTGACTGCGGGCTCGCCCAGACGCGGCAGGATGCCGTGCCGGACGTAGTCGCCCACGGTCTGCGAGAAATAGCCGTAGGCGGCGAAGTGATGGCGCATCGATGCATCGCTGTTGAGTGCGTCGAACACGATCGGCACCACGGCCACTACCCGGTCGTCCACGGCACCGACGAGCCAGGTTGTCCAACCCCGTTTCGATCCGCCGGAAACCACGAACCGCTCGACACGGTGCTCGCCGCCCGCCGGGGTCGCGAGTACAGCCGACACCGTATCCATGGCTCGCACGGCACTCTTGGTCATGGCGTCGAGCGCGAGTCGACTGGGCCCGTCGCCCGTCAAGGATTGCGCCCAGTTGTAGGCGATCAGGTCGTCCTCGCCGCGCGGTACGCCGTCGCCGTCGAACGCCAGGGGTTGGTTGGGCACCATGCCCAGTTCCGCAACCACGGAACCGGTGGCATTCGCGATCGCGATCATCCCGGGGTCGAGAACCTCGGGAACCGTGTCCGTGTTTTGGCCGCCGGTGATGTAGAGAAAGCCGACATCGGTTGAGACCGCGGGCGGTATGGATAGACGAAGCCAATGCCGCCACTCGGTTCGGTCAACTTCGGCGTCGGTGAGCCAATGCTGGGACACCATGTCGACGACGACGATCCGGGTGCCCTCGACCTCCTGCGTGGCGGCGATCTGCCAGGCGTGGCTGTCGTCGGCGCTGTCGATGTAGTCATCGAGCGCCGTCCGCGGGGGAAGCTCCGCCGCCGTTGTGGACACGGCGAGGCTAGCAACAAACATCGACAGGGTCGTGCGCATCCGATTCCGATCCGTTCCGATCAACGTGACAGCATACTCCACGACTTTGGGGTCCTCTGTTCGGTATCGTTTGGCGCAAGCGAACCCGAAGAACATGGAGCAATTGCGATGCCCTACGCCGAGAACGCCCCGTTGGAGGCGTGGCTGGCCCAGGAGCGGCCGGAAGACGTGCTGGAGCCGGACCTCCCGATCATCGATCCCCACCACCACTTGTGGGATATGCGCGGGGAAGGCGCGCCTTGGGAGCAGAACGTCTACCTCTGCGAAGAGATGTCCGAGGAGATCCGGGCATCCGGCCACAACGTGGTGCAGACGGTCTTCGCCCAGTGCGGCGCGTTCTACCGGGCCGACGGTCCCGAGGAGATGCGTTGCGTCGGTGAGACGGAGTTCGTCCACGGCATCGCCGCGATGAGCCGCTCCGGAAAGTATGGCAGCGCACGTCTTTGCACCGGGATCTTCAGCACCGCCGATCTCCGTCTCGGCGCGGCCGCAGAGGCGGTGCTCGAGGCGCATCTGGCCGCCTCGCCCAACTTCCGCGGCATCCGCAGCCGCTTTCCGTCGGACCTCAACGCAACGTTCCAGGAGGGCTACGCGCTACTCGGCAAGCACAGCCTGAGCTTCGACAACTACTCGCCGGACTACGAGCGCCTGCCTACGCTCGCCAAGCTTGCCGCCGCAAACCCGGAGGTGCCGATCATCGTCAACCACCTCGGCGGAAAGATCGATCCGGAGGCGGACGGCGAGGCGATGGCCCGATGGCAGGCGTGCATCGATTCCATCGCCGGCTATCCCAACGTCGTCATGAAGTGCGGCGGTGCCCAGCAGCGGGTCGGCTGGGATTGGGAACCGCCGTTTCACATGCACCAACGGAAAGAAGGCCCCTTGGGATCCGAGGCGCTTTGCGATCTGCTCTATCCCTACTATCGCTATGTGATCGAGGCGTTCGGACCGGACCGTTGCATGTTCGAAAGCAACTTCCCCGTGGACAAGGAATGCGTTTCCTACCGTACCCTCTGGAACCTGATGAAACGCATCGCCCGGAAGATGGGCTTGAGCGAAACCGAAAAGGCTGCAATGTTCAGCGGGACCGCGGCAAGGGTCTATCGCCTCCCGCGGGTCGCCTCCGGCGAATAAGACCGTGTCCGAGAACACGTTCTACACCGACCATTGGCGGGAAATCGACGACGAACGCGTTGCGCGCTACGAGCGCATGTTCGTGTGGCGGGAAGGCCACGAAGCGCTGCTCGCCCCGCTCGATCTTCGCCCCGGATCACGGGTGCTGGACTACGGCTGCGGTCCGGGTTTCGTGACCGAGGGAATGGCGGGGATCGTCGGATCAAACGGGCGGGCCTACGGCGTCGATCTCAACGCCAGCTTCGTCACGAACGCGTCGAATCGGAATTCGAGATCGGACAACATCTCCTTTCACCTAGTCGACGGCGACCGAATTCCACTCGACGACGCCACCGTGGATCGCCTGCTCTGCAAGAACGTCCTCGAATACGTTCCGGATGTCCAGACCACCCTCGCCGAGTTCCGCCGGGTACTGGAACCGGGTGGTCGCTTCCTGCTGATCGACAGCGACTGGGGATTCGTCGCCGTGGAACCCTGGGGCAGGGAACGCACGCGACGTTTCTTCGAAGCGGCGGCGCCGGCGTTCAAGGAACCGGAGATCGGTCGCAAGCTGCGCGCCCAAGTGATCGATGCCGGGTTCGACGATGTCGAGGTGCGCGTGCAGGCCGGCGTGGACACGGCGGGCGGCAGCCTGTTCGTGCTGCGCAACATGGCGAGCTACGCAAGTGCCTTCGATGCGATCTCCGCCGGCGAGGTCGACGCCATGCTAGGCGAGGCGGAAGCGGCGGTAGCTTCCGACCGCTATCTGTTTTGTCTTCCGCAGTTTCTCGTCACCGGAGTCAGACCGTAGCACTTGGGGGTCGGGGCGAAGCCCGCCGCGACGCGACGACCGGCTTATTCGTAATGCGTCCACATCCGCAAGACCTTGACGACGCGATCCTTATCCAAGACTTCGTACACCAGGCGATGCTGGATGTTGATCCGTCGCGAGTACGCGCCGCTGAGATCGCCGACGGGTTTCTCGAACGGCGGGGGTTTGCGGTAGGGATTCTCGGCTATGAGCGCCATCAGCTCTTCGGTCTTTGGCTTCAGTCCGCTTGCGCTTAGTTTCTTTGCGTCGCGCTGGGCTTGCTTGGTGTAGACAAGCCGCCAACTCACCAATCAAGGGCCTCGTCGCAGTCCTCGACGTTGGTGGCCAGTCCTTCCCGGATGGACTCGCGCATGCCCGGAACAGAAAGCAGGAACAGCGTTTCTTGGATGGCCGCCCAGTCTTCCTCGGACACGAGCACGGCTGAGTTCCTCTTGCCGGAGATCAGCAAGGGCTCGTGTGATGCGGCGGTCTCGTCGATAAGCCGATACAAATTGGCGCGAGCCTCGGTTGCGGTCATCGGTGCCATTGGGCCTCCTCAATTCCCCCATAAAGTACGGGATTACGTACGCATGTCAATAGGTCTTGAACTGGCCGAACTGGCCATGGAACAGCCCGGCTGGATGACATAGGCTCGAATCAAACGAACGCCGGCTAGCGTCATCGAACCCAAGAGTGCCCCTGAGCGCAGCAGCGCGCTGACGGACGAGGAGAAGTTCCTATTCGACCTCCGCGGATTCGTCGTCGTACCCCACGTATTGAGCCGGGACGAGTGCGAGGAACTCATCCGACACGCGGACGAAATCTGGCCCCGGCAGCCGGAGGACGGGCCATTCCGACGGTTCAACGGCATCTCCTCCTGGGGGCAGCAATTCGTCGACCTCATGGATCACGACAAGCTGCTGCCCTATCTCGTCGAGCTGGTCGGCTCTCGCCTGCGCATCGACCACGACTACTGCATCTTCATGCGCAAGGGCGCTGGTTCGAACACCCTCCACGGCGGCCCGTGGCGGTACGAGTCCGACCACTGGTACCGGTACCACGACGGGGTGATGCGCAACGGTCTGACCGTGGCCACCTGGAACCTCACGGATGTCGGCCCCGGCGACGGCGGCTTCGCCTGCGTCCCCGGCAGCCACAAGTCGAATTTCCTCCAGCACATGCCGAGAGACGTCGCGCGCTTCGAACGCAGGGAGGACTGGGTTGTCCAGCCGACCATGGCCGCGGGCGACGTCCTGATCTTCACCGAAGCGCTGATCCATGGCACCACGGCCTGGAACGCCGAGCACGAACGCCGCACTCTTCTGTACAAGTACAGCCCGCCCCATTCGACGTGGGCCAAGCGGCCGTACGATCCCGCAGGCTTCCCCGAGGCGACCGATCGACAACGACGACTCATGGCGCCGCCGTCGGTGGAATCCCACCTGCGGGTGATGGACGATTGATCGGTTGACCGCCAAGACCGCAGCCACAACCACGCGGTCGCCCATTCAGATCCGCCCTTCGCACGGGCTGCCCCCTGCATGGCGTATCATCAGGCCCTCGACCAACAAATGGGGGCAGCATGGAACCTTGGGCATGGGTGCTGGTCGGGATTGCTGTCGGTGCAGTGGTGGTCTTGGCCGCGACGAAGCCAAAGGCGTTGGCGGCGTTGCCCGAGACACTGGTTGGCGCACTGGTCGCGTTGCCTTTGGCCGTGCCAATCGCGTTGGTCATACTGGCCGTGATGGTGCCGATCGGGTTGTTGCTCGCGGTCGTCCTGATTCCGGTGATGGGATTGATCGTCGCGATCACGGTCGTATCGATCGTCGTGGCGGTACTGGCCGTGCCGATTCACGCAATCGTCAAACGCGTCTCGAGGAGAAGGGCGTAGTTAGCCGGTTCATCGGAAGGCTCTCATGGAACACCGCAACTTCGGCAATACCGACCTCGCCTGCTCGGTGGTCGGCTTCGGCACCTGGGAAATGGGCGGCACCCAATACGGCGATATCGACCTCAAGGCGGCCGTCCGCGCCGTCGAAATGGCCGTCGACCATGGCATCACCCTGTTCGACACTGCCGAAGTCTACGGACCATTCACGTCGGAGGAGTTGCTTGCCCAAGGTCTGGGAGCGAGGCGTAAGGACGTCGTCGTGGTCACCAAGGTCGGATTCGCCTACCGGGACGACGACACGCGCGGGCGGTCAGCCGTCACGGGTCGCAATGCCTCTCCCGCTCACATCACCGCTCATGCCGAGGATTGCCTGCGTCGGCTAGACACCGACTACATCGATCTGCTGCTGATCCACTGGCCGGACCACAAGACGCCCCACGAAGACACCGTCGGCGCCTTGGAAGCCCTTAAGCATGCCGGAAAGATCCGCCACTACGGCGTCTCGAACTACGACGTGCCAATGATGCGCGAGTGCGAACAGCACGGGCATCTGACCGCCAACCAGGTCGGCTATCACCTGTTCGACCGCCGCATGGAGGCCGACGTCCTGCCGTTCTGCGGCGAGGCCGGAATCGGCTTCATGTCCTATGGCAGCTTGGGGTTCGGCCTCCTGACGGGCGCGATGACACCCGAGACCACCTTCGTGGACTGGGACTGGCGCAGCGGCGGCAAGGCGTTCGGCCTGCCGCTCTTCGAGGGCGAGCACTTCCGCGCCGAGCTTCGAGTCGTCGACAAGCTCAAGTCCTTCGCCGCCGACCACGGCAAATCCGTCGCCCAACTGGCCATCGCCTGGGTACTGGGCAACCCGGCCCTCACTGTCGCCTTGGTCGGCATGCGAGACGAACGCGAACTGGAAGAGAACACCGCAGCGGCTGACTGGCAGTTGAGCGAGGACGACCGGCAGGCAATCGACGCGATCTTTGAGGAAGAAGGCGTCCCGACCTACGTGGATGAACCTCAGGCTAGGTGACGTCTACGAACGGGGGTGCAGGTGGCGGACGGCATGATTGCATCCCATCTTGTTTCAGTCCTGCGCTTCACCTACATCCGATGGTGTGCCGGCAGCCAGCCGGAAAGCAATCACGTGATCGCCCCGCCCCTCGCCCGACGTGAGATCTCCGCCCGCTGTCACCACGACGTAGTCCATGCCACCCTGCCGGTAGCCCATGGGGGTCGAATGCGCACCGGCCGGCAGTTCCCGGGTCCATAGCTCGTTGCCTCCGACACCGTCGAAGGCCCGTAACGTGTTGTCGTAGGTCGTCGCCAGGAACACGACACCGCCCTCCGTGACCATTGGACCGCCTTTGCTGAGGTATCCCCATTTCGAGGCGCGCTCGCCGATGTCGACCCAGGGCGTCGTGCCGACTGGACGTTCCCACAGAACCTCGCCGGCATCCAGGTCAACCGCCACGAGTGTCGACCAGGGACCTTCGAGGCATGGCAGGTGGTTGTGAGCGAGGTCCGTGCGTGCCATTCCGTAGGGCGTGCCGCCCTGTTCGGTGTGTTGTGCCGAAGCACCGTTCAGAGTGCCTCTGCGCTCGGCCGCGTTGAACTCCCGCCGTGGAATCAATTTGACGATGGTGGGCCAACGAGCGACGACCAGGTAGCCGATGCGCGAACCGCGATCGTAGGCCATCGAACCCCAGTTGGTACCGCCGGGATTGCCCGGATATAGCATCGTGCCTTCAAGGCTCGGTGGCGTGAAAATACCCTCGTAGCGCACGCCGGCCATGAGTTTCTCGCACGCCGCACGATGCTCGGCCGTGAAGTTCCACAACCGAAGCGGTCGCGCGTCGGTGTCGTGCAGCTGCAGCTTCGGGAACGGTTGCGTCCCGGCCGCTTCCTCGCCGGGAACATCGCTTCTCGGAACGACTCGCTCGTCCACCGGGTGAAGCGGCTCGCCGCTTGCGCGGTCCAGCACGAACACGAAGCCCGTCTTGGTGGCCTGGGCGACGGCAGGGCGAATCGTGCCGTCGGCGGCGGTGTGTTCGAAGAGAAGCGGCTGTGCGGCGAGGTCGTAGTCCCACAGGTCATGCCGGACAGTCTGGTAGCCCCACACGAACTCACCGCTAGATGCCCTAAGGGCAACCACCGAGTTTGCGAAGGCGTTGTGCCCTAGACGCTTGCCGCCGTAGAAGTCCGGCGAAGGCGAGGTCGTGGGGAGGAATACTAGGTTCCGCCCCGGGGTCGGCGGACATGACACTCCACACGTTCGCGCCGCCGGTGCGGTTGCGGCGGACCGTGGCCCAGCCGTCGGCGCCCCCGTGATCGTCCGAGCGCGGCACCGGGTCCCATGACCAAACGAGAGTGCCTTCACGCACGTCGTAGGCCCGCACGACCCCGGGCTCGAGCTGCGCCGCGCCGTTGTCGCCGATGGCGGAACCCACGATGACGGCGTCCCCGACCACCGTGGGAGGCGACGTCACGGAGTAGTCGCGCTTGCGGTACCGCCAGACGTCCGCCGCCAGATCGACTTCGCCGCCCTCACCGAAGTCGGTGCACGGAACGCCCGTTTCGCCATCAAGTGCGAAGAGCCGGGCATCCAGGGTGCCCAGGAAAATCCGGGTGCGGCATGGGCCCGCAACCGCTTCAGTATCCTGCCAAGCCGCCACGCCGCGCGACGTGAACATCTCGCTGTAGGCTTTCGAGAAGTCCACCTTCGGGTCGAACGTCCAAATCTCCATGCCTGTGGCCGGATCCAAGGCAAACACGCGGTTGAAGCCGGTTGAGGCGAACAGTTGCCGCCAAGGAGAATTGGCGTAGCGCGGAACTTCGACGCCTTCCCGTCGAAGCCGTCGCCGTCGGTGGCATCGCCGGTTCGGTAGACCCACGCGCGAGTGAGATGCTCGACACTGTCCGGGGTTATCTCGGAAGGGGCGGCATAGCGGTCGCCGGCGAGCGAACCGCCGTAGTGGGACCAGCCATCGGACGTTTCGGCCGTTTGGTCTCCGCACAGATGTGTACACGCTGCTCGGCCGTCCAGAAGAGACTTCGCAATAGGCCGATTCCGTTACAACATAGCCGGATTGACCACTCGCCTCCTGGCGGAATGTTCGGGACCCTGACCTCGGCAACGGGACGGGACATGCCCATCCTCTACGGACCTGTAATTCGACCGTCGCTCCGTTGGGTCTCGGCTCAGGGTCGCGGGCACATCCCCTAGGACGAGTGCCTGCCCGAGGCAACGGCTTCCCAAGGCCCGGTGATCGCGAACGTGATGCCGGGAGTTTGGATGTTGACGAACAGGGTCTTGCCGTCAGGCGAGAAAGTGGCGCCTGCCCATTCCGATCGGCGATAGTCGCCGGGTTCGATTTCCGGCCTATCCGGGATGGGTTCGTCAATGACGATGTTGTTCTCCCCGACTTCGACTGATCGGCCCTCTCTGTCGAGGGCGTGGAGCCGCGCTCCGCGGACGACTTCGCCGGACGCACCAACCAGACCGCCGCCGTCTTCGCACGCGAGTACGAGGCCGTTGTCGTGCACCGTGATGTTGTCGGGCGCGTCGACGACGGTTTCGTCGGGGGACACATAGAAAGCGGTGAGCAGTGACTTGGCAGGGTCGTAGATCCAGACTGCTCCGGCGCCCGCGGCGCCGGCTGACGTGTCCACCCAGTAGATCGAGTCGCCGTGCCACCAGGCGCCTTCGCCACGGGCGAAGCGTGCGCCACCGGCAGCTTCGCCCTGCAGGTACGGCCCGGACTTTCCTGCGCTGACGACGTTGCCACCGAACGCCTCCGGCGCGAAGCCCTCGGGATCGCTGTCGGGTTCGGCGATCGGTACCCAATCGACTGCATGCACCTCGCCGGTCGACGGGGCGCGCAGGTCGGCGTTGGGCGTGCCCACCACACGGAGCATCTCGAGGCGGCCGCCTTCTTCCAGCGCGCCGTGTTTGGGTTGCCGGTTGTGTGGCACGAAACGGAAGAAGCCTGAGTTCGGCCCGTTGTCCTCGGTCAGGTAGACGATGCCCGTCTTGGGGTCGACGGCGACCGCCTCGTGCCGGAACAGACCCATCTCGACAATCGGTCGAGCACTCGCACGGGCGTCGGCGGGAACTTCGAAGACATAGCCGTGGTCCTTGCCACCAACCCGACTCGTTCGGAGGACGATCTCCTCGCAGGTCAGCCAGGATCCCCAAGGCGTCGGCCCCCCCGCACAGTTCGTGGCGGTCCCGGCGAGGAGCGGCACGGTCACGGGTGCCCGATCGGGAGCGTAGGAAATCCCGGTTACGCCGCCTCCGAATCCCGGGAATCCGTCCGGCGCCCCCTCCGTGCCGGGTGGAATCTCGAAATCGTCGTAGGTAGGGACGCTTTGCCCCCTAATCCGTGGCCCAACGGTCTGCTCGTGGTTTCGCAGGAGCATCACGCCATCCCCGGCGGTCGGAAAGGCGGCCATGCCATCGTGTCTCTGGGGCGTCGTGGCGCCGCCTGCCATGGCATCGCCCGACCAGGAAAAGGAACGGTAGGTGAAACCCTCGGGTAGCTTGAGGAGGCGCAGACCTGTAGCTGAGTCAGCGACTGCTGTCAGCGTGTTGGGTACCGCGGACTCGCGGGCCCAGAGCCGACTGAAGGACGATGCGACGACTACCCCGGTGCCCGCCCTCAACACCGATCTCCGACTAATTCCGCTCATCTTGTCATCCTTCCACGCGATAGTGCTTCATCGTAACAGTCGATTGGGTGGGCAGGTCGAGCGAAATTGGGAGCAACGAGAGAGTGAGGTCGACGGCTAAGCCGAAAGCCCGTCATACCGGCTGAGAGGCTAGTCTCAGGCTGGCTAGTCAAGTGGCAGTCCAAAACCATGCTGTTCCACTGTCCATGCCCTACGGTGTCGTGAAACCGTTGAGAAACGACCAGATGACGCGATGGGTCGACACGCCGCTCAGAGTTTGCGGCCAATCATGTCCGGCCGTTTCCAGTCGGTAGTGCTCGACGCCTGCTTCCTGTTCGCACGAATCGTAGACGAAGTGGACCTCACCCTCGGACTCCGCGCGGCGTTCCTCTTGGGAGTTGTAGCGATCCCGCCAGAATTGAACCAAGCTCGGGACGTCCCGCATCGTTCCCACGGAGTCCCAGTTTTTCCAGTCCCATGCGTGTTCGTACGAGATGATGGGATCGCCAAAGGGCCGCCAAGGCAAAGCCCGGAGCCTTGGAACGTCATCTCAACGATGCACCCGACGTCCCACCCGTGCCGGGCGACGAGTTGCCATCGAGTTGACCATTCGCTGTGACCTCGTGCCGCGGCCGCTCGTGACCTCGTCGAGCCACGCGCATATGCTTTTCCAAGGGGACACCCACTTGGGGCTGTCCCGAGGACATAGGACTTGGGGAGGACCGCATGGCGGACTACAACACGCTCATCCTGGAGCGCCTCGGCACCGAAGACCGGTTGGCGCGGATCACCTTGAACCGGCCGGAGAAGATGAACGCCTTGACGGGCGAACTCTTCACCGAACTCAACGACTGCCTGCACGACCTGGAAGCCGACCAAAGCTGCCGGGTCATCATCATCCGCGGGGCGGGGCGCTGTTTCAGCGCGGGCTACGACTTGACGCCGGGTCGCGAACGCCGTCCTGGCGAGCGCAGCTACCAGACGGTCGACGCCAAGCGGCGCACGCTGATGATGAACGTTCGCACCTCCATGCAGCAGATCACCGACGTGCAGATGTACCTGTGGAACATGGCGAAAATCACCATCACCCAGCTGCACGGCTACGCGCTCGCCGGGGGCTGCGAACTGGCAATGATGGCGGACCTCGTTGTCGCGGCCGAGGACACGCAGATCGGCCACCCGGGCTTGCGTGGCCTCGGCACGGCGCGAAACGGCTGCATCTGGCCGCTCGTGCTCAGTATGCGCAAGGCCAAGGAGTACTACTACACCGGCGACAACATGACCGGTGCCGAGGCGGCGGAAGTGGAGATGATCAACTACGCCTGGCCGAAGGAAGACCTCGATGCCAACACCATCGAGTTCGCCGAACGAGTCGCCAACGGTTCCGCGGACCATTTGGCGGTTCTGAAGCTCACCATGAACCGCTTCTACGAGAACATGGGGATCTACTCGTCGGTGCGCAGCGCCACGGAGCAGGACGCCTTGGCGCAGATGACCGAGTGGACCTACAGCTTCGGCGAGTCGATCCGGGAAGGAGGCCTAAAGCACGCCTTCACGACCCGGGACGCGCCCTACCAGGGCAACGAGGGATTCCGCGGCAAAGCGGACTGAACTGCCTAATATGCCCGATCGGGAACACTCTGACGATGCATTGAAGCTCGCCCCACTGATATTCCCGAACGGTAACATTTGGTTGCGTTTCGATGTGCGGGAAGCTAATGTTCCCGTGCGGTAACATCAGAATGTCTTGCGGGGTGTCGCTGTGTCAGTGGATGAAATCGGCAAGACCGTCAGGAGCACGCGCCGGTCGCTGGGCGTGACCCAGCGGGAACTCGCCATGGCGGCGGGTACCGGGTTGCGGTTCGTCATCGATCTGGAAAAAGGCAAACCGACCTGCCAGCTTGGCAAGACACTCGCTGTCATGGGTACTTTGGGTGTCGAGGTCGCGTTCGAAAAACGTGATGCGCGTGGCGTTTGATCGTGCGCTCCCTCGACGTCTACCTGCATGGGCACCTGGCTGGCCGATTGGTTCTTCGCGACAGTGGCCTGACGTCCTTCCGGTATGTCGACGCGTGGCTCGCGCGCCCCGACGCCGTGCCGCTTTCACTGTCGTTGCCGCTTCGGGAGGAGCGATTTGTGCACCGGGATTGCAGGCCGTTCTTCGGTGGCGTGCTGCCGGAAGGGCGCAGTCGGGAGTTGATCAGCCGGATCCTCGGCGTCAGCGAGACGAACGACTTCGCACTCTTGGAACGGATTGGCGGTGAATGCGCCGGGGCCGTGAGTCTACTGCCCGAAGGAACGCCGCACGGCGCAAACGACGAACAAACGCGGGTGCTGGACGACGAGGAGTTCGCCCGGACGTTGCGCGAACTGAGACAACGACCGCTGCTCGCCGGTTCACGGGGTCTGCGCCTGTCGTTGGCGGGTGCCCAGGACAAACTGCCGGTACGGATCGTCGACGGGCGAGTGGCGCTACCGTTGGGCAGCACCGCCAGTACGCACATCGTCAAGCCGGCGGTTCCGGATTTCGACGGGCTTGTCCACAACGAGGCGTTCTGTCTCGCGCTTGCCGCAGCCCTCGGATTGCCGACGACGGCATTCTGCGTGGGCCGGGCGGACGATATCGACTACCTTGTCGTCGAGCGCTTCGATCGTAGTGTCGATGGCGAACGCGTCGGCAGAATCCATCAGGAGGACTTCTGTCAAGCTCTGGGCTTTCCTCCCGAGCGCAAGTACCAAGCCGAGGGAGGACCCAACTTAAGGCGGTGTTTCGAGCTTCTCCGCAACGTGTCGGCAGCACCTGTCCTGGATCTCGGTGCGCTAGTCGATGCGGTGGCCTTCAATCTCGCCATCGGCAACAACGATGCCCACGGCAAGAACTTCGCACTGCTCCACCGCACCGATGGGACGACTCGTCTCGCGCCGTTCTACGACCTCGTCAGTACGGTTGCCTATCCGGAGCTCGCCCGCGAGATGGCGATGCGCCTCGGCGCACAGCGTATCGCGGATCGCGTCGCACCGGATGATCTACGTCGACTGTCGAAAGACGCGGGACTCGGGGCGCCGTTGGTGGTGCGCCGAGCAGCCGAACTGCTGGAGACCACCCTCGCGAAGATCGATGGAATCGAGATGCCGCATCCTGTCTCGGAGCGTGTCGCGGCGTTGGTTCGTGACCGCGTTCAAACGCTCTTGGGTCGTTTCAGGAGTGGGGTCCGCTAATGGCAGCAGCGACCGATGTTCCGAACGCGCTCCGAATGGTATGGGTGCCCGAGTGGCGGCACTCTTGAGCGTCGATGTTTGGATGCCGGCGCCAGGCCGCGAGGGAGGTCGGCGATGGATCCTGGCCCCGCTCGATTTGGCGGCGGGTTTTGGGTCTTCGACGAACTCCCCCTAGGCCCCGTTGTTCCCTGAGGGTGGACGCTACGGTCGCGTTGGTCGCTGACCGTCGAGCCTCGGCGCCTGCGCAACCTGTGGGGTTCCTGCTTCCACACGTCCGAGACATCCACGTACAATCCGTCGAGACGAGGCGCTACTCATCGCGTTGCAGAGGTCGTGTCAGGCGCCGGATCGGACTAGCGGAGCTCGGCGCTTAGATCCCGGTCTGCCGTCTCATTTCAACTGGTTTTCGAGATAGAGAAGCGGACGTTCCAGATCTCTCCACCGTTGCATGAGCACCGTCGGCACGGCACCCGGTCCTTCGATGAAGGATCCGAGAACGATGTCGATGTCCTCGTCACCGTCCATGTCGCCGACGTCCATGGCCACCCATCGACCGTCGGCGGCTTCGGGCGTGTGGGCGGCATCGAACTGCAGATCACCTTGGTTCTCCAGGTAGACGAAGCCCGCCTCGGGGTGGCGCATGAAGTCGGCAAACATGGCGATCCCCGCAATGTCGAGATCGCCATCCGCATCGAAGTCCACGGCAATTGCCTTGCTTGCGCCGTACATGGGGAAGAAGACCCGCTCCACAAACGTGTTGTCGCCGTCGTTGAGGTAGATCCGGATCCCGTGATGGCTCTTCGGAAATTCGCTCACGTAGTCGCCGTTGTCCCCGTTCGTGGCGAGAATGTCTGCATACCCGTCGCCATTGAAGTCATGGAGCGCGAAGAAGTTGGTGCCGTAGGTGGGCGGCAGCGGCAGGGCGAAATCGTGACGGAACGAGCCGTCGCCGAGATTGTAGAAGATGTGGATGCCTTCGCGGTTCTGCCCGAACGCGACCGCGATGTCTCTCCGTCCGTCGCCATCCAGATCGTGCAGGTACGACGTGATCGCGCCGGGTTCGTCGAGCAGGACGTGGGGCGTATAGCCGCCTTCCCGCCGACCCTCGTACCACACCAGTCGGCCGACGCGGTGGCCGAACTCGGATACGACGAGATCCTCGATCCCGTCCTGATTGACGTCCCCATAGGTCGTGTGCGTCGGTCGCTGGAGATCGGTGAGCCGCGTCTCGGAGCGACCGTAACCCGTGTCGTCCGCGCGAAACACGAGCAGCTTGCCGTTCGGCATGTCCGACGGGAAGACGCTTCCGATGTCGGTGACCCACAGTTCGCGACCGCGGTGACGCATCGCGATCGGGGCATGGGGGGTAGTGAGTTCCTGGACGACGCGCCCTGGTCCGTCCAACACCGTCAGGCCGGAACGCTCGAAGTCACCCACGAACAACCGACCATTGTCGATGTGAACCAACGTCATCGCCGGTGTTTTCCTGGAAGGCCCGAATTCGACGACCCGAAACTGGTCGAGGCCGAGCCGGACTTCGGGATCGTATTCACGGGAGGCGGGTGTTGCGGGCGCCTGATCCAGAAAATAGGCGACGAGCGCCTCCCACTCGGCCTTCGGAACCTGGGCTTCATCTGGATAGACGTTGGCACGGGCGATGATCTCCCGTTCCCTGGGGGATCGACCGGGGAACACGTCGTAGTCGTAACCAGCGTTGTGCATACCGAGAAAGGCACCCATGTTGGGGATGACGTAGTCCTTCCAGACCTGCCGGGGGAGCATTTCCGGTTCCACGAAGAGATGGCAGGTCTGGCAATGTTGCAGCGCGTAGTCGCGGCCCGGGTGCTCGTGGGGCACCGTCTCGGCGGCGGAAATGTCGCAAATCGGCGAGTTGGCGATGTCATTCCGGTGCCGCTGCAATGCCTGCACTACCTGATCCCGGCCGACCGGTCCCGGCACCCAGGGGTGTTGCCAGTTCGCTTGGGCCAGGGAGATCGCTCTCTGCATCCAGTCGATCGCGTTTTCGCAATGTCCGGCCTCGGCATGTGAGACGGCGACCAGTCGCGCGGTGACGTAGGCCGTCTCGATCTCGAACAGGTGCTCGGCCACCTCGACCGCCCGTTCGCCGTCACGGATGGCTTCGTCCGCCGATGCCGCCAGGCTGAACACCAACCTCGCGAGTATCTTCGGTTCGTCGGGTAGTGCCCCGGCGGCGCGTTCGCTTGCCTCAAGGGCCCGGCGATGCTGGGACACCTCGGTCAGAAGCAGGATCATCTCGAGCCAGGCATCGACGAGGGAGGGGTCGATGTCGAGGGATCGTTCGTAGGTGGCGATGGCATCGTCGATCTTGCCGGCGTCGCGAAAATCCCGGGCGCGAATCAACGCGTCGGCACCCTCTGAACTGGTTCCCACGGGCAAGTCGTCGGTGCCGGTGACGGAATCAGACGCTCCCAGACCGGGCATAGCGGCAAACGACACGAGCAGGACGGCCAACAGCCGCTTTAGGTATCCAGGTCCCATTCGAGCAAGTCAGTTGGATTGGGGGCGGTGCGGTTGTGCCCGAGTCCGTCGTCCTGCCGCGGGTGCCGCAGGGCCGCCGCTCGGACCCGTGAGTTTGAAGTAGATGAACAGAAGCGCTTGGTAGAACGCCGCCTTGAACGGACGTGCCAGCAGCCCAAGCAGACGCTTTCTCGCCGAATGTTTGAACAACAACGGGGTCGCTAGGCCGATGAACGCGGCTGTCTCCGGGACAGCCACCCTACGGCTGGCGTTGCCTCGGGCCATGGGCACCGAGACCGCAGATCCATCCTCGATGGTGACCGTGCCGGCAAAGCCGTCGACCGTGATTGTCTGTCCGCTGGACAGGCGCTTGGTTACATCGCCGAGACCCAGAACGGCGGGAATTCCGTATTCGCGGGCGACGATGGAGCCATGGGCGGTAATGCCGCCGACATCCGTCACGAGACCCACGGCGTGTGGAAATAGTTGCGTCCACGCGGGCGTCGTCAACGGGCACACTAGGATGCTCCGCGGCCGCATCTGGTCGAATTCGGTGAGCGAGAGGATGACGCTGACCTCCGCAGTGACCTTGCCAGGACTCACGGCGACGCCCGTGATGATGTTCTTCGCGTCTTCTTCTGGGGCGGACGGAGGCCCTCGTTGGGGAATCGCCGGCGGCGGGGAGAGCCGTTTGCGGGCTTCCCGCAGTTCGCGGCGTTGCACCGCCGAGTGTCGCAGGTCGGGTACCGGCACCTCGTCGCGCCGGGCTTCGATGGCCCTGTCCAGTTCGCTCCCGTCTAGGTAGTACACGTCGTCCGGTCTGGTGAGCGCGCCAACCGCCACGAGGCGTCGACCAAGCTCGAGGGCGAGTCGTTGAAGCACCGGCCATCCCGCGCCGAGATAGAACTGGCTTTCGTCGCGGTTCGGATAGTAGTGCTGCGCCCAGAACAGCCGCCAGCGGAACTGCCACCAGAGTCGACCGCGGAAGTGCCGGGAGGCATCGCGCAGCGCTTGGCGACGCGTGGCCTTGGTTTCGGCCTGCTGTGACGCGGGATCGTAGTCGGGTTCAAGAACGAGACTCTTCAACAGCGACAAAATCTGGGTCGGGTCCTGGGATGGGGTTGGCTCGGCGTAGTCGAGGGAGTAGATCTGATGACCGTATTGGGCGAGATAGTTGGTTAGCTCCCGCACCACCGCTTGACCATCGGTGAACCCGTCCAGGGTGGCGAGCAACCGATGCGCAGGCGTCGTCGCGACGCATTCATGGAGGGCCGGCACCGACTGTATCCGCTGGGCGATGCGCCACAGGTCGATTGGGGCCCGCATGGTTGGCGACCCCGAACCATCGAGCAGCATGCCGCTGGTTAGATTGGCGCCCGGAGCGTGTCGGATTAGGAATTCCTGAAGTGCCTCATCGGCACGGCGAGGAAACGCGAGCACCTCGTCCACGAAACGCCAGTAGTGCGCGTCCGCCCAAGAGAGCGTCCGTATTCCCGCCAGCAGTCGCTCGTCTTCGGCCGTTGCCGGGTCGAGCTGGCGCCAAAGCTCGATGGTTCCGAGGTATTTCGGAAGTTCCTCGTGGCGCCAACGTCGCGGCGTCTCGTGGTAGCCGCGGCTGACGTCCCGGACATTGAAGCGACTCCGCCGTGCGCGTCCGCCCTGGGCTCGCAACACGAATGGATTGCCCGGCGGCGGGAAGTGCCGGTAGGCGTAGCCGTTCACGACCGATTGGCCGCCGTGCTGTCCCCCCAGCACTTTGGCGAGTTGGCGATAGGTCGCGCCGCCGGCCTCATTGCCGCCCTGGGAAACCCTCATGAGGTAATAGGCCACATCGAGGGCCGGCAGGTACACGTCCTGAAAAAGGGGCGACAATGGACCCGGCATGAACTCCACGATCTGGTCGCGCTCCAGTCGAGCGCCCGGTTCCGGCGTTTCCCACTTGACGTTCTTGAGTGGTGCCGGCGGCAGGTTGGTCATGGGCCGCGACTGCAACAGCGACAAGCTCCCGCCCGAAACGGCCCACTCGATGTCCTGCGGAATGCCGTCGAAATGCCGTTCGACTTCCTTGGCTATACCTGCGAGTTCCTTTAGGGCCGGCACAGCGAGCGACAATCGTTGCCGCTCTGCCGCGGTCGACTGCCGGGTGCGGGTGCCCTGACCGTTGGCGGGGACGACCACGGTTTCCTTCGTCCCGACTGCGGTCTCCTGCGTCGTCAGGGTGTCTCTGTCGACGATGAACGTGTCGGGGGTCACCTCGCCGCCGACGATCGCCTCCCCTAGGCCGTAGCTGGAATTGACGACGATCTCTGATCGATCGCCCGTTGTGGGGTTGGCGGTGAAAAGAACACCCGACACCTCCGAGGCCACCATGCGTTGTACCACCACCGCCATGGCAACCGTTTCCTGGTCGATTCCGTTCTCGTGCCGGTAACCGATGGCCCGCTCGGTCCACAGGGACGCCCAACAGTTCTGCACTGCCGTAATGACGGCCTCGGCGCCGCGAACGTTGAGGTAGGTATCGTGTTGGCCGGCAAAGGACAGGTCGGGCAGATCTTCGGCGTTTGCGGAGGACCGAACTGCCACCGGCGGCTCGCCGCTGCCGAACGCCGCGTAGGCTGCCTCGATCTCGTTCTTCAGTTCATCGCTCGGCGGAGTCCCGGCGAACAACGCCTGAAGGCGTTCCGAGGCTGCCTTGAAGGATGCCGTCTGGCCAACGACTTGCGGTCTGGCGTGTTCGAGGACCGCGTGCTGCAGGTCATTGCCGGCGACGAACTTCCGGTAGGCCGAGGTCGCGACCGTGAATCCCGGCGGCACTGGCAAGCCCGCGGTCGCCATTCTCGCGAGGGACAGACCCTTGCCGCCGAGCGTATCAAGGTCGACCGTTTTGTCGCTGGCCGCGTCGAAGGGAAGTACGTGGGTCGCCGTGGTCATGGGCATCACCTAGAGGCGCCGTACCCCACGATTCGGGCCGCTTTGTCCGTGTCGTACCACCAGCCGTCGGGATATGCGGGCTGGTACTTGGGCTCGTAGTCCGGTCTGCCGAACTTGCCCCAATGCACCGTGGTCCGCCGAGCGACCGCGTAGAGGGGAATCTGGTAGTACTGCCAGAGAAGAACCCGGTCGAGGGCACGGCAGGCGGCGATCATCTGCGGCAGGGCGGTCGCGGAGACGGCCTTTTCGATCAGGAAATCCACCACGGGATTGCTTATGCCGGACCGGTTGGCGGAGGTCGGCACCATCGCCGAATCGGAGTGGAACCGGTCGATGAGTCCGATGACGGGTGGCATCTGGATACGCATGCTCACCAACGCGGCATCGTATCCGAAGGAGCGCAGGCGATTGATCCATTCGCTATCCCCGGCCGCGGGTGCCATCCTGGCGCGAATTCCGAGTTGCTCCAATCGTTGGAAGTACGGGAGCAATGTGCGTGCCTCGCCGGGACTTCGGGTGAGGAATTCAATGTCAAAGATCTCGCCCGCCGCATTTCTCAGTACGCCATCCACAATGCGCCATCCTGCCTCGCGGAGGAGTTCCCGTGCGCGCAGCATGAGGACGCGATGATCCTCCTCGTTTTGGACTTCCGGAAAACTAAACGGCTTCTCGAACAGTTCCTTCGGCAGCTGATCGCGATACCGGTGGAGTAGGGCGAGCTCGTCCGCGCTCGGCAGACCGGTCGCAGCCAATATCGTGTCGGGCCAATAGCTGTGCGCCCGCCTATGGTAGCCATAGTGCAAGGTTCGATTCTGCCACTCGAAATCCACCGCGAGCGTGAGCGCCTGTCGGATCCTTCGATCCTTGAATCTCTCGCGCCGGTTGTTGAGGACGATGCCTTCCCGAATCCCCACCTCAAGACCCGAGTTGCGCCGGATTTTCGTGATCCAGCCTCGCTTCAATGCGGGTACGTCGAAGCCGCTATGCCAATAACGCGCATCCGACTCGTCCCAGATATCGATCAGTCCTTTGCGGAACGCTTCCCGGGTCACACTGGCATCGCGGTAGACCTCGAACCGAATGGTGTCGAAGTTGTAGCGACCCCTGTTGACCGGAATGTCCCGCCCCCAGTAGTCGGGGTCGCGCTGGTAGACGACGTACCGGCCTTGTTTGAACTCGGAGACACGATAAGGGCCGCTGGTCAGTGGCGGTGTCAGGGTGGATGCAGTTGGATCCCTATCGCGCCAGTAGTGTTCGGGCATGATCGGCAGGTAGTCGAAAGACATGAGTGTCGGCAACTGCAAGGGCTCGTTGAGGTGAAAGGCCACGTGACGGTCGTCGATTCTCTCCACCGAGTCGATAACGCGGTAGTAAAGGCGCCCCACGACTCGGCTCCGTAGGCTCTCGACTGAGAATGCGACGTCGCCGGACGTGATGGGAACCCCATCTCGCCATTGCGCCCGTGGGTGGATTCTGAAGACTACCGCGGTTCGGTCGTCGGTGATGGCGATTCCATCCGCGATCCGCCCGTAGAACGCACTCAGTTCATCACCGGAACGAATGATCAGCGAGTCGTTCTGGAAGCGCCTGCCGGGTGCCCCGGTGCCGCGCTCGGCGATGGGTGCGAACGTATCGAAGTTGGTCCCCGTGGGCAGCACTAGTGTGCCTCCCTTGGGGGCGTTGGGGTTGAGGTATTCCAGGTGTGAATAGTCGGCGGGATACTTGAGTTCGTCGTATAGCGCGATGCCGTGCTTGAAGTCCAGGCCCGCGAGACTCGTGCCGGGTCGCTGCTCGACGACGCGGCTACCTAGCGTTTCCTCCAATTCGGGTCGGTCCAGGCCGTCCCGTTCGGCGAGCACAGTGGTAGGAACCAGCACCGCGAGAATCGCGGCGAGTTTGCGAGTGCGTGTCACCTTCCCATAGACCGTGCGCCGCCTATCCCGAGCGAGACGGCGTTCGCTCGGGATGGCCCGGTCAATCATTCGGCATGGCGGCCTACATGAACTCGTAGATCAACTCCACACCAAGGGTCCGCGGCGGTGCCCACATTGAGAACGAACCACTGTCCTTGCGCAGGTTGACATCATCATTCATCAAGTTCTTGACGAACACCGAAGCCCGCCAGCGGTTGTCTAAGGGTTCGCGCACGGTAAACCGCGCGTTGCCGAGCTCGTAGTCCTCGTTCAAGTGGATATTCCGATAGAACGCCCGTGACCAACTCTTCGCCGAAGCGAACCAGTCAACACGTACCTCGCCTTCGAAGGGGCCAACGGGGAACGTGTAGGCGGCCGCAGCGTTCCATGTCCACTCCGGCGAGTTCGGAATCGGAATACACTGGCAGGCGATCTGTGCCTCCGTGGCATCCCGATGCCGCCTGGCATAGCGACGGTCTTCCGGACCGTTGTCGTCGATCAGCGACTCCGAATAAGCGTAGCCCGCCGTCAGCAGCAAGCTGTCCGTCGGTGTCCACGCGACATCCAGCGTCCAACCGTCGCTATAGGCGTGACCGGCGTTGGCCCTGACGCTCGATCCGGAGATGCACGGCCGGGTGATAACGATCTCGTCGGGCAAGCAGCCGGCGACGATGATGTCCTGCCAGTCCATCTGATAGACCGTGCCGATCACCCTCAACCGGTTGTCGAACAGACTGAGCTTGGTGCCTATCTCGAGATTCTCGATCGTGTCGCCGGCGAAATACAAGTGATCGGCTAGGCCGGCACGGACATCATCGTAGTTCCGTGTTTCCTCAAGTCCTATCGGGCATGTCCTGAACTGGCCGCCAGCCGACAGACTGCCTACTACCAGGTTGGGTGTGAAATCGTCACACGTGTAGACACTTGGGGTGGGATCGTTGTTTTGGATGTAGTCGAGGATGCCCAACTCGGTGTACATGTTGCTGTTGACGCCACCGGGTCGAAAGCCCGTGCTGTAGACGGCATAGACCATCAGCCGGTCCATTGGCCGCCAAGTCAGCCCGATTCGAGGTGTTATCTCTTCGACGGACGTGTCCCCCATTTGGTTGGAACCAAATGAATTGACAACCTCCCGGGTATTCAGATCCCAGGACACCTCCACGTCGTTCCAGCGAACGCCGAGATTCACTTCGAGGAAGTCGGTCACGGCGTAGTCGGCGGTGGCATAGACTGCTCGCTCGGTGCTGCCGTTGAGCGTATTGTCACCATCGACTGCCCGGGTCTGCGTCAGGTAGTCCTGCCGCAAGTGCGCGAATTCCGGAAACAAGGAGAACTGAACCTCGCGTTGAATGACGCTTTGCTCTTTCTTGTAGAACGTACCGGCAACCCAATTGAGACGGCTCCCCTGGTTTGAGGTGAGCCGGAACTCCTGTACATCCGCATCGAAGAAGATTCTCGAACCCTGCGCGATGCCATTGAAGTGCTGGTCGCTGACGGTGACGAAACCCGGCTCGGTGCAATTCCTGCCGTCGAGTATTCGCCAGCAGATGTCACCGGTCTTGGCGTAGTTGAGGTCTGCGGAAATCTGGTTGTCGCGGTTGACGTAGGACCAGAGACGATCCCAGAAGACCGCCACGCCTTCCCGTTTCGTCGTGGACGTACTCGATAGGAAGTCCGCGAACGGCAACTCGTACTCTACTGTCAGATTGACTTGGTCGGTGTCGTCGAACGAACCGGGCGGTGTGTCGGCATCCACCGGTTCTGGTGCGAAATCGCAGCGCTCCGTCGGCGCGGCGATCTTGCACTCTTCGTTCGACAGGTACGTGTGTGGCACCGCAGTACTAGCACGGGCATCGCCGACGACATGGCTCTTCGTATATGCCCATGACGCTCTCACCTGCAGTTCGTCGGTGGGTACCCACTTGCCCGTTATCCTGCCGCCGCGGATTTCCTTGGTGTTGCGGTCGTAGTCGTCGAATTCCGGACGATCGATCCATCCCGGGGTATCCGTGGTGAATGCCAGTACTCGCAGTGCGAGCGTGTCCTCGATAACGGGGACGTTGACCATGGCATCGATGCGGTACCCCTTGCCGCCGCTATTGATGGATTGGAAATTGCTCTGGATCTTTGCGCGCCAAGTGTTCAACTCTGGCTTCTTGGTCACGAAACGGACCAGGCCGGCGATATTCCCGGCACCGCCAAGCACGCCTTGCGGTCCCATCAGTACCTCAACCCGTTCAACATCGAAGGCGGTACCGCTGCCGTGTCGCCCGGGCGACGTGACCCCGCTTACCGGGGCGTCGTCATAGTAGACGCTGGTGACTGAGTAGGACTCGCCCCTGACACTTCCGTCGGAGACGCCACGTATGCTGATGGCGTTCTCTGACTCGTTCTGTCCTGAGTACGACAATCCAGAGACGAGGTGCGCGATGTCGTTGAAATCCAGTGCGCCTGTCTCTTCGATCAGATCGCCGCTGACTGTGCCCATGGAAACGGGGGTATCCAACTCCGCAGTCTCTCGATAGGTTGCTGTGACCACGATCTCCTCGATGTGGTCTTCGTCGTCAGCGGCTTCACTTGCTTCCTCGGCCGCGCCGGTCGCGGCGACAACGGCCATTGCAGTTGCCAGGCCCGCGGCAATACAGCGGAGCCATGGCTTCCTCGCCCTCAACTGCGGGTTTTTCATGCTTGCACCCCCCTTATAGGCTGCCCTTAAGTCCTTCCCAAAGATGAGTGCAATCGTACTCCCCTTACTTTTGCCTGTCATATTGACGAACGAGGACTTGAAATGCGTTGTAGAACAGTTGGTTAGTCACCACACGCTCGACATCTACGAGGGTGCCACGGGGCGCCAGAATCCGGCGCGTTATGATGGGAGTGTGACCGTGGCCAGGCATGGACGAATGTCGAAGGATCAGCTAGAGGAGAACGGGATCACCGGCGCACTGGATCTGGCAGATAAGTCGGTCATCGGGGCGTTGTCCGAGGTAGTTCTACGCCTGAACGAGTCGAAAAAGGACGATCGGCACGTCAACCCGGAGCTTGTCGACAGACATCGGGACTTAACGGTCATCAGGGAGGTACTCTCGGACGCCAACCTGCGGTCGGCGACCGCGACCTGCCTCGGTGCGGGTCTGTTGCTTTGGCGATCCAATTTCATCGTCAAGGACCTGGATTCGAGGGAAGCCTCGTGGCAGCACTCTCGGCTCTTCGAAGACGCGGATGCTCCACTCGACATCTACAATACCGACAATCACTTCACCGTCCTGCTCGCGGTCACCGCCATGGGATTCGCATACATCAGTGGATCTCATTTGCCGATCGAGGGATTCGACCGGTCCGGCCTCGAACGCCACGTTGGGGAGTTTCCGGACTCTGTCGAGGACAGGGAACGGCAAATGATGTTCGAACCCGGGCAGTTCGCCCTCTTCCATTCGTCGTTGCTCCACCGCAATCAGCCAATCCTAAGGGCCGATTCCCCTGGGGTCCTGATGGTCGGACGACTTGTGCGGGCGGGCACCAGGATTCCCGAACGCTTTTGGTCGCCGGAAGCCTTGTTGCCGGTCGAGTAGCAGGCCGACGCTAACGCGCCCGCCAGGGCGCGCCGTCGCCCCTACCGGATATGCCGGTTTCCCCTGCAACGGGACGGGACAAGGCCGTCCCCTACGGTCCCGTTCCCCTGGGCGTCGGCGTGGCACGGGGACGCTACGACTCCAAACGACTCCAGTCGAACACGGCGGCAAGGTACTCGTCGTGCTTTTTTGT
Organism: Gammaproteobacteria bacterium; assembly: GCA_028821405.1. Classification (GTDB taxonomy): domain Bacteria; phylum Pseudomonadota; class Gammaproteobacteria; order Pseudomonadales; family Azotimanducaceae; genus VXYL01. The sequence continues at coordinate 1,637 of JAPPGK010000105.1, read as the reverse complement.
CAGTCCCGTATAGATGTCCTGACAGTCCGCGGGGGATGCCAGGTGGGTCAACAGCGGTCGAACTTTGAGTCGGGAAGCGGCGATCCAGTTGACCACGTTGGTGAAGTTCCCGACCAGGCTGTGGCGGACCCGGCCGGCTTCTTGGGGTGGCCATCGCGCTGATAGCGAACCGATCAAACGGATGCACTGGGAGTGGATTTTGCGGAGCATCGGGGTCGCGTCAAAGACGGCGGACGCATAGGGGCTGCCCAGCGAAATCGTCTCGCCGTAGGCGCGAGTCAGAAGGACCGCCTCGGCCAGCAACTCGCTGCGACCCGTTGCGTCGACCGCAATCTGGACACCCCGGCCCCCGGTCCACTCCATCACGTGTTTTCGAAGGTCGGTCTCGTTCGGATTCACGCCTTGGATGCCGCAAGCCTTCGCCTTCTCGACCCGGAACGGACTGATCTCGGAGCCAATGACATCGGCACCCGCAAGTTGAAACAACTGCGCTGCCAAGTTTCCGATCACGCCCAAGCCCATGACCAGCACGGTGTCGCCCGGCTTAACCGACGAGGAGTAGATGGCGGTGACGGATATCCCGGCCATTCTCGCGAAGATCAGTTCCTCACCTGGGAAGTCCTCGGGCAGTGGGACGGCGAACCGTCCGGCGTTTGCCTTGACCATCGATGCGTGGGGTGATCGGGTCAGCACGCGGTCACCGGGCTTGCACAATGTGACGTCGGCGCCGACCTGAAGCACCCTGCCGATCTGACCGTAGCCGGTGACTTGCGGGTAGGGAGGGTCGCTCGGCTTGGGCCTTGTATTGTCGGTGCTCTCGGGATCGTTGGTGGCACCGCGTGGCATGTGGGGGGTGCCGTCGAAGCCAACGCCGGGAAGTCCCATGAATCCGCGCCCTTCCGTCCCCGGACTGACGATGGTGTATTCCGTCTCGACGAGTGCCTGGTGTGGTTTGAGTTCGTCGCTGAGCTCCCGTTCGAGCAGTTCGGCGCGCTCGACTCCGGTGAATATGATCTGTCGCATCTTCATGGTTTGCTCCCGTCGGAACGCCCGAGCGACGTCACCGCGGCCGCGCCCAATGGTCGTGTCCTGAGGTCAGGCATTGGCTTGGTCAGCAGGTGGAGTCAGAGGTCGACGACCGCGGCGAAGCCGCCGTAGATCATACGCGCGCCATCGAATGGCACGGGGTTCTTTTCCATGTCGAACCGGCTATCGGTTTTCGCCAGTTCACGAAACCGGTCCATGCCGACGTCGCGCGTCGCGTTGTCCGGCCATTCGATCCAGGAGAAAGCTCCCTCGCGGACATCGCCTCCGAAGACGCGACCGTCTCGCCCTTCTGTCGAAAGACGCGGGACTCGGGGCGCCGTTGGTCGTGCGCCGAGCAGTCGAACTGCTGGAGACCATCCTCGCGAAGATCGATGAAATCGAGACGCCGCATCCTGTCTCGGAACGCGTCGCAGCGTTGGTCCGTGATCGCGTTCGAACGCTCTTGGGTCGTTTCAGGAGTCGGGTCCGTCAATGGCAGCAGCGACCGACGTTCCGAACGCGCTCCGAATGGTATTGGTGCCCGAGTGGTGGCACTCTAGTGTCCTGTGCCATAAATAGATTGAATTAACTCTCGTGCTTCTGCACTGCGG
>JAPPGK010000070.1 GCA_028821405.1 Gammaproteobacteria bacterium | reverse complement strand
GGAGATCAACTACTACCAGCACGACACGGCGCGGCTGGCACTGGGCATCGACGGTCGTCTCTCGGACAAAGCCGACTGGAACGTCTCGCTCGTTCACGCGGTGAACGACTCTCTCCTGAACCCCCGGGACGTGATCGCCGCCAACTTCCAGGCCGCGCTGCAGGGCTTCGGCGGCCGCGGCTGCGACACCAGCCCAACCGCGCCGGAACCCGCCGTCGCCGGCGAGGGCGGCTGCCTGTTCTTCAACCCGTTCAGTTCGAACTTCGCCGCCTCGCCCGGGGACGCGCTGCACAACTCTCCCGAACTGCGCGACTTCATCATCGGCGACTACTTCGGCGACGGCGAATCGACCCTCACCGCACTGGAAGCCAACCTCACCGGGTTTCTGCCCGGCTACCGGGCGGGGTTCGCGGCCGGCGTCCAGTACCGCGACCAGTCGTTGACGTTCGCCTACGACACCGTCACCCGCCGTGACGGCTTCGCGTTCCTGATCGGCAACGCCAACTTCGACGCCGAGGACGACGTCTTCGCGGCCTACGGCGAGGTCTGGATGCCCCTGTCGGCGCGGCTCGAAGCCACCGGCGCATTGCGCTATGAGAACTACGGGGAGGGCGTCGGCGACACCCTGGATCCGAAGGTCACCCTCCTCTTCCGCGCCACGGACTCCCTGTCGCTGCGTGGTTCGTTCAGTACGTCGTTCCGCGCACCGTCCCCGTTCCAGACCCGGGGCGTGCAGACCAACTTCACCAATATCGTCGATCATGACGGCTCCCGGACCTTCGCCGGGCGGCGCACACTGGGCGACCCGCAACTGCAGCCGGAGACTTCCCGCGCCTACAACGGGGGCTTGAGTTGGCAGACGGGGAACTGGGCGTTGAATGCGGATCTGTGGCGCTATTCCTTCGAGGACGTGCTGCGCAAGGAGAACGCCCAGGCGATCGTCAACGCGAATCCGTTCGACTCTCGCGTGGAACGCACGTCCGCCGGCACGATCTCCATCGTCAACGTGGCGTTCATCAACGCCGACCAAATCGAAACGACCGGCCTGGACCTGTCCGCCCGCGCGAACTTCGCCACCGCCCAGGGGACCGTTTCCGCGTGGGCCGAGGCGACCTGGCTCTTTACCTACGACGTGACCAACGCCGGCGTCGAAATCGACGGGCTCGGCAAGCTCAACCGTGCCAACGTCGGAGCGCCGAACCAGCGGCTGCGCTTCGCCGGCGGCTTGGGCTGGACGCGTGAGAAGATTCGGCTCAACGCCATGCTGCGGCACGTAGGCGGGTACGAAGACGATGGCGGCGGCAGCATCGATGGTTTCACGACCCTGGACGTCAACGCGACGTGGTCGCTGGGGACGTGGCTCGGCCAGGGATCGGAAACCTCCATCACCCTGGGTGCGGCGAACCTGTTTGATGCGGACCCGCCCTACGTCAACATTGCCGGCAGCTACGATCCACGATCCGCCGATCCCCGCGGGCGACGCGTATTCGTTAGGGTTCAGGCAACGCGCTAGCCCGGTATCTCGCCAATGGCCGCGATGACCGCCATGCGGGTTAGAGTCCAGCTGCTCCTCGTGTGCCTCGCGGCAACGCTAGGCGCATCGGTGCCGGCGCTTGCACAGGACACCGACGGCAAAGCGAGAGACGGCCCGGTGATCGAGGAGGTCGTGGTGGTGGGTTCGCTGATCCGGCGGCGGGAGGTCTACGAGGGGCGCGCGCCGGTACAGACGCTCGGCGCGGCGCTGTTCGAGTCGGTTGGCGCCGCCCAAGGCGTCGACATCCTGCCAAGCCTCACCGCCAATACCGGCTCCTACCTCGCGACGCAGCAGAACTACCTGCAGGGCGTCGCGCAGTTCAGCCTGCGCGGCGTGGGCCTGTCGTCCACCCTGACGCTCGTCAATGGTCGTCGGGCCGGATTCGCGCCGGTCTCCAACGACGTGGGACAGAGTTTCTTCGACATCAACACGCTGCCCGTGCTCATGATCGAGCGCGTCGAGATTCTCCGCGACGGGGCTTCCGCGACCTACGGGTCCCAGGCGGTGGCGGGAGTCGCCAACATCGTCACGCGCCAGGGCTTCACGGGGCTCGAGCTCGCGGGCGGCTACCGGGACGCGACGAACCGCGCTCACGACCTCGGCTTCGCGGCAGGGTTCCAGACGGCGAGAGGCACCATCGGCCTCTACGGCACGTGGTACGAGCAGGACGAGAATTTCCGCACCGAGTTCGACTGGATGATCCCCCGCGCCATCGACCCGGACGGCGACGGGGACATCGTGGAGGGTTCATTCGACTCCGGGCGCGGCTCGCCGGGTAGTTTCCGGCGCGCTGTCGCCAACCCGGACGGAACCTACTCGCCCTACCAGGTCGGCGGCCTGGACACCCCCCGCTTCCCGGATGCGGACTGCCGGGCCGGTGGCGGCTACCCGAGCGGTCCGCTATGCCGCATGGACTTCTCCGACCAGCGGACAATGATCGCCGCCGAGCGGCGTACCCAGGTCTTCGCCGACGCCGAGTTTTATTTTGACGGCGCTCGGACACTCTTCGGGGAAATCGGGTACTCGGTCAACGAGGTGACCGACCGCGTGGGCAACATGCTGTTGTTCCGGGGCAACGTCGAGCGGACCAACGAGTTTTTCGTACCCGCGAACCACCCCTTCAATTTCTGGACCGATCCCGACGGGGACGGGCTGCTCACCTACGTCGCGCCGACCGACTGGGATCCCGAGCGGCACGAGGCGGTTCCGCTCGGCTACTTCGGCCGACCGCTCGGCGCGGAGGCGGCGGGCGAGAACTCCGGCGACGAGCTGCGCCAGTTCGCGAGCCTTCGCGTGATGGTCGGACTTGAAACCGACCTGCCGGGCGGCTGGACCGGCGAAGGCTACCTGACGCGGGCCCGGACGGACCTGGACGTGAACTCCGAGCGCCACTGGAACGCCGCCGAGTTCGCCCGTGCGATAGCGGAGGGTCGATGGAACCCGTTCGGCACGCGGCTGGTGACGCCGGATCTGGCAACACCCAAAACGATAGCGGGAGACGCACTCGATCCGACGCTCGCCGGTTGGCGCGCAGCCAACGATGGCGAGACGCTGGCCGCGTTCGAGAGTATCCGGACGGAGAGTGCCCGCAGCGTCCAGGACGTCGCGGAATTCGTCGCGACCGGCGAGGTCTTCAGTGGGCTCCCCCAACCGGTGACGCTGGCGACGGGTGCACAGTACCGGGAGCTTGGGTATCGCTTTCGACCGGACCCGTTGAACGCCGCCGGGGAGGGCCCGCAGCAGATCCGCGAGTTTCCGAGGGAGGCGGGCCAGCGGGTGTGGGCGGTGTTCGCGGAGAGCTTGGCTTACCTCGGCGAGCGCGCCGAGTTGCAGCTCGCCGCACGCCACGAACGCTACGACCAAGCCGGTGGCTCGACAGACCCGAAGATCGCCGGACGGTTCGCGTTAAGCGACCGGCTCTCAATGCGCGCCTCCTGGGGCACGTCGTTCCAGGCGCCGAGCGTGTTCCAGGCGGCGGGCAACACTAGCTCGCGCACGCTCACCGATCCGTTCCGGTTCGACGGCCAAGGCATCGGGCGGTGCACGGTCGACGCCTCCGGCGCGATCATCAACCGCGGCGACAACTTCGCCGTCGCTACGGTGTTGCGGGGCGGCGGCCTCAGCCCCCAAAGCGCTCGCTCGAGCAACGTGGGACTGCTGCTCACGCCCGTCGACAACTCGGCCGTGAGCGTCGACTACTGGACGCTCGACTACCGCGATGTCATCGCCCAGGGGCAGAGCTTTCAGTCGATCGTGGACGACGACTGCCGCGACAACGGGCGGCCCGATGACACCCGGATCGAGCGCGACTCCTCGGGACAGCTGTCCGTGGTGTCCACCGACTACGAGAACGTCGGGGCGGTTCGAACCGCAGGTTTCGACGTCAACGCCCGCTATGATCTGGATACGTCGGCCGGCGCTTTCCGCATCAGTGGAGACGCCACCCTGCTGACGCGTTTCGATGTGAACGCCGGCGGCGGGGGGTTCGTCGACCACCTCGGCAGCCGCAACGACACCAACGGCTTCGCGCCCACCCCCGAACTGCGCCTCAACGTCGGCGTCGGATGGCGCCGGGGGCGGCACGAGGCCGGCCTGGCGGTCCGCTACGTGGACGCGTACACCAACGACGAGGTCGCGTCGCTACCTGAGATCGCGTCCTGGACCACGCTGGACGTGAACTACGCGTATTCAGTCGACCTGTTTGGCGGCGAGGCCACGTTCTACATCGGTGCACGCAACCTGACCGACAGGGATCCGCCGCCGCTGCCGAGCGGACGCGACGGCGTACACCGCCACAACCTCCGGCCCGGCTTCGACGGGTTCGTGCACGACATCAAGGGACGTACGGTTTACGTGCGCTTCCGGATCCTCGCACGGGGCTGATGCAGCTTTCGGAACCCATGGGGAACGCGCTTTCCGTCCCCGACGTCTCTACGACGTCGTTACGAGCGAACGTCCGAGGTCTGTCGTACGCAGCTGGCGTCCGTTCCTTTACTCGGTCGCACCCACAACCAACGCCGAGGGGATGTTCGGGCTGGCGGGATTGACCGTGACCTGCCGCGACCTCAAGTTGGTCACCAGATCCATGTCCTCCAACGGGATCGCGCCGAGCAAGGCCTCATTGCCAAGCACAGGCAAACCCGTGCTGCCGAGCATGGTACGGACCATCCATCCGCTAAGGGTTTTCATGCCGATCACACCAATGCCGCGTTCCAGGCAAATGGGGACGATCTCCTGGCCGAAACTGCGGAACTGGGCGTCCATCATGTTGATCGGCAGCTGTACCGTCTCCCAGTCGAAGGGCTTGTCCAGCATGGCCTTGTCGATACGCGGGTCGCAACCTGGTGCAACCCCGTTGACTCGCCGCACCCATTCGTCGAGTATTACACCGGTAATGCAACCCGAGGGTGCGTTCCATTATGGACCCGATTGAATCCAGGATTACCTCCCAAGGCCAGGTCTCGATTCCTGTTCGTGTTCGACGCAAGCTCGGACTTGCGCCGGGGTCGAAGATCGAGTGGTGTGAGCACGGCGACGCCGTGGTCGTTAGACGGGCATCGACCTTCACATCCCAAGACATCCACCACGCCGTGTTTTCCGATTCTCCAAGGCATCGAACCGTCGAAGATATGGACAACGGAATACGCGAGCACATCCGATCCAGGCATGCGCGCGGTTGACACGAGCGTATTGGTCAGGCTGATCGCCCGGGACGACGCGACCCAGGTCGACGCCGCAGAGGCGTTCGTCGAGTCCGGTGCATGGGTGTCGCATATCGTGCTGGCGGAAACCGTCTGGGTCTTGGGATCCGTCTACGGCTTGGACGCGGCTCGCATCGCCCAGGCCATCGCAATGTTGCTAGAGCATGATCGGTTGGTTTTGCAGGACGGCGATGTCGTCCGCGCCGCCATCCAAATGTTCCGGGACCAGTCCAAGGTGGGGTTCGCCGACTGCCTGATCGTGCAAGCCGCTCGCAAGGCCGGCCACCAACCGGTCGCGACATTCGACATCGCCATGTCCGGCCTACAGGGCGCGACGAACCTGTAGTTGTTGCGGTTCGGAGTGCTGGGGCACGTCAAGCGTCAACGTCTTGGAGTCCCACCGTAATCTCGGAACCACACGCTCAGACCAAGAATGCAAAGAACAACAACAATCGTCGCCTGTCTCCTGTGGCCCGCATTCGCCATCGCGCAACAGACCGGACACATCGAAGGCAGGGTGACCGCGCGCGATGGCCCGACCGCCGCCGGAATCCGCGTCGTGGCGGAAGGCGACACCATGCCGAGGCCCCGGGCAACGGTCACGGATGCCGACGGACGTTATTCGCTTCCGCATTTGCTTCCCGGGTCTTACCGCGTGACCTTCGAATCATCCAGCGGCGCGAGACACACGTTGACCGCCACGGTCCTGCTCGACCAAGCGACGGTGCTCAGTCTCGAACTGGATGCCCCGTCAACCGACGCCATCGAAGAACTCGTCGTTGTCGGCAAACGCGTTGCCCGCCGGGGCCAAGCGTCGATTGCCAACGCCATCGGCGGCGCAGTGGTGGGTTCGGTGCCGCTCGGGCCCGACTACCGCGACCTCGTGCGGCTCGCGCCCGGCGTTCAGGTGACCCAGGACCGGGTGCGCGGACCCTCGGCGGGCGGCAGCGGGCAGGACAACGTCTACCGCTTCGACGGCGTCGACGTGTCCCTGCCGATGTTCGGTACGCTCTCGGCGGAACCCTCGAGTCACGACATCGACCAGCTCACCTTCGCACGAGGCGGTGCCAAGGCGGTGGGGTTCAATCGAAGCGGCGGATTCTCGATGGACTCCACCGCGAAGTCCGGCAGCGACACGATGAGCGCAGGCATCGAGTACGCCATGGAGCCTCGGAGTCTGGTGGCCGACCGGCGAGGCGTACCGGGTTCGTTTGCGCGACAGGACACCGACCGCCAGCGCATCGTCCTCAACGCCGCCGGTCCGATCCTGCCTTCGCGGTTGTTCTTCTATGCCTCGTATTTCGAGCCCCGTGAAGACCGGACCAACAAGGACACGGCCTACGGTCCGGTCAAGGACTACGTCAACGAACGTCGCGAGTACTACGCTCGGCTCACCTACGCGCCTACGGACACCGTGTTGCTGAACGCCGGCTACCGCACGTCGAACCGCGACGAGAGCGGTGTCTCGGTGGGCCCGCTCGACGCCGACTCGACCTCGCTGGGCGGGGCAGCCGTGCAGACCGTGGCGAGCTTCGACGGCGTCTGGCAAATCGGTCGGACCGAGCTGTCGTTCCGGTTCAACGGCTACGATCTCAGCGGTTCGTCCCGGCCCGACGTTGCGCTCCCGGTTCAGCCGAGCCTTTCCGGGACCCTCGATGTCGACAACCTGGATCGCATGGGCCACCTGCGCCTGCCGACGCCTGTGTTCGGCGACGATGCCTTCAACGCGGCCGTGGCCCCGCTCATCGAACGCTACGGGTACACCGACGCTGGCACGCGCCGCGGCGGTGGTGCGGTGGGTGCCCATCCCCGGATCAACGACCAGGCGTTCCGCCGCCGCAGCATCGAGTTCAACCTCGACCACGAAATCCACTGGGGTCCGACCACCCACAAGGTGCATGTTGGGGTGCAACGCGCCGAAGGCCGCGAGCGCCTACGCCGCTTGTCCAACGGCTGGGGATCCATCCAAGTGCCTGGTGGTGTCGATGTCACGGAAGACGGGACACCCATCTTCTACGTCGCGACCGTGGAGCAGATGAGCCTCCGCCGGACGGACGGCACCACGGTCGCACCGATCAACTCGCACACCAAGTCGACCTCCATCGAGATCAACGACACCTTCGTCTGGAACGCGGTGGCAATTGACGTCGGCGTCCTGTTGAGCCAGGACGTGCTCTACGGCCAAGGCCTGCGGGCTGCAGCCGGCACGGTGTCGGGTTTCGCGCTGGCCCCCGGGCATCGGTACCGGATGTACACCATCCGCTGGCAGGACATGGTGCAGCCGCGTCTCGGCGTTAACTGGAGCTACAACGGCAAGGGCACCGTGTTCGCGAACTACGCTCGCTACAACCCCGAGGCGAGCTCGCTTGCCCGGGCGGCGTCGTGGGATCGCAACACCCGCGCATCGCTGCGCGTGTTGTTCGACGAGGCCGGGCGGGTCATCGCCAGCGAGCCGCATCCCGGATCGTCCGGCAAGGTGTTCCAGGAGGGTTTGAAGCCGAGGCGAATCGACGAATGGACGCTCGGTACGACGCGCGAGCTACGCGAGGGGCTCACGCTCCGGGGCCACCTGCGCCGGCGCGAGGGCTCGCGCTTCTGGGAGGACACCTGGAACGGGTCCCGGGGCTACGACAACGCACCACCGCACGTCGCCGCCAAAGGCGAATACGTGCCCGGTTTGAACGCGATCCGCGCGGAGATCGGTGGATCGAGCTACGTCATCGCGGCGCTGGACGACGCCTATACCCGCTACTGGGAGGCGGCGGTCGAACTGGAATGGCGCGGCGCGCGGGGCTATCTCAACGCCTCCTACGTGCATAGCCGCTACACCGGCAACTTCGATCAGGACAACACCAGCGCCAACAACGACGCGAACCTGTTCATCGGGTCATCGAACCTCGCCGATGGCTACGGCCGGCAACTTTGGGATCGGAAGGACGGCGTGCTTCGCGGCGATCGGCCACACGTCCTGAAGGCGTTTGGCAACATCGAGGCCCCGTGGCCGGGCGGCAGCCTCGGCGCGTTCCTGGTCTACCAGTCCGGGCAGCCGTGGGAAGCCTGGGATGCGACGGCCTACGGGCTGCCCACCTACTTTTCGTCGACGATCCGCTATGCCGAGGAGGCCGGCAGCCGACGCAGCCCAAGCCATTGGCAGTTGGATCTCCGTTACACCCATCGGCTCGCCCTGCCCCTCGGTGGCGAAAAGACAATCCGGATCGACTTATTCAACGTGTTCGATCGGCAGACCGGCTACAACGTCAACCCGGTGGCCCGGGACGCGACGTTCGCCCAACCCCGCAGCTACTTCGACCCGCGGCGGGTGCAGGTGTCCCTCGGCTTGGACATCTGACCGTAGAGGACGGGCTTTGTCGGATCCCAGTGATCGCGAACCCCGCAAGGCCAAACGGGCGACCACAACAGTCGTGCCTACGAATCTGCCCTGCAACCGTACGGGCGTGCTTCAGACAACCAACCCCGTGCCGCCTCGACGCGGGTCGCCGACCGCGAGGAAGCGACCGTCGCGCTCGCCCGCGATGTGGACGCCACCGAAGAACAGGTTCGTTCGGCCCCAGTGTTCGACGTCGTCGAACGCGTCCTCGAGCACGGCCTCGGTGTCGCGCAAAAAGCCGCCTTCCAGGTTGAGCAGGTCGCCTTCCACGTGTAGTCGCGGCGCCGTGACCGCGGCTTCCGGGGACAGACCCGCCCGCACGAGATGGTCGATGGTCTGGACGATGGCGCTGCGGATCCGATTCGACCCCCCGGTACCCACGACCAGCCGTTGATCACCCTTCTCGACAAACGTCGGTGCCATCATCGATGCCAAGCGCGTGTCCGGTGTCCAGCTGTGGAACCCCCCGGGGTTGATGTCCTCTTCGCCCAGCATGTTGTTCAACGCGATCCCCGTTCCGGGAATGAAGCGGCCGCAACCCTCCCCGTTTGAGACCGTCATGGCCGCCAGGTTGCCCTCGCGGTCCGCCACGCTGATGTGGGTCGTGCCGCGGCGGGCCTGGGCGCGCGCGTGCATGGCGTCCCGGTACGCGGCGACGAGTTCGGCGTCGAACGCCGCCGGCGTGTCCGACTCGATCCGAGCCTGGTTCGTCAAACGCATGGCGTCGGCGAGGTTCGCGATGCGCTGGGTCTCCGTCTCGGGTTCGGTGTCCTCGAGCAAATCGAGGGTCAAGGCAACGAGCACGCCGCCTGTGGATGGTGGCGGATTGGTTGCGATCTCCGCGCCGCGATAGCGCAGGACAAGCGGCTTGCGCCGAATCGTGCGATAGCTTGCGAGGTCATCGGGACGGACCTGGCCCCCCGCGCGGCATAGCTCGACGAGGCTGGCGGCCATCTCGCCCGCATAGAAGACCTCCGCGCCTTCGTCACGCAGGGCCTCGAAAGAGTCCGCCAACTCCGGCTGGCGCAGAAGATCCCCTTCCCCCAAGGGGTGCCTGCCACCCCCCGCGTACACGCTACGGACATCCTCGTTGGCGCAGCAGATCGGGGCAACCGTGTCCAACATGTACGCCTGTAGAGGGGTCACGCGAACCCCCGTGCGAGCGGCGTCGATCGCCGGCTGCATGAGGCGGGCCATGGGCAGGCGGCAGAGATCCTCGTGAATGTCGAACATGCCGCGTACGTAACCCGGTGTCGCCGCGGCACCGACGCCGATGTGGAACTCCTGCCTGACCCCGCCAAAGTCCACTTCGACGTCGTAGAAGTCGAGGGTGTCGGGCACCTGCCTCGCCAGTGGCGTCTGCACGAAGAAGTCATAGACCACCGGATCGGCGCCTGCCGGGCGCGCGAGCAGGAAGCCGCCCCCGGCAAGGGAGGCGAGGATGGGCTCGCACACGCACGCGGCGCACTGCGCGGCGACGACCGCATCGAAGGCGTTGCCGCCGTCCATAAGAACCTCGGCGGCAGCGGCAGCCGTCGCCGGATGGCCGCAGGCGATCGCGCCGAACCGGTTGATCACGCCTGGTGTAGCGGCGGTCACTGTTCGGCTATTCCAAGATGGTTGCGAGTCGGGCGAGCACTTCATCCATGACCTGATCCGAAACGGACTCAACAAGCGTCCCGCTTCGGGCCATCAGGTCGAGCGCGCGCGGTTGATCGCAACGGATCACGCCCGCCGTACGGAGGCCTTCATGATCGAGCGGCACGGCGAATCCGCGCCGGCGTACAAAACCTCCACCGCTCGTGATGGGAAGAACGACAGGTGTATGAGTCAGTTCATTGAACGGACCGGGAGAAACGATCAGGACGGGACGGGTTCCCTGTTGCTCGTGGCCGGCCGTGGGATCGAGATTGACCCGCCAGATCTCGCCGCGCTGCACTACAGCAGTTCGGTGCCCACTGGCTTTGCGTCGAGCCACATGCGGTCTTCATCGTCAGGCTCGGCATCGCACTGCGCGAGAAGTTCGTCCAGGGTGTAGCTGGGGCGCACCCTCGGTACCACGACGAGCCGTCCACGCTCGACGCCCAGGTCGACCTTGTTGCCGACGCGTAGTTCCAGAACGTCAAGCAGTGCCGGGGGCACTGCGAGCATGACTGAGCCGCCGACTTTGCGCAGATTCGTGGTGTGCATGTGTAGCCCTCCTGCGTTATATCTGAATATAACAAGAGGCCGGCCGGAAGGCTATCGGCAATGCCGTGGGGCCTCATGGGACCGCCGACGTGGCTCCACCCGGCGGATGCGACAGATGCGACATATGGAGGCGTCGTGGCCCAGGCTCGCGCCCATCGTGGTTGACTGTCACCCGATGGCGCACTTGAGTTGATCGACAAAGACCCTGGTGTCGGCGAAATAGCTCGGGTAGGCGTCGCGCAAGGTGTCGATCGACGCGACACGGACGAGCACGGTGTCGGCGCCGGGAAAGTGCTCGATTGCCGCTTCCACTTCCTCGAAGGCGAGTATCGCTTCCTCGCGCTCGTGCTCCGCGTATTCGTTCCAGCGTACGCGGGCAACGTCGTTCGGCATCGAATCGACAATGATGTGGAAGTATTCCGCTTTGCCGTTCCGAACGTGCCCCTCTAGTACCCGTAGCGTCTCGCGATACCTCTCAAGCCTCGCCACCGCGTCCACGCCATGCGTGACTTCCGACAGTTCCTCGCGTAGCGCTTGTCGCGTTTTTGGCGTCCCAGGCACCAGCGGGCGGTCTTCCGCGAAGGCCATCTCGGAACCCATGAGGGCGAACAGCCGCAACCATTGCTCGTCACCCGCGCTCGACTTGAGCGCTTGGCCGGAAAAGGTTCCAACCGTCTCGACGGCGGTCGCCCACACGTGCTGCAACCGGGAGCGAAGCTGGATTTCGATCCGCATTCCCTCGTAGACCGCTTGTTCTTCTTCTCCCGGTCGAAACCGGCTTACCAAGTGGACTCCGCGGTAGCCGCTGGCTCGCGGTTCGGCAATGTAGTCGTCGGAGTGGATAACCGCGTGCGGTGACGGTTCGCTGCCGTAGCGGGCCGCGACGCTTAGGACATCCGCCACCGACGGCAGGACGACTCGACATCCGCCGACATCCTGCATTCTCCCGAGCCGCATGCTGCGGAACCGGCGAAGCTTGGCCTCGATGGAAGACAGACGTTTCAGGCGCGCGGCCACGACGGCATCCTCGCCGAATCCCGCGACCCTCTGCTGCAATTCCGTGCGAATGCAATCGAGAGGCAAACTGTGCGCGGCCCGCCAATCGTTGACGACCGAGCGGGCGTTGCGCAGGTCATCCAGCGAACTCGACGGCGCAATCAGCGCGTCGCCCGCTGCGTTTACCTGTGTGCGGGAATAGAGCGGTTTGGGAGACGACGCTTCAAACGTTGCCTCGATTGGTCTCTTTGGCATGGTGCCGGGGCTCGGTAGTCCTCGACCGCGAGTCGGGAGTATCGCATGTTGAAGGGTTCGGCTCCCTCCTGCTCCCCGATTGCCCCTCCTGTTCGTGGTCGACACGGCTCGACGCCATCGCGTAGACTCCAAGTCGTTGTCGGGGAGCCTTCGGGCTGAGACGCGAGTCTTCCACGAGGACCAAGCGGACCCGCTGAACCTGATCCGGCTAGTACCGGCGTAGGGAACAATGCCCCCGACGCAAGCGTTAACTAGCGGTAGGTGCCCATGGGCGCCGCCGCACTCCGCCAGAAAGGGGGCTTCGATGGCTTACGTTACCGACGATCTTTCCGCCACGGCGCAGCTCGATGCGGACATGCGCCGACCGCTCGCCAGTTCGCGCAAGGTCAGTGTTGCCGGGACCCAGCCCGGCGTCGACGTCAAGATGCGCGAAATCTCCCTGTCGCCGACGCCGGTGCTCGGCAACGGCGGGCAATCCCGCCTGGAGCCGAACGCGCCGGTACGCGTCTACGACACGTCGGGTCCGTATACGGATACCGACGCCGAGATCGACATCCGGCGCGGCGTGCCGAGACTGCGGGAGGCCTGGATCGAAGCCCGGGGCGACACCGAGAAGCTCCATGCGTTCTCGTCCCGCTACACCCGGGAACGCAACCGCGACGAGAGCCTCGACCGGCTGCGTTTCCGGGACATTCCCCTGCCGAGGCGCGCCAAGCCCGGTGCCAACGTCAGCCAGATGCACTACGCCCGCCAAGGCATCGTGACGCCGGAGATGGAGTACATCGCCATCCGCGAGAACCTGGCAAGGGCGAACCCGGACGCCGATTTCAGCCAGCACCGGGGCGAGCACTTCGGGGCTCGGTTGCCGCAGGAGATCACGCCGGAGTTCGTGCGGGACGAAGTGGCGGCCGGGCGCGCGATCATCCCCTGCAACATCAACCACCCCGAGTCCGAGCCGATGATCATCGGCCGCAACTTCCTGGTGAAGGTGAACGCCAATATCGGCAACTCCGCCGTGACGTCGAGCATTTCCGAAGAGGTCGAGAAGATGGTCTGGGGCACGCGCTGGGGCGCGGACACGGTGATGGACCTTTCCACGGGCAAGCATATCCACGAGACCCGGGAGTGGATCGTGCGCAACTCGCCGGTGCCCATCGGCACGGTGCCGATCTACCAAGCCCTCGAGAAGACCCGGGGCGTCGCGGAGGATCTCACCTGGGAGATCTTCCGGGACACGCTGATCGAACAGGCCGAACAGGGCGTCGACTACTTCACGATCCACGCCGGCGTGCTGCTGCGCTACGTGCCGCTCACCGCCGAGCGGGTCACCGGCATCGTCAGTCGAGGGGGGTCGATCATGGCCAAGTGGTGTCTCGCGCACCACGAGGAGAGCTTCCTCTACACGCACTTCGAAGAGATCTGCGAGATCATGAAGGCCTACGACGTGTCCTTCTCGTTGGGCGACGGGCTGCGTCCCGGGTCCATCGCCGATGCCAACGACGCCGCCCAGTTCGCCGAGTTGGAGACCCTCGGAGAACTCACCGAGATTGCCTGGAAACACGATGTCCAGGCCATGATCGAAGGCCCCGGCCACGTGCCGATGCAGTTGATCAAGGAGAACATGGACAAGCAGCTCGAGGTCTGCAAGGAAGCGCCGTTCTACACCCTGGGCCCGCTCACCACCGACATCGCACCGGGGTACGACCACATCACGTCCGCCATCGGCGCCGCGCAGATCGGCTGGTACGGCTGCGCGATGCTCTGCTATGTGACACCCAAGGAGCACCTCGGGCTGCCCAACAAGGAGGACGTGCGCGAGGGCATCATGGCCTACAAGGTCGCCGCCCACGCCGCCGACCTTGCCAAGGGGCACCCCGGTGCCCAGGTCCGGGACAATGCCGTGTCCAAGGCGCGCTTCGAGTTCCGCTGGGAGGATCAGTTCAACCTCGGGCTCGATCCCGACAAGGCCCGTGAGTTCCACGACGAGACCCTGCCCAAGGACTCCGCCAAGGTGGCGCATTTTTGCTCCATGTGCGGGCCTAAGTTCTGCTCGATGAAGATCTCCCAAGAGGTGCGCGAAGCCGCCGGGGTCAACTCGGATCGCATTCGAATGATCGACGTCGAAGCCGAGATGGCGCACAAGGCAGACGAGTTTCGGGGACAGGGAAGCGAGATATACCAACGCGTATAGGGTTGGTAAGGATTCACTGACATGGACATCGCCATCGTCGGCGCCGGTCTGATGGGTCGGCTGCTCGGCTGGCGTCTGACCGAGGCAGGCCATCGCACAACGCTCTTCGAGCGTAGCGAGCCGGGCGAGCCGGCGAGCGCCGCCCATGTCGCCGCCGCGATGCTCGCCCCCATGAGCGAGCTTCCCGAGAGTGACAACGAGGTCTTCGCGATGGGCATGTCGGGCCTCTCGGTGTGGCCGCAATGGCTCGCCGCCCTCGACGTACGCCACGGTTTCGACGGCGCGATCGCGGTAGCCCACCGTCGGGACGATGCGCTGCTCGAGACCTTCGAGCGCGTCCTGCGAGCCCGCAGCGACCCACCGCCCGAACGGCTTGACCGGACGTCACTGAACGAACTCGAGCCCGAACTGGCGCCCGCGTTCGCCCGCGGCCTGTTCCTGCCTGGCGAAGGATGGATCGACAACCGAGCCCTGCTCGATGCGCTGGAGCCACGTTGCGGTCGGATCCGCTACGGGCAGCGCGCCGATCTCGAGGGCGATCCGCTTTGGGGCCGCCGGCGGGCGAGCTTCGATGCCTGGGTGGATTGCCGGGGCGCCGACGCCCACGAGCCGGGGTTGCGCGGGGTCCGGGGCGAGGTCGTTCGTCTACGGGCACCGGAAGTCAATCTGCAGCGCCCCATCCGGCTGATGCATCCCCGCTACCAGCTCTACGTCGCCCCCCGGGGCAACCACGAATACGTGGTGGGTGCGACCCAGATCGAAAGCGACAGCCGTGCGGGGATGACCGTGCGCAGTGCGCTGGAACTCCTGTCGGCCGCGTTCAGCCTGCACACCGGCTTCGCGGAGGCCGAGATTCTCGCCCTCGACGTCGGATTGCGCGCCGCGTTCGATGACAACGTGCCGCGGGTCTATTGGCGCGACGGCATCCTTCGCATCAACGGCCTCTACCGACACGGATTCCTTGCCGCACCGGTCCTTGTCCAGGCGGCGATCCAGGCCATCCAACAACGGGAGCTGCCGGAATGCGCATCCGCGTCAATGGCGAGCTGACCGAGCTAGGCGGCCTGGACGATGAGAACCCGCGGCTTGACCGGGTGCTCGTCGGTCTCGGCTACCAAGGCCGCAAGGTGGCCGTGGCGGTGAACGAGACATTCGTCCCCCGGGCGGCCTGGGCGGAACGAGCCATCGAGTCCGGCGACCGCCTGGACGTGGTGGCACCGATCCAGGGGGGATGAGGATGTCCAACGATCCTTGGGTCATCTACGGCGAGACCCTGACCAGCCGGCTTTTTCTCGGCACGGCCCGTTACCCCTCGCCCAAGGTAATGGCGGACGCCGTGGAGGCCAGCGGCGCCGAAGTGCTCACTGTCGGCATGCGCCGCCAGGCGCCCAGCGAGGTCGGCGGCGGGTCCATCTGGGAACACATCGCAGGCCTCGGACGACGCGTCCTGCCCAATACGGCCGGCTGCCACACCGCTCAAGAGGCAGTGAATCTCGCGGAAATGGCCCGCGAGATCTTCGACACGAACTGGATCAAGCTGGAGGTGGTCGGCGACGACTACAACCTGCAGCCGGACCCCTACGCCTTGATCGACGCTACCCGACAGCTCATCGAACGGGGCTTCAAGGTATTCCCCTATTCCACCGACGACCTGGTCGTCTGCACGCGGCTAAGGGATCTCGGCTGCGAAGTGGTGATGCCGTGGGGCTCGCCCATCGGAACCGGCAAGGGGTTGCTGAATCCCTACGCCCTCAGGACGCTTCGGGCCCGGTTGCCGGACGTCTCCCTGGTCGTGGACGCCGGCATCGGCGTTCCGTCCCACGCTGCCAAGGCGCTGGAACTGGGCCTCGACGGCGTGCTGCTGAACACGGCGGTGGCCCGGGCCGACGATCCCGTGGCGATGGCCGAGGCCTTCGCCCACGCCGTCAGGGCGGGACGAACCGCGTACCGCGCCGGCGCAATGCCCGAATCCGAGACCGCGGAGCCGTCGACGCCGGTCGTCGGCACGCCTTTCTGGCATAACCGCAGCGCCTGATCGGTGTCCCACCGCAGCGCTTGATTCCGATGTCGCAGATGCCCGTTGCGTGGACGATCGCCGGATCGGACAGTGGTGGCGGCGCGGGTATCCAGGCGGACATCCGCACGTTCCACGATTTCGCCCTGCACGGCGCAAGCGTGGTGACTTGCGTCACCGCCCAGAACACGACCGCCCTGACCGACAATCACGTCATTCCCGCCACCACGGTCGCGGCCCAGCTTCAAGCGCTCCAAGACGATCTCCCGCCCGCCGCCATCAAGATCGGCGCGCTCGGCAGCAACCAGAACGCGGCCGTCGTTCTGGACTTTCTGGACGCGTTGCCCGGAGACAACCGACCGTTCGTGGTATGGGACCCGGTGCGGGTAGCGTCCGTTGGAGGTACGCTTGGAGTATTACCTGACGATACTATCGGCGCACTCGTCAGACACGTCGATGCGGTCACGCCCAACGCGGAGGAACTGGCCGACACCTGGAATCTAGATCCGAAGGACCCCGCACGGGCGGCTCGTTTGCTGCGCGACCGGGGTGCCAAACGGGTCTACGTGACCGGCGGGCACGGCGACACCCCGGGGCTCGACTACTGGGAGTCCCCTGCACGGAGTTTCTCCATCCGGGGCGACGCGCTGCCGGGGCAGGGCGCCCACGGCGGCGGATGTGGCCTGTCCAGCGCCCTCGCCGCCGCCACCGTGCATGAGGACGAAGACTCGGCGCCCGTTCTGGCCCACATGTATGTCCACCAGGGCCTTCGCGCCCTGGCGGGCGGGCGAGGCGGACCCGGTGCCGGGCGTCCGCCACTACGCCACCTCGGCTGGCCGGGCGACATCGCGGACCTGCCGAGGGTCGTCGATGCCGGCAAGACCGCGGGTCCCGCGTTTCCCCCGTTGTCCCATCCGATCGGCCTGTACGCCGTGGTCGACAGTGCCGATTGGGTGCGGCGTTGCGTCGAGCTGGGCCTCGACACCGTGCAACTGCGCGTCAAGGACCTGCCGGCACCCGCGCTCCGCCGCGCCATCGAGCAAAGCGTGGTCGCCACGGCAGGCTCGAACACCCGCCTTTTCGTCAATGATTTCTGGCGCGAGGCCATCGACGCCGGCGCCTACGGTGTGCATCTCGGACAGGAGGACCTGACCGATGCCGACCTCCCGGCGATCGCGGGCGCCGGCATTCGATTGGGCGTCAGCACCCACAGCTACTACGAGATCGCCCGGGCCCATGCCGTTGCGCCGAGCTATGTCGCCATCGGCCCGATCTACGCCACCGCGACCAAACCGATGAAGTTTGCCCCGCAAGGGGTTCCCCGGCTCAAGCGTTGGGTCGACCTTCTGGGGGACCGCTATCCGCTCACCGCGATCGGTGGCGTGGATGTCGAACGAGCCCCCGGCGTGATGGCCACGGGCGTCGGCAGCATCGCGGTGGTACGCGCCATCACCGAGTCGGCAGACCCCGCCCGCGCGGTTGCCGATCTACGCGCCGCGATGCAGCGTGGTCACGCCCGCATGCACTAACGACTGTGGCGATCCGCCGCGCCGAGAGTTACCCTGCGCGCGGCCTAACGCGGCTCGCGCGTACCCGAGCCCGACTCGTGGGTACACGAGCCGTTCAAGAGCGATCCCAGCCGTTTCGCCAAATGCAAACCTACATATGAACATCAGGGTTGCTCAAGGAGCCTAGACGGATCGAGTCATGAAGATCCTCATTCTCGGTGCCGGCCAGACCGGCGGCACACTCGCCGAACACCTCGCCAACGAGGCCTTCGACATCACGCTGGTGGACCACGACGCGGCGCGCCTCAAGGACCTCAAGGACCGCCTGGATATCCAGACCGTCCACGGCCATGCCTCGCGACCGGACACGCTGCACGCCGCCGGTGCGGACGATGCCGACCTGCTGATCGCGGTGACCAACAGCGACGAAGTGAACATGGTCGCCTGCCAGGTCTGCTACTCGCTGTTCCAGACGCCGACGAAGATCGCCCGCATCCGTTCCAACGAGTACATCACGGGCTCGAACGGCGGCGATGCCGACATTCGCTTCTTCAGTCGCGACCACATGCCCATCGACGTGCTCATCAATCCCGAACGGGTGGTGATGGAACAGATCAAGGAGCTGCTGGAACATCCGGGGGCCCTGCAGGTCGTCGACTTCGCCGAACGCCGTGTCCAGCTCGTCGCCATGCGGGCATACCATGGCGGCCCGCTGGTTCGTCAGCAGCTGCGCTCTCTACGCGAGCACATCCCCAAGGTCGACACCAAGGTTGTTGCCATCTTCCGGGACGGCCGGCCGATCACGCCGACGGCCAAGACCGTGATCGACGCGGACGACGAAGTGTTCTTCATCGCGCCCGCGAAGGACATCAACGCGGTGATGTCCGAGTTCAAACACGAAGAGCGGCCCAACAAGCGGGTCATCATCGCCGGCGGCGGCAACATCGGGCTTCAGCTTGCACGGGCCATCGAGGACAGTTTCGGCGTCAAGGTCGTGGAGTTCAGCGAGTCCCGCGCCGAACTGGTCGCCGAGCGGTTGACCAGCGGCGTGGTGATCCATGGCAACGCCACCGACCGCGACCTCCTGATCGAGGAGAACGTCAACGACACCGACGCGTTCTGTGCGGTGACCAATGACGACGAAGTGAACGTGATGTCGTCCTTGCTCGCCAAGCGGCTCGGCGCCCGGCGGGTCATATGCCTGATCGCGAAACCCGCCTACGTGGACCTCATGCAGGAAACCGACATCGACATCGCGATCTCGCCGCAGTTGACCACCATGAGCTCGATCCTCTCCCACGTCCGCCGCGGCGACGTGGCCCGGGTACATAGCCTGCGCCGGGGTGCCGTCGAGGCCATTGAGGCGGTGGTACACGGCGATGCCAGACACAGTCGGGTGGTGGACCGCCGCATCGACCAGATCACCTTCCCTGCCGGGGTGACGGTCGGCGCGATCGTTCGCGACGACGAAGTCATCGTCGCCAGCGACGACGCGGTCATCCGCAGCGAAGACCACGTCATCCTGTTCCTTGCCGACAAGTCACGCATTCGCGCCGTCGAGCGGCTATTCCAAGTGGGCTTGGGTTTCTTCTAGGCCGCACGACACAACATGCGCATCGCCCCCATACTGCGCGTCACCGGCGGCCTGCTGATGCTGTTCAGCCTCGCTCAGCTCGTACCCGTCGTCGTCGCGTTGGTCTACGAGGAGCCGACCGCAACCCCGTTTCTCGCCGCGTTCGCCATCAGTCTGATCGCCGGGGCCCTGTTCTGGCTTGCCGGACGGGGCGAAGTCGAACTTCGCAGTCGGGACGGTTTTCTGATCACGGTCCTGTTCTACTTGGGTCTGGGGTTCACGGGCGCCGTCCCCTTTCTGCTCGCCGCATCGGTGGAGGTGCCGTTTACGGATGCGGTATTCGAGTCCCTGTCCGGCCTAACCACAACCGGCGCCACGGTATTGACGGGACTCGACGATCTACCGCGCTCGGTCCTGTTCTACCGGCAGTTGCTACAGTGGCTGGGCGGAATGGGCATCATCGTCCTGGCGGTGGCGGTGCTGCCGATGCTCGGCGTCGGTGGGATGCAGCTTTATCGTGCGGAATCGCCGGGCCCGGTCAAGGACACCAAGCTCACGCCACGCATCGCCCAGACGGCGAAGGCGCTTTGGTACCTCTACCTGGGGTTCACCGTCGCCTGCGCGATGGCGTATTGGCTCGCCGGGATGGGCCTGTTCGACGCCATCTGCTATGCGTTCTCCACCGTCGCCATCGGCGGTTTCGCCCCCCACGACGCCAGCGTGGGCTACTTTGATAGCGTGGCCGTCGAGTCCGTCGCGATCGTGTTCATGGCGCTGTCCGGAATGAGTTTCGCGCTGCACTTCACGGTGCTGGCACGACGCAGCCTCGTGCCCTACGCCCGGGACAGCGAATTGCGCCTCTACCTCAGCGCCTTGGCCGTCGTCGCCGCCATCGTCGTCGGCGTCCTTTTGCTCGCCGGGATGGCACCAGGCCAGTCAGTGCGCGAGGGCCTCTTCCAGGCGGTATCCATCGCCACCACGACCGGCTACACCACGGCCGACTACAGCACATGGCCCATGCTGGCACCCATTCTCATGATCTTCGCCGCGTTCGCGGGAGGGTGCGCCGGGTCGACGGCCGGCGGGCTCAAGATGTACCGCGTACTGCTCATCTACCGCCAGGGCATGCGCGAAATCCGGCGGTTGATCCATCCGAACGGCATCTTCCACATCAAGCTCGGCGAACAGCTTGTTCCAAATCGCGTGGTCGATGCCGTCTGGGGGTTCTTCGCCGTCTATCTCATCGTCTTCCTGACCATGGTCTGCATCCTGCTCGGGATATCCGACCTCGATTTCCTGACCGCGTTCTCGGCGGTGGCGGCAAACCTCAACAACCTGGGTCCCGGGCTTGGCGAGGTCGCATCCAACTACCAGGCCCTGCCGCCAGCCACGAAGTGGGTGTTGATGCTCGCCATGCTGCTCGGCCGGCTGGAGATCTTCACCCTGCTGGTGGTCCTGACCCCCGAATACTGGCGAAGCTAGACTCCTTGAGCACCCTTGATGTTTGCACTCACGTTGCAGATGGACGCGCGATTCGAACTGCTCTTGCCCGGCTCGTGTACGCACGAGACGCGCTCGTGTACGCACGATGCGCGCTAGGTCCGGAAAGCACCGTATGACCGCTGTCCGTTCATTGGTGTTCTACCTAGGCTACGTCGTCTGGTCGGCCTTCTGGTCGTCCCTGTCGGTACTCGTCGGCTGGTGCCTTCCCCTTCGCAGCCGCTACAACTTCATCATCGGCGGGTGGACTCGGCCGGCCCTCGGCTGGCTCGCATTCACCTGCGGCATTCGCTGGCGGGTTTCCGGGCAGGAGCACATCCCATCTGAGCCCTGCATCTTCCTGGTCAAGCACCAAAGCAACTGGGAAACGCTCTGGACACAGACCCTCGTCGCCCCCCAGACGACCCTCATCAAGCGGGAGCTGCTGCGCATTCCGCTGTGGGGGTGGGCATTCGCCCTCGTGAAGCCCATCGCGATCGACCGTTCGAATCCCCGCTCCGCCCTGCGGCAACTGATCGAACAAGGCAAGGATCGACTGGCGCGCGGCATGTTCGTCACATTGTTCCCCGAAGGCACCCGAATGGCACCCGGCGCTGCCGGCAAGTTCTACCGCGGTGGCGCGGCGCTCGCCGCCGCGACCGGCCTACCGGTGGTGGTCATTGCCCACAATGCTGGACACTGCTGGCCAGCGCGACGGTTCATCAAGTACCCGGGGACAATCGATGTCGAAATCTCTCGTCCCTTCCCCACCGAGGGTAAAACCTCTAGGGAAATCAATACGTTATGTGAGGATTGGCTCGAGCGCGCGATGGCCCGGCTAGACGTCTAGATTCGCCACGGCCAGTGCATTGTTTTCGATGAACTCGCGGCGGGGTTCCACCTGGCCTCCCATGAGGGTGGTGAACATCTGGTCCGCGGCAATGGCGTCGTCTACCGTGACCCGCCACATCTGTCGTGCCTGCGGATCCATCGTGGTCTCCCAGAGTTCCTCCGCATCCATCTCGCCAAGTCCCTTGTAGCGTTGTATCCCGATGCCCCGATGGGCCTCGTCCAACATCCAAGACAACGCCTCGACGAACGTCGACACACGGTGTTCGCGCTCGCCCCGCGCCACGTAGGCACCATCCTGGAGGAGATCTTGGAAGACCGCCGTCATTTCCTTGACGCTGTCGTACTCCGCGGACATGAAGAAGGCGTAGTCCAGCGTGGCGGTCTCCGCGACGCCGTGGTTTTGCCAGCTGATCGTTGGACAGAAAACGTGGTGCTCGCGATCCTCTTGCACGTCGACGTCAAAGTCCGTCCCCGGTGGCAGTACTTCGGCGTATTGGGTTATCCACGCTTCCATGCGAGCTCGATTCACCAGATCGTCGGGCGACAACGGCGGCGCGTCGATCAACGCCTTGGTCAACTCGGCGGGGTATACGCGGTTCAGCGCATCGAGCCGGGCAACGACGTCCAAATAGGATCGGGCAATCCGCTCTAGAACCGCATCGTCGATGGGTGGCGCATCCTCGGCCACGTGCAGCGTGGATCCTTCCAACCCCGCCTGCAGGAAGTAGGCATCCATTTCCTCGTCGTCCTTCAAATAGCGCTCCTGGCGGCCTTTGCTCACCTTGTAGAGCGGCGGAAGCGCGATGAAGACGTGCCCGGCGTCGATCAGTTCCGGCATGTGGCGGAAGAAAAACGTCAACAGCAGCGTGCGGATGTGGGAGCCATCGACGTCGGCGTCGGTCATGATGATGACGCTGTGGTAGCGGAGTTTCTCGAGCTCAAAGTCGCCACGGCCAATACCACAGCCGAGTGCGGTCACAAGCGTGCCAACCTCGGGAGAAGACAGCATCTTGTCGAAACGCGCCTTCTCGACGTTGAGGATCTTGCCCTTCAGCGGGAGAATGGCTTGGGTACGTCGGTCCCGACCCTGTTTGGCCGATCCCCCGGCGGAATCCCCCTCCACCAGGAACACCTCCGACAGCGCCGGATCCTTCTCTTGGCAGTCCGAGAGCTTGCCCGGCAGCCCCGCGATGTCCAGCGCCCCGGATCGTCGGCTCATTTCCCGGGCCTTGCGCGCCGCCTCTCGTGCGCGGGCGGCATCGATGATCTTGCTGACCACCTGCTTGGCGTCCTGGGGGTGTTCATCCAGAAAGGCCGTGAGATAGCGGCCGAGATCCTGCTCCACGGCTGGCTTCACCTCGCTCGAGACCAGTTTGTCCTTGGTCTGGGAAGAGAACTTGGGGTCTGGCACCTTCACCGAGACCACGCCGGTGAGCCCCTCCCGGGCATCATCCCCCGTGGTGGCGATCTGTGCCTTCTTCGCGAATCCCTCGCGTTCCATATACGCGTTCAGAGTTCGCGTCATCGCTGCTCGAAATCCCGCAACGTGCGTCCCACCGTCGGTTTGGGGGATGTTGTTGGTGTAGGCGAAAACCTGCTCCTGGTAGCCGTCGTTCCATTGCAGCGCAACCTCCACGCCAATGCCGTCCTCCCGGGTATTGGCGAAGTGGAAGATCTCGTTCAACGTCGTCTTGTTCCGGTTTAGATAGGCCACGAACGCCTTGAGGCCCCCCTCGTAGAAGAATCGCTCCTTCTTGCCCGATCGCTCGTCGCTCATGCGAATGGACACGCCGGCGTTCAGGAAGGCAAGTTCACGGAGCTTCTTCGCCAAGAGTTCGTATTGGAACTCGATATTGGAGAACGTGCCCCGCGATGGCTTGAAATAACACTCCGTGCCCCGGGAATCGGTCTCCCCAACCTCCGACAAGGGCCCGCGCGGTTCACCGTGGCGGTATGTCTGCTGGTAGACCTTCCCCTCTCGGCGAACCGTCAGCCGGAATACCTCGGACAACGCATTGACGACCGAAGCACCCACCCCGTGTAGGCCGCCAGACACCTTGTAGGAACTGCTGTCGAACTTGCCCCCGGCATGCAGTTGGGTGAGGATGACCTCCGCGGCGGACTTTCCTTCCTCTTCGTGGAGATCGACCGGCATACCGCGCCCGTTGTCTCTGACGGTCACGGACTCGCCGGGGTGTATCACCACATCGATCTCGTCGCAATGGCCCGCGAGCGCCTCGTCGATGGCGTTGTCCACAAGTTCCTGCACCATGTGATGGAGGCCCGTGCCATCGTCCGTGTCGCCGATATACATCCCCGGGCGCTTGCGAACTGCTTCAAGGCCGCGTAGGACCTTGATATTCCTCGAATCATAGGCTTCTTCACCCATCTGCGAGGGGTCGTCCGCCGCGTCGCTGGCTGCGTTCTCTTCTTCCATCACTACGGTCCTGCTTGATCCGACTCAAATACCAGCGATCTTCGTCACGCTTGCGCGAAACGACCTTGTTTCACGTGAAACATGCGACCTCCGCGAGACTTCATCAGTACGTCGGCAATCGCTCCCTGGGTGGCGGTTGCGACGATCTGGCAATCCATGTCCTCGAGCAGGCGGTGGTACCTTTGGTTGTGCGTCTCGTCGAGTTCGGCGCCAAGGTCGTCGATCAGAAACAACGACGGCTTGCCCGATTTCGCCAAGTCCTTCGCTTGACCGAGTCGCAAGGCACTCGCCACGGTCTTTCCTTGTCCCCTGGAGAGCACCTGGGCGGCACCTTCCGACGCGCACGTTATGCGCAAATCCGCTCGGTGCGGCCCGGCCTGCGTTGCGCCCAATTTTACATCGCGATCAAGGTGTTGGACTAGCATTTCCGCCAAACTATCCGCGTTCCAGCCCGGAAAATAGGCGAACTCCACGACCAGGTCCGGATCCAGCGCGGCAAGGCAGGCCAGCACCTCCGGCACCACCTGTTCGAAGTAGCCCCCGCGGGCCGCGGCGACCGCTTCTCCCAACTCCGCGACCTGCGCGGTCCACGCCGGAAGCGTCGCGTCTGCCGCCTCCCGAAGTAGCGTATTGCGGTGCCGCAACGCGCGCAAATAGGCCCCGAGCATGTCCGCATAGTCCTGTTTCACGTGAAACACGCCCCAGTCTAGCCACGCCCGCCGACCGGCGGGGCTGCCGAACACCAACTCCGGCAAGTCCGGGAGCATCAGTTGTATCGGCACAAGCGAGGCCACCCGCGATGCTTGGCGAACAACCTGCCCGTTGCGTCGGAGTTCTAGCCTGCCGTGCCTCTGTTTCGCGTAACCCAAACGCACGATGCCCACCTGTTCGTCGGCAAGCGTCGCCACGACCGACATGGCATCCTGCTCGTGGCGAATCACTCGATCCGCGCGCGTCGTCCGGAAAGAACGGCCGCGCATCACGAGGTGAATAGCCTCCAGCGCCGAAGTCTTGCCCGCCCCGTTCGGTCCCACCAAGAGGTTTACGCGGGGTTCAAGCTCGAGACTGCCGGACTCGATGTTGCGCACATTGGCGATGTCGATGCGCTCAACGATCATCGACCCGCAATACCCGCGAAGCCCAGGACCTGGTCAGGCGATGGGTTGGCAAGGCCCCTTGTCGGCGGTGGTCCTTGCTCGCCTATTGGCGCCTTGGCATCACGAGATAGAGCGAGTCCTCGTCACCTGCGGCTTCGATCTTGGCGATCTTGTTGTCGTCGGGGAACGACATCTCCACCGCCTCGGCGTCGACCGCATTCAACACGTCCTGGAGGAAGCTCGCGTTGAAATTGACCTCCATCGCATCGCCATCGTAGTCGACCGCAACGACTTCCTCCGCTTCCTCCTGCTCGTTGTTGGCCGCACGGATCGTCAGGTGCTCGCCTTCAACCAGGAACCCCACGATGTTGGACACGATGGAAGCCCTCTGAAGCGCCCGCCGCAACGTCTCCCGATCACTCGTGATCGATCGGCTTGTATTGCGGGGAATCAGGTTCTCGTAGGGCGGGAACTGCCCTTCAACCAACCGCGTGGTTAGTGTGTACTCACCTTGCGCCACCTGCAAATGCGTACGTCCCAACGTGAACTCCACGTCCAGATCACTGTCCGCGATGAGGCGTTCGAGATCTTGGATGCGCTTGCGCGGCACGATCGCTCGCAGCCGTTCCACCCCTTGCGCACCGCGGTCAAGGGTATGCATCGCCATGCGCGCACCATCGGTCGCCACGGCACGAAGGTTGTTTCCGGTGATCTCGACCAACAACCCCCGGAGAAAGTACCGTATGTCCTGGTTCGCCATCGCGAAGCTTGTCCGCGAGAGCAGTTTCTGGACGTCGGCGCGGGGCAGCGTGATGGTGACCTCACCGTCCGACGACTCGAAGGGTCGGTACTCCTCGGCGGACACGGTCGACAGTTGAAAGCGACTGCGGCCGGATCGCACCACGACGCGTTCGGCCTCCAGCGAGAACATCACGTCCGCCCCTTCGGGGAATGATCGCCAGATCTCGGCAAGTTTCTGAGCCGGCACCGTGATTGCCGCGGGCTCATCGGATTGGATATCGATGCCTTCAGACAGCCCCACCACCAGTTCCACCTCGAGATCCGTGGCTCGCAGCGTAAGTCCATCCGCGTCGGTCTGAACAAGGATGTTCGATAGGACCGGAAGCGTGTGGCGCCGTTCTATCACCCCGTTGAGTATCTGAAGCGGGCGCAGCAGGGTGTCTCGACTGGTTCGGAATTTCATTCACTCGCTCCTCGGTTGGCGTGCCCCGTCACGCCCCTGGTCGAGCGGACGGTCAATGGGTCAGCAGGCGTGAGAGGATCTTGTAGTCCTCCGCCATGTCGGTACTGCTTTCCCGAAGCTCGTTGATTCTACGATAGGCGTGGAGCACGGTTGTATGGTCGCGACCGCCGAATTTCTCACCGATGTCCGGTAGCGAGTACTTCGTGAACTCCTTCGCCAGGCACATGGCAATCTGCCGCGGGCGGGCGACCGTCCTGTTGCGCCGCTTCGAGAGCAGGTCCGACACCTTCATGTTGTAGTAGTCCGCGACCTGCTTCTGAATGTTCTCCACCGTGATCTGGCGCCCATGGATGGCGAGAAGATCGTGCAACGCGCGTTTCACGAGGTCGATCGAGACCTCGGCACGGCGGAATCGTGCGTGGGCAATGACGCGCTGCAACGCACCCTCCAGCTCACGAACGTTCGACCGGATGTTCTCCGCAATATGGAAGGCGACATCGTCCGGCACTTCGATTCCTTCGGCTTCGCCCTTCTTCTTGAGGATCGCGACCCGGGTCTCGAGTTCCGGCGGCTCTACCTCCGCCGTCAGGCCGCCCACGAACCGGGACTTGAGGCGCTCCTCCAACCCGTCGATCTCGGTGGGATACTTGTCGCAGGTCAGCACCATCTGGTGTTCCTGCTCCACGACCGCGTTGAAGACGTGAAAGAACTCCTCCTGGGAGCGAATCTTCTTGGCAAAGAACTGGATGTCGTCGATGAGCAGAACGTCCACGGAACTGTAGTACTGCATCGTTTCGCGGATCGTCCCCGTTCCGATCCCCTTGACCATATCGTTGACGAAGGCCTGGGAGTGGAGATAGACGACGTTCGCATCCGGCGTCTTCGCCAGCACCTCGTTGCCGACGGCATGCATGAGGTGTGTCTTGCCGAGGCCCACCCCACCGTACAAGGCGAGTGGGTTGTAGGACTTGCCCACGTTCATGGCCACCTGTTGCGCGGCGGCCTTGGCCACCTCGTTGGATTTGCCTTCCACGTAGTTCGCGAACACGTGGGAACGGTCGATATTCGGTTCCCGGGGATCCGTCGAAGCCTTTCGGGTTCGCTCGACCCTCAAGGGGGCACCGACCGACCGATCACGACTCCCGATCGTCAGTTCGAGTTCACGAACGTCGTCGTGTTCCTCGAGGTCGAAGATGTCCCACACCAGCGGCAGGTGCTCATCGCGTACCTGCTTCTTGACGTGGTCGTTGGGCGCCAGCACGACCAGCTTGTTGCCTTCCTGGCGAACCTGGAGAGGACGAATGTAGGTGTTGAATTGTCGTGACGTCAGTTCCTCTTCGAGCCGCGCCAAGCACCGCCGCCACACCAAAGGCACCCCGTCGGGATCCTCTGGCTCCTCCACCCAACTAGGCATGCGCCCCCCCTGGATTATCGTTATTCTCGTCGCCACAGCGAGCTTACGGAACTCGGCGAATCTTGGCCGTCATTCTAATGACACTCTGGCGCTCTTGGCTACGCGTTTTGCAACAAAAAACCAATGTTTTCGGCGTTTTCTTGACAATTCAAAAGCTTAACGCCGGGGAGCTGTCGCCGCGGGATTTGGCCCATCTGTGCGTAAGCTGTGGACATCATGTAGGGTGCCCTCGGGAACCCTTCCAGAGACGCGCCTGGGATCCCCAACCCCGCTCCTTCCACCCACCCTGTCAAGCGGATTTGCACAACATGGCGTGTAGGAAATCTGCCATGGCTTCCGTGGGTTGTTGCCTTCTTGCACAGTAAGCCTACGCCCCAACAACAACGACAAGTTTCTCTAATGACTATCATCACCGCTCATTGCCGCTGTGGATAGATGACTGCGGGTGTCGCTGGCGCACCTCGCGTTGACACCCGTCTCGTTGCGCTCCTACAATCGCGCCCCCCTCTCAAAGCAGCCGGTGCCTCTGGCGCCGACAAGGGTTGTCGCACCGATGAAACGGACCTACCAGCCGAGCGTGATCAAGCGCAAGCGAACCCACGGCTTTCGAGCACGCATGGCGACGAAGAACGGGCGCAAGATCCTGAATGCGCGCCGGGCGAAGGGCCGCAAGAGACTGTCGGTCTAGTCCGCCGAATGTTCGGCGGTGGTCCCGAGGCGTGACTTCGGACGCGCAAGGAAGCTGCGCCGCAAGAAACAGTTCGACGACGTGCTCCGGCATGCGTCGGTTCGCGTCGGGCGGGGACCCCTGCGGCTCGCGGCCTGCGACAACGACCTTGAAACGCCGCGGCTCGGCCTCATTGTTGGTAAACGGATGCTGCCTTTGGCCGTCGATCGCAACCGGGCGAAACGTTTGATCAGGGAATCTTTCCGCCAGGCGGACGGACTGCCCGCCATGGACGTCGTCGTTCGCGTTGCCCTGCCGGGTGCCAAGGTGTCGTTGGCCGATGCGGACCGGTTGTTCGGCGCATTTGCCCAGATCGTCGAGAAACGACAACGAGCGAGAGATGGGTCGTGAGGGTTGAACGTTTGGGCGTGGAGTGGCTTAGGCTTCCCAAACGCGGCCTGGTGGCCATCATCGAAACCTATCGGCGCTATGTCAGTCCCTGCCTGGGACGCCATTGCCGCTTCCACCCCACCTGCTCGAGCTATGCGGCGGAAGCCCTGCGCCGGCACGGTTTCCTGGGAGGCAGCGCATTGACGCTCCGACGCCTGCTCCGCTGCCATCCGTTCCATCCCGGTGGATTCGACCCTGTGCCTCCTCGTGGAGGCGGGGCTTGTCGTCGCCCGCGATGGCCACGCCGAGTCGAACCGGCGCGACAGGACAAACCGGTCCCCTACGGCACCGTCCGCGAAAACCCCCATGCCGTCGACTGAAGTCCAGCGCATCATCCTGTTGGTGGGGCTCGGGGTCCTTGGCTACCTGATGGTGTACACGTGGACCCAGGACTTCGCGCCGAAGGTCCCGGATGCGCCAACTCAAGCCGAAGCACCGCTCGTCGATGCAAACGGCGAGGATCCGATCGCCGATCCAATAGGCGGGCAACACGACGATACGCCCGTCGGCGGGGAGGCAGGAGCGCCCGTGCCGAGCGTTGACGACGATGTCCCCGTCGGGTTTGGCACGCCCGGGGCGCCGGACCCCGAGCCGAGGGCCTTCGACGACGTCGGACGCCTCGTATACGTCCGCACCCCCGTCCATGAAGCCTGGATAGACCGGCGCGGCGGCGACATCGTCAAGCTCCAGCTTGTCAGGTTCCCCAAGACCGTGGGAAGCGCGGAGACCGTGACCCTTTTCGACCAGCGTCCCGGTCACATCTATGTTGCGCAAAGCGGGCTCATCGGCGTCGACGGCCGGGACCGGAACGGGCGCCCGCTGTACACCGCAAGCGCCTCGGAATACGACCTCGAGGAGGGCACGGCCGACGTTGTCTTGCGCCACGAGTCAGACGGAGTGGCGCTCACGAAGCGGTTCACCTTCGACGCCGACGACTACCTCATCACCGTGGCACAGGATGTCGACAATCGGTCGGGTGCGAACTTCGAGGCGCAGCTGTTCGCCCAGTTGAAGCGAGACGCCACACGACCGGACGACTCCGGAGTACCGTTCGGACCGCGCCCCTATGTCGGTGCCGCATTCACGACTCTGGAAGATAGCTACGACAAGATCGATTTCGAGGATCTCGATGACGGTACCTACCGCGCGGAAGTCGATGGTGGATGGGCCGCGGTGCTACAGCACTATTTTGTCAGCGCATGGGTAGGCGCGCCGGGTGAAGTGAACGCTTACTACGGCCGCAGGCTAGGTGATGGGAACTATGCTGTGGGTTTCGTGGGTCCTCGTTTCGTGGTGCCGCCGAACCAGCGGACAAGCGTGAGTGCCGAACTCTATGCCGGGCCCAAGGACCAGCGCCGGCTGGAGGAGATTGCACCGCACCTGAACCTCACCGTGGATTACGGATTCCTCTGGTGGATGTCGGTGCCCCTGTTCTACGTCTTGGATGCGATTCATTCGGTGGTCGGCAATTGGGGCGTGGCAATCATCCTGCTGACCTTCTGCGTCAAGTTGCTCCTCTATCCCTTGGCGTCGGCCAGCTACCGCTCCATGGCCAAGATGAAGAAGGTCATGCCGCAGGTGAAGCGACTCCAGGAGCGGTACTCGGACAATCGCCAGGAACTCTCGAAGCGGATGATGGAGCTCTACAAGAAGGAGGGAGCGAATCCTCTAGGTGGCTGCCTGCCGCTTCTGGTCCAGATGCCGGTGTTCCTGGCGCTCTATTGGGTGCTGATCGAGAGCGTGGAACTGCGCCAGGCGCCGTTCGTGTTCTGGATTCAGGACTTGGCGTCAATGGACAAGTTCCTGGTCCTGCCGCTGCTCTACGGCGTGTCCTTCTACGTCATGCAGCTGCTGAATCCGCCGCCGCCGGATCCGATGCAGGCGAAGGTCATGAAGGCGATGCCCATCGTCTTCACGGCGCTGTTCATCTTCTTCCCGGCGGGGTTGGTACTCTACTGGCTGGTCAACAACCTGCTGTCGCTGCTGCAGCAGTGGTACATAACCCGCAAGATCGAAAAGGCGTCCTCGTAGGGCCCGCTGGCCGCGAGACCATCGCCGCCATCTCGACGCCGCCGGGGCGCGGAGGCATCGGGGTCGTGCGCGTTTCGGGGGCGGACCTCACGGACATCGCGCGCCTCATCGTGGGTCGCCTTCCCGCCCCGAGGCATGCGGAGCTGGCGACCTTCGCGGATGCCGAGGGGGCGGCCATCGACCGGGGCATCGCGCTCTATTTTCGGGCACCCCAGTCCATGACGGGCGAGGACGTTCTCGAGTTGCAGGGCCACGGGGGCCCGGTGGTGATGGACCGGCTCCTCGAGCGGGTCTGTGCCCTGGGTGCGAGGCTCGCCCGTCCGGGAGAGTTCACCGAGAGGGCCTTTCTCAACAACAAGATCGACCTGGCCCAGGCCGAGGCGGTGGCGGATCTGATTGACAGCGCATCGAAGCGCGCAGCACGCGCGGCAATGCGCTCGCTCGACGGGGAGTTCTCGGCCCGGGTGAACCAGATCGACCGGGCAGTCCTCGATCTTCGGGTCTACCTGGAGGCGGCCATCGACTTCGCCGACGAGGAGATCGACTTCCTGGCCGAATCCGACGCCGCCGCACAACTTGATGCCATCGCCTCGCTGATCGAGGGGCTCGTCGATGAATCCCGGCGGGGTGAGGCATTGCGCGAAGGCCTCGATGTCGTGATCGCCGGACCACCCAATGTTGGCAAATCGAGCTTGATGAATCGCCTGCTCGCCGAGAATCGGGCCATCGTGACGGACATCCCGGGAACCACGCGCGATCTCCTCAAGGCGGATATCGAAATCCAGGGGATACCGATCCGGCTAACGGACACCGCGGGGCTGCGCGAGGGAGGAGACAGGGTTGAAACGATCGGGGTCGAACGGGCGCGATCGGCTATGGCGGCCGCTGACCTGGTGCTCACCGTCGAGGATGCCTCCGTTGCGGCGATTGGTGGCGGCAGCGAGAGCGGTGGCTTGGCGTCCAAGTTCGACCCCTCTACCGGACGGTCTCTGCGGGTTCGAAACAAGATCGATCTCACGGACGAACCACCGGGAGATGGTGGTGACATGGTTCGGATATCCGCCCTTAGCGGCGCCGGCGTCGATGCGTTGCGGGCAGCCATCGCCAAGGTCGCGGGCGTGGCACCCGGTGAAGGCGCCTATCTGGCTCGCAGACGCCATCTGGACGCGCTCACGGCTGCCCTGGGACACTGCCGAGCGGCGACTCGGCGCGTTGACGAGGGCTGTGGCGACTTGGCCGCAGAGGAACTGCGATCCCTCCAGGCGCGCCTCGGCGAGATTGTCGGCCTAACCACGGTCGATGACCTGCTCGGCGAGATATTCGGCAGTTTCTGCATCGGCAAATAGCCTGTCGGCGTTGCGCGGTGCCTGCCGGGCGTATAATCCGCGCCCCTTGGCGCTCGGGTGCCCGAACAAGCCGTGATGCAACACCCGCAACAGTTCGACGTGATCGTGATTGGGGGCGGCCATGCCGGCACGGAGGCCGCGCTTGCGGCTGCACGTGTGGGTGCGAACACGCTGCTCCTGACCCAGAGCATCGAGACCGTCGGCCAGATGTCCTGCAATCCGGCAATTGGCGGCATCGGCAAGTCCCACCTGGTACGCGAAGTCGACGCCCTGGGCGGCGCCATGGCATTGGCAACCGATGAGGCGGGGATTCAGTTCCGCACCCTGAACTCCCGCAAGGGACCGGCCGTGCGAGCGACCCGCGCACAAGCTGACCGGATGCTCTACCGGCAAGCGATCCGGGCCGCCGTGGAGGCCGCGGACAACCTGACGGTGTTTCAGCAGTCCGTCGTCGACCTCGACCTCGTCGACGGCCGCGTGCGCGGCGTGGACACGCAGATGGGACTGCGGTTCAGAGCGGGGCGGGTTGTGCTGACCACGGGCACGTTTCTCGGGGGGCGCATTCACGTTGGGCTCGAGAACCAGCCGGGGGGCCGCGCCGGCGAAGCGCCCTCGAACGCGCTCGCCGAACGCCTGCGGGCGTTGCCGCTCAAGGTCGATCGCCTGAAGACCGGCACCCCGCCACGCCTCGACGGGCGCAGCGTGCATTTCAGCGCGATGGAGGTGCAGGCGAGCGAGGAGCCGCGCCCGACGATGTCCGTGTTGTCCACGCAGGACGTCCATCCGCGCCAGGTGCCCTGCCACATCACGCATACCAACGCCCGGACCCACGAGATCATCCGCTCGAGTCTCGACCGCTCGCCGATGTTCACCGGCGCGATCGAGGGCATCGGGCCGCGCTACTGTCCCTCCATCGAGGACAAGGTGGTGCGCTTCGCCGACCGCGACGCACACCAGGTCTTCGTGGAGCCCGAGGGCCTCTCGACCCACGAACTCTATCCGAACGGCATTTCCACGAGCCTTCCCTTCGATGTGCAGTTGGCGGCGGTGCGTAGCATTGCCGGCTTCGAGCGCGCCCACATCACCCGGCCGGGCTACGCCATCGAATACGATTTCTTCGATCCCCGGGACTTGCAGCCGTCCATGGAGACGCGCTGCATCGAGGGGCTGTACTTCGCAGGACAGATCAACGGCACCACCGGCTACGAGGAAGCGGCGGCCCAGGGCCTGCTGGCCGGTCTCAACGCGGCGCGGGCGGCTGCCGGCGAGAGCCCGTGGTGCCCGGCGCGCTACGAGGCGTATGTCGGCGTCCTGGTCGATGACCTGGTCACCCTCGGGGTTACCGAGCCGTATCGCATGTTCACCAGCCGCGCCGAGTACCGCCTGCGATTGCGCCAGGACAACGCGGACCAGCGCTTGACCGAGAAAGGCCGTGAACTCGGCCTCGTCGATGATGCGCGCTGGTCGGCGTTTGCCGCCAAGAAGCGCAACCTCGATCGCGGCGCGGCGGTTCTTTCGGGGGTCGTTGCGGTGCCCGGCAATGACCTTGCCCGCGCGCTTGTGAAGGCGACGGGCGAAGCCATCGATCGGCCGGTCTCGGTGTTCGAGATCCTCAAGCGACCGGGTGTCGATGCCGGCAGCCTGACCAGCGTGCTCCAAGACCGGGGAATCGCGGTCGACGAGCCGGTGGTTGCACAACTCGAAATCGAGGCCAAGTACCAGGGCTACATGCAGCGCCAGGACGAAGAGATCGCGAGGGTCAAGGCCAACGAGGAGGTCGCGCTTCGGCCGAACTTCGATTTCCGGGCCATCGCGGGCCTGTCCAACGAGCTCAAGGACAAGCTCGCGGCTCGACAGCCGGCCACCATTGCCCAAGCGGCACGGGTACCCGGCGTGACGCCGGCCGCACTGTCGTTGCTCCTCGTGCATGCCAAGCGCGATGCCGGCGAACAACGTCGCGCGTGAGGCGCTGGCACGTTTTCTCCAAGAACGTGGCGTCGACCCGGGTCGGGCAATCGACCGCGTAGAAGCCTATGAGCGACTGATCCGGCGCTGGAACGGCCGTGGAAACCTGGTCTCGCGGCGCGATCTCAAACGGCTGCGCGACCGCCACGTTCTCGATAGCCTGAGCCTGCTCCCATGGTGGAAGGGGAGCTTGGCGGATGTGGGTTCGGGCGCGGGATTCCCAGGTGTGCCGCTTGCCATTGCGTGCCCCGAGGCATCCGTGACCCTGATCGAGCGCAGCGAACGCAAGGCCCAATTCCTCGACCAGGTCGTCATCGAGCTCGGCCTTGCCAACGTGGACGTGATCG
The DNA here is from genome assembly GCA_028821405.1 of Gammaproteobacteria bacterium. Taxonomy (GTDB): domain Bacteria; phylum Pseudomonadota; class Gammaproteobacteria; order Pseudomonadales; family Azotimanducaceae; genus VXYL01. Next base: position 2,050 of record JAPPGK010000070.1, on the reverse strand, counting down.
AGGCCGACGTCGGGCATCGCCAAAGCCGCGGTTCTCTCGACGGGCGGGTGTTTGATACCGTTACCGCCCGGGCGGTCGCACCGCCGCCCGCGGCCTGGGAGCTGCTTCATGGGCTGCTCCGGAATCGGGGCGTGGCATTGTTTCAATCGGCCATGCCGTTGGGTGCCGCGCTGTTCCGGGGCGGCGAGATTCGCGATTGCGAACGTGCTGGCGTTGGCTGGGTAACCGTCGTCGGAATGGGCGGATAGATCGATGGCAAGGCGCATTGCCGTAGCGAACCAGAAGGGCGGCGTTGGCAAGACCACGACCAGCGTCAATCTGGCCGCCTCGCTGGCGGCGGACGGCGCTCGCACGTTGCTGATCGACTTGGATCCCCAGGGCAACGCCACGATGGGTTCGGGCGTCGACAAGAACGACTTGGCGGCAAGCGCCTACGAGTGGCTTGTGGAGGACGAGGGGTTCGACGCCGTGGTAAGGAGCTCGACCGGCGAGTATGCCCTGGTACCCGCGAACGCGGACTTGACCGCCGCCGAAGTGGCGCTGCTGTCGGCCGAGGATCGTTCCGTTCGGCTGCGTCGCCGGCTCGACGGCGCCGAGGCGTTCGACTTCGTCCTGATCGACTGCCCGCCGTCGCTGAATGTGCTTACCCTCAACGCGCTCATGGCCTCCGACGGGGTGTTGATCCCGATGCAATGCGAGTACTACGCACTCGAGGGCCTGACGGCCCTGTTGTTGACCATCCGGGGCGTTCGCCAAAGAGGGAACGCGGGGCTTGCCATCGAGGGCATCCTGCGCACCATGTACGACCCGCGCAATACGTTGAGCCGTGACGTTTCGCGCCAACTCCTGAGCTACTTCGGCCAGGATGTCTTCCGCACCGTGGTGCCGCGCAACGTCCGCCTCGCCGAGGCGCCAAGCCACGGAATGCCGGCGACGGTCTACGATCCGCGATGCCGTGGCGCGCGCGCGTACCGGGCGCTGGCGGGCGAGGTCCGTGCCCGCGATGCCGCCCGGACCGTCGGCCGGTGAAGGAAAACGGGGCAAATGCCGCACGGTGGTGATAATTTGATTCGGCGACCCATCCGCAGGCGGGTAACGAGAGGACATCGGTGAACGGCAAGCGCAAAAGCCTCGGCAAGGGCCTCGACGCGTTGCTGCCCAAGGCGCTCGAAGATCCTCCCGCGCCCCGGGATGGCTTGTCGACACTTGCGGTGGACACCGTCTACCGAAGCCCCCATCAGCCCCGTCGCCGCATCAACGAGGAAGGCATCGAGGAACTCGCCGCCTCTATCCGCTCGCAAGGACTGCTGGAGCCGATAATCGTCCGTCCGCGTGCGGAAGGGGGCTACGAGATCGTTGCCGGCGAGCGACGTTGGCGAGCCGCGCAGCGCGCGGGCTTGGAAGCAATACCGGCGTTGATTCGGGAGATCGACGACCGTCAGGCGATGGCCATCGCCCTGATCGAGAACATCCAGCGCGAGGATCTCAACCCGCTGGAGGAAGCCGCCGCGTTCGAGCGGCTGCAGGCCGAGTACGGCATGACCCACGAGGCGATCGCCGACGCCGTGGGCAGAACGCGGCCTGCGGTGTCCAACTTGCTCCGGCTGTTGACCCTGGCGCCGGGAGTGCAGCGGATGATCGACGACGGGGAACTGGAGATGGGCCATGCCCGGGCGCTGCTTGGGTTGCCGGTGGAAGAGCAGGTGGCCGCCGGCCGTGATGTGGTCAGGCGTTCGCTGTCGGTTCGGCAGACCGAGGCGTTGGTCAAGCGACTCCGCAGCGGCAAGACGCCCGGGCCGGAACCGGGCACGGATCCGGACACCCGCCGGCTCGAACGTTCGACCAGCGATCACTTGGGAGCGCCGGTGACGATCACGACGAACAACAAGGGCCGGGGACGAATCGTGATCCGCTATTCGAGCCTCGACGAACTCGACGGAATCCTCGCGCGCATGGGCACCCGGCGCGAGCGCTAGTCGTCGTTTCGAGTTCGATGGGTGCACGTCTCGATTGTGAGATGAGGTCATTTCGCGGCGGCGCGGCGTAGCCA
>JAPPGK010000009.1 GCA_028821405.1 Gammaproteobacteria bacterium | reverse complement strand
GACTTCCTCTCATCCTGATTGTCGCGGACTTCTCATCCTGATTGACGCGCTACACCGTTCCCTCTACCGCGCCCGGAGGAAACACCAGTCTGTTTCCGTTGTCTCGCCATTCCTGAGCCACCAGCGTCAGCCCTCCCACACTTGTTCCGATGTCGATATCAACATCTTGCCCACTGGGCCACATCGTCCACGCCGCCGCGACGACGAGAATCGCGACCACCGTTGTTATCGACTTCCATCGCCTCTTGAGCGACTCCATGACAGCGGCAATCTGCGGCCGACGCGAAACGGGCGCTTGCTGTTCTGTGGTCCGCCCCTTCGCCAGCCGCTTGCCCCGCCGCCTGGTTCTGCGCCTCCTACTCATCCGCTGTACCGTTCGTCTCATCGCGGCCTGCCCCCGGCCAACGAGACTTGACACCGGCCGCGCGGTCCACAGCGCACTCAAGTATTGGGCACCCCTCACGATTGTCGACCAAGAACGACGCGCTGCCTGTGGCTTGCGCTCCGCGCCGACAGGGAGCCTTCAACGCCATGCCGACTAGGTGGTCCTCAACTTGGGTAGGCTGACCAGCCACTCCTGTTCCGCGCTCGAGGCGGTCTCAAAGTAGCGTTCGAACGACTCTACCGCGCTGGTTCTACCCTCCTGAACTATCATCCTCAGCCAACGCAGCAACTGTCGAAACGGCTCCGTCTCCTCCGTACAGATCAGGTGCGTGCCCGCTACCGCCGACCACGACGGCTCCCAGCGAGGCGACCCATCCCGGAACACCTTCAGTGTGAAAGTCCCGTCGTCGGACTGGCCCACTTCGTTCCGTTTGCCCCTTTTGAGCGACGCCCATCTGACGAAGCACCCGTCCAACGTCAACAGCAGGTTCGGACACAGATCGTCGCCATGTTCGGCGGCGAGCTCCCGAAAGCGCTCGGCCAACGTTTCGCCCTTCAGTCGGCATTCTCCGGCGAGCACGAAACCGAACACCTGCATCCTCTCTCTTCCTTCCGCCGACGCATCCTCGTCCAGTTGAACGATGCTCCCTTCGCGACGCGTTAAGTAGTTGCGCCTCCGCGGGATCGGTACTCCCGTGGTCGGATGGGGCACTTCCTCGTGCATCTCGTAGCGTCGGACCCGCTTCACAGAAGCGACCTTCTCGAACGCATCGCGCAACGATGTCCCGTCCAGCGAGCTCTTCACTTCGCCGACCGCTATGACCCCCTCGCACGGGTAGTACGTCGTCGCAGGCGTGTTGTTCACCGAGAAGACCGGGCAGATCTCCCGTTCAAAGAGAACCACGTCCTGCTGGCGACTCGTCGTCCCTCCGCTGTCGATGACGAACCCCTGACCGACACCTACTCCCCTTGGGATAACCTGGGCCAACTGCTCCCTGACCGGTTGTTCTGCCGCCGAGCCCACCGTGCCCGGGCTGGTACCAGCCTTCGCGTTCCGGAATTCGTCCACTAGCCGCTCGCCGATCCGGCGCACGAAAGCCTCTGCGTCGAAATCCCTGTCCATGTCAGTGCTGTCGCGGAGTGTTATGGGAGTCGGGGTTCAACGTTCCATAGTACGGTTGACCGATTCGAACGTCATCAACGCTCAACACACCGTCTCCCGCCCCTCAAAGTACCCAACGTGCAGCCAATTCGTGATCGATTTGCCTCGCGGACACTGACTGCCCTTGCACCAGCTTGCGCGTTCACTCGTCGCCCATGTCGGCCCATCCGACAGCCTTGAGCGCGCGAATCTCCCCGTCGGTGGCCTGCTGCATCCGCTGGCTAAGCTCGATCAGTTCCTGGCAGCAAGCCGGGTCCCACCATCGGCCGACTCCCGCAAGCCCGAATGTCGACAGCGTCTGGGACGTCATCACGTGGAGACTCGGCATCTCCCACGCCGTCCTGCGCCGCTCGCGGCAACCGCCCAGCCACAATCCCGTCGGCGCCGACTCCTCGAAGTACGCCCGCATGATGCTGGCCGCGCGGCCGTGGACGCTACCCGACCTCATCCGGTGCAACTTGCGGGACTGCATCGCCATCTTGCTGCCCGAGTCGGGGAGACCGTGGCGTCCAGCCGCCTTTTCGATCGCCCTTCGCACCTCCGGTCTTCCCACGCCGACCATGGCGCGGTTGGTCAGTTCGCCGTCCCTGTCCAGGTCCTCATCGAAGAAGAAATCGATGTAGCGCCGTAGGAGCTTGTCCTCCTCCTCGACCGCCGCGAGCATCGTCGCGTCCTCCAGCGCGTCGTGCATGGAACGCTGGACCACGTCCCATTCGATGAAGAATCCCTCCCGAATGAGCACCTCGCCCGCGCGGATGTTGCCTCGCAGCTGGATCAACTTCAGTGCCAGCGCGATATCGACGCTTTTCTCCGGGTACCTGTGGATCGGGCTCCCTCCCCGCGTATGCACCTCCAGAGGCGGCAACTGCTCGGCCATTGCGACGACAGCCCGGTCTAGACTCTCGCTCGCCTCGCGAAAAGTCGCCGCCGCCGTCTCGGCCGCCTGCATCCAATCTTTCAACTCAGACATCCGTCTCCGGTCTCCGTACTCATCCGTGACCGTCGTGACCGCAGCGGTGGGAACAGAACCGGTCCTCTGCGCCGTCGGGGCGAACCCGTCTCTCGCAGCATGATCCGCCGATCCCGGTCGGCGTTCAACGACTCCGTCCGGTCCGCGTCTCCCGCCGGACCCGCTGACGCCAAGCCCTCTCACCCGCACACCCGTCCGTCGGGTCGCGTCCATGGTGGCGTGCGTGCTCGACCGGTCAACCCGGCGGGTTCTCCGCTGACGCTCCGTCCTCGCTGGCGCGAGGTGACCGGCCTGCGCGCGCACGCCCCGGTCCAGGCACCGACGCACTTCCGCGTCGCCACCACGGAGAACACCATGGACCTTCAGACCCTCATCGCCCAGTGGAGCGGCGGGCTCCCACCGGGTTTCGTGCCGCAGGGCGGCACTGGTCGCGGAAGGCGGCTGCCGGCGCTGCGCGTACCGCAAGCGGCTGGAAGGCGACTTCCTCTGCGCGCGGTGCCGTGGGGACCGCGACATCGAGCGCGCGCAGAAGCGCCAGGACGCCCTTGACGCGGCCGTGATCGACGAGTTCGCAGCCAAGCCCGACAGGGCGCACGAGCCCTCCAACCTCGACTGCGGGATCTCGCCGTGGAACGCAAGGTCGAAGCCGGAGCCGAGCGCCGCGTACTGGTCGCCGCTGCCCGATCCAGAGCCGAAGTCCGAGCAGTTGTGGCGTCACTCGCTCGACGACAACGGCTGGCGATTGAGCCGCCACTGACACCGGACGCCGCCGGGGCGCGCAACGCCGCGTCCCGGTTCGGCACCTTCAACTACCGACGTAGACCGACACGACGCTCGGGCGGTCATGCCCTAGCTCCCGCGCGATGGTCCTGCGCGCCTCCCGGTCGATCCGACGCCGCGCCCCGGTCAGAGAACGTCGCCGAGGTCCGCCCGCGGCGGGCGACTTCCACCTGGTGATCTCCTCGTAACGCGTCTGCGCGTAGTGGTGCCGCAGCCCGTGCATCCGGTACAGGCCCGCCTCCCGCGTCCGGTTCTCGTAGATCTTGAGTTGCTGCCTGTAGTTGCGGTTCGGCGGGATCAGCGCGCCGCCGCCCGCCAGGCGCCGCGCCTCGTCGAGCAGCTTCCGTTGCGACTCGTTGCGCACCGGAATCTCTCGCGGGCGGCCGCCCTTGGTGGTTGAGCCTTTCAGCCGGATGCGGTCGCCCCGGTCGTCCCGCGAAGGCGTGAACTTGATCGCCTCCTCCCGCCGCACGCCGAACTCCGCCTCCATCCGCAGCGCCATGACGACGTGCTCGTCGTTGACCAGCGCCAGCTTGTCCGGGTCGAGGACGACGCTCCGGTCCTCGTTGGTCACGTACTCGCGGTTGGCGATCCCCAGGTCGCCGTTCGAGGGCACCACGGCCGGCCGCCCGATCCGCTCCGCCCACCAGCGCAG
>JAPPGK010000008.1 GCA_028821405.1 Gammaproteobacteria bacterium | reverse complement strand
CATGGTCCGAGCCGCCCAGCAGGTCAAGTGAATCTCAAATGCGATTGCCCTGGGTGCCCTGACGCAGGTGATCGAAAGGGGGTTGGGAGGCGTTTTTACGGGGGTTCGACGCCCGTCGGTCGACTTCCGGGTCAGGCCATCTCTCGCATGGATTCCAGCCCCTCCTCGAAGAAGAAACGCTTCTCCCCAAAGGCCGGCCGCAACTGATCGAGCCATGTCGCCTTCGGGTCGAATTCCGCGAAGAACGGAACACCCACCCAGTTCGGGTCGCGTCCTTGGAGGAAACGCAGCACGAAGACCCGTTCACCCCGAACGCGCTGCACGCCAAGAACCTCGACCTTGCCAGGTTCCGCACTCATGCTGGGACCCCGCGCCGTGCGCGCAAGTCCCGAAACTTGAGAGACCGCATCGGTGTAGATCTGCCGTGCGCGTTCCAACGGCACCTCGAAGTAGCGCTTGGCCCCGGTATCCCGTTCCACGAACATGTAGTACGGCACGACGCCGAGCCGGACCTGGTCCTCCCACATCCGACGCCATACCGCCGCCTCGTCGTTGATATGGGCGAGCAGAGGCCCTTGGGCACGAATCACGGTCCCCGTGTTGCGCAGCCGCCGCATCGCAGCCTGCACCACATCGGTTGACAGTTCCTGCCAATGGTTGAAGTGCGCCATGATCGCCAAGTGCCGACCCGACGCGACGACCCGTTCGAGCAGGCCTAGCAGTTCGTCGGCGTCCGGGTCCGAGACGAACCGGTACGGCCAGAAAGTCAGCGACTTTGTGCCGATGCGGATATTGCGGACGTGAGCCGTATCCGGGGAGTTCAGGATGGGCTCCAGGTAGCGCGATAGCGCCGATGCCTTCATCACCATGGGATCCCCGCCGGTGATCAAGAGGTCGGTTACCTCCGGATGCGAGGCCAGGTAGCGGTGCAGGCCATCCATCTGCTTGGCGTAGATCTTCATGTCCTTGCCGACGAACTGCGCCCACCGGAAACAGAAGGTGCAATAGGCGTGGCAGGTCTGGCCACGGCTGGGAAAGAACAAGACGGTTTCGCGATACTTGTGCTGGATGCCTTCGACGACCGTGTCCTCGTGACGGGGAATATTCAGTTCCCGTTGGCCCGCCGGGTGGGGATTCAGATTCTCTCGGATCGATGCAACGACCGGTGCGAACTCTTCATCGGTGGCGTCTCGTTTGACCAGATCCGCAACGCGGTCGAAGTCCGCGGGATCGAGCATGCCGCGCTGGGGGAAGGTCATCTGGTAAATCGGGTCGTCGGGAACCCGCGACCAGTCGATCAGGTTGTTGACGACATATTCGTTGGTCCGAAACGGCAGCACCCGGCTAACGACCTCCATGGCGAAACGCTCGTCCTCATGTCGTCCCGCCAACTGCGGTATGCGGTCCAGGCGGCGTTCCGAAATGGCTCGATACCGCGGTGCCACGATGTCGGCGCGCGCCCCGTTGGTGCTGCGGTTGTTGGCCAAGGGGCCATGCCGACCGGTGTCAAAGGCCTCGTCCGGGGTTCGGCTGTGAACTACCCGGACGTTGATTGCGTCCATTGGATCCTCCCGTTGTCCCTGTCGCTGCTACGTCCTCGACTCGCGATTCCGTGCAAGTCCTTGTTGCGACAGCCTAGCCAGCATAACAGACAGAGAGACGACGTCACGGCGCGGCGGGGAAACCGCCCATCGGGCGTCGTAGGGCGACCCTCGCGGTCGCCCGCAAACGCGCAGCGCTACACGAGGCGAGGCCACGCCCCGCCCCACGGTTCTGGGAGCCGGAGTTGATTGACCTCAACCCCTTGATTCGATTGGCTCCGCCTGCTGGGCTCGAACCAGCGACCCGCTGATTAACAGTCAGCTGCTCTACCAACTGAGCTAAGGCGGAAGGGTGCGCTAGTGTACCTGCTTGCCGCCGCACGGCAAGCGCGATCTTCCTCCGACGCCCCGAGACTCGCCGGCTCAGGCGGCGCCCTGCCTAACTGATTCGACAAGTGCCATCATGGCCTGCCGGTCGGTTTCGCCATCCTTGCGAATGCGTTCTGCGATGTCCAGCGCCCGCTAACGAGACGCCCTCAGCAGTCGCCCCGGCGTCGCCCCGGTCGGTTCGTTGCTGCGGAGCAGCACCTCCCCGTTCACCACCGTGGCCAGGATTCCACGCGCGGTCTGCTTGAAGCGCTTGGCCCCCGCCGGCAGGTCGTGGACGATCTCGGGCATGTTCGGCGCGATCGTCTCGGGGTCGAACACCGCGACGTCGGCAGCCATGCCAAGCCGAAGCAGCCCGCGGTCGTGGAAACCCCAACGCCGGGCCGGTTCGGAAGTGACTTGCCGCACGGCCTCCTCCAAGGTCAGTTCCTGACGCTCCCGAACCCATTGGCTGAACACGTTGGTCTGCAGCGAGCTGTCCATGATCTGGGACACGTGGGCGCCGGAGTCCGAGAACGTCACCACCGAATGCGGGTGCTTCATCATCGCCAGCACGTCGTCGTCGTTCTCGTTGTTGAGCGGCATCCGGAACAGCGTCTTCAGATCCTCCTCGAGGGCGATGTCGATCAACAGTTCGGCCGGCGGGATGCCCCGTTCCCCAGCCAGCTGGGCAACGCTTGGATCGTGCCCGTCGGTACCGCGCATGACGTAGAGCCATTCCCAGTCGGGGGGATTCGCGAGGATGCCCCGTGCCTTGTGGCGTTCGCTCGGGCGACTCGCCACCTCGACGAGCTTCGCCTTCACGGCCGGGTCCTCAAGCCGTGCTCTCTGCTCGTCGAGAGGCAGCCGGCGTATGTCGCGCCATGCGTCCCAGGAGTCGAAAGGCAGGTGCGACTCGAAGGTGTAGATCACGCACAGGGCGCGGGAATGAACCTGGGCGAACATGCGTCCCCCGGCTTCGGCGACCTCGTCGAGAAGGTCGAAATAGCTGCGCCAGACCTCCGGTGTCCGACGCCGGGAAAACATGCCCCAGGTCACCGGCACGCCGGACTCGACGGCCAGCGTCTTCAGCCGTTGCTGGTAGTCGTGCATCCGCGCGGGATCGCCGCCGGTCGCTTCGGCGGCAATTTCGAACATACCCGAACCCCTACGTCCCATCGCGTTGACGATGGTGCGCACTTCGTCCCAGGACGCCAGGCGGCTTGCCACGGGCTTGTGATCGGAGGTCTGGTGGTTCGGCGAACGGGAGGTGGTGAAGCCGACCGCCCCGGCCCGAACCGCTTCCTGGACGATCGCGGCCATGCGCTTGACATCGTCCTCGGTCGCTTCCTCCTCGAAGGCCCGCGGCCCCATGACGTAGGTGCGCAGCGCCGAGTGGCCGACGTAGCCGGCGTAGTTGATCCCCTTCGGCAGGGCATCGACGACATCCAGGTACTCCGGGTAGGTCTCCCAGCGCCAGTCGATGCCGGCAAGCATGGCTTCCCGGGCGATGTCCTCCGCACGTTCGAGGTTACGGAATACGAGGTCCGCCTCGTTCTCCCGACACGGGGCCAGGGTGAAGCCGCAATTCCCCATCACCACGCTGGTGACGCCGTGGTAGCAGGAACAGGACCCGAGCTCATCCCAGAACACCTGGGCATCCATGTGGGTATGGCCGTCGACGAATCCGGGGGTCACCACATGGCCTTCCGCATCGATCCTGTCCGCGGCCTTTCCGGGGTTCTCGCCGATGAACGCAATGCGCCCGTCCGAGATACCCACGTCCGCCCGGTAGCCCGGCGTGCCCGAACCGTCGACGACGGTGCCGTTCTCGATGACGAGGTCGTATGTCATGCGCGCATCCCCCCAACGCAATACCATACACCATCAACCCGCCGACCCGTGGCGAGAACCGTGCAACGAGACTATCCGGACATCGCCCTCCACGTACCGACGCTGCTCCTGCCGCGGCCCGGTATTCCCCTGTCGACGTGGTCGGTTGTCGCGTGCGATCAATATACGTCGCAGCCGGAGTATTGGGACCGGACCGCACGCCTCGTGGGCGGGCATGAGTCGACGCTCGGACTGATCCTGCCGGAAGCACGCCTCGGCGAAGGCGACCGCGACGCAAACATCGCCGCCATAAACCGGCGTATGGCGCAGTACCTCTCCGACGGGACCCTCGTCGAGCGGCCGCCCGGTTTCGTGCTCGTGGAACGCCAGGTGGGCCGGGCGACGCCCCGGCGAGGTCTGGTTGTGGCGCTCGACCTCGAGTGCTTCGACTACCGCGAGGGCGCTCGGGAGCTGATTCGCAGCACCGAGGGCACGGACCCGTCACGCTTGCCCGCGCGAATGGACGTTCGCCGCCACGCACCCCTGGAATCCCCCCACATCCTGGTGCTGATCGACGACCCCGACGAAACGGTCATCGGATCGCTCGTGCGATCCGACCTGCCGCTCGGCTACGACTTCGAACTCATGCAGGGCGGTGGCCGCGTACGCGGTTGGTGGGTGACGAGCGAGAACCTCATCGCCGCCACGGTCGCACGTCTGGGCGCCTTGCGTCGCGGCGATCCGCCGATGCTCTATGCCATGGGCGACGGCAACCACTCGTTTGCGGCCGCGCGAGCCATTTGGGAAGAGGTCAAGGCGAACGAAGCGCCGGAAGGCGACCATCCCGCCCGCTACGCACTGGTCGAACTGGTCAACATCCACGACCGGGCACTGGAGTTCGAGCCCATCCACCGCCTGCTCGCGGGTGTGGATCCGCAAGCCGTCCTGGGGATGATGGCCGGACGCTACGGGAGTCTCGGCTTTCGACATTGGATCTGCCCCACCGAGGAGTCATGGCGCCGCGAGTGCCGGGAAACGCCCGTGCCGGGTGCGCACCGGATCCCCTACCGGACCTGCCATACGCTCGGGCTCCTTCAGATTGCGAGCCCCCGTTTCAAGCTCGAGACAGCCACCTTGCACGACTTCCTCGACCCGTTCCTGGTTGAGCACCCTGGCGCCAGCGTGGACTACATCCACGGCGAAGACGTCCTTGCCGATCTCACCCGCGCCGAAGGACGCATCGGCTTCGTGCTCCCGGCAATGGACAAGCACGACCTCTTCGCCAGCGTGGTCGAAGAAGGCGCGACGCCACGCAAGACGTTCTCGCTCGGCGAGGCCTTCGAGAAACGCTTCTACCTGGAGTGCCGGCGAATCCGGCCGTAACGCCAAATTCGGGACCGGCTGCAGACCGGCAGGACTCGTAGCAGCGGGCAGGCCCGATCATGCCGAGCGTTTATCCGGCGACCGCAGGAATCGCCCCCAATGAAACGAACGCCGAAGGGTACCTGCGACCGTGGCGTTGGCTTCATGGAGGCCGGCTTGGCTGGCGGAGGCGCGGGCGCACCCAGCGAACGCGAAGCGCCGTCCCAGCTTTGGGGCGCTACGGGTTGCGTCGATAGACCCGCACGGAACGCACGTCCTCCCCGTCTGTCTCGATGCTGACGGTAACGCGAAGGAGCGCGCCGTTGCGCTCGAGGGCAAACGACTCCCGACCCTTGGTCCGGCCGCGCACGGACCGGATGACGAGGTCGCCCTCGGCCCAGCCGGCACGCACGGTCCACAGATCCCGCTTGCGCTCGCCCCACGTGATGTCCCGATAGACGACGCCGTCGTAGCGAATGCCCATCGACTCGTCGTCCTGTTCGATCTCGAGGCGCCTAGCGGTCAGTACCGGGAAGTCCTGCACGGCGAAGGCCGCCGACGCCGAGGCATCGGATTGGCGGCCTCGGATCACGTCGCGGTCCTCGCGGCGGCGTATGGCATCGACATCGGGTGGCGCATCGCTTGAGTCTTGGTCGAGCACCCACGCCCCCGTCAGGTCGAAGCCCCGGGGTACGTCCGGATCGAGTGCGGTGCACGCGACCAGCGCGAAAAGACCTGCGACACAACAAGCCAGCAGGCGAAACGACCGTCGATACGGCATCGGTGACCCCTGGGTCGAATTGAAGCAAAATCCTACCCCGCACGGCCTTGAACAAAAAGCTCGCCAGAGGAATCCAATGCACTACGAGATCATTTCAGCCGACTGCCATGTCGACCTGCCTTGGCTGCCGGAAGATCTGTTCACCGAGGCTGCGCCGACACGACTCAAGGCTCGCATGCCCTATGTCACCGAAACCGAAGGCGGTCGCTACTGGGTGAGCCGCAACGGTGCCCGGTTCGGCCTCCAGAACGGCATGGGATCGGCGGGGCGACGCTACGTGCCGGGTCAGATTCACCGCTCCGACCGCATGGCCGAACAGGGACTCTACCGAGACGGCGACGCCGGCATCCGCCGCCTGACCGAACCCGACCTGCGGATCAGCGACCAGGATCTGGACGGCGTCCAGGCCGAGGTGCTCTACGGCATTCTGGGTGCCGCCATGCGCCTGGACGACAACGAGGCGGCCGACGAGATGATGCGCATCTACAACGCCTGGCTCGCCGACTTCTGCGCCACGTACCCGGCACGGTTCGCCGGGTTGGCGAACATCCCCAGCCACAGTGTCGACTCGGCGGTGCGGGAAATCCGCCGGGTGGCAGACAGGGGCGTGCTGCGAGGCATAGAAGTCGCCAATACCCACGACATGGCACCACTCTTCGATGCATGCTGGGAACCCCTGTGGGCCGAAGCCGAGAACGCGGGGTTGCCGGTCCACTACCACACCATCGGCCCGCGCATGGACTACGACTTCGAGTCGCTATCCGCCCTGGCGAGGCGGCAGGCGTTCGCGGTGCACATCACGAGCTTCCAGCTTGCCATGGCGAAGATCATCATGGAGATCGTCTACGGCGGCGTGCTGGAGGCCCATCCCGGGTTGAAGGTCGTCATCGGCGAGAGCGGAATCGGCTGGATTCCCTATGTTCTCGAGCATATGGACCTGGAGTGGGAAGACCAGTTCAAGGACTTGACGCTCACCATGCGACCATCCGAGTACTGGCGTCGGCAATGCTACGCAACCTACCAGAGCGACCCCATCGGCATACGGCTGCTGGACATCCTGGGCGAGGACAACGTCATGTGGGGAAGCGACTTCCCGCACCCCGACGGGGTCTGGCCGGACTCCCGGGAGTTCATCGCCCGGGAACTCGGCGAGGTCTCGCCCGAGACGAGGCGGAAGATCGTCTGCGAGAACGCAGCGAGACTCTACGGCTTCATCTGACGCGCCGGCAACCGGCCTCGCCACGCAACGATCCGTACGGGCGGTCCTTCCGGTGGCCCGCATGCGCTCGCCTAGGGCGTCGGTCGATTGCCGCGTAGAGACCGGGACGCCCGTCCCTGCGGGTCGACCGCCTGAGGTCACGTCAGTCCGGCAGGCTCAGCAGCTCCGTATTGCCACCGGTGGCCGTCGTGTTCCAGGTCACACTACGCTCCACGGCGAATCGCGGCAGGTAGTTGGGGCCGCCCGCCTTCGGACCCGTGCCGGACAGCCCCTCGCCGCCGAACGGCTGCACGCCCACCGTTGCGCCGATCATGTCGCGGTTGACGTAGGTATTGCCGACCTTGACCGCGGCCATCACCTCGTCGGCACGCCGGTGGATGCGCGAGTGGATACCGAGTGTCAAGCCGTAACCCGCGTTCTGGATGTCGGCGAGTGCCCGGTCGATGTGCGCGGCGGCGAAGCGGCAGACGTGCAATACGGGACCGAAGCACTCGCCGTCGAGGTCGGCGATGGAGTCGATCTCGATCAGCGTCGGACCGGCATACAGGCCCTCGACGCCCGCCGGCACCGGGCATTGGAAAACAACCTTTTCGCGCAGCGCATCGACGTGGGCCTCCAGGCGGTCCAGGGCCGCACCATCGATCACCGGACCGATGTCCGTCATCGGATCCGCCGGGTCGCCGAGGATGAGCGTTCGCATGGCGCCGACGATCATTTCGATGAGGTGCGCGGCGATGTCTTGCTGCACATAGAGCACGCGAAGGGACGAGCAACGCTGGCCGGCGGAACGGAATGCCGATGCGAGGACATCGTCGACAACTTGCTCGGGCAACGCGGTGGAGTCGACGACCATGGCATTCTGGCCGCCCGTCTCGGCGACGAACGGCACGAGCGGACCTGCCTTGTCCGCAAGCGACCGCTGTATGTGCTTGGCCGTCGCCGTCGAGCCCGTGAAGGCGACGCCGGCGACGGCGTCGTGGCCGACGACGGCAGCACCGGCTTCCACGCCGCCGAACGCCAAACGGACGGCGTCCTCGGGGATGCCCGCTTCCCGCATTAGGGCCACGGCCACCGAGGCAACGCGTGGGGTCTGCGGCGCGGGCTTCGCAACCACCGTGTTGCCGGCCGCAAGGGCCGCCACGATCTGGCCCGTGAAGATCGCCAGCGGGAAATTCCAGGGCGAAATGCATGCGAACACGCCCCGACCGTGCAATTCGAGGGTATTCGACTCCCCGGTCGGGCCCGGCAACGCCTGTCCGCCGCCGAACAGGCGTTCGCATTCCGCACCGTAGTAGCGACAGAAGTCCGCGGCTTCGCGGACCTCTGCGATCGCGTCCACCAAGGTCTTTCCCGCCTCGTTGGCCAGCAGGGCGACGAAACGCTCCCGGTTGCCTTCGATCAGTTGCGCGAGCCGGTCGAGACACGCCCGGCGGGCCGTTGCGGGGGTTGACTCCCAGGACCGGAACGCCGCAGCCGCGCGTGCGAATTCCTCGTCGACATCCGTTTCCGCGAGTTCGATGCCGGCGTCGTCGTAGGTGCTCGCCGAGCGCAGCAGCCCGTCGACCTCGTCCCCGTTGCCGATGTCGAGCCCCGAGGAGTTGCGCCGCTCGGCGCCGTATAGTTCGGCGGGCAACGGGATGAGTGGATGGGGTGCCGCGCCATGGTCCGCCACGCTTTCCAGCGGGTCGCGAACCAGTTCGCCCACATCCACCTTGTCGTCTAAGAATCGGTTCACGAACGACGAGTTCGCGCCGTTCTCCAGCAGACGGCGGACCAGGTAGGCGAGCAGATCCTTGTGCGCGCCGACCGGTGCGTACACCCGCACGCTCGGAAGGTCTTCGAAGCGCCGCCGGGCCTCGTCGTAGAGCAGTTCGCCCATGCCGTGCAGGCGCTGGAACTCATAGGGCCGACTCCCACCTCGAGCGAGTTCCAGCACGGCCGCCACGGTGTGCGCGTTGTGTGTCGCGAACTGTGCGAAGAGGCGCCTGGCGCCGAACAACCGTGCGGCGCAGGCGAGGTATGCCAGATCAGTCGATGCCTTGCGCGTATAGACCGGGTAGTCGCCGAGACCCTCCACCTGGGCATGTTTGATTTCCGTGTCCCAATACGCGCCCTTGACGAGGCGGACCATGACCGGCCGGCCCAGCGCATCCAGCCAGTCGATGACCGCGGGCGCTCGCTTCGAATAGGCCTGTACGGCGATCCCGAGCCCCTCCCAGCCCGCGAGTCTACGGTCGCGGGCGAGGCCTTCGAACAGCTCGAGCGACAACTCCAGCCGTTGGGCCTCTTCGGCATCCACCGTCAAGTGGATGTTGCGTTCGGCCGCTTCCCGCGCAAGTTCGAGGAGCGTCGGCCCGAGTTCGGCCAAGACCCGTTGCCGTTGCAGGGGCTCGTATCGCGGGTGCAGGGCGGACAACTTGATCGATATCCCGGAAGCGCCGGTCGGTGTGGCATTCGGATAGGCGTCGCCCACCGCGCGGATGGCCCGCCGGTAGGACTCCGTGTAGCGATGGGCGTCCTCGTAGGTTCGTGCGCCCTCCCCCAGCATGTCGAACGACGACGGCGCGTTGCCGCTCGAACGCTCCCGGGCGAGCGCTTCCTCGATGGTGCGTCCCTGCACGAATTCGCCGCCGACGATCCGCACCGCCCGGGACATGGCCGCCCGGGCGACCGACTCGCCGATCCGCCCGGTAAGGCGGTTGATCCAGCCCCCGACATCGACGGTGACGTCATCGGCCAGGCCAATCACGTTGCCCGTCAACATCAGTGCCCAGGTGGAAGCGTTCAGGAACACCGAATCGGATTGCCCCACGTGCTCCGCCCAGTTCGCGGTTCCGATCTTCTCCGCGATCAGGGCTTCGGCCGTGTCGTCATCGGGTATCCGGAGCAACGCCTCGCTGATGCAAAGCAAGGCAATGCCCTCTTCGTTGGATAGACCGTACTCCTGGAGAAAGAGGTCCAGCAGCGAGCGTTCGTCGGCGCGTCGCCGGCA
Organism: Gammaproteobacteria bacterium; assembly: GCA_028821405.1. GTDB lineage: Bacteria > Pseudomonadota > Gammaproteobacteria > Pseudomonadales > Azotimanducaceae > VXYL01. The sequence continues at coordinate 29,920 of JAPPGK010000008.1, read as the reverse complement.
GCCTTCCACCAATTGCCGGGCCCTTGCGAGCACCCGTTGCCGCTGGGCGTAGGTGAACGGGGCTTCTTCGAGACGCGCGCGTAGGGCTTCGCTCTCGGGTTGCAGGCCCGCTCGGACGATCGCCGCCCATTCGTCGGTCACGTCGCTCGTCTCGCCGCGATGCCGGCATTGGCGCCCGCCGTTCGCCCGAAGACCGCACCCGCGGTCAGGCCCGTGCCGCCCGGGTAGTTGAAGTAGTAGAGGCCGCCAACCAATTCCCCGGCCGCGAACAGACGCGGTATCGGCTCGCCGTCCTCGCCCAGCACGCGGGCTTCGGCGTCCACCGCAAGCCCACCGAAGGTAAACGTGATGCCGCAGGTGACGCCGTAGGCCTCGAACGGCGGCGTGTCCAGCCGATTCGCCCAATTGGACTTCGGCACGGCCAGACCCGCCGTGCCGCGGCCGTCCTTGGTCGTCGGATCGAACGGCGTCGCGGTATCGACGGCGGCGTTGAAGCGTTCGACCTCCCGCACCAGCGCCGGTGCGTCCATCCCCTCCATCGAGGCGATCCTAATCGCGAGTTCACGGATGCCGTCGGCCTTGGCCTTGGTCACCTTGGCGACGCGGTACTCGTCGCGCAGCAAGTGGGAGACCTTGGCATCGAATATCTGCCAAGCGCACTGACCCGGCTGATTGAGGATCTCGCGTCCATAACGCGCATAGGTGTAGTTGCGGAAATCCGCCCCTTCGTCCACGAACCGTTGCCCTCGCCGGTTCACCAGGATGCCGAATGGATAGGAGTGTTTCTGAAAGTTGTCGCCCACGTCGAGGTCGCCGAACTCCGGCGCGTTCATATCCCATGCGACCGCGTGACAGCCCGAAAAGTTGCCCCTCGTCGCCGCACCCGCGCCGACCGCCATTCGAATGCCGTCTCCCGTGTTGAACCGGGTGCCTCGGACCTTGGCGAGATCCCACCCGGGACCCAGGTAGCGCGCCCGCCAAGCAGGATTCGACTCGAACCCGCCGCAGGCGAGCACCACGGCATCGGCGTTGACCCGTGCCGATTCGAACCCGTTGCCGATGCGGATCTCAAAGCCGTCCCGGGTCACGTCGAGTCCGGCCGCGTGGGCACCATAGCGGATGTCGATGCCCGTCTTGCCTGCGATGTCCGTCAACGAATCGACCAAACCCGGTCCGCCACCCCAGGCCTCGACGGTCACGCCGCCCCAGAAGCGCACCTTCCCATCGACCTCGAAAGACTGCCGAGTGTAGAGCGGCAGGAAGCGCACGCCCTTGTCGCGCATCCAGCAGAGCGTCCCGAAGCTCGAATCGATCAGCCGCTCCGCGAGTTCGGGATCGGCGCGGTACTCGGTGACCCGGCCCAGGTCGTCGTAGAACCGCTCGCGCGGGTAGCTGCCGAAATCGGCGCGGGCGACCTCCCAATCGGCAAGCTCCGGCATCAGACGCCGAAGATCGTCGACCCCCCCGTAGACGGTGCGCATCGCGCCGGCCGTGAAGCGCGAATTGCCGCCGCGCAGTGCGTACGGGGCGCGTTCCAAAACCGTAACCTCGGCACCCTTCTCCCGGGCCGCGATGGCGGCCACCAGCGCGGCGTTTCCGGCACCGACGACGACGACGTGGGACAAGCCGGTCTCCAAGCGTTTCGGGGAGCGCAACTATGCGAACCCCAAGGGATCGCTGCAAGCGGTAGAGTTGCACCGCAGCGGAGAGTCACCTTTGGAGGATTGGAACGATGCGCACCGAGACCATGTTGTTCGCCAAGGACGTCGTCGCGACTTCCCAGTGGTACCAGGACTTCCTCGGCATGCGGTCCGCGCATGGCGGTTCCGAGTTCGAGATGTTGATGGACGGGGATACGCTCCTCCTCGAACTGCACGAAATCGATGCGGATCACGACCATGGCGTCGCCACAGGCAACCCGCTCGGGCATGGCGTCATCGTGTTCGTCCACGTCGAGGATCCCCACGCGGCACTCGCCCGCGCCAGGGAACTCGGCATAGAAATCACCAGCGAGCTCCAATACAACCCCCAGGCACGGATGACCGAGTTCACGGTCCGCGATCCCAACGGCTACGCCATTTGCGTGTGCAAGTCCGATTGGGGGTAGGTTCTGGCGGGCTCAACGCCCTTTCTGGGGGAACACGGCCGAGCAGGTTGCCGTGCGTTTCTTGGGCGACCGCGAGGGTCGCCCCTAAGGGGAGCGGGGGGTTCCGTTGGCCTGAGCGCCGTTCCATGCTCGGTAGAGGTTGATGGGCGGCTGGCAACCGTTCTCGAAGGTCACCGACCTGAAGCTCGCCGGATCGGCCAGCAGTTCGCGTACCAGGGCATTGTTGGAGGCGTGGCCGGACTGGTAGCCGGTGAATGCGCCGATAATCGAATGGCCGGCAACGTAGAGATCGCCGATCGCGTCGAGGATCTTGTGCTTGGCGAACTCGTCCTCGTAGCGAAGTCCCTCGTCGTTGACGACCCCGTCGTCGTCCACGACCACCGCATTGGCCAAGCTGCCGCCACGCACGAGATCCATCGCGCGAAGCCGCTCGATGTCGGCGAGGAAGCCGAACGTCCGCGCCCGGCTGATGTCGCGGATGAAAGCCCGCGAGGAGAAGTCGACCCTGGCGTGCTGACAGAGCCCCTCGAAGTACGGATGATCGTACTTCATCGTGTAGTCGAGCCTGAACCCGTCGTGGGGGGTCAGGCTGGTGAACGCTAAGCCGTCCGTCCACCTCACCTCCCGGGTAATCTCGATGAAGCGTTTGGGTGCCGCTTGTTCCTCGATACCTGCCGATCTGATGAGCCGTACGAAGGGTGCGGCGCTGCCGTCCATGATCGGCAATTCCGAACCACCGACCTCGACCTGGGCATTGTCGATTCCCAAGCCCGCAAAGGTCGCCATCAAGTGCTCGACCGTGGAGACGCGGACGCCAGCCTCTCCAAGCGTTGTGGCGAGTTGCGTATCGACGACGTTGTCCGCATTCGCCGCGACCTGCGAAGACGAAGGCAGGTCGGAACGCCGAAACACGATTCCTGCATCCGCCTCGCCAGGACGGATCGTCAGGTCGACCTCCTGACCCGTGTGGAGACCAACCCCCTTCGTATGCACTTCCCTCGCTAGCGTTCTTTGTGTTATCAACTTTGACCGCCGCCGTGCAGATTCCGGTCTTGCATCCCCGGGCGTCCCCAGAACGCCCCGCAGGCAAGGCAGTAAGCTTCGATCCCCAACGGCCCTATCCAGTCCGGACTAGAGCCGCCTGCTATGGCCATGTTCGCACCCCCGTGCGAGCGCCATGCCACCTTGCCGACCGCCTAATTTTACCAATCGACTCCGGCAGCCTTCCGCCCCACATTTGTAACAGTGTGTATCGACTGGAGTTTTTTTTCCTCAGCGCGTATTCGTCCCGGTCCCGCTACCCGAACCGGCAGCCCTGTGCCGTGCATTTCTCAGGCGATGCCGGGTGGAACACGGGCAAGCTCCGGCCGAACCCGTAGGGACGGGGCTTGTACCCGCACGCGAGGGAGGCGCTACGCCGTGCGTTTCCCGGGGCGGCGGCGCGCCCCGACGGGCACGTGAGGCGGCGCGCCCGGACGGGCGCGCTAGGGTCGCCCCCTTACGGGTGGTTCGCGACGAGCGCCCCATAGGACCGGACTCGGCGCTTCGCTAGTCGGCCTGGCGGCGCAGGAACGCGGGAATGTCGAGGATGTCCGGGTCCGAGGGAATGGTGCGCGTCTCTGGATCCTCACCCGCAGGGCTATTGCGAATAACGGTAGGTCGATCCAACTCCCGGTAGTTTGGCACCCCGCCGGAGAGCAGCGGCGCCGGCCTGTCGCCCGACTCTGTCTTGGCGTTGCCCAAACCCGTCGCAACCACCGTGATCCGCATCTCCTCGCCGAGCGTCTCGTCGTTCACCGTGCCGACGACGACCGTAGCACCCTTGGATGCCAGCTCGCGGACCGCATTGCCCACCTCCTGGAATTCCCGAATGCCGACGCTCGGTGTGGTCGTGATGTTCACCACCACACCCCTTGCGCCCTGTAGGTCGACGTCCTCCAGGAGGGGACTGTTGATCGCCTCGTTGATGGCATCCCTGGCGCGACTGTCGCCGGACGCCTGCCCGGTGCCCATGATCGCCATGCCCCGTTCCGACATCACTGTACGGACATCGGCGAAGTCGACGTTGATGCGACCGGGCCTGATGATGATGTCCGAGATGCCGCGGACTGCGCCGAGGAGCACATCGTCCACCGCCGCGAAGGCTTCGTCCATGGTGGCATCGTCGTCGAACACCGCCGGCAGGCGATCGTTGGAGATCGCGATCACGGAGTCGACATGCTGGGTCAGTTCGACGATGCCCTGTTCGGCGACCTTGGTACGGTTCTCGAACTCGAAGGGTTTGGTCACGACCGCGACGGCCAAGGCGCCGATCTCCTTGGCAACCTCGGCGACCACAGGGGCGGCGCCGGTCCCGGTACCCCCGCCCATCCCCGCCGTGATGAACACCATGTCGGCGCCGGCGAGCACGTCGTGGATCCTGTCGCGGTCATCGATGGCCGACTGGCGTCCCACCTCCGGCCTCGTACCCGCACCGAGCCCCTTGGTGATGGCGGCGCCCAACTGCAGCGTCGTCGGTCCCTGGAGGCTACAGAGCGCTTGCGAGTCGGTATTGGCAGCGATGAAGTCGACGCCTTCCACGCAGTTCGCAATCATGTGCTGCACAGCGTTGCCCCCGCCGCCGCCGACGCCGATCACCTTGATCACCGCGCTTCGCGTGGGATTGTCGACCAGCTCGAATGGCATGTCCGTCGTCGTAGTCATTTCCACATCCTTGTCAAGTGAACCAAACCAAGTGGATTCGCCTTGGCGACCTACAGATCGTTGAACCAAGACCTCAGTCGTGCGAATGCTCCGCTGCGGTTCGTCCTTCGACCACGGCGGCCACTTTCCTTTTCCTGCTCCATTCCATACATCAGCAAACCGACACCCGTAGAGTAGATCGGGTTGCTGACAATGTCTGCGATACCGGCGACCCGCGTGGGCGCGGCGAGGTCTACCGGCATGTGAAAGACCTCTTCGGCAAGCTCGACGACGCCTTCCATCTTCGCCGACCCACCCGTTAGCACAACGCCCGATGCGATGAGCTCGCCCTTGCCGCTGCGCTGGAGTTCATGCTGCACGAGCTTGAACAGCTCTTCGTAGCGGGGCTCCACCACCTCCGCCAGCGCTTGGCGTGACAATTCGCGCGGCGGTCGACCCCCGGCGCCCGGCACCTGTATGGTCTCCTCCGCCCGCGCCAATTGCGTAAGGGCGCAGGCGTACTTGATCTTGATCTCTTCCGCGTGCTTGGTCGGCGTTCGGAGCGCCATGGCAATGTCGTTGGTGACCTGGTCGCCGGCGATGGGAATGACCGCCGTGTGGTGAATCGCGCCGTTCGCGAACACGGCGATGTCCGTCGTGCCGCCGCCGATGTCCACCAGGCAGACACCGAGGTCCCGCTCGTCCTCCGTAAGCACGGACATGCTCGACGCCAATTGCTCGAGGATGACGTCGTTGACGAGGAGCCCGCAGCGCTCGATGCACTTGCCGATGTTCGCCGCGGCAGTGACCGCGCAGGTGACGAGATGGACCTTCGCCTCCAGGCGCACTCCGGACATGCCCAAGGGTTCCTTGACACCGTCCTGATCGTCGACCAGGAATTCCTGGCGGAGCGTATGCAGCACCTTCTGGTCGGCCGGGATCGCCACCGCCTGCGCCGCATCGAGAACCCGGTCGACGTCCTGGTCGTAGACCTCGCGGTCGCGTATTGCCACGATGCCGTGGGAGTTTATGCCGCGGACATGACTGCCGGCGATTCCCGCGTAGACCGCATCGATCTCGCAGCCCGCCATGAGCTCCGCCTCCTCGACGGCCCGCTTGATGGCTTCGACGGTGGACTCGATGTTGACCACCACACCTTTTCTCAAGCCGCGGGACGGGTACGAGCCGATGCCGATCACCTCGATCTCACCCGACGCCGAAACCTCGCCGACGATCGCCGCCACCTTGCTGGTGCCGATGTCCAACCCGACGATCCGATGTCCTTCGCTGCTTGCCACCCTAGGTCCCTGGTTCTGGTGAATCCCAACGCACGGCCACACCCGAGTGGTAACGGGCATCGATCCGAACAGCGCCGTCCTTGCCGCCCGCGAGTTCCCGACTGTATACGACGAGGAACCGATCGAAGCGTTCGCGCAGGGCCTTCGACCCGAGCACCACCGCCATCCCGTCGGCGAATTCGACCGTCCAATTCCCGACGCGATCCTCGTCGAGCCGCACGATGCGAAGGCCCAGTGCGTGTGCCGGTGCGTTGAGCAGATTGTAGACGCGCATCGTCTCGGTGCCGTCGGACAACGAGCCCGACAGGATGGGCAGGTCCGAATCGGTCCCGCCGCGGGCGTCGGCCGGGGGGGCCGGAACGACATCGCCCCCGGTCGTCAGGTAGGCGTCGTCGCCCCAGCCTGCCGCCACCGTGTCTCGAACCACCGAGACCTGCAATGTATCCGGCCAGCGCATGCGCACGAGCACTTCGCGAACCCAGCCGATCGACTCGACGGCGGCGGCCACATCCTGTGCGCCTCGCTTGCCCGGGCTCGACAACACCCCGGCGACGGCCTGTTGCACCTCGCGACTCTCGGGAACGGTCAGTTCCCCCTCGAGCTCGACGCGTCCAACGTCGACCGTCGCCACGGCTTCGGCGAACCGCAATCCCCCGAATCCTGCAGCGGCGACGACGGCAAGCCATACCAGTGATCGAACCACCTAACCGTTCCTCAGTGCCTCGGCGACCCAGGAGATGTCTCCAGCGCCCTGCACGACGACGACATCTCCATCCGCAACCAGCGTTCTCAGGCGCTCCAAAGCCGCCTCGGGGGTCGACGCGAACGCAGCCGGCCGTTCCTCGGCCAACCGAACAGCCCGCGCCAAGGCACGACCGTCGGCCCCGGAAATGGGGACTTCGCTCGCCGCATAGACCTCGGCGAGGAGCAACTCGTCGACGCCGGCGAGCACGTCGACGAACTCGTCGAAGAGATCGCGCGTGCGGGTGTATCGATGCGGCTGGTAGACCATCACCAAGCGACGCGCCGGCCAGATACGGCGTGCGGTGCGAACCACGTGCTCGAGTTCCGTGGGGTGGTGGCCGTAGTCGTCGACCAGGGTAAGGCGGCTGCCATCGAGACGGCATTCGGCGGTCTCGAAACGCCGGGCCACGCCGCGGAAACCCTCGAGGCCGGCAACGATGCGATCATCGGCCACGCCCTCCTCGGTGGCCACGGCGACCGCCGCTAGGGCATTCTGCACGTTGTGCAAACCCGGCAACGGCAGCGACACGCGCAGGTCGTCCCTATCGGGGCGCAATGCGGTGAACGCCCATGGCCCTTCGTCGCCCTCGACATCCACGGCGCGATAGTCGACACCCTCGTTGAGACCGTAGGTTCGCGAGGGCCGGCCAATCCGACCCAGAATGCCGGCGGCAAACCGGTCATCCCCGCAGACCACCGCGAGGCCGTAGAAGGGCAGGCGTTGCACAAACCCGACGAAGGTGTCGAGCAGGCGGTCGAAGTCCTGGTCATAGGCGTCGAGGTGGTCGCGATCGATGTTGGTGACGACCGAAACGATGGGGGCAAGGTGCAGGAAGGACGCGTCGCTCTCGTCGGCTTCGGCGATCACGTGCGTTCCCGACCCCAGGCGAGCGTTGCCGCCGTTGCCGGCCGCAGGTGCGCCGATCACGAAAGTCGGGTCCAGGCCGCCAGCCTGGAATATGTTCGCGATCAGGCTGGCGGTCGTGGTCTTGCCATGGGTTCCGGCCACCGCAATGCCATGGCGATGACGCATCAGTTCGCCGAGCATCTCCGCGCGCGCCACGACCGGGATACGCAGCCGACGCGCCTTCTCGACTTCCACGTTGTCGGCGTTCACGGCACTGGACACGACGACCACGTCCGCACCGACCACGGCCTTGGCATCGTGGCCATGGCGCACGGTTGCACCGCGGGCCGCCAGCCGCGCCGTCGCCGCCGAGCGTTGCAGGTCCGATCCGGTAACGGCGTAGCCCTGTTCGAGCAGTAGCTCCGCGATGCCGCACATACCCGCGCCGCCGATGCCGACGAAATGGACGCGCTTCACGCCTCGCATCGCGACGCCCGGGCCGGGCCCAAAGTCAGGCGGCAACATCGGCGACCTCCGCCATTGGCTCGCGAGAAGGGGTCCTAGGTGGCCGGCGACGCTCGTAGTGAACGCGCAACGCAAGCGCAACAAGGCCCGAACAGACCAGCAGGCTATTGCCACCGAAGCTGACGAAGGGCAAGGTCAATCCCTTCGTCGGCAACACGCCAGTATTCACGCCGACGTTGAATACGGTCTGCAAGCCGAGCAGCAGCGCGGCACCATAGGCGAGCATGCCGGCAAAGACCCGTCGCTCCGCCACCGCATCGCGACCGATCCGACAGATGCGCAGCGTCAATACGGCGAATACGGCGAGCACCGCTACGGCGCCGATCAGGCCGAGTTCCTCGGCGATCACGGCATAGATGAAGTCGTTGTGGGAAAACGGCAGGTAGAACAGCTTCTGCACTCCCTCGCCGATGCCGAGCCCGAGGAACCCCCCGCTCCCGAACGCGATGAGGGCCTGAGTGAGCTGGTAGCCGCTGCCGAAGGGCGTCGCCCAAGGATCGAGGAACGTCATCAAACGCTCCACGCGATACGGTTGGCTCACGGCAACCGCCGCCAACGCGACGCCGCCAAGGACGGCCAGCAACAGGAAGTCGCGCAACCTAGCGCCGCCGAGGAACAGAATGCCTCCCGTCAACAAGGCAAACAGCACGACGCTGCCGAAGTCTGGCTGGGACAGGACCAAGGCCAGCAGGATCACGACCAGACCCACGGGTTTGAGCAGCAGTTGCCAGTGTGTCGACAACGCGTCGCCGGCCCGGGCGACGCACCCGGCGAGAAATACCACCAACAGGAACTTGGCCGCTTCCGCGGGTTGGAACCGGATTAGGCCCAACTCCATCCATCGCCGGCTGCCGTTTATCTCCTGCGATACCCCCGGCACCAGGACCAGGGCGCACAGGACCAACGCGAGCAACAGGCACGGCACGTGCATGATCTCCCAGAGCCGAAGGGGTATGCACACGATGGCAGCGATGGCGACCAGCGATCCGAAAACGAACACGCCGTGCTTGGCGAGGTAGTAGCCCGCGCCCCCTTCAAGGGAGGCCGAGGCGGAAGAGACCATGATGGTGCCTACGACGATCAGGACGAGCCAAACCGTGACCAGCGAGAAGTCGACCCGGGCGATCACGGCAGCGACATCCCGGCCGGCACTCGGCGATGCCCGCTGCCGAGCCGGCGGACCTCAAGGGCGAAGTCTTCGCCGCGCTCGTTGAAATCGGTGTACATGTCGAAGCTGGCGCATGCCGGGGACAGCAGCACGGTGTCCCCGGCATGCGCGACGTCGCTCGCGACGGACACGGCTTCGCGCATATCGCCCACGCGCACGGCGGGCACGACATCGCCCAGCGCCGCGTCGATCTTCGCCGCGTCCCGACCCATGAGAACCAGCCGGGACACGTGACGGCGGGCAGCATCGGCCAGCGCTTCGAAGGACGCACCCTTCGCATCGCCGCCCGCGATCAACACGAGATTCTTCGCGCCCGTACCGAAGCCGTCCAGCGCCGCAAGGCAGGCACCGACGTTGGTCGCCTTCGAGTCGTCCACATAGCGAACCCCGTCGACTTCCGCCACCAGATACGAGCGATGCGGCAGGCCCCGGAACACCCGAAGGGCAGCGACGTCCGGCTCGACCCCGGCCTGGTGGACGATCGCCGCGGCGGCCAGCGCGTTGACCCGATTGTGTCGGCCCTGCAAGGCCAAGGCGCCGGCATCCACGCGACGACCCCCGATCACCAGCGACTCGCCGTCTACGCGCCATCCGGGGTCGGCGTTCAAGGCGATCGACGGGATTCGGCGAGGAGGCTGGGTGCGTGGGTCTTCCGCGTTGTATACGGCCCGTTGGGCGGCGGCATAGATGCGCTGTTTCGCCGCGGCGTACGCCGCGAGATCGGAATACCGGTCGAGGTGATCGGCGCTTACGTTCAGAATCGCGGCGACGGTCAGCGGCGCCCGGTCGAGCCGCTCCAATTGAAAGCTCGACAACTCGAGGACATAGCCGTCCATATCCTCTCCGAGAAGGTCCAGCGCCGGCGTCCCGACATTGCCGCCGACGCCGACGTTGCGACCCGCCGCCGCGAACAGCTTGCCGACCAGCGTCGCCACCGTACTCTTGCCGTTGGTGCCGGTAATGCCCACGACGGGGCCACGTGCCGCCGCCAGGAACAGCTCGATGTCGCTGGTCACCGCCAAGCCCGCCGCTCGGGCTGCAACGACCATTTCGTGGTCCATGGGAATGCCCGGACTCGCGACAACGCGCGTGGCCACCTTCAACGCGCCTTGCCAACCCGCCGGGTCGACAACCTCGACATCGGGATACTCGTCGGATACCGCGTCCAGGTACGGCGGCGCGGACCGGGTATCGGTGGCCAGCAGGCGCTCCCGCCCAGCCAAGTGCCGGATGCACGAGTATCCGGTCGCGCCGAGGCCGAGAACGAGGGTGGCAGATTCGTTCATCGCAGCTTCAACGTCGACAGGCCGATCAGCACCAGCACCAGGGTGATGATCCACATGCGCACGGTGACCCGCGGCTCGGGCCAGCCTAGGAGTTCGAAATGGTGGTGAATGGGGGCCATGCGGAAGATGCGCTTGCCGGTGAGCCGAAAGGAGATCACCTGCACGATCACCGAGACCGCTTCGACGACGAACAGCCCACCCATGATGAGCAGAACGATCTCGTGTCGCACCATCACCGCAACCACGCCGAGCATGGCGCCGAGCGCAAGCGCACCGAGATCACCCATGATCACCTGTGCCGGATAGGTGTTGAACCAAAGGAATCCCAAGCCGGCGCCGATCAACGCGCCGCACAGAACCGCGAGTTCACCGGCACCGGGGACGTAGGGAATCTGCAGGTAGTCGGCGAACAGGCTGTTGCCCGCCAGGTAGGCAACGAGCCCCAGCGCGGCGGCGACCATCACGGTGGGCAATGTGGCAAGTCCGTCCAAACCGTCGGTGAGGTTCACGGCGTTGCTCATGAAGACGATCATGAGGTAGGTCAGGACGACGAAGCCCAAGCCCAGCGGAATCACCGCTTCCTTGAAGAACGGCACGATCAAGGCGGTCTGGGCAGGCGTTTCGGCCGTCGTGTAGAGAACGACCGCCGCGATGAACCCGAACACGGATTGCCACAGGTATTTGCGCCCGGCGGAAAGCCCGCGGGAGCTGCGCTCGCTGATCTTCAGGTAGTCGTCCAGCCAGCCGATACCGCCGAAGCATACAAGCACTCCCAGCACGATCCACACGTAGCGGTTTGCCAGGTCGCACCACAACAGCGTCGCGGCAACGATCGACACCAGGATCAGCGCGCCCCCCATGGTCGGCGTACCGGCCTTCTTGAGGTGTGTCTCGGGCCCGACGTCCCGAACAACCTGGCCGATCTGGTAGTGGGAGAGCTTTCTGATCATCGTCGGTCCAACGAGGAGCGAAATGAGCAGGGCGGTGATGGTGCTGACCACGGTTCGGAACGTCAGATACTGAAACACCCCGAAGCCGCTGACAAAGCCAGCGAGATACTCGGTGAACCAAAGCATCATGGGCTGCTCTCCCGCCGTTCCGACCCGTCGGGAGGCGGTACCACCCGGGCCGCTTCACCCACATCGTGCATTGCACATGTCGGTTTCAGGGACACTTTCCCGCCTTCCCGATGTGACGACGAGGAGCCCACGCAACGAGCTCCGCCAAGAATCGATGCGTCATGGAGCAGCTCGGCGACGATGCCCGCATCGCTCCAAGGCAAACGCCGACCCGCCACTTCCTGGTAGTCCTCGTGCCCCTTGCCGGCGATCAGCACGACGTCGCGGGAATCCGCGCGGTCCAGGGCCGCGGCGATGGCTTCGCGACGATCACCGATCCGCACCACGGTCCCGGGATCGGCGAATCCGGCCATCACGTCGTCGAGAATCCGATCGGGATGTTCGGAACGGGGATTGTCGGTGGACGCCACGACCACGTCGGAGCCTGCCTCGGCCGCCCGCGCCATCAACCCTCGCTTGCCTCGGTCTCGATCACCCCCGCAGCCGAACACGGTGATCACCCGAGAATCGCCGACATGCGCGCGGATCGCCGACAACACCGCGTTCAGACCATCCGGCGTATGGGCGTAGTCCACGAACACCATCGGCCGGGTCGCCATCGCCTGCATGCGGCCCGGAACGCCCGGCAGCCCCTCCATGGCGTCGACGACGTCCGCAAACGAATCGCCCAGCGCGCAACACGCCGCCAGAACGCAGGCGGCGTTGTAGACGGAGAACTCGCCGAAGAAAGCGCCGAGGGCGAACGAACGTCGACCCCACGGCGTGACCCACACACCGCGAATGCCGCCCCTATGGAACTCGAGGTCGCGCCAGCGCACGTCTCCGGTGCGCCCGACGCGCAGCACGTCCATGCGGTCGTCGGCCTGCTCGGCGATGGCCCGGCCGGTGGCATCGTCGACGTTGACCACCGCCGCGCGCAACCCACCCGCGAACAGCTTGCGCTTCGCCGCCGCATACCGCTCCATGGTGCCGTGGTAGTCGAGGTGATCGCGGCTCAGGTTGGTGAACACGCCCACGTCGATCTCGACCTCATCGAGACGACCCTGGTCCAGCGCATGGGAACTGGCCTCCAGCGCCACGCGCGACAAGCCGCGGTCGACCAGCCGCCGCAACCGCATCTGCAACACCAGCGGATCCTCGGTGGTCAGGGCCGATGGCGCCAGCTCCGGCGGCACTCCCCAACCCAAGGTACCCACGTAGCCCGTCGTTTCGCCTGTACCGCCAATGCGGGCGATGTTGTACGCGACGGTGGTTTTGCCGTTGGTGCCGGTGACGCCGACGACATCGGTGGCGCGGCTCGGCTCGCCGTAGAAGCGCGCGCCAAGCGCGCCGAGCTCACCGGCAATTCCGGGAACGACGATGTTGGCGACCCCCGTTTCCACCGGACGCTCCGACACGACGGCGACGGCACCGGCCTCCACGGCGGCCGAGACGAAGTCATGGCCGTCGAAGACATTGCCGCGGCGTGCGACATATAGATGGCCCGGTGCGACGCGACGCGAGTCCGAGGCAATACCCGAGACCGTCAACGCGGGTACGCCCTCCTCGTGCAGCAGCTCGCGCAAGTCCATCGTGCGGTTCATGTCGCGCGCTCGCCCCCCGGCAATCCACGTGTCTCGGCCACGCCACCGTCGACGGGGGGAACGCCCAGAATCCGCAGCGCCCTCTCGGCCACCGCAGCAAACACCGGCGCCGCCACCGCGCCACCGCCAACCCCCGCACCGCGGGGCTCGTTGATGACGACCACAAGCACGATCCGGGGATCGAAGACAGGCGCGAAGCCGGCGAAGAAGGCCACATGCGCACGTTCGTCGTAGGTCCCGGAACTGACTTTCCGGGCCGTACCCGTCTTGCCCGCAGCGGTGTAGCTCGCGGGACGACCCTTGGGGGCCGTGCCGCCAGGCGCGACAACACCGCGCAACATGGCCGCGACCGCCTCGACGTCCCGGCGGGCGAACACCGGTCGACTGCTGGCGCGGCCGCGGGCCGCGTCGCGCACGATGGACAGGTCCCGCTTGATGCCGTTGTTGGCCAGCATCAGGTAGGCGCGGGCGATCTGCATCGGTGTGGCCATGACGCCGTAGCCGTACGCCAAGGTTGCCCGTCCAATCGGCTTGTCGAGGTCGATGGCGGACAGAAGTCCCAGTTCCTCGCCAGGCAGGTCGCAGCCCGTGTAGTCACCGAATCCCGCCCGTTGGAACGCATCGAACACGGCGTGTTCGGGCATCGAAAGGGCCATCTTCGCGACGGCAACCTGACTCGACTTGGCGAGCGCCGTCGTGACCGTGATTCGGCCGCGGTTCGAGGGATCCTCGATGGTCTTGCCATCGACCCTCAGAAAGCCGGGATGCGTGTCGATCTCGGTCTCGGGTGTGTAGATTCCGCTTTCCAAGGCCGCCAATACGGTGAGCGGCTTGACGGTGGAACCCGGTTCGTACAGGTCGGCGATCGCACGATTGCGCACGCCGTGGTGGCCACGGGCCTGCCAGTCGTTGGGATTGAAGGAAGGCTGGTTCGCGAGTGCAAGCACCTCCCCGGTTTCCGCATCGAGCATCACCAAGGATCCGGACGTCGCCCCATTGCGTTCAACGGCGGTCTTGAGTTCGCGGTAGGCGAGGTACTGCAGACGCAGATCGAGGGCGAGTTCGATATCCCGGCCGAATCGAGGCGCCCGCAGGTAGTCGAGATCCCGGACGTAGTCGAGATCCTTGACCGTGCCTCCCCTGCCGTCGCGCAGTACGCGCTTGGCGCCGGGTGCGCCGGCAAGGTACTCGTTGTAGGCGAGTTCCACGCCCTCCTGACCGACGTCGTCGACGTCGGTACGACCGAGGAGGTGGGCCGTGGTCTCCCCGGCAGGATAGAAACGGTGGTACTCCCGCCCGATGTGTACACCCTCAATGCCGAGGTCGGTCACCCGCCGGACGGTGTTGGGCGGCAACCGCCTGGCCAGGTAGGCGAACTGCTTGGAGCCCGAGCGGTAGCGTTGTTCGAGCGCCTCGGTCGTAAGGCCCAGCACGCTTGCCAGGCGCGCGGTGTCCGCGGCCGCCAGTGAGGTCTGTTGCGGGTCGATCCAGGCATAGCCCATGGGAGCGCTAACGGCCAGCGGCTCCCCATTGCGGTCGAGGATCATGCCGCGATGCACCGGAATCGTGACTTCGCGGACCGAGCGCGCCTCGCCCTGCTCCTTGAGAAAATCGCGCTCGGTGACCGCGAGATAGCCCGTTCTGCCGGCGAGCCCGACGAATCCGACCAGGAAGAGCAGCACGACGACGCTATGGCGGTCGACGGGCGGGTGGTAACGGGACGACGCGCCTCCTTTCCGGAGTGCCCCGCTTAAGCCCGCAACCCGACCCGATCCGTAAGCGGGTGCTTTGCCTCTCGCCCGTCGGAAAGACCTCGGCTCACGCGGGACCTTGTCGGCGGGGACGCGACGGCGCTTGCGCGAGTTCATCGTTCCACCCGCAGAACCTGCTCTGGGAACCCCATCGCCAACTCCTCGGTGGCGACGCTCTCGACGTTCAGGTAGCTCGCCAACGTGGCTTTCTCGAGCAGCAGCAAGCGGGACTCGGCGAGCAGACGATCCTGGATCTCCTGGTTCGTCGACAACCGCTGGAACAGCTCGCGCATCTCCCCCGATTGGCGAGCGGTCTGAATGCCGGTGACGGCGATCCCTACCCATGTGGCGATGCCGAGCAGCATCCAGAAGCCACTTCGCGTGGGACGTTTCATGGGGCGGCGCCCGTGGCTTCGCGGGCAGTGGTGGTCCCAGCGTCGTCCAACGACCGAACCTTCTCGACCGCCTGCAGAAGCGCGCTTCGGGCGCGTGGGTTTCTGCCGACCTCCCTCGCCGAGGGACGAAGCCCCCTACCGACCGAATCGAGGCGCCGCGCCAAGGGTTCCGCTTCACCCCGAATCGGCAGGCGCCGGGGCAGTTCGGGGCCTTCAACCCACCGCCGAAACCGTCGGCGCACGAGCCGATGCTCAACCCCGTGGAAGGTGATGACCGCCATGCGACCACCCGTCTTCAACGCGTCGAACCCCGCATCCAGGCCGCGATCGAGTTCGCCCAACTCGTCGTTTACGTGGATGCGCACCGCCTGGAAGACGCGGGCGCAGGACGACGTCGGGAACCGCGATCCCGGAACCGCGCGGGTAACCACCTCGGCGAGTTCGGTCGTGGTTGCAAGCGGCCGGGCACCGACAATCGCCCTGGCAATACGCCGGGCATGCCGCTCTTCGCCGTAACGACCGATGACGGCCGCGAGATCTTCCGTTTCGGCATCGTTTAGCCAAGCCGCCGCGGTCAACTCGTCACGCTGGTCCATGCGCATGTCGAGGGGGCCGGGCACCGAGAAGCTGAAACCCCTTTCGGATTCGTCGACTTGGGGCGAGGACATCCCGATGTCGAACATGACGCCGGACTGCGCACCGAGCCCGCCCGCCTCGCGCTCGCCGAGGTAGTCCCTCAACGCGCCAAACCTGCCATGGCGGACTTGGACCCGAGTGTCCACGCCGGCGAGTCGGCAAGCGCTAGCGAACGCCTCCGCGTCCCGGTCGATGGCCAACAGGCGACCACGCGACGAAAGGTGTGCAAGAAGCCGGCGCGAATGACCGCCACGTCCGAAAGTCGCATCCACGTACAGTCCATCGCGGTCTACGGCAATTGCTTCCACCATTTCCTCAAGCATCACCGGTGCATGCACCGATTCGCTGTCTCGAACCATGGACTCCCGTCCTTGATGACCGCGTCCAACGTTGCCACTCCAGCCGAGCAATGACGTATGGCTGTCAGGCGAACTCGCTAGAGTTGAATCCCATCCAGTTCTTCGAGGTCGTCGAGAGCCCGGTTGCCCTCGCCGGCCCATTCGACAAGCTGTGCCTGAAGGACGTCTTCGCTCCACAGCTCGAGCTTGTTCGACTGGCCCATAACCATCACCGCCTTGTCGATCCCGGCGTAGTCGCGCAATATCGGGGGAATCAGCACGCGACCGTTGCCGTCCAGCTCCACGTCGATCGCGAAACCCATGAGCATGCGCTGAAGCTGACGCACGGCGGAGTTGAGATTGGACAGGCGTTCGAGCCGCTTCTCGACGGCGAGCCACTCGTTGTCGGGATACAGCAGCAGGCACTTGTCCTGACGGTCGATCGTAATCACCAGCTTGCTGTCGGAACGCGCCCTCAAACCATCGCGAAAGCGAGCCGGCATGGCGAACCGACCACGGTCGTCCAAGCTTGCCTTCGATATCCCCCGAAACATGGGCGCCTCTCGAGCGGAGCGTCGGCCTTCGATCAAGTTGTGGGTGGTCGTCCCTGACCATAACCACTTCCATGTTCAACCTAACCCGATCTACTCACAATCTCCCACAATTTCCCACAACTTCCCCGCGAAGTTACGCCCCGTGAACGGATACGTCAACAACTATTTGACTCGTTTGGACGAGGGAACACTGGCAAGCTCGTGGAAGGGTTCGTAGGGGAGGGGCTTGTCCCGTCCGGCATCCGCCGCCGGAGCCAACGCCGCCGCGTCACGATTCCTGACCGACCGCAAGGGTCGCCCCTACCAGCTGTTCCTTGCGTGGAACCGATACGAGGGGACTATTCGCCTTCGCCGAGTTCGGCCATGCGTTCTTGGACGCGCCGCGCCTTCTCCTCGTCCCACCACCAGGCGTCGACGAAGGGAACGCGGTTCAAGTCGTCGCGGCGCACTTCGCCGAACTTGTCCCAGTGCACCAGGCGAAAGCCCGGCTGCGAGCCGAGCGGCACGGCGTAGAAGTTCCACAGGAAGACGCGATCGAAGGCGCGGGTCGCGGCGTAGAGATCCGCGGCGGTATCGGCGGCGATGATCGCTTCGATGAGGGCGTCGAGGACGGGGTTTCGGATGCGCGCCCAGTTCTGTCCGTAGTCCTGGCCTGCGGCCTCGCTACCGAACCAGTTGCGCAGGGCCAATCCAGGCATGTGTCCGGGGCCCCACCGGTTGGAGTTGCCGTCGAACTTGCCGGTCCGGCTGCGGTAGAGCCATTGCGACACCTCGGGTGAGCGTCCCGTCGTCTTGATGCCCACGCGGGCGAGGTTGTCGACCAGCGACAGGTTCTGGCGGATGGAATAGTAGGAGACGCCGATGAAGTTCAGCGCCAGCGGCTCGCCCGTCTCGATGTTGCGCATAACGCCGCGGTGCATCTCCCAGCCAGCTTCCCGGAACAGCGCGAGCGAACGCTTGATGCGATCCCGGCGCAGGCCGTAACCGGTACTCGGCGGATGTTTGAACTCCTCCGTGAATACCCGGGGGGGTACCTGGTCCCGCCACGGTTCGAGAAGTGCGAGTTCCCTGGCGTTGGGCAGCCCCGTGTGGGCCATCGGCGAGTTCTGAAAGAGACTCACGCCCTTCAAGTAGAAGTTGTAGAACAGGACCCGGTTGGTCCAACCGAAGTCGTAGAGCAGCCACAGGGCTTCGCGTACGCGAACGTCGTTCAGGGGCGGTTTCTCGGTATTCCAGAAGATCGGCCACCAAAGCCCCTCAACACGGGTCAGCTTGCGCAGGTCGCGCTTGAAGAGGCCCGCGCGTACCGCCGGAAAGTCGTATTGGGTCGCCCAGTTCTTGGAAACGCCCTCCTCCCGTATGTCGAACACGTCGCCCTTGTGGGCCTCCAGCATCACGCCGTCGTCCTTGAAGTAGTCGAACTTGACGATCTTGAAGTTGTACCGGCCCTTGTTGACGGGTAGGTCCCGGCCCCAGTACTCCTCGTCCAGTTCGAACTCCAGAAGCCGTCCGGTCTCGGCCCGCTTGAGCCGGTACGGGCCGCTGCCGAGCGGCGGTTCCACCGTGGTCTTGGTGATGTCGCGCACCTCCCAATAGTGCTTCGGGAGGATCGCCTGCCCGCCGATGGCGAACGGCAGCGCCGGGTTGACCTCCATCTCGGTGTTGCGCACGAAGCAGACTTCCCGCTCCCCGAACGCGAATACCCGCTCTAGGTCGGCCAGCGACGTGCGCAACGCCACGGAACCGTGTTCGAGGAACATCTCGAAGCTGTACACGACGTCGTCGACGGTGATCGGGACGCCGTCGTGCCACCGCGCGGTGTCGCGCAACTTGAACGCGATCCAATCGAGGTTCGGCCCCTTGGCGACGCCTTCCGCCAGGCGGCCGTAGTTGCTGACCGGCTCGTCCGCCGCGCCCTCCATGAGCTTGTCGTAGACCAGCCCCCCGCTCCGGTCGTAGCCGGCCGCCATGCGCCCCTTCTCGAGGATGTTGTTGTAGCTGTCGAACGTGCCGAGGGACGGCAGGCGCATCGAGCCGGCCTTGGGCGCATCCGGATTGGCCCAGTCGAAATGCGTGAAATGCTCGTCGTACTTCAGAGGCAGCAGGTAGGAGATGCCGTGCTTGTACTCCGGGTCCTTGCACGGTGCCTCCTCCCCCCATGCGGCAGGAGACCACGGCAGCACCGCCAAACCGAGCGCCATGAAGAATCGCTTCGCCATGGCCGAGAGCCTATCAGATCGGGACGAAACCACGGACTCCGCTGATATGATTGCCGACCTTCATGGCCGCGGCCGACCCATTGGCGTCAACGAATTCCGTCCCCATCCGCAAGGCAGCGACGATTCTTCTCCTGCGCCAGGGCGATGCCGGCGTCGAGGTGTTCATGGTCCAACGCCCCGGACGGGGCATCTTCCCCAACCTGCACGTCTTCCCAGGCGGCAAGGTCGACCCGGCGGACGACGGACTCGCACACCTTTGCGACGGACTCGACGACCGGCAGGCAGCCGCGCAACTTGGCCTGCCGAGCGGCGGCCTGCGCTACTGGGTAACCGCCATCCGCGAGTGCTTCGAGGAGTGCGGCGTTCTCCTGGCCTACCGCGATGGCCAACCCTTCGAGCCATCCGGCGACGAGGAACGCGCCCGCTTCGACGGCTACCGAAACGCCCTCGCGGCGCGGCGCGATAGCCTGCCCGCCCTGGCCGAGCGCGAGAGACTCCGGCTGGCCACGGACCGGGTGCTCTACTTCAGCCACTGGATCACCCCCGCCACGGCGCCCGCACGCTTCGACACGCGCTTCTTCGCTACCCACATGCCCGAGGGGCAACAGCCGTTCTGCCACAGCGGCGAGACGGTTGCCGGCACCTGGGTCCGCGCCGCGGATGCGCTGGCCCGTTTCGACGCGGGCCGATGGCAGATGATCCACCCGACCCTCACCACCCTACGGACCGTTTCCCGGTTCGAAACCCTCGACGACCTCCTCGGTGCCGTTGCCACGGGACGCCACCTCGGCGAGGTGACCCACGCCCTGCATCAACAGGGGATGCAGCACGTTGGCGGCGATTGAGGTCGCGGGAGCGGTCAAGCATTTCGACGACGGGCGCGGCGTCCGCCGCGTACCGGGCGCCGTCGAGTTCGCCGCCCGAACCGGGCGCACCACCGCACTGTGGGGGCCGAGCGGCACGGGAAAATCGACGCTGCTCAACCTGATGGCGGGCATCCTGGTCCCGGACGAAGGCACCGTTCGGTTTCTCGGCAACGACGGCGAGGCGTTCGTGGTTTCCAACGCACCCGAACGGCACCGCGTCCGCTACCGCCGACGGCACCTTGGCATCATCTTCCAGTTCTTCAACCTCGTTCCGACACTGACCGTTGCCGAGAACGTGGTCCTGCCCCTTGCGCTCAACGGGCTTGGTGATCGGACGAGCGCCCTGGCGCGCCTCACGACGCTCGGCGTCGGCGATTGCGCGGATCGCTTCCCCGACACGCTCTCGGGGGGCGAGCAGCAACGGGTCGCCATCGCCCGGGCACTGGCCCACGGCCCCGCGATCCTGCTCGCCGACGAGCCGACCGGCAATCTCGACGCCGACAACGCCGATGCCGTCACCGAGTTGCTGTGGCGGGCGGCCGAACACGCCGCATGCGGCCTCGTGGTCGCGACGCACAACAAACGGATCGCCGAACGGGCGGACGAGGTGATTGCGCTGGGCCAATGATCCTCCTTCTCAAGAGCCAACTGCGCTTTGCCGCGAGGCATCCAGTGGGACCGGCAGCGTCCTTCGCCGGGGTGGTCCTGGCGGTTCTCGCCATCGTCGCCGTCCACCTGGTGAGCCAGTCGATCCGTGCCAACCTGGACGACCCTTCGATCGGCGGATACACCCACATCGCCACCCGCGAAGCCCTTGTCGAGACCGACTACTTCGAGCTGCGCCGCCGTTGGCGCACGGCAGCGTCGGATGAGGGGCAGGCGGGCAACGATGGCGGTTGGGCCAGATCCGTCCGCGCGATGTTCCCCGTGATCGAGGGGCACGTCGAGATCGACGGCCAGCCGCGACGCATCATCGGTTTCGATCCCGTCGCGGCCGGCGGCCTCGTCCCCGCATCGACGCCCCTCGGCGCCGAACTCGAGCCCAACAACCCAAGCACTGTGCAACGCCTCGCCCGCTTCCTCACCGACGACGCGGTCATGGTGTCACCTGACACGGCGCGGGCAATCGCCCTTGGCGGCGGCGTGATCGGCGATGTCCCCGTGGTCGTTCTGGAAGCTGCGACCCAAGTCGTCCTGGCCGACCTTCCAACCGCGCAACGCCTGCTCGGCCGCGACAGCCAGATCGACGGAGTCTGGCTGGTGGTCGAGAACCCGCGCACCCGGTTGCTCGCTTGGCTGGACCAACTCCTGCCCGGCATCGCGGCCAGCCTGCCCCGTTACACCGACCCGCGGATCGAGGGCTACCACGTCACGGCCGCAAGCCGCTGGAATCCATCCCGTCGTTTCGCGGACGCGATCCTCTTCAATCTCGGCATGCTGTCCGTCCTCTGTCTGTTCATGGCGACATTCATCGCCTTCCAGGCGAGTGCCTCCAACGCCGCCCGCCGGCGCACCGAGCAGGCCCGGCTACTGGCCATCGGCGCACCCGGTGCCGCCCTGCGCGCGATGGCCTGTACCGAGGGCTTCGTCATCGGTGTCGCCGGCGCCATCGTGGGAATCGGGCTCGGTGCGTATGTCGCCGATGCCTTGCTGCAGGCCGCCATGCCCGAAACCACGGACACAACCCCGGCGGCGGGGGAAGATCCGGGCAGGCCCACGCTCACCGGTTGGGTCATCGGGAAGGCATTCGCGTGCGCCGTGCTGGCATCGACCCTGGGCCCGTTGGCCGAAGGCCGTTTCAAGGCAAGCGTATCGCTGCGGACGGTTGTTGGCCTTTTGGCATTGGCGCTCGCGGTCGTCGGGCTCGCCAACGGTACGCTGGGTTGGGTCTTCCTGGCGCTTGCAGCCGTCTGTGCCGTTCAGGTCGTCGTCGCCGTACCCCTGGCCGGGACGGCCGCCGCCCCCCTTGCCAGCCTTGGCCGATCCCTGTCCACGCGTGCCAACCTGCGCGCTGCGGCAGCAAAGAGCGGCGAGATCCGCTTGGCCCTCGGCGCCCTATCGGTGGCCGCCGCCGTCGCCATCGGCATGGGGCTCATGGTCGAGAGCCTGCGCCGGGACTTCACCGAAATGCTCGATGTCCGGCTTGCCCCCGGCATCTACATCGAGACGGAGGCCGACGTGGCTGCGTCGGAACTCGACGCGATCCGCGATCTCGCCGGCGTGCGCGATGCGCGCCGCTACGGGATCGCCTCCGCCCGGGTTGCCCAAGGTCCCGTCGACGTCCGCCTCGCGGAGTTGGACGCCACGGAAACCGCCCGTTACGGCTTCCAAGGCGCGCTCGAGGGCCGGGCCATGCTCAACGAGGTCGGCGCACGCCTCTACGGGATCCGAGCCGGAGATACGATCACAATGATCGGCGCGGGTGGGTCGTTTCCCGTGGAGGTCGCCCACGTGTTCCGCGATTTCGGCGCGTTCGCCTCCCGCGTGATCCTGCCAACGACCTTCCTGGCCGACCTCGACGCCTCGGGCGTCCATTGGCGCCGGCTAGCCGTTAAGACGGAGCCGCTCGCGACACGGACCCTCGCGGCGAAACTGGGCGAACGCTACGGCGCTTCGCGAGTCCTGAACCACGACGAGATCCGCAGTCTCGCCATGGCCGTCTTCGACCGTTCGTTCGTGGTCAGCCGGTCGCTCGCCGTGTTGGCCCTCGTGGTCGCCGCCATAGGACTCTACGCGGCCCTGACGGCGCTTCAGGCGGGCCGGCGGCGGGAGTTTCGGCTACTCTCGGCAATCGGCCACAGCCATGCGCAGCTCTGGCGCCTGGCGATGGCGCAGACCGCCGCGCTCGGCGCCATGGCGCTCTTCGCCTCGCTCCCGCTCGGGCTCGCCCTCGCATGGTTGCTCTGCGATTTCGTCAACCCCGCCGCATTCGGCTGGTCGATCAGCCTCCATGTGGACTTCGCCTCGATTGCGGGACCACTGATGCTCGGCGCCCTGGCCGTTGCCGCCGCCGGCGCGGTTCCCGCCTTCCGAATGGCATACCGCGGCACGCCGTAGCACCAACGTGGCGAGGCAAACCCCATCGTTGCGCGGCCTTTGCTACCCCATCATCGCGACGGCGGGTGTCTTGCTCGGCTGCACCGAAGACGGCGGCGAGACCACGCCGGGCATCCGCGCAGCCCTCGGCGGCGACGCGTCCGCCGACAACGGATTCACCGTCGCCCGCAACGTCCGCGAGTTCGTCTTTCCACATGATCACGGCCCGCACCCGGGCTACCGCAGCGAATGGTGGTACCTGACCGCCGTGGTCGCGACCGATGACGACCCGCCTCGCGAATTCGGCGTTCAGTTCACCCTGTTCCGGCAGGGATTGGCGCCGGGGGCGGACAACGACGGGCCCGGGAGCGGTCCCGAGGCGTGGCGAACCGGCCAGGGCTACATGGCTCACCTGGCGCTTTCCGATGTCGCGGCCCGTCGCCACCTCGCCGCCGAGCGGTTCAGTCGCGGTCATCGGGAACTGGCCGGGGCACAGGCGAAGCCGTTCCGCGTCTATCTCGACGATTGGCAACTGGCGTCCGCAAGCGATGGCTTTGCCCCGCAACGGCTCGTCGCCAAAACCGCCGACTTCGCCGTCGACCTTGTACTCGAGGTCGGCCGCCCGATCACCCTGCAGGGCGAGGGCGGCTTGTCGCGCAAGGGTCCCGACAACGCCTCCTACTATTATTCGGTGCCACGCATGCAAGCGCATGGCGATCTGGCCGTCGGCGACGCGGCCCACCGGGTTCGCGGCCTGGCCTGGATGGACCGGGAATGGAGCACCAGCGTCTTGGCCGACGCCTATGCGGGGTGGGACTGGTTCGCGTTCCACCTCGATGACGGGCGCGATCTCATGCTCTATCGATTGCGTCGCGTGGACGGGCGTGGCGACGCTTTCAACTCGGGAAGCGTCGGGGATGGCCGCAACTCGCGAACGCTCGCCGCGGGCGACTTCCTTCTTACGCCGGTCGAGCACTGGCGGGGTTGGCCCGTCGCGTGGCGGCTCGAACTCTCCTACGAGGACTCGGAGGAGTACATTGTCCGCGCCGCCTTCGAGGACCAGGTCATGGACACGTCGGTGCGGTACTGGGAAGGCGTCGCCTACCTCACCGACGACCGGGGCCGACGGCGCGGGGCGGGTTACATGGAACTGACGGGGTATTGACCCAATATGAAACTCAACTGGGAAAGGGTCCGATCCGAGCGCGGGCCAGATCTCGGCATCCTCGACGTGCGGTTCGATTGGATGCGCCATCCTGCTGGAGAACCCGTCCTCAAACGGCTGGTGCTGGAGTCGGTCGACTGGATCAACATCGTCGCGCTGACCACCGAGGGCTTGTCGATCATGGTCGACCAATACCGATTCGGCATCGGCGCCAGGACCTTGGAGACCCCGGGCGGCATGGTCGACCCCGGCGAAGACCCCTTGACGGCCGCCAAGCGGGAGTTGCTCGAGGAGACCGGCTACGGCGGCGGCGAGTGGACGCACCTCGGGGCCGTGGAACCCAACCCGGCGATCCACCCGCACCTATGCCACCACTTCCTGGCCGACGGCGTCCAACCAATCAAGGATCCCGAACCCGGTCCCGGCGAGGCAATCGGCCTGGAGTTCCTGTCGCTCACCGGCATCCGCGCCGCGATGGCGGATGGCAGGCTACGCCACGCGTTGGCGCTGTCGGCACTGGCCCGGGTGTTCCCGTTGTTCGACCACATGCACCGACCCTAGCCGGTCGCCCGTTTCGCAGCGCCGACAACGAGCGGGGTTCGAGCGGGGTTATAGTCCCGCCAACGCTACCCACCTTGGATGTCAGCAATGCCGGGTTTCACGACTTCCATCGTCCACTCCGACCGACGCGGGGGAATCGAACACGGATCGCTGCAGAAGCCGATCCACGCCACCGTCGCCTACGGCTACGAGGACGTCCAGGATCTCGCCGACGTCTTCCAGGGCAGGAGTGCCGCGTATTCGTACGGTCGGCAGGTGAACCCCACGATCACCGCCCTCGAGACCAAGATCAACGGCATGGAACGGGGGGTCGCGACCGTCTGCTTCGGCACCGGCATGGCCGCGATCGGCACCCTCCTGTTCGCGCTGCTGCGCAAGGGCGACCACTTCGTGTCCAGTTCGTTCCTGTTCGGCAACACCAACAGCCTGTTCCAGACCTTCGGCCTGCACGGCGTCGACGTGACGTTCGTGGACGCGACGAGCGCCCGGGCCGTGGCGGAGGCCATACGGCCCGAAACCCGTCTCGTGTTCGTCGAGACCATCGCCAACCCTCGCACGCAGGTCGCCGATCTCGAAGGCATCGGCACATTGTGCCGCGAACGCGGTCTCGCCTACGTGGTCGACAACACGATGACCTCACCCTACCTGTTCCAGCCCGTGGAGGTCGGTGCCTCGCTGATTGTCAACAGCCTGACCAAGTACATCGGCGGCCACGGCAACGCGCTCGGCGGCGCGGTGACCGAAACGGGGCGCTTCGACTGGACGACCTATCCCAACATCCAGGACACCTACAAGAAGGGCGATCCGGCGAAGTGGGCGATCACCCAGGTCCGCAAGAAGGGCCTGCGCGACTTCGGCCCCACCCTGGGACCGGAAGCCGCCCACCACCTCGGCATCGGCGCCGAGACCCTGGCGCTGCGCCAGGAGCGCCAATGCACCAACGCCCGCGCGCTCGTGGATTTCCTGAACGGCCACGACAAGGTGGCACGCGTCTACTACCCGGGCCTTCCCGACCACCCGGAGCACGCCCGCGCGATGGCGCTATTCCGCCACCCCGGGGCCTTGTTCAGTTTCGAACTTGCCGACGGCATCGATGCGTTCGCGTTCATGAACCGACTCGACGTGGTCATCAAGTCCAGCAACCTCGGCGACAACCGTACGCTCGCGATCCCCGTGGCCGAGACGATCTACTACGAGATGGGCCCGGAGCGACGGGCGAGCATGGGGATCGCCGACTCGTTGATCCGGATATCGACCGGCATCGAAGACATCGAAGACCTGCTCGCGGACTTTGGGCAAGCGCTCGCGGCGGAGTAGCCGCGATCCCCCGCGTCGCGCATTCCCGACCACACTGCTGCGGCGTGTTGAAGCGTCTTGCTACCAGCCCGGCCAATCCGACAGACTTGCGGGCAAGCACGCGCGCGGCGGAACACCTGGCCGTGACTGTCGAACCTGTCAGGCTGCGACTCGATCCCGCTCCGGCGAGAGCTGTGGGCACCGCCGTGGACATACTGTCCGGGTGGATACCGGTCGAGCATCTGCGCCTCGGCGGCGGCACCGCGCTGGAGGCCCGCTGGCACCATCGGGGGAGCCAAGATCTGGACTTTTCCTTCACGCCTGGAAGGGGATCGTCCAGCTCCCTTTTCCGCAAGGACTTCGACGAGATCAGGATGGACCTGCATGCACTGGCACGCGACGGGGTCATCGAACGAGACAACGTGGTGATGGTTGGAACGAACCACATTCAGTTCATGGTCGGCGACGTCCCCGTGTCGTTCGTCGGAACCGAGAGGTTCCACGGCGACCCGCGCGACGAGGTGGAGTACGAGACCGGCGTCATTCTCGGTGCCACCCGGGACATCCTGACGAAGAAGATGTACAACCGGCTCGGCGTCAACCGCATCGCGACCGAACGAGACGCCTACGACTTCGCCGTGGCGCGTACGCTGGCGCCGGACGACCTTCTCTATGCCTGGTCCACCTTGACCGACGACATGAAGCGGGACACGCTCGCGACCTATCGGGATCTGGCGGAAGGCGAAGACCACGCAAGGTTCAAAGCACTCGTGCAACCCAGATTCGACCGCATCGCCTGTCAAGTGTGGCAGCAGGTTCTACGGATGCTGGAGAGCAATCTCGAGTACGTGCCACCGTTGACGCAAGGCAACTGCGACGTTGGCCGTCGGGGCGGCGGAGATGGCCACTGATATGAAGATCGCGCACGTCGTGCTCTACGACGTCTGCGGGGACCATACGTTCGACTCCCCCATCGCCAACCGCCACATGGGCCACCGGCGCACCGGGTCGTTCGAGGATCGAATCACCCGGCCACTGGGTGTGCGCGGGGTTGTGGGCGCGTACATGGCGGGCATGCGCGGCCCGACGGCCGAACGGCTGACGGACCTCGTCCACGACATCTCCGGTATCGAGGACTGGGAGAAGCACGCGGTGAGGGAACTCTTCGCGCAGCTATCGCCTGCCGAGTGCAACGAATTCATGGTGACCACCGACGCATCGCCCCGCGAGGTGGCCCGCTTGATGCGGGAGTGCGGCGTCCGGCGCGGCCTGGTCGTGAACTGGATCAATCAGTTCTCCTCAGACCCCGCCTGGCGCGAGGACAAGGCTCTGCCGATATGGTGGGGTGACCTGTGGGTCAACGACGGCGGTTTCCCTCGCCCGCGCCATAGATAGACGGAGCCCCGGGCACTCTCGTAGGGCCGACGCTTGTCGTCGCCCGCAACGGTGCCTTGCAGTACAACGCGCGGTCGCGCAATCTTGCCCTCTCCAGGACGGCTCGCGCAGGGCACACCCCTCGGCGGGCCGTCTCGATCAAGCCAGGCCGGACAACGGAGAACACGTGCAGCCGAAACTCGTGATGGAGACCAATCTCGCGCTCCCCAACAAGCGCAGCGGGAAAATCCGCGACCTCTACGACGTGCAAATGCCCGACGGCAGCGAAGCGCTGTTGATCATCGCCACGGACCGCTTCAGTGCGTTCGACGTCGTACTCGCGAACGGACTGGCGGGCAAGGGCGTGGTACTTACGCAGATCTCGAAGTTCTGGTTCGAGCACTTCGCCGGCGTCGTCGACCACCACCTCCTCTCCACCGATGCGGCGGATGTTCCAGGGCTCACCGATCCGGAGCGGGAAGCGCTCGACGGACGCATCATGCTCTGCCGGAAGACCCGTGTACTGCCCGTGGAGTGCATCGCCCGGGGCTATCTTGCCGGCAGCGGATGGAAGGACTACCAGAACACCGGCCAGGTGTGCGGCATCGATCTGCCCGAGGGGCTCACCAACGGCGACCGGCTGGAGGTGCCGTTGTTCACCCCCTCGACCAAGGCGGAAACCGGCCACGACGAGAACATCAGTTTCGCGCAGGGGGCCGAGATCGTCGGCGAGGAGACCATGCTCTGGCTCCAGGAGAAAACCCTCGCGCTCTACCGGCTCGCACGCGACTACGCCGGCGACCGGGGCATCGTGCTGGCCGATACCAAGTTCGAGTTCGGTGTAGTCGACGGCAAGGACGAGCCGCTCCTGATCGACGAGATCTTCACCCCCGACAGTTCGCGGTTCTGGCCCGCCGACCAGTGGCAGCCGGGCGGCGAACAACCGAGTTACGACAAGCAGTACGTGCGCAACTACCTGGAGACCCTGGTCGCGGCCGGGCGTTGGGACAAGACGCCCCCGGGGCCGGCCCTGCCCGACGACGTCATCGCCAACACGACGAGTCGCTACCTCGAGGCCTACCGGCAGCTGACCGGGCGGGAAGTGTTCGGCTGACCGGCGTGACGATCTCCGATCCGACCGCGCCGAGCTCACGCGGGCGACCCCAAGGGTCGCCCCTACCGCGCCGCCTGTTGCCGGCTTGACGGAGCCAAAGGTGCCGACGCTCAAGTACGGCTGCAACCCGCATCAAGCCCAGGCGGCGTTCGAGTCGGTGGCCGTGCGCGTCAGGAACGGCGCGCCGTCGATGATCAACATGCTCGACGCGCTGAACGGTTGGCAACTGGTGTCCGAACTCGCCGACGCACTCGCTGCCCCCGCAGCGGCTTCCTTCAAGCACGTCTCGCCTGCCGGTGCCGCCCTCGGTATGCCCTTGTCGGACGATCTAAGGCGGGTCTACGAGGTCGGCGACCGCGACCTGTCGCCGCTGGCCACGGCCTACGTCCGCGCCCGGGGCGCCGATCCCAAGTCCTCGTTCGGGGATTTCGTGGCGCTGTCGGATCCCGTCGACGCGGCCACCGCCGGCTATCTCAAGGGCGTCGTCAGCGACGGGCTTGTGGCGCCCGGGTTCGAGGAAGGGACCTTGGCGACGCTTGCCGCCAAGAAAAACGGCGCTTTCGTGGTCATCGAAACCGATCCGGACTACCGGCCGCCGGCGGTCGAGTCGCGCGAGGTGTTCGGCGTCGCCCTGACCCAGGAGCGAAACAACCGCCGGCTCCGACTTGAGGATCTCGACGGGGTCGTGTGCGGGGAACTCGACGAACAAGCGAAGCGGAACCTGCTCCTCGCCCTGGTCACCCTCAAATACACCCAGTCGAATTCCATCGGCTATGCCCTGGAGGGCCAGATGATCGGGATTGGCGCCGGCCAGCAGTCGCGGGTCGACTGCACGAAACTTGCCGGCGCGAAGGTGGATGTCTGGCACCTGTCCCGGCATCCGAAGGTTCTCGGCATCGGATTCCGACCGTCCGTCCGGCGCCAGGAGCGCATCAACTGGCGGGTACGCTACATCGAAGGCGACCTCACGCCGGGAGAGCAGGCCGAGTTCGCCGAAGCGACCGTCGAGCCCGGAGCGCCGCTCGGCGCCGCCGAACGCGCAAGCTGGATTGCCGGTCTCGATGGCGTCGCTCTGGCGAGCGATGGCTTCATCCCGTTCCGGGACAACATCGACCACGCCGCCCGCCACGGCGTCTCGTGCATCGCCCAGCCCGGCGGCTCGGCCCGGGATGCCGAGGTCGCGGACGCCTGCCGGGAACACGGCATCGCGATGGTCCACACCGGGCTAAGGCTGTTCCACCACTAGTGTCACGTCAACCCTCAAACGTCGCGTCAGTGGTCGCCGGAGTGTTCCTC
>JAPPGK010000108.1 GCA_028821405.1 Gammaproteobacteria bacterium | reverse complement strand
GACTTCCTCTCATCCTGATTGTCGCGGACTTCTCATCCTGATTGACGCGCTACACAGGCCCTCGTACCGGTCCAGCGCGTACGCGTGCCGCAGGCCGTGGCTGCGGTCCAGCCCCGCCGCCCGCGTCTGGCCCTCGTACACCCTGCGCTGCTCCGCGTAGTTGCGCGCCGGAGGGATCAGCGCCCCGCCGCCCGCCAGTTGCCGCGCCTCGTCGAGCAGCCGGCGCTGGGCCTCGGTCCGCACCGGAACGTGGCGCGGGCGCCCGCCCTTGGCCGTGGACGCCTTCACCAGGACGCGGTCGCCGCGGTCGGCGTGGCTTGGGCAGAACTTGATTGCCTCCTCCCGCCGCAGCCCGAACGCCGCCTGCAACCGCAGCGCCATCCGCACGTGGGCGTCCCTCACCCGCGCGAGCCTCGACCTGTCGAGGTCGCGCCGCCTCGTGCCGTCGGAGACATGCGACCGCCGCTGGATGCCATAGTCCGCGTTGTTCCCGACCATGCCGGCCTTGCCGACCCGCCCGGCCCAACAGCGCACGTGCGCCATGCGGTTCATCATGGTGGCGTGGGACAGGCCGCCGTCCCGCCAGTGCCGCACCAGCGCCTCGACGTGCCTCGGCTTCAGCCCCTCGGCGCGCAGGCCGCGGAAGCCGAGTTCGTGCAGGGCATTCGCCATCTGCGCAAGCGCGTACGAGCGATCGCGGCGCGTGGCGTGCGAGCCGACGTGGCTCTCCCGCCTCTGAAGCCGGAGCAGGTCCCAGTTCAGGTCCCGCACGGCGGTCCGATCCCGTAGCTTGCGTTGTCCTTCCGGACGATGCCCGGCTTGCCGATCCTCCGCGCCAGCCAGCGCAGGTGCGCCAGGCGATTCTTCACCGTGCCGTCCGACAGCCCCTGCCGCCGCCACTTCCGCCACCAGCGCGTCGACGTGCCGCCCCTTGAAACCTTGCGCCCGCAGGCCCTGGTAGCCGAGGCGGTGCAGCGTCTCCGCAGCCTGCGCCAGCACGTACCGCCGGCCGCGGCCCGTGCCGTGCGAGCCCTGCCGGTCGCCTTCCAGCAGGCGCAGCAGGTCGAAGTGCAGCTGCCGCATCGTCTCTTCCTCGAACCGCTCCTGCCTTTGGTCCCGGGCTGTGCCCGAGGCCGCATCCCCGGCGAAGCTAGGGAGGGCGGCACCGGTCGTCAACGGTCCCGTCCTTATCGAAACAGTAAGCGCCGCAACGTCAGTCGATCGCCGCCGGGGCGTCGGCGCAGTTCGTCGTCGGGGATCGGGATGGGTGCGGCATTGTCGCTGGACCTGCCGCTTCGGGCCGCACCCCTCGGCCGCCGAACGCGGCCGGGAGCGGGTCCTCATTCGCTTAGTTCTGATGGACGGCCCGCTGCCCGCCAGGGCATGCAGACCCCGCACCGAAGTGCGGAACTGTCCGTCGACGCGTCTTCCCTTGCCGTCTCCTGCGGCAGCCGCGGCGTGTCTCGCGACATCGGGCCCGCCAGCCTTTTCGGCACCCGAGACTCCGCACGCTGCCCCCTCGCTTCGAGGGCAACGACGGGGATCGCTCCCCATCCGCGCGAAGCCTCGCGCCGCTACCTGGGTTCCCGCCAAACGCCGGATCGACTCTCCGGCGGCGCGATCGACTCCGCGCCCTCACGGCAAGTCCCCAGGTCTCGGTGGCGTCGCCCCCATCCGCGCGCTACCGCGAATGTGGCGAGCCGTGCCTTGCGATGCGTCGACCGCCTGTGCTGCAGCAGTTGCAGCGAGGCACTGGGTCGTCACCTAAATGCCGGTGACGCCATCACGCCGGGCTTCTGCCCAGCCACGTCGCCAAAGGGCGACCAAGTGATGGGAGCACCATAGCGGCGCATCACCACGCCGTCATCAGCTTTTTTCTTACCGAATCGCTGGCCGCCACTGGCCCGAATGCCGCATTGCGCCCCGTCACTACCGGACCCCGCCGCCGCCCAGGAGCGTCGGCGGGGGTAGTGACGGGGCGCGTGACGTCCTGCGTGCGGGCGATCGCGGCGGTCGCCCTCGGCGCTCATCGGACCAGCGCCGCGCAGTCGGGCAGCGGGCGCCGTTCGACGTCGATCCGCGGCACCTGCCGCGGCGCCGCATCGGCGAGCCGGTGGACCTTGGTGCCGGTAGGGCTGACGCGCCAGCGGCTTGGGCACGTCACGCTCGTCGCGCTCGAACCGATCCACAGGCCGCTCGCCCGTCGTCTCGTGCCGGTGCACGTTCGCCACCTGGCTCAGCCAGGGTTCGACCTCGTCGTTGACGTGGCCGCCGTCGACGAAGTCCCGACCGTAGTGGAAGCTCTCGCGGGTGTAGCGGATCGGCCGCTCCACCTTGCCCTTGGTCTGGGCCGCGGCCGGCACGAGCGTGGCTTGTAGCGCACCTCGCCCTCTGCCTCGTCCCGCTCCAGCTGACCCGACGCGATCCAGTTGTGGACCGTCCGCCGGTCCACACCGAAGCGGCGCACCACCTCCGCCTTCGTCAATCCCTGACCAGATAGTGCTTCAGCAGCATGCGTGTCTCCGTGATCAGCGGGCAACATCAACGTCAGCCGGTCCGTGTAAACGGAGCTCTTGGGCGCCCTTCGGGAGCGCCATCGAGGCGCGAGCCGGCGTGACAAGGGCAAGATACTCGTCGAATTCGTGGCCCTGCCGGTTTACCGTTGGAAGCACGCCACCGGCGGCCGACCGGGCCAGTCCGGGTGCCAGGAAACCCGTTCGGCAAGCGGATCTGCGATGTGGCTGCGCGCGAAGCGCGAGTCGTCCTGTGGGCGAGGTCGGATGGCACGCGGCAACGAGGCCCCGTTGCCAATCGGGTCCCTCGCGACGCATAGGCCAGAGGCCGTCTGCGGCGTTGGTGAGCGCTATATCTCGAATGCCGCAGCAAGAAACGGAGCGACGAGTGTTGTCTCCCGTGCGAGCGTGCTCAGGTCCGAAGTGGTGTCGGCCCTGGCCGTCCAGGGCCGGGAGATGCCGCCTGGAACAAGGGGAGAAGGAAGCCTGTGAACGTCAACGAACGCCTCGCCGAAGACCGCTGGTCGGGCGGGGTCGAGCTCACCATCGAGAGCCGGGAACCGGACTTCGTAGTCGCCAAAATGGCTGTCACCGACGCGGCAAGGAACGCGTTCGGCACGGTGCACGCCGGCGCGTTGATTTGGTTGGCCGATGTCGCGGCCACGATATGTGCGGTCGGCGATCCGGGCAGTGTGGGGGAGAATGGCGAGGGCTTCCCCCTGGCGATTGGCCTGCACACGGTTCTGCTCGGCAACGAACGCGATGGCGAACTGACCGCCCGGTCGACGACCGTCCAGAGGGGAAGGAGACTCGTTGTCGTGCGGACCCTCGTCCGGAGTCCGACTGGCCGCCTCCTGATCGACATGACGACGACGCACCTGCGCGCAGGCTGAACCCCATGCGAGTTGCCCAACTCCACGACTTCGCGGGCCTTGCTGAACCGCGCACGGAGGTCGCGATCAGACCCGAACCGAGGCCAGGAATTCGGCAAGCGAGTCGATGTCGCGCTCGCTGGTTCTTCCGTTCGTGACGCAAGCGCGCAGCGCCGGCCGACCCTCGAAACTCGCTTCCGACACCCAGTACCGACCGTCCTCGAGGACGGCGTCGATGTAGCGTCGAACCGCCTCGTGCCCTTGCGGAGGCACCAGGCAGGCGACGGCCATGGGAGAAGCATTGACAAGCGACCATCCGTGGCCCTGCAGGTGCCGGGCGAGTCGCCCGGTCAGCCGAATGGAGCGCGCGACATGTCCCGCGAATCCATCCCACCCGGCCGCGCCGAGTGCGAGGAACAGACGCAAGCCGACAAACCGGCGCGACCATTGGTTGGAGTTGGCGTAGAAGTCCTTGTCGGCCTCGCCGGCAGGCATGTAGCTCGTGTAGACGCGGAACACCTGCGCGGGGACTTCTGGCCGGGCGGTGAGGAACATCCCCGCCCCCATGGTGGTGGCGAACCACTTGTGCGCGTCGATCGTTACCGAGTCCGCGCGCTCGATGCCGTCGAGGGCCTTGCGGTGGGCCGCGCTCGCGACCAGCGCGCCGCCCCAGGCGGCATCGACATGGAACCACGCGCCGTGGCGACGGGCCAGTTCGCCGCAGGGTGTCAGCGGGTCGATCATTCCAGCGTTCGTGGTGCCCGCGGTCGCCGCGATCATGACCGGCACACAGCCCTTCCCGATGTCCGCTGCGACGGCTGCCTTCAAAGCCCTCGGGTCCATGCGCCCGTGGCCGTCCGTCGCGATCAGGCGAACGGCGTTGCGACCAATCCCGGTCGCGTGGGCGATCTTCAGCCATGCCAGATGGCTTTCCCTCGACACGTAGACCGACGGTGGCCCGGCGAACGCCGACACCCCGCGCTCGCCGTAGGCGGGGAAGTTCGCCTGGAGCGCGCAAAGCGTCGCCGCATGGTTCGCCTCGGCCCCGCCGCTCGTGAAATGCCCGCCCGACCCTTCCGGCAGCCCCGCGCGCAGCGCAACTTCCCGGATCACGTGCAACTCGATCTCTACGGCAGCGGCAGCATGGGAGTAGACGCAGATCTGGGGATTGAACGCCGCGGCGATGCGGTCCGCGCACTCGGCGGCGAACGTCGGCGCGGGATTGAACAGGCCGAGATAGCCCGGATGCGTCATGTGCACCATCCCGCTTTCGAGGCCGTCGATCACCCAGTCCATCAAACCCGGCAGTTCCCTCGGCCCGTCGAAACGGGTGTCCCGCAGTTCCCGAAGCCAGACGGCTGACGGAACGCCGCCAACCGCCAACTTGCGCGAAGCCGAGGCGCGGCGCACGGCGTCGAGCCTTTCGGTGAGCTCGTTCTCGGCTGACGTCAGGGCAGCGTGGTCCGGAAACAGGGGATCGATCATGGTGGTCTCCGGTCTATGTGGGCGGGTGTCGCGGGCCGCGAGGCAGGGTCCCGAGGTCGACGCGACATCGCGCCGGCGGGCCGGGTCTCAGGACGGGCCTCGAGCGCGAGCAGAGCCCGCTTGCGTTCCACTCCCCAGCGGTAGCCGCCGAGCGTGCCGTCGCTCCGGACGACCCGGTGGCAAGGAATCGCAATGGCCAGCGGGTTCGCGGCGCACGCCCGAGCAACGGCTCGGGCACCATTCGGCGAGCCGATGCGATCGGCGACAACGCCGTAGCTGGCGGTCGTACCTGCG
The DNA here is from genome assembly GCA_028821405.1 of Gammaproteobacteria bacterium. Taxonomy (GTDB): domain Bacteria; phylum Pseudomonadota; class Gammaproteobacteria; order Pseudomonadales; family Azotimanducaceae; genus VXYL01. The sequence continues at coordinate 148,454 of JAPPGK010000108.1, read as the reverse complement.
GGAATCGCCCTCAGCGCCTCCCAGACCCGACGCTGGAACGCCGTCCCGCGGATGTCGAGCGGCAGGTCATGTCCGAGCGCCGGGGCTTCGACGAGGCCCACGATTCCCGCCACGACGGACTCGAACTCCCCGTCTCCGCCAACGAGTTCGGCACGCGGGAAACGGTCCTGCAACTCCCGCGCCAAACAGGCCGGGTCGTCGCCGAGTAGGATCGTGCAAACCCCTGTGGCTGTCGCAGCCACCAGGATCGAGCCGAGCGAGCACTCGCCGACGGCGAACCGGATGGTCTCGCCTACGCCGCCATCCCGAAAGGTCCTCGGGGCCATCCCTAGCATCCCCGGGGCCGCCGCGTAGAAGCGCGCGCTCGAGTCGAAACCAGCGTCGTACATGGCTTCGGTGACCGTCCGCGATGCCTGCAGAGCCGTGCGCGCCCGTTCCGCGCGGTACGCAGCTACATAGGCGCGCGGCGTGACGCCGGTAGCGTCCTTGAACACCCGGTGGAAGTGGAACCGGCTCATGCCGGCGGCTTGCGCAAGCTCGTCGAGCGTTGGCACCGCGTTCGACGTCTCCACCATGCGGCACGCGGCAGCCACCGACCGCGCGCGGCGTTCGGCGAGCGGCGGCTCGTTCGGGCGGCAGCGGCGGCAGGGCCGGAAGCCCGCATTCTCGGCGTCCTCGCAGGTACTGTGGAAGCGCACGTTCTCGCGACGTGGGAGCCGCGCCGCACACCCGGGACGGCAGTAAACGCCGGTCGTCGTGACGCAGTACAGGAACTGCCCGTCCGCCGAAGGGTCACGACTCAGGACCGCCGACCAGCGTTCGTCGTCGTTCCGAAATCGAGCCGCAAGCGATTCTGGTGGTGCGGGCCCCTTGGCCATCCTCCCCTCCGACTGTCGACGGGCTCTTCTCGTCGGCGCCAATGATGACCGACTCTGACACTTCGCCCGCGCTGTCCGCATCTCGATTCTTGCTCTCAAAGACCTCGCATCCACGAGAGATTCGGGTGGAGCCTGGAGCGATCAACCACTCACATTCGCGTAGCGGTTCGTCCACTGAACGTCGCCCTGTCCTGACGGCATGCCTGCCTGTCGGACCCCACCGGCTGTTGCCGGCGCACCACGGCTGCGGCCTGCCCGGTCGCGACGCTCGGCGGCGTGCCGCCCAGTACGATCTCTCCAGCGTTCCACGAGAGTTCCGCACGTAGAGCGACTCCAAGGCGATTCGCAGGTCAATCAGCCTGTCTGCCAAGCCGTTCCGGTCAGCCGCTCGGCTGGTCGGCGCGGCAACGGCGACCCTTCGGGGTCGCCGGCCAAGGAGAAGGAAACCCGCTTTTGGCCGTCCATGGCGCTCAACCATCGCTCGACGGCGATCATTGTCCTCGCATCGTGTCCACGCCCATCACCAGCGTCGCCAAGTCGCCTGGCTGACGCCCTTGAGTGCTCTCGTCAACGTCGGCACGCCACGTTCGTCACCATGCAGACGATCGGCCCACCGGACCACATGTCCCAGTCACCTAGATCGAACACGAACCCGTGACCGGAGCAGGAAACAACTGCCAAGTCACCGTAGTCCTCTACGTAGACGTCAACCGCTCCCCCGTTTCCGGCGAGCTCCCGGCAAATGGCATCGATGTTCGCCGCAGGAGTGATGCGGTACCTCTCCACCCGCGTCGGGTCCAGTCCGAACAGCGCCGGTTGTGTTTCAGCTTCCACAGCAACCAAGGTACGGCTGAGGTAGCCGTACGGGGGTTTCGCGCTTTGGCAACCCACGCGGGAAGCTCATCGGAAGACGCCGAAGGTTTCCGCTCGAACACCTGGGGCAGGTTCGAGCGCCCGCTCGCTCGTCAGTTCGTCGATAACCCCGGCACAGGCGTAGTCGCACAGGTTCTCCATTCCCCAAGCGGTCACTTCGCTCACCACGCGGTCGACGCCGAGCAACCGCCGCGCCTCGGACAAGGCCCTCGGCGAAAGTGTCCACAGACGACGAGTGCTCGACTTCGAATGCGCCTTCTGGGCGCCCCGCCGCACTGCAGGCCACTTGCCTGCCGACCGGCATCGCACGGGCGATGCGCCCCGCGCCCGCGCCATCCAGCATCCCGTGTCGGCCCGTGCCTTGCGCCTCGATGGCGCGCGCAGAACCACCGAGGCGCTCCCGTCGCTCCGAACGCCACTAACGCCGGCAGTAACCCGAACTGGACAACCGGCAGTAAATCTTGTTAAATCAAATTGTTGGATTCGGTCTGCCTCGGACAAGCCCACCCCCTACGGCCCCTCGTGTCGATGGGGCGGTTGACGGGGGACGGGGCGGGCCCGGGGTGTACGGCGCTTCGTCCCGACCGGTTGGGGGGTGTTAGTCCTCCCAGGGGTTGACCACCAACGTTCCCGTCGGGGAGAAGTCGTCCACGTTGCGCGTCATGACGTGCAGTCCGTGGCGGCGCGCGGTGGCAGCGATCAGCCCGTCCTGGACTCCGACGGGTCGCCCGATGCGACGGGCGTTGGCGTCCAGTTCGCCCCACAGTCTCGCCACTTCGGCGTCCACGGGGAGGATCCGCGCGGCGTACGTGCTCTCAAGGCCGTCGAGCCAGACCGCAAGCTCGCGTCGGCGCCGCCCGTCGGCGAGTCGCGCGACACCCGATGCGAGTTCTCCCAGGGTGATCGCGCTCAGGTAGGTGTCTTCCTCCGGTAGGCGAGCGACCGCGTCCCTGACCGAAGTGCGGGCCTCGGGTCGGCGTATCTCGGAGATGACGCAGGTGTCAAGCAGAACCCTCACAGATCTACTTCGCGCATGGGTGTGCGGTCACGGCGAATGTCGACATCTTCGAGCGATGGCCCGTTCATCAAGTATTCGATGAAGCCGCAACGTTCGCCCGTCAGTCGCCGGTAGTCGGATTCTCGAACGACGACGACAGCGTCCTTGCGGCGGGTAATCCGTTGCGGCGACTTGGACAGCGCTCTGTTCACGACCTCGCTAAGCTGGTTCTTGGCTTCGGCCAGTTTCCACTCGTCCATCATTTGAAGCCACATTGGATAGCCTAGTTAGCTAGATATGATGGACCATGTAGATGATCGGCTGCAATGCCCGTCGCGTCGGGTTGGCCGTGGGGTGGGTTTGCGCGTTATCTCTCGACCGACCGGACGAACGTGCCGGAGGCGGCGACGGGTGCTTCGCCGAACCGGTACGGGACCCAGTGCAGCGCCACGCCGTCGGAGCCCTTGGCATACCACGGGATTTCGTTCACATCCTCGCCCGCGTCCCAGTCGACCGCGGTGATCGCCAGGCGTAGCGTCTGCCACGGCGCACCGGCGCGTTGGTCCAGATAGTCACCGTCCACCTTCAATTCCACGTCGTATCCCGTCGCCGTGGCGGTTGCCTTCGATGCGACCGCCGCGCGCGAGGCGTCGAGGTAGCGCAGGTAGTAGCTCTCTTCCACGATTCCAGGAAGCGTGACCAAGCCGACGGCCATCTGGGCGAGGTCGCGGCTCGACTCCTGCAGCCGCAGGTTCGCGGAACGTTCGGGATCCGGTCTCGAATCCACCGCGATCATCACCGAATCCTGGGTCAATACACCGCGTCCTTCGTCGGCTAGAAGACTGTCATCGCGGACGCGCACGGCGATGTAGAGATCCCCGTCCGACTCCTGGACGGCGAACGAATAGGCGATGTCGGTCTCGGCGGTGGGTGGGGAGACGACATCGCCCTGTCGGCGAGCCCGGTACGGCAGGTTGGCCCACTCCGAGAGATCGCCGTCGACGGACGGGGCATCGCCACCGGGAATCGCGAACGTCGTGACGGGAAGCAGGGCCGACACGACGTTCAAGTCGACGGGACGTTGGCCGGTGTGGGTGGACAGCGACCAGAACACCCGGCCGGGGACGATGTCGGGGTAGGGGAGGGGCTTGTCGGTCGAAAGCGGGAACGAGAACAGGCGCTCGCCGTTGGCGGGGATCGTCACCGTCTCCGCCGTACCGGCGTAGCGCAGGTCCGGACCGGGGTCGACGTGAAGCGCGACGTTCAGGTCGGCATCTCCCCCGTTGGTGACCTGGAATGCCACGGTACCCGCCGAGAACGCACCCTCGTTGGGGCTCTCCAACATCGGCACCGATTGCACCGCGTCGTCGAGCCAATACATCGTGTCGCGGACATCCTCGGTCACGAGATCCGCGTCGTGGATGCCCTCGAGCATCAGGTTCGCAATTCGCGGACCGCCGGCGGCCATGGTCACCAGGGCCACGTGATCGAATTCCCCGTAGAGATTGCCGCGCAGGTTGCTCCCCCCGCCGGTGGTGGCAAGGGTGATGTAGTTGCTGTCCTGGCGCTCGATCTTGACGTAGTGGTGGAAGTGGCCGGCGAACACGGTGTAGTCCCGACCGGCGAGCAGGGTTTCCACCTGGGGCCAATCGCCCCGCACTCCGCGCGCGTAGTCCCACAGGGGTTGATGGACGATCACGATGGTCCAACGCGGGGCGGGCACCTCCGCAAGGGTCCGCTCGATGAACGCAAGCTGTTCCGCCTGGGTCCAAGGGCCGGGCACGGGTGTGTCGGGTTTGCTGACCATGCCGAAGAGTTCCGAGTTCAACACCAGGAACAGCACGTCCTTGTAGACGAATCGGTAGAAGGACGGGCCGAAACGGGCTTGCCAGGTCTCCGCCATGACGGCGTTGCTCATGTCGTGATTGCCCGCCGCGTAGAAGAACGGGACTTCGAGCTGGTCCACGAAGCCCTCGAACTCGTCCCACTCGCGGTCGATCTGGGCCTGGTCTTGTGTGTAGCCCTCGATGAGATCGCCGACGCTGACGACGAAGGCGGGCTCGAGCACATTGACCTTGGGGATCGCCGATGCGAAGACGCCCGGCCGGGCGTCCCCGGTGCGGTCGCTCACGATGACGAAGTGGAAGTCCTGCTCCGCATCGTTGGCCTGCAGGCTGGTCCAGGGCGTGGCGCCTTCGATCGTTTCGACGGCGAAGCCCGCGAGGTTGGCGGCTGGCATGTCGGGCGCCGCGGAAGATCGATCACAGCCGGTAAGCAGCGCCAGCGCGGAGGCGACGAATGCGACGGCGACCGAACCTGCGCCCCGGGGACCGGGCTGCGGACGTGCAGGGAGCAGCCGTGCGGGACGGGCGTGTCCCGTCCCGAGTCCACGGTCGCGCCCGACGTTCGTCCGCCTTGGGGCCAACGCCCGTCGACGTCGAAACGGGCCGCGCTGGCTCGTGCGCGAGTTTTTCCGTTGCAAGCGCATGGATCCTCCGGGATCTCAAAAAAGGTGGCGACCAATACTCGCCTGGAGGCGTCGAGTATATATGCGCTACGTGTCGGCTCGATGGCCCTCGGGCGCGCTGACAAGTAGCTAGGGCTTAAGCGGTTCCTCCCGCAGTTTGGTGCGTACGTTCGTCAGCACGCGACCGTAGACGTTGCGACCCCGGGTATCGCGTCCACAGCCCCAGTAGTAGTCGTACTGGCTGGTCTCGATGATGGTCTTCTCGCCGGTGGCGATCAGCGCGTTGGCGACGTCAGTATGGGTTCGGCACTTGGTGTAGGTGGCACGGGTCATGTAGACCTCCTTCAGGTCGTCCCAGCCCTTGCGCACTTGGCGGCGTCGCCTGCGCGCGATCTTGGCGGCGGTGTCCGGATGCGGTGCGTTGCGAACCTCGTCGCGGATCACCGGATCGTCGAACTTCGACGCCTGGTAGTAGTGCTCGACGGACGGCCACGCCTCGCCATCGAGGTGGAAGGCGTGCTTGGAATAGCTCGCAAGCGGGTCGGCGGGGTCGGCACGCGACACGAGGACGGCATCGGGGTCGTGGTTGCGGAACACGGACGCCGGCACCGCCTCAGCGGGAAACCCGCACCAGCGTCTTGCCGAAGTTCCGGCCAGCGAGCATGCCGATGAACGCGTCGACGGCGGAGTCGAGACCCTCGGTGATGCTCTCCCGGTGCTTGAGTTGCCCCGAGGCGATCCATGCGGACATCGTCTTGAGCACCTGTTCGGCCTGTGGGCGTTGCGACGCAAGGTTGGAGAAGGTGAAGAATGTGAAACCCTCTGTATTGCCGTCCTTGCCGAGCACCTTGAGGCCCTCCGCCTGCAGACGCTCCAGGGGGTTCGCGCGCCGCGTGTCCGGCGTCTCGTTGTAGTGGGCGATGAAGCCGCAGATGGGGATTCGTGCGCCCGGATTGAGTCGCGGGATCACGGCTTCCAAGACGTCGCCGCCGACGTTCTCGAAGTAGATGTCGATCCCGTCGGGCGTGGCTGCGGCCAGGTCGGCGGCGAGGTTTCCGGCCTTGTAGTCGATGCAGGCGTCGAAGCCGAGCTCACCGACGCAGAAACCGCATTTGGCCGGCCCGCCCGCGATGCCGACGGTGCGCGCGCCGTGGATCTTCGCCAATTGGCCCGCCACTTGGCCGACGGCGCCGCTGGCGGCGCTGACCACGACGGTTTCGCCGGACTTGACCTTGGCGACGTTCAAGAGCCCTTCGTAGGCCGTGTAGCCGGTCATGCCGAGTATCCCGAGCGCCGTTGATGGTTCGCCCAGTGAACCGTCCCACTTCCGGATCGGCAGCTTGGGATTGTTCCATTGCACGTCCGACGTGGTAGCGACGCTGTATTCCTGCCAGCCGTAGAAGCCGACGGCCAGGTCGCCAAGGTCCCAACCCGGCGCCTGGCTCTCGACGACCTCGGAAACCGTCCCGCCAATCACGGTCTTGCCGACGTTTTGGCCTTGCAGCATGAAACCCGAGCGCATGTAGGGGTCGAGGGTCAGCCAGCGAGTCTTCAGCAGCATCTGGCCGTCTTCGATACCGACGAGCGGCTCGGCGACGATCTCGAAATCGTCCGGCGTTGGCATGCCCACGGGCAGTTGCTTCAGAACGACTCGACGGTTGATTGTTGCCATGTCTGACTCCAATGGTTGGCCTCGGATCTCTTGGTCAGTGTGGACGCACCGGCTCGCCGATGGCCGTCTCGAACCATTCCACCATGACGATGACCAGCGTGTCGCGAGCGGTGGTCCATCGTCCCTAACGACCGTGCGCGATGGCTTGTCGAAGCGTCTTTTCGGGCACGTCGCCGGTGACCGATACGCCACCGATGCCGTCGCAGACGATGAAGCGGAGACGGCCATCCATCACTTTCTTGTCCATGCCCATGGCGTCGAGCAAGGCTTCCTCGTCGACGGTGGGCGCTTGGCCTGCAAGTCCCGAACGCTCGATCAGCGTACGGACCCTTTGCGAGTCGCGATCGCTGCTCCTGCCGAGTCGGACGGAAAGGTCCATGGCCATGTTCATGCCGAGGGCCACCGCCTCGCCGTGCAGGAACCGTTGGTAGCCGGTGACCGCCTCGATGGCGTGTCCGAAGGTATGCCCGAAGTTGAGGATCGCCCGGCGGCCCTGCTCGCGCTCGTCGTCGGCGACCACGGCGGCCTTGATCTCGCAGGATCGGCGTATGGCGTGGACCAGGCACCGGGGATCCCGGTCGAGGAGATCCTCGACGTGCGACTCGAGCCAGCCGAAGAACGCCGCGTCGGCGATCACCCCGTACTTGATCACCTCCGCCAGGCCGGCGCGGAACTCGCGATCGGGTAGCGTTGCCAGCACGTCCACGTCGGCGATTACGGCACGGGGTTGGTGGAAAGCGCCGATCAGGTTCTTGCCCGCGGGATGGTTGACGGCGGTCTTGCCGCCCACCGAGGAATCCACGAGGGCCAGCAGGGTGGTGGGGATCTGCACCAGGCCCACCCCGCGGTGATACGTGGCGGCCGCGAACCCCGCCACGTCGCCGGCCACGCCGCCGCCCAAGGCGATGATCGTCGTCGTGCGGTTGTGCCGATTCTCGACCAATGCGTCGAGAACGGTGGCGTAGGTATTAAGCGTCTTGAACGTTTCGCCGTCGCCGATCTCGACCACATCAACCTGGTCCACGCCCACGAGGCTCCGGCGGGTGCCATCGAGGTACAACCTGGCGACCGCGGCATTGGTGACGATCAGGGCCTGGGTACCGGTGAACGGATCTAGGAGATCGGGCGTTCCCAAGAGGCCATCGCCGAGCAGGATCGGGTAGCTGCGCCCGCCCGCCAGCGACACTTCGATCGTCTCGTTCACAACCCGCCTCTGTCGGCGCTCGGCCCCGTCTCAACGTCCCGGGGCGGTTCGAAGCCTTCGAGCAATTGCGCGATGTCTGCGGCGACGCTCTTGGGCGGCCGGCTGTCCACGGTGATCGCGAGGTGGGCGGCGGCCTCGTAGATCGGGCCGCGCTCGGCGGTCAGCGATTCGATCTGTTCGCGCACGTCGTCGACCTGGAGGAGCGGCCGGCGACGGTCGTCCCGGGTGCGTTCGATGATGAGGTCGATGCCGCTTCTAAGGTAGACGACGATACCGCGTTCGCGCAGCAGAGTGCGGTTCCGTTCGCGCAGCACCGCGCCGCCGCCGGTGGCGAGCACGATGCCTTGGCGCTGGGTCATTTCCTCGATCACCTGCTGTTCCCGGTCCCGGAATCGCTCCTCGCCTTCGAGTTCGAAAATCCACGAGATGTCCGCGCCGGCTCGTTGTTCGATAACCCGGTCGGTGTCGTGGAACGTAAACCCGATGTGCGAGGCCAAGTGTCGACCGACCGTGGTCTTGCCCACCGCCATCATGCCAACGAGGTACACGTTGCGTGCGTTCATGTTGCGGATCCTTGGACGCACCTTAACCCGCCTCCTCGCGGGGTGCCACGCGCCCTTGGCCACCCGTTGCATCCTCAACAATCGAAGGCGTTATGAAAACGAACAGTTCCTGCTTGTCGTCGCGGTCCAGCGTGCGCCGGAACAGGCGGCCGACGACGGGTAGCTCGCCGAACAGAGGTGTGCGGACCGTTGCTTGGTGCCGATCCGTCTGCAGGATGCCGCCGAGTACCACGGTTTGGCCGTCCCCCACGAGCACCTGGGTGGCGATCCGCGTCGTATTGACGCTGGGTACGCCGTGGTAGATGCGGCCCACCGTGTCCTGCTTGACAGTCAGGTCCATGACGATGCGTCCGTTGGGCGTGATCTGCGGCGTCACCTCCAGCTGCAGCACGGCGTCCTTGAAGGCAATGGAGGTCGCACCGGACCTGGTCGCCTGCTGAAACGGTATCTCGACCCCCGACTCGATGGTCGCGACGCGTTTGTCCGCGGTGACGACCTTCGGTCGGGCGACGATCTCGGCGCGGCCTTGGGCGGCAAGCGCGGAGAGTTCCAGGTCGAGCAGGTAGTCGGCATCCGCGACGCCGATCGCAACGCTCGATGCGCCGTCGCCGTCGACGCCGAGATCGACGAGTAGATCGTCGGGCTGCCGGATGCCGGCACCGCTCTCGCCGGTCCGGTTGCCTTGGATATCGGCAAGGGTTCTCCGACTGCCGCCGAGCCGGACGAAGGGAGGCCCCGTCGTGATGGCCGCGCCGCCGAAACGGATGCCGAGTTCCTCGGAGAAATTGGCATTGGCATTGACGATCCGCGCTTCGATCTGAACTTGGCGAACCGGGACGTCAAGCTGCTCGATCACGGTGCGGAGCTCGGCGACGTGGGCCGCCGTGTCGGTGACGATCAACGAGTTGGTCCGGTCGTCCACGAGAAGGCGACCACGCTCGGAAAGCGCCGCCACCCCATCGCCGGCAAGCAGCGTGGCCAGGGTCGTCGCATCGGCATAGCGGAGACGAATGAACGTGCGGGTCAGGGGCGACAGATCCCGAACCGCCTTGAGCTGTTCCAGTTGCAGCCGCTCCTGCTCGGCGATCACGGTGGCCGGGGCGACCAAGAGAACCGATCCGGTACGGCGTTTGCCAAGGCCGTTGATGGACAGCACCAGGTCCAACGCCTCGTCCCACGGCACATCGACCAGACGCAGCGTCATGCGGCCGTCGATGGCTTGGCCCGCGACCAGGTTCAAGCCCGCGAAATCCGCGATCAACTGCAGGACGCTTCGCACTTCCACATCCTGGAAATTCACGCTCATCCGTTCCCCGGTGTAGGCGGCCACCGGGGTCGCCTCGACCGGTTGACCGTCGTCCGGCGGCGAGGCGGCTAGTGTTGCGGCCAAGGTCAATAGGGCGGCCGCCAGTCGGGTCGGGGTGCGCCCAGGTTGCGGTTTGGATTCTCGACGGCGGTTCACGTTTCGTCGTCTCCCTCGTAGTTGTCGGTGTGGTCATCGGTGCTTTCGGGGATGCTCAACTCGACGGTGCGGGGTCGTACCTTCCAGCCACCCTGGTCGTCCTCGATGTATTCCACGAGGTCGACGCCGGTCTCGCGAACCTTGGTGATGCGACCGTGGTCGCGCCCCAGGTAGTCGCCGACGGCGAGGGGATGAGTGGTCCCCGCCGGGTCGCGTATCAACGCGACAGCTTTGCCGCGACCCGCGAGCGTGCCCACCATCTCGAGTTGGCCGAGAGGGAACCGCTCCTGCGGTTGCCGTCTCCGGGTGGGGTCCGGAGCATTCGATGATCTCGCGCCTTGGAGTTCCGTATAGGGTTCGAACGGGTTCCGTTCCGCCATGGCGCCGTAGCGGAAGACTCCGGTCGCGTGGACCGTGGGGATGGCCGCAGCGCGGCTGGCCGATCCCGCCGCACCTGCAACCGGCGGCGCGGAATCGGGCGGTTCGTGGCCGCAACCGGCGATGACCGACGCCGTCAGGAGGCAAGCTGTCACGCGCGTGGTCATCATTCGAGGGGAGGCAAGGTGGATTCGGGCCCGCTGCCCGCCGGCGGCGACGGATCGTGCATCGCGGGGGCGTACCGGTAGGTCCGGGCCTCGATGGTCAGGGACAGGTTGCGGGGCCCGGACCGGGGGGCAAGGTCGAAGTCGTGCATCGTGACCAGACGGGGGAGGCTGGCGATGACGCTCGCGAACGCCCCGAGGTCGTGGTAGTCCCCAACCACGCCGATGGCGATGGGCAACTCGCGGTAGAAGCCTGCTTGGCGTTCGTCCCCCAAGTCGATCCCATCAATGGCCAGGTCGTTGTCCATCGCGGCACGGGTGATGTCCTCGACCAGGGCAGGAACTTCGGTCTCGAGGGGCAGCCTTTCGATCATCTCTGCCAGGGCCGCGCTTGCCTCGGCGTCGCGGGCACGGAGGTTGGCTAGCCCGGCAGCCATGGCACGGCTCGCCGCGAACTCGCCCTGCAGGTCTTCTTCGCGGCGTTCGACCCGGAGGAGTTCCGCCTTTTTGTCGACGATGGAGACGAGGTAGCCGAGGGCCAGAACCGTCGCCGCGACGAGTACGAAGCAGAGCGCTTTGGCCGCACTTGGCCACTCGCCGGGCATCGCGATGTCCAGCTCGGCCAGGTCGATGTGGAAGTCCAACAGCTTCATCTTCCGGCCGTGCGCGGGTGGGGAACGGCAGTGGCGAAGGTGAGTTCGAAGACAGCGGCCTGCTCGGTACCCTGCGCTTCGCCGACTTCGTCGATGCGCTTGAGTCGCGGTTGTTCGAAACGCTCGGAGTCCTTGAGGTTGCGCATCAGTACGGCAATGTCGTTGTTCGAACGAGCGATGCCGCGCGCGGTGATGACCGATCGGCGCTGGATGAGGGACGTGTAGTGAACGCCGGGCGCGACGGTGCGTACGAGCTCGTCGAAGGTACGCACGGTCGCGGATCGGTCGCGGTGCAGCGCCTGCAGGGACCGTAGCCGACCAAGCGTTGCCTCGGTGTGCCGTCGCACGGTCTCGACTTCATCGAGGCGTCGCGCGTTCTCGCCAACGGCTTCGAGCAGCGCTTGGTTGCGGGCATTCTGGCTGGCGATTCGCCCGTCGAGGACGGCGCCTGTTAGCAACGCGAGGATGACGGCGCCGACAGTGACTCCCCCGAGTTGACCGAGGAACACCCGCCGTCGCCGTTCGCGTCGCCGTTGCCGCCAAGGCAGCAGGTTGATGCGCGCGATCATGTTCGTACCTCGTCGAAGCCGCGCAGTGCCAGTCCGCACGCGGTGAACAGCATGGGTGCGTGTTCGCCGAGGGAGACCGCGTCGGCGTGTTCGGCCACCGCCATGTCGCGGCAAGCGTCGGCGATTTCGACCGCCAGCTTGAGATGTTCCCCGATCCTCTCGGCGAGTCCTGGCGTCGTCGCGATGCCGCCGGCAAGCAACAGCCGGTCCAGGGGCGTCGTGGGATTTCCCAGGCGCACCAGGCGGAGTAGCCGGGTGAGCAGGCCGAGCAGCGGCTCGGTGGCGTGTGCGTCCGTACCCAGCGCATCCGTGGCCAGGCGATCGATGGCGAATTGCTCCTCCCGGGCGACAACGGACTCGCCGTCGACGATCATCAGCGTGCTTGTGGACGCGCCGATGTCCGCGAATGCGACGGGTTGGCGTTCCGGGGCGACCTCGGCAACGGCGCGCTGTACGGCGTGGCTCTCGACATCCACGATGTCGAGGTGCACCCCGCCGAGTTCGGCAGCTTCCTGGCGCAGCACGACGTGCTCCAAGCGACAGGCGACCAGGAGCACGTCGACACGGGAGGGGTCGCGGGACGACAGGTGCATGGGCTCGAAGTCGATGGCCATTTCGTCCACGGGGAAGGGCATTTGGCGTTCGGCTTCCAGCGTGACCTCGGCTTCGAGTTCCCGATCGCTCAAGGACGCGTCCATCTCGAGGGTCTTGGTAACGACCGCCGAGTCCCGGATGCCGGCGCAGACGTTTCTGGGCTTCGTTCCGGCTCGCTCGCATGCCTTGCGGATGGCTTCGCCAACGGCGCCCGCATCGCTTATATTTCCGGCAACGACGCTGCCGGGCGGCACCGGTTCGACAGCGAATGCCTCGACGCGGTACGCCTCGCCTTGGCGGGACAGTTCGACGACCTTCACTGCCGACGAGCCGATGTCGAGGCCGAGCCAACGACGGCGGTGCTTTGCCGTCGCCGGGTTTCGCTCCGCGAAGCCCGAAAGCGGTACCGGCGGCGCATCGGGCGGGGCCGAGGCGGATTTGGGAACCTTGCGCGTGAACAATCTCATGATGGCGGTGTCTTCGTCGGCGGCGCGGCATGTCAGTTGACCCCAACCCCGCCGGCGCCGGCGCGAAGCCGAAGCGATGGCGGATGAGCCTTCCCGGCGGGTGGCCCGGAAGGCGGCCGTTGGTGGCAAGCCCGCGGAAGTCCTTGCTGCGAAACCTCGCGAAATACCTGGTGCGGGATATTGTCTGGCTCGGGACGGTCGGTGTCTGTGCGATATCTCTCGGATTGGCGTCAGTTTTTCTCTATTTGAACCCGCAGATTCCGACTACTGAGACCTACAGACATTACCGATTCGAGACACCGCTGCGGATCTACACCGCGGACGGCGCGCTTCTCGCCGAGTTCGGCAACCGCTTGATTCCCATCGATCTTGCCGATGTGCCGGCGAACTTTCTCAACGCGCTGCTCAACACGGAGGACAAGCGTTTCTACGACCACCGGGGGATCGATCTCATCTCGCTCGCCAATGACGTCGTGGACCTGTTCCTCTCCGATGTCCGCACCGGGGCGAGCACGATCACCATGCAACTCGCGAAGACCGTGTCGTTCGGTCCCGAGCAGGTGTTGATCCGCAAGCTCAAGGAGATGCTCTTGGCGCTGAAGATCGAACGCGAGTTGACCAAGGACGAGATCCTCGAGCTCTACGTCAACATCATGGCGTTCGGCAAGTCCGCCTACGGTGTCCAAGCCGCCGCACATACCTACTACGGTCGGCCGGTGGCGGAGCTCAATGTCGCCCAACTCGCCATGCTGGCCGGGATCATGAAGAAGCCGACGGCGGGAAATCCCATCAACGGCCCGGAATGGGCCTTGGATCGTCGGAACCTGGTGCTACGCCGGATGCGGTCCCAGGGTTCGATCACCGACGCCGAATATAGCGAAGCTGTCGCGGCGCCGATTACCGCGGGCGTTCACCGGCGCGGCATCGACCTGCCCGCGCCGTATCCGGCCGAGTGGGTCCGGCAGCAGCTGTTCGAACGCTACGGCAACGACATCTACACGGGATTCGAGGTGTACTCCACCCTGGACTCGAAACGCCAGGCGGCGGCGCAGCGCGCCATCCGCCACGGCGTATTGGACTACGACATCCGGCACGGATACCGGGGACCGGAGGGACAACTTGCCCTCGACACGGTGACCCTCGGCGAAGGGGGCGCCTTGGACGGCGACGCGGTTGCCGAGGCCCTTGAATCGTTTCGCACCTCCAACGGCCTAGAGCCAGCTGTTGTCGTGGCGTTGCAGGAACGGCGCATCGAGGTCATGCGCGGCAACACAGAGGTCGTCCCCATCGACTGGGACGGCTTGCGCTGGGCGCCGTACCTGAATACGGACCGGCGCGGTCCCACCCCGCGAACCGCCGCCGAGATCGTCTCGCGCGGCGATGTGGTCCGGATCCTCCAGGACGACGAGGGCGCTTGGCGGCTGCGCCAGCTCCCGGACGTGCAGGCGGCCCTCGTTGCGCTGGACCCGAGAACGGGCGCGATCCAAGCCCTGGTGGGCGGGTGGGACTTCCACGCCAAGCAGTTCAACCATGCGCTGCAGGCTGCTCGGCAACCGGGTTCGGGCTTCAAGCCGTTCGTCTATTCCGCCGCGCTGGACAACGGGGTGACGCCGTCCAGCATGTTCCTGAATGCGCCGCTGGTCTTCGAGGACGACAACCTGGAGATGGCGTACCGACCCCGCAACGACAGCGGTGAGTTCAGCGGGCCGATGCGCCTTCGCGAAGCCCTGGCGCAGTCGATCAACATGGTGTCGATGCGCGTGATGACCCGCATCGGCGCCGAATCGGTACTCGACCACGTCGGCGGCTTCGGCTTTGACACGGCAACCCTGCCGAGGGACGTTCAGCTCTCCATCGGCGGCGGCACGATGATGTTCACGCCGCTCGACATGGCCCGTGCCTACGCGGTCATCGCCAACGGCGGCTTCCTGATCGAGCCCAACATCGTCGACCGGGTCGAACGACTCGATGGATCGTTGGTGTTCGAAGGCGACTACCCCCGGGCGTGTGAGCCCTGCCCCGAGTCCGACGAGGGTCCGGTTCCGCCTTCCGCCAACCGCGTCATCGACGAGGCCAACGCCTTTGTCATGGATTCCCTGCTCCGGGAGGTGATCGCCCATCCGCGCGGCACCGGTCGCCGGGCGCGCGCACTCGAACGACCGGATCTCGCCGGCAAGACGGGTACCACCGACCAGTCGACCGACACCTGGTTCAATGGCTACCACCCGAACCTGGCGGCGACGGTCTGGGTGGGTTTCTCCGACCACCGTCCCACCGGCGAGGGCGAGTACGGCTCGCGGACGCCGCTCACCATCTGGATGGATTTCATGCGCAAGGCCCTGGCCGAGGAACCCGTGATCGAGCGTCCCATCCCGGACGGCGTGGTCCGTGTCAAGGTCAATCGGGAAACCGGACGCGTTGCCCGGCCCGACGATCCGAATGCGCTGTTCGAGTACTTCCTGGCGGAGAATCCACCGAAACGCTCCGAGCGGGACGGTTCCGAGGATCGGGCGCAGGTTCGCCCGGAGGACATTTTCTAGTGTCGATGAAGATCGCCGGTTGACGGCGGGCCGCACGTCCCTACCATAGGCCCGATGTTGTTCGCCGAGTGGGACAGGAAGGAGCTGTGGAATCTCGCCGCCGTGGCGTGGGCGGCGATGCTGGTCGGCGGGGCGCTGATCCTGGAACTCGCCTTCGGCCAGGAGCCCTGTCCGCTATGCGTCAACCAGCGCTGGTGGGCCATGCTCGCGGGAGTCCTCGCCGTAGCGGGCTTCGCCCACAACCCGCGACTCGGGATCTATCCGCTCCTGGTCTCCCTGGCCGCCCTGGCGGGTGCCGCGTTCTCCGTCCGTCACCTCTACATCATGACGCTGCCGCCGGGGAGCGTTGAGGGTTGTGGCGTGCCCTTGGACTACGTGCTCGACGTGTTCCCGATCGGCGACATCCTGCGTGTCATGGCCGGCACCGGCGAGTGCGCGGACCAATCGTTCGTGATCCCCGCCCTCGCCTTGGCCGGTTTCGGTGGGATGATCGCCCTGTCGGTGACCTACTGGCGATCGCGCGCGTAACCCGCGACACCCGGGTCGTCTCGCCAACGCGAGGCCGGGGCCACACAAGCCCGTCCCCTGCGGATCTGCCGCGTAGGTCGCTAGTCGTCCTTCTCCACTTCGACGTCCACCTCGACCTCGGGGCCATCGACGATGATTGTCGCCTTGCCTTTCGGCATCGCATGTAGCCTATGTCGCATCCAGCTTGATCCCTTGGCCACGGTGACATCGACCTTGCGGTTCTTGCGTCGAACCTGCACATCGGCCGCGTCCCCGGATGTTCTCGCCAGCAGGCGGTAGGCCTCGTCGGCAGAACCGACATCGGCGCCGTCGATGCGCCGCAGGACATCGCCGGGCTTGAGTTCACTCTTGCCCGGGGCGTTCAGGACCAGGACGCCGCCGTCGACGCCGAAGTAGTCGCCGAGGTCTTCGCCGATGTCGACCAGGTGTAGCTGTCCCGTTCCTCCCAGGGCGAGCCAATGGCGTGCCGGCGTTGCCGGCGCCGAAGGCGCGAGCGCTACCGGGACGTGGCCCTCGATCGCTTGGCCGAGCCGATGCAGAAGCCTAGGCACCTGGCCTTCGATGTGGATGACGCTAGGTGTCGTTGCCACCTCGTAGGTCTCGGAGCTGCCGTCACGCAACACCGTCACCTTCACGTCGCCGCCCGCCGAGACGTCATCGAGGACGCCGTGCAGGACATGGAGTGGCTGGTCGTGGCCGGTGAGGGATTCTCCGTTGATCGCGACGATGAGGTCGTCGGCCTCGATGCCGGCTGACTCGGCGCCGCCGGCCGGCGTGACCCCCGCGACGACGATGCCGTCCTCGGACTGTTCGCCAACCAGGACGCCGAGAAAGGCTCGGTTCTTCCCCGAAGAGGTCAGGCGCTCCCGCGAGGCATCCGCCAATCGCCGCGCTGCTTGCTGCAACTCGACGCGGGCAGCCTCCATCTGCGCCCGAGCCGCGTCCATTTCGGCCTGAGCTTCCGCCATCGCCTCGTCCGTCGTGGGTTTGGCGGAGGTGTCGTCGCTTTCGTCCGCGGCGTGCACGAAGGCAGACGCCGAAATTGTCATGGCAATTGCGACTACAAGGTTGGTTGCTTTCATGGGGGTCCTCCTTTGGATGGCAGATGTCAAAACGACACCTGCTGTACGAATTCATGCTGTCGGTAGCGCTCGATGTCGGTGAGATCGGACATGAGGTCGACCCGATCACGCAGCAGCGCCTCGCGGGATTTCGGCTCGATCGTGCCGGCGAACATCTGCTCGTTGAGCGCCACGTCGATGCCGCCGATTTGCGCTCGGAGCAATCGCTCGGGCGCGGACGGCGAATAGAACGCGAGAACAGCCCGGCGGCGCTGTTCCGCTAGCCGTGATTGTTCCAGCAACGCTTCGAGGATGGCCGCGTGGTCGAGTGGCTCGTCAACCGGCCCCACCGCGTTGTCGCTGGCGATTTGGGGATTGCCCAGGGGATCGCTGTCGCGGGGCGCAAAGTGAAGTGACACAACGGCCGCGACAGCGATGAGGGCGATGCCGGCAGCGGCTGCCATGGGGGTCTTGCGACGCCACCCCCAAGGCGATGGGGATTGTGCGGGCTCGTCCAAGCGTCCCTGGATGCGCGCCCAAAGCTCACCCGGCGCGTCTAGCTCGGGCAAGGCACGCAGTTCGTTCCCAAGAACTTCGACCTTGTGCGCGTCGAGGGCGTCGGCGTCGCTACGGCGCGCAGACGGTCGCGGGCGTCGTGGGTCGTCCATCGCTGACTCCTGTGTGCTTGGCGAGTGCCGTCAAGGCGCGCGCCAACTGGGATTTCGAAAAACTGGCCGTGCGTCCGAAGGAGCGGCCGATCTCGTCGTGGGTGTAGCCCTCGACGCAGTGCATCCAGACCACCACCCGGGCGTTCGACGGCAATGCACCGAGGGCCTGTTCGATGTCCATCGTTCGATCGGTGCCGTCGTCGACGCTCTCGTTCGCCCCGTTGGCGGCGCGGTCGTCCTCGGGCAGCGCATCGCGACGTTTATTCCAGGGAGACCGGAGCCGCATCAGGCAGTGGTTGACCGCCGTCGTTCGCAGCCATGCGCCGAGCGACTCGGGTCGTTCGAGCTTGTGGGCCGCCCGGATCACGTCGACGAAGGTGTCCTGGGTCACTTCCTCGGCCGCTTCGGCGTCCTTCAGGATGCGCCGGGCAAGGGTGTAGACGGGGTTCGCGTAGGCGCGATAGACGATTGCCTGCGCCTTGCGGTTGCCCTTCATGAGCTGGCGCACGACGCCGGGGTCGATCTCAACGCTTCGGAACCGAGACATGCCCCTTAGATGCCCCAGCTACGGAAAAGGTCGCAACGCAACCGCTGGCGAATCCGATGGTAGCCGGAATAGGACCCCAACCGTCTGTTGGCGGCGCGCCGACGACCTTGAACGTCGCTAACGTGGCACGAATGCGACGCGCCGCCGGGTGGCTAACCCGCCGCGGCGGGCCGCTCGTAGATGGACTCCTCCTTCTTGGACTCCTCGGAGATCTTGCGTCCAAGCGACTGGAACACCGGGATGTCCTCGTCGGCCAACGGTTCCATCGTGATCTTGCGCGCCATGGCGGCTTCGAGGTACGGCGCGAGTTCCTCCATCTTGCGGCGCTCGCGCTCCGCTTCGCGTTCCTTGAACTCCGGCATCACTTCCGCGGCAAAGAGTTCCAACGCTTCGCAGATGTGCTCGTGCTGGTTGCGCCCGGCCTGCTGGATGAATGTGACCTGGTCGACGTTGCAGGCCTCGAACTTCAGAAGGTGCTCGCGCAGGTCGTCCGGCGTGCCGATGCCGCCTCGGCTGCCCGACAGCGCCTGGGTGATGTCACGGGATTCCTGCTGCGCCTTCTTCATCGCCTCGAACTGTTGCCAAAGGTTGGTGCGGCCGGGCTTGTGCTCGCCGAAGGCGTACAGGCTGCCGAGGGCGAATCCGAAGAATTCGAAGCCCGCGAGGCCGCGTCGGATCGCCTCTTCCCGGTCCTGGTGGCAGGAGAAGCTCGACACCATGCAGATGTTGGGGTTGATGGCGTGGCCGATCGGCACGCAGGCGTCGCTCTTGATGATGCCGTAGTACTCCTCCACCCACTCGGTGGCCTCCGCGGGATCGACGAACGCGAAGGTCAGTGCGCCGATGCCCAGCCGGGCCGCCATGCGGATGGTCTCCCGCTGCGAGCAGGCGACCCAGAGCGGCGGATGCGGGCGCTGCACGGGTTTCGGCACGATGTTGCGGCACGGCATCTCGAAGTACTGGCCCTTGTAGCCGGGGTAGGGGTCCATCGCCAGCATGTTGCAGATCTGCTCGGTGGCCTCCATGAAGATCTTGCGCTTCTTCGCCACCGGAACGCCGAAGCCGCCGAGTTCCAGTTCCGCCGACGACTCCCCCGTGCCGAATTCGACCCGGCCGTTGGACACGAGATCGAGGGTGGCAATGACCTCCGCGGTGCGCGCCGGATGGTTGTAGCCCGGGATGACCTGGCGGATGCCATGTCCCAAGCGGATGTTCTTGGTGCGTTGGGAGCAGGCGGCGAGGAACACCTCCGGCGCGGAGGAGTGCGAATACTCCTCGAGGAAGTGGTGCTCCACCTCCCAGGCGAAGTCGATGCCGAGCCGGTCGGCCACCTCGACCTGCTCCAGGGCGTCGTTGAAGAGCTTCTGCTCCTCGCCGTCGTCCCACGGTCGGGGCAGTTGGTGCTCGTAGAAGATCCCGAACTTCATCGTTGTCAGCGTCCCTCCGAAGCGAACGAGTAAGTCAACAGGCTTGGAACGGGGAATGCAAGACCGGGGCCGGGTGGGGTCTGGGTGGGGCTACGGGCGGGGTCGTCGGGGAAGCGTTGGCGCGACTCACCAGCTCTCGAGTTCCACCGGCGTTCTCCCCTCGGAGTCCCGCGCCTTCGCGTCGGCACCGGCGGCGAGCAGGACCTCGATGGCCTCAGAAGACCGGTAGAACCGGTCATAGGCTCGGTGCAACGGCGTTCGGCCTCGCTGGTCCCGCGCTTCGAGGTTCGCGCCGGCGTCGATGAGCGCCTTGATGACCGCAGGCGTGTCGCTGCTGCTGGCGGCGACATGCAGCGGCGATGCGCCCGACGTGTCGCGGGCCCCGAGGTCCACGCCGACGGCGACGAGCGCGGCGATGACCGCCGGGCTGCGGCCGTGTCCGGCCGCGACGTGCAGAGCGTTGTATTCGTGCACGGTCAACGCCTGCACGTCCGCGCCGGCCTCCGCCAAGGCCACGACAACGGCGGCGCTTGCACTGAATCGCGCGGCAACGTGCAGCGGTCGCAAGCCCTGGGTTTCGCGGGCCTTGAGCATGCCGAGCAATTCGTCCATGGCGCCGAGGCTGCCTTCGAGCCGGGCAATGGCGGGGACATCTTCGGTATCCGTGGTGTCGACCGACGGGTCGGTCAGGGTGGCGAGTTCGGCGAGCAAGGCGAACACCCGAGGGTTCTCTCCGCCCACCAAGGCACCGGCCACCAGGGGGTTTTCCGGGCGTAGCGCCCCTTCGCCGACGGGGCTGTCGCGATCGGACTCGAGGTTGTGGAAGAACCAGGGAGTACCCCAAAGCTCGAACCCGTAGAAGCTGTAGGAGCGCTGTCCAGCGGGCACGATCAGATCGTCCATCGAAGCGGGGAGCGATGGCTCATCCGGATCGGCACCGGCCTTGACGAGGGCTGCGATCACCGCCGGGCTGCCATTCGCCATTGCGGCGCCATGCAGGGGCGTGTGGTCGCGTCGATCCCGCATGCGCACATCGGCGCCGGCCGCCACGAGCGCGGTGATGACCAGCTCTCGCGGATTGTGCATGGCGGCAACGTGCAGGGGCGTGCGGTCGCGGGCGCCGCGGGCGTTCAGGTCCACGCCGGATCGAACGCACTCCGCGACATCGTTGACGGTCGCGGTTCGGAAGAAGCCGTTGGTGTCCCAGTTCGAACACTCGTTGGCTGACGCCGCGAAGTGCGTGGCGCAGCACGCGACCATGGCGGCGGTCCGAAGCGCGGTCACGACGTCATTCCGTGGATCGTCTGTAGGATTCCATCAGTGCAAAGGGATCCTCAACAGTGGAACGTTCGAGAATACTCCAAGTCTTCGCGCGATGGCCGGAACCTGGACCCGACGACGGTGCGGGCCGTCGGTCGGCCCGCTACGGCAAAGCACGCAGGGCGCCGTGTACCTTCCCGACCCATTGCAGCAGTCTCTCCGGCGCGTGGCGACGCCGCCATGCGCCCGCCGCGAGCTTGTTGGCCTCGAGGTAGGTCGGGTAGACGTGAATCGTGCCGAGTATCTTCTTCAAGCCCAACCCGGCGCGCATCGCGGTGACGAACTCGCCGATCATCTCGCCGGCATTCGGTGCGACGATGGTGGCGCCGAGCACGCGGTCGCCCTTTGAGACGACCTTCACGAATCCCCGCATGGAACAAACGCGAACGGGAGCATCGCGACCGGACGCGATTGTTCCATGCGGGGTCGGTGTGGCTGGGCCGTAGGCGCACCCGGCGCACAGCGTTAGCGAAGCGCCGGGCTGGCTATGGGGCCCTTGCATGCGTCCATCGGCGACGGCTCGGTCGACGTCGTCCAAGGGGTGCGTCGTGACCTCGTGGTCCATGTCCTGCGCGTCGGCGTCGGCAGCACTCATCCCAACCCGGGCGACTTCGGGGTCGGTATAGGTGGCCCAGGGCACGCACGAGTAGTCGCATTGGAACCGGTAGAAGGGCGCAATCAACGCGTTGACCGACGCGTACCACGCTTGGTGCGAAGCCATGTGGGTGAACTGGTAGGGACCGATGACGTCCCCGCAGGCGTAGATCGACGTGGCGGTGGTGCGCAACGCGCCGTTGACGACGAGCGTGCCGTCCCGGTTCGTCTGCACGCCCGCGTTCTCGAGCCCGTAGCCGCTGCTGCGCGCCCGCCGACCCACGGCGACGAGCACCCGGTCGAAGACGAGGCGTTTGCCCGTCTCGTCCGCCGTGTCCAGCGGAATGGCGCCGGGATCGATGCGCGTGGCCCGGTGCCCGGTCAGCACTTCCACGCCCTCGTCGGCGAGGACCCGTTCGATGACTGCGGCGGCGTCGGTATCCTCCCTGGGCAGCAGCCGGTCCTCCATGTCGATCAGCGAGACCCGGCTGCCGAGACGCGCGAACGCCTGGGCGAGTTCGCAACCGATGGGACTCCGTTCGGACCCCGGTGCAAGTGTAGACTTGGGCCATGAGCTATCCCTACACCCGGATGCGGCGCAACCGGACCGATGACGCCATCCGGCGCCTGGTTCGGGAGACCACGCTGACCCTCGACGATCTCATCTACCCGATGTTCGTCATCGAGGGCGAATCGCTGCGCGAACCGGTCGAGTCGATGCCTGGCATCGACCGCTTGAGCGTGGACCAACTCGTCGACGATGCGAAACGCTGCGTCGACCTCGGCGTACCCGCGGTCGCCGTGTTCCCCAACGTGGACAACGCCCTGCGGAAGCCGGACGGTGCCGAGGCGGTCAACCCGCGCGGTCTGATTCCGCGTGCGGTGGAGGCGGTCAAACGGGCCTGTCCTGGGCTCGTGGTCATCACCGATGCTGCCCTAGACCCCTATACGAGCCACGGCCACGACGGCATCCTCGACGAGCGCGACTACGTGGTGAACGACCTCACCGTGGAAACCCTGGTCGAGCAAGCGCTGGTGTGCGCGCGATCCGGGGCCGACGTGATCGCGCCGTCTGACATGATGGACGGGCGGGTCGGCGCCATTCGCGGCGCCCTCGAGGACGAGGGATTCGTGAACACGAAAATCATGGCTTACTCCGCCAAGTACGCATCGGCGTACTACGGACCGTTCCGCGATGCCGTGGGTTCGGCGGCGACCCTCGGCCGTGGCGACAAGATGACCTACCAGATGGATCCCGCCAACCGGCACGAAGCGCTGCACGAGATCGAACTCGACCTCGAGGAAGGGGCGGACATGGTCATGGTCAAGCCCGGCCTGCCGTACCTCGACATCGTGGCCTTGGTCAAGGAAACCTTCGGTGCCCCGACCTTCGTCTACCAGGTGAGCGGAGAATACGCCATGCTCAAGGCCGCCATCGGCAACGGCTGGCTTGACGAGGGGATCATCCACGAAGCCCTGGTCTGCCTGAAACGCGCCGGCGCCGATGGCATCCTCACCTATTTCGCCAAGGAAATCGCGGCGGTGCTCAGGTCGTAGGCGGGCCGAAGTCGCTGTCGTTTTCAAAGTTTCGGGCAGCCAATGGGGCGTAGGGGCTAGGGTCTCAACGTCAAACTAGGCCACTACCGGGTAGGCGGGTGCGACGAATATCCAGAGTCACGACGATCCTAGTGCTGCTGTCGCTCCTGACGGCGGCGGTCGCCGGTCTGCGATTCAACCGCGCCGATTGGCTGGTCGGTCCGTTCACGATGGCCGATGGAACGGTTCATCTCGGCGATTCCCGGTACTACGTGGAGACCGTGCGGTGGCTTCGCGGCGAGATGGACGACGTCATCGCGGGACAAGAGGGAACCGATACCAAGTTCGACAGGCTTGGCATTGCCCGCAACATACAGGGGATTCGTGCACCGTTCTGCTACCGGCTCGTCGTTCCCGCCCTCGCGGCCGCGTTGCCGCTAAGCCCGATGACGGCGATCAATGCGGTGAACGTCCTGCTGGTGGTCGGTGCGATGTTGCTGCTCTATCGACTCCAACGCCTGCTCGCACTCTCCGAACGGGACGCGCTCTTCGGGTCCGCGCTGTTCGCCGTCTCGTTCCCCACCTTCTACTACTCCACCATCGGGTACATCGACCCGGTCGTCGTGTTTCGCGGTGAACGCCTGTCTCAACTTGATCTACGGTCGCCACTACCTCGCTGCCGCTCTCGTCATCGGCTTCGGCCTGCTCGCCAAGGAGAACATCGTCATGGTGGTTCCGGCGCTTGCCGCCGGCGTTTGGGTGACGACCCGTTCGTGGAGGCCGACGGTTGCGTGGACGATTCTGGCACTAGGCCTCTGGACGGCGCTCTGGTTTGCGGTGCGGAGTTGGGTGCCGGCCCTTCATCACTACAGTTGGCACATGGACCTCACCTCGCTACAGTACAACGTCTTCCGCGCCCGTTCGTGGCTCACGCTGTTGCTGTGCGTTGCGACCCTCGCCGCGCCGTTCCTGCTGCGGCGGGTGTCCTCGCCACTGTCCAACCTGCGACGTTGCGCTTATGAACCGCTCTGGTTGCCGATGTGGGCGGGTCTCGCCGCTGCCATCGCCCACTACGGGTATTCCTGGATGGTGGCGTATACCGACGGCCGCATGTTCTGGCCGATCTTCTGCTTCGCGATTCCCATCGCCGTCCACATGACCGCACGCCATGTTCCAACTCAGAGGGATTTGGCATAGCTAGGCCGCGAACAGAATTTGAGTACATTTCAGCCGCTCACCTTTTTTGTAGGTGCGGTGCTACGCGGTGCACGACGGATTCTTGGGACGGTGATCGTGGGGGCGAGGCCATCGTCCCCGAGGGCGCGGCCTCGCCCCGGTGCTTGAAAACGCGCCCGGCCGACCCCATCTTGGCCTTGCGAATGGTACGATTCGCCCTTAGCCCCCTCGCCGAATTGCAGCACGTTTAGGAGCAGACTCAATGTCGGACAACATTCATCACGTCACCGACGCCGACTGGAACGACAAGGTTCTCGGTGCCGACAAGCCGGTACTCGTCGACTACTGGGCCGAGTGGTGTGGCCCGTGCAAGATGATCGCCCCGATCCTGGAGGAGATCGCCGACGAGTACGCCGACCGGGTGCAGGTCTGCAAGCTCGACATCGACGCCAATCAGCAGACGCCGCCGAAGTACGGGATCCGGGGGATCCCGACCCTGATGCTGTTCCGCAACGGCGAAGTGGAGGCCACCAAGGTCGGTGCCTTGTCGAAGTCCCAGTTGGCGGCTTTCCTCGACAGCAACATCTGATCCCATTCCCGCCCGGCGGGGGTTGAAGCACCACCGGGCGGTCACACAGCGGTCACACACCCGTTGTAGACGCCGCCAATCTCGCGGTGGTAGAGTCCGCGTCACTGACGCACGCGGGCTTGTTCAGGACCGCGGTCTTTACCGAAGATTCGCCTGTAGAGTCCATCAAGCTTGAGCCGCAGCGCTTCCTTGCGAGGTGGCGCTCCTCTTAAGAGAGGCGGTGCAAGCAAAGCGTCGGCTGGGGAACTTCCTAACAACCACATCTCCCAACCATGGGTGCGGTATGCGCCCGCCATCCTCACCCGCTACCTAGGCCACATAGAACCGAACCCACATGAACCTCACAGACCTCAAACGAAAACCCGTCGGCGAGCTGATCGACATGGCTCGCGAGATGGGCCTCGACAACGTCGCGCGGTCCCGCAAGCAGGAGGTCGTCGCGGCGATCCTCCGCAAACAGGCCACCAACGGCGAAGACATCTACGGCGACGGCACCCTCGAGATCCTGCCCGACGGTTACGGATTCCTGCGCTCTGCGGATAGCTCCTATCTCGCGGGCCCAGACGACATCTACGTTTCGCAGAACCAGATCCGCCGCTTCAACCTGCGCACGGGGGACGGGATTGCCGGCAAGATCCGGCCGCCGAAAGGCGGGGGCGAACGCTACTTTGCGCTGTTGAAGATCGACGAGATCAACTTCACCGAGCCCAACGCCAAGAAGCAGAAGATCCTGTTCGAGAACCTGACGCCGGACTTCCCCGACGAGCGTTTGACGCTGGAACGCGGTAACGGCACCACGCAGGACATCTCCTCGCGGATCGTCGACTTGATCGCGCCGATCGGCAAGGGCCAGCGGGCGCTGATCGTCTCGCCGCCGAAGGCGGGCAAGACGCTGATGCTGCAGAACATCGCCGACTCCATCGCGGCGACGAACCCCGACGTGGTGCTGATCGTGCTGCTCATCGACGAGCGTCCCGAAGAGGTCACCGACATGCGCCGCATGGTGCGCGGCGAAGTCGTGGCCAGCACCTTCGACGAACCGCCATCACGCCACGTCCAGGTGGCCGAGATGGTGATCGAGAAGGCCAAGCGCCTGGTCGAGAACAAGCGGGACGTGGTCATCCTGCTCGACTCCATCACCCGCTTGGCACGGGCCTACAACACCATCGTTCCGTCCTCGGGCAAGGTCCTGACCGGGGGCGTGGACGCCAACGCCCTGGAGCGTCCAAAGCGCTTCTACGGTGCCGCCCGGAACTTCATCGAGGGCGGCAGCCTGAGCATCATCGCCACGGCGCTCATCGACACCGGCTCCAAGATGGACGAGGTGATCTACGAAGAGTTCAAGGGCCGCGGCAACTTGGAGATCCACTTGGAGCGCAAGATCGCGGAGAAGCGTGTCTGGCCGGCGATCAATATCCGCCGCTCGGGTACGCGCCGCGAAGAGCGGCTGTTGAGCGAAGACGAGCTGCAGCGGGTCTGGATACTGCGCAAGCTCCTGCACGACATGGAAGACATCGCCGCCATCGAGTTCATGGTCGACAAGCTCAAGGACACCAAGACCAACGAGCAGTTCTTCAACTCCATGCGCGGTCGTTGACCGCGCCGTAGGTGGAGGTCGCCCGAACCGCGACGCGCCGGCGTTCGGGTGGATGTGACCGGGGGCGGGACAAAGCGGTCTCCTACGCGCGTCCTGACCGGCAAACTCAACCCCGCTCACTACCCGACGACGGGCAGAACGCTCAAGGTTTCAGCGCAAGCGCCCGGGCAAGATAGGCGTTGGCGGCGTCCCGGTCCCCGTCCTTCGAGTACAACCGTCCGAGTTCCGCAAGCGTCGCGGGATCTTCCCGATGCTCGAGGCTTGCCTCAAGGTACGACTTCGCCTCGTCGGTGTTTCCGGTCGCGGCCGACAGCCGGCCGAGGGTGAGCAGCAGCACGGGGTCGTCCGGTCGCCGCTTCTGCCATTGTTTCGCGATGGCCAGTTGCTTGACCGGATCGGCGCCCACGTTGGCGTAGCGGCGGACCCAGGCTTCGCGCCACGCTTTCTTCAATGCCTGGCGCAGCGCGGCTTCGGCCTCGACCGGCGCATCGCCTGCCAGGGCGTCGACGTGATCGAGGACGAGCCCCTCGTCGGTGCGCAGTTGCTTCGGCATGGCCTTCCACGCCTTGCGGGCATGTTCGGCGGCGTGGTCGCTCGCCTTGACTTTGGCGAACCGGGCTCGCCAGGCGGCGGCGTGGATGTCCGCCATGTCGGGTGCCGCATCTTTCGGCAGCGACGGCGCGAGTTCCGCGACGGCGTCCCAGTCATCGAGGTGCCGGTGGGCTTCGAACAGCCCCTTGAGTACCACCGGGTGCCGCGGCGCTCTTTCCCTGAGGGCGTCGAGGGTGGCGATGCTCCGCCCCCATTGACCGGCGGCGCGCTGCAACTCGGCGCGCACGAGTTCGACGGTGAACGCCGCCTGCGGCGTCGACTCCCCGGCCCGGGCGAGGATGGCGTCGCGTTCCTCGTAACGTTCGAGTTCGTTCGCGGCCCGCGCCGCGGCGACTAGATTGGCCAACGGCGTGTCGACCCGGTCTGCGGACTCGAGGAGGGCTTGCTTCGCTTCGCTCCAGCGGCCCTCGGCGGACAGCATGAACCCCTCCAGGGATCGGTTGCGGGCTTTCGCCACGCGCCGCCAGCGGAACCAGCCGGAGACCGCGAAACCGCTTCGCGCGGCGCGTCGGACGAGGAAGGCCACCAGGTAGACCAACACGGCCAACGCGACGAAACAGGCGAGGGCGAACCAAAGGCTGGTCTCCACGGTCACCTCGTCGTAGGCCACGAGAACATAGCCGGGATCGCGCACCATCAGGAACGCGAGCAGCCCGCCGGCGGCGAGACCGATGGTGAGGAGGACGAGGAACCGGATCACCTAAGGCGCGCCCCGACGCAGTTCCCGTAGACGCGCCAGCGATCGGGTAATGTCCGGTGGCACCACCTTGAGGTCGATTCGCTGCAGTTCGTCGAGCTCGGCCAGGGTTTCAGCGACCGCCGACCGGCCGGGATCGACGAAACCATGCAGCCGATCCCGGGCGGTGCGCAGGCTGGTCTCGAAGATGCCCTGGTCCCCCCGCAATACGGCAAGCTGGGCTCGCTCCAGGGCCAGGCGCAGATGCTGTTCGAGGTATTCGGCTTCGGCGGGCGGCAGCAGCGGGCGAATCGCTTCGCCTTCGTGGCGACGGAACCGGACGAGGCCGTCCAGGCGGTGAAGAAACGCATCGACCATCGAGGCGTCGTCGTCGGTTTCCACCGATGCGTTGGGGTCTTCGGCCGTGTAGTCCGGCAGTCGTATCGGCAGCTCGTCGAGGGATCCCTTGACGGCCTCCAGGCGGAGGAACACGCCCTGCGTATCCGGGTACTCGAAGGTGCGCAGGGCGAGTTGTTCGTCGGCAAGCAAGGCGCGCACCTCGTGATAGCGGAAATCGTCGAGGTCCGCGAGCACCTGGTCGGCCAGGGCGAGAAGTTCGAGGGCACCGGCCGAGTCGCGTTGCATGAGCAAGCGGTGATTGGCGATGGTCAGCAGGTATTCCACCTCCGCCAACTTCCAGGCGGCGGGGGTGGGCGGCGCGTTCGCCCGGTTGGCCGCAACGGCTTCGGCCATGGCGGTGCGCGCTTCCGAGAGCGCATGCCGGAGTCCGGCAATCTCTTCGCTGGCCCGTGACAGTTCCCCACGCAGGACCGCGACCTCCTCGGTGGTGGCACGGTGCAAGTTGGCGTGGTCCGTCCGGTAGGTGCGGAGATCGGCCTCGATGCGGGCGTTGGGGTCGTCAACCCAGTCGCGGTAGAGGAAGTAGCCCGCCGCGCCGATGGCGACGAACGAAAGCAGCAGCGCCAATGTTGCGAGAACCCGACCGGACTTGCGCGGTCTCGAGGGCACCGGCAACGCCGGGGGCGGTGCCGTCCTGCCGGGCGACGGATCGTCGAGCCTTGCTTCGCGGGGATCGGATGGTTCGATATCGATTGCCCGGGTTGCGTTGCCCGACGGAGCCTCGCCTGCGGCTTCATCCGGCTCGGCCGCCGTGGACTCGCTGCCCTCGGCAGGCGCGGCGGCCTTGGCTTCGTCATCCCCCGCGTCGGGCGGCTCTGCCGACGAGGGGGGTTTGGTCGGGTCCGTTTCAGCCATCTCCACTCCGGTCGGCAAGTTCTTGAAGCGCTTCTACCACGGTGGCGGCGCCCGCCCCGGCGGTGACGACGACGTGCTCGAACCCCGTCGCCCTGGCGAGACGCGCTACGCGTTCGGACGGCACGAGGAGGGGCACGCGGGCATCGCCGCGTTGAGCAAACCACAGTTGTTCCACCACTCGCAATCCATCCCCGCTGGCGGCGACGATGGCGTCGATGCCCTCACCCGAGATCGCCGGCTCAAGGGGCACGCGGCGATAGACGTTCCACTCGAGGACCTCGAGATCGAGTGCTCGCAGCCAATTCTGGAGGGTCGTTGTGCCGCCGGAACCCTTCACGAGAAGCGTCCGATCGGGCGGCATCGGTGCGAATGCCTCGACGACGCCCTCCGCATTGGCCTGCGTCGGCCATGCCGGCTCGACCCCCAAGGAACGAAGGGCGCGCGCCGCCGCCTCGCCGATGGCGATTGCCGGTCCGCCTCGCCAGCCGTTGGCCGCGGCGCAGGAGACCGCATGTTCGGATACGAACACCACGACATCGAAGCTCCCGTCGGGAGGCGCCGAGGGCAACGCCTCGATGCCGAGCACGGGCGCCCTGAGGACGTCGAACCCGCGTTCCGCGAGGGTTGCCGCCTGGCGTGTCGCGCCGGGCTCGGTTCTCGTCAACCAGACGCGCATCAAGTGCGTCAAGTCCCGAGTAGCTCGCGTGCGCCCAGGGCTTCGAGGCGGGTGGCCACTTCGCCGCCCAGGGCGACGGGGTCATCGCCGGTGAGTACAACCCGGAGTACGCGGCCAGCGTCGGCGTCGGCGGCAACGGCGGTCAACCGCAGTGCGCCCTGTGTCGCGCAGTACGCACCGAGGGGTAGCGCACAGTCGGCGCCGATCGCGCGGGCGAGTTCCCGCTCCGCGACCACGCAACGCTCGACGTCCGGGGCCACCGATGGGGCGACGAGATCCCGGACGTCGGACCGGTGGGCGGAGAATTCAACGGCGAGCGCGCCTTGTCCTGGCGCCGGGACGAAGGTCTCCGGATCCAGGCGCTGGACAATGCGGTCGTCCAGCCCGAGGCGCTCCAATCCTGCGCAGGCCAACAGCAGCGCATCGTAGCGGCCTTCGTCGAGACGCTTGAGGCGAGTACCCACGTTGCCCCTGACCGGTACGATCTCGATGTCGCGCAGAAGACTCTTTAGCATCGCGCGACGCCGGATGCTGACCGTCGCGATCCTGGCGCCGGGCGCCAGGTCGAAGAGATCACGGATGCCGGAATCCGGACTCGCCACCAAGGCATCGCGGGGGTCGGCCCTGGGCCCGAAGGTGCGCAGAACAAGGGCTTCGGGGTTGTCGATTGGCACGTCCTTCATGCTGTGTGCCGCGAGGTCCGCGCGACCGTCGAGAAGCGCATCGCGTAGCGAGTCGATGAACACGCCCTTGCCCGGCTGGCCATCGCCGCCCGCCGACGCCGCCAACGATGCCGATTGGTCGATGTCGCCCCGGGTCGCCACTTCGAGCAGTTCGACGTCCAAGGCCGGTTCGGTTTCGCGCAGCCGGGCGGCCACGAAATTCGCCTGGATCAGAGCCAGGGGGCTGCGTCGGGTGGCGATGCGAAGTGTGGGCAACTCGATCTCCCAAACGGCGAGCGCGGCGAATGCCGACGGTGGCCGGTTGATATAATCGCGCGTCGGCTCGGTTTCCGCGAGCCCTCTTGGACGGCTCGTGTACACACGAGGCGCGGTAGCGACGGATCGACCATGGCCAACGACGGCGACACGGGCAACTCCGAGGAAAACGCAAAGCCGAGCATGTGGGGCGGCCGTTTTTCGGCGCCTACCGACGAATTCGTCGCCCGCTTCACGGCATCCGTGGACGTCGACCGGCGGTTATACCTCTACGACATCCGGGGCTCCATCGCCCACGCCAACGCGCTGGCCGCCGCTGGGGTGCTCAGTCCCGCCGACCGCGACGCCATCGTCGATGGCTTGTGCACCATCCGCACGGCGATCGAGGGTGGTGAGTTCGTGTGGGATCCGGCGCTGGAGGACGTCCACATGAACATCGAGGCGCGTCTCACCGAACTCGTCGGCGACGCCGGCAAGCGGTTGCATACCGGTCGATCCCGCAACGACCAGGTGGCTACCGACGTGCGCCTCTGGCTGCGGGACCGCATCGACGAGATCGACGGCCGGCTGACCGACTTGATGCGCTGCCTGGTCGATCTCGCGAGCCGGCACACCGAGACCGTGATGGCGGGGTTGACGCACCTGCAGACCGCGCAACCCGTTACCTTCGCGCACCACTTGATGGCCTGGTACGAGATGGCGTCGCGCGACCGGGAGCGGCTTCGCGACTGCCGGGGGCGGGTCAACGTATCGCCCCTTGGCAGCGCGGCACTTGCGGGCACGACGTTTCCCATCGACCGCGCCGCGAGCGCGTCGGAGTTGGGTTTCGACGCGGTAAGCGCGAATTCCCTGGATGCGGTGAGCGACCGGGACTTCGCCATCGAGTTCTGTGCCGTCGCGAGCCTGGCCGCGGTGCATCTGTCGCGTTGGTGCGAGGAACTCGTACTCTGGACGTCCCCGCAGTGGGCGTTCGTAACATTGCCCGACGCCTACTGCACGGGGTCGAGCATCATGCCGCAGAAGAAGAACCCCGACGTTCCCGAATTGATCCGCGGCAAGAGCGGCCGGGTGATTGGCAACCTCAACGCGTTGCTCGTGCTGATGAAAGGCCAGCCGCTGGCGTACAACCGGGACAATCAGGAGGACAAGTCGCCACTCTTCGATACCGCGGACACGCTGTGCGACTGCTTGGACGCCATGACCGGCATCGTTTCCGCGATGGTGCCCGACCCCGTCGCCATGCGAGCTGCGGCCGATGCGGGATTCGCCGTCGCGACGGACTTGGCGGACTACCTGGTTCGGCGTGGGGTGCCGTTCCGCGACGCCCACGAGATCGTCGGCAAGGCCGTGGCCCTGGCCGCGGAACGCGGGATTGCCTTGGATGCGATTCCGTACGAAGACTACAGGACGCTCTCGGCCGCGATCGGTGACGACGTCTACGAAGTCCTGACGCTGGACGGCGCCGTCGCCGCCCGGGATCACGCCGGGGGCACGGCCCCCACGGCGGTGCGGGACGCCATCGAAGCGGCCCGCCGCCGGCTCTAGGGTAGGGCATGTCGGCGCGAGGTTTGCGTTGGCTGGCCGTCGGCTCGTTGTGCCTGGGTGCTGCGACCTGCGGGCAGAAGGGACCCCTCGAATTACCGGATGAACAGGCGGGTGTTGCGGGATGGCACCCGCCCGTCGGGCGTGGGCTTTACCCGTCCCGTGCATGGTCGCACGCAACGCCTGCGCGTGGCGAATCGGGGCGCGACGGATTGCCATGGGATTCAACGGGTTGGCAGATGTGTTCGATGGGGCGCCTCGGGGCTTCCCGCGGTGTCGGATCGGTGTGGATGACCCGCGGAGGTCCGGATGGGTTACGCGCGTAGGGACGGCGAACTCTGCGCCGACGCCGTGCCGCTGGCCACCATCGCCGCCGGGGTTGGCACACCCGCCTACGTGTACGCGTGGTCCGTCGTGCGTGATCGGTATCGATGCCTCGAAGCCGCGCTGGACGGCGTCGATCACCGCGTCTGCTATGCCGTCAAGGCGAACTCGAACCTGGCGATTCTCGCCCGCTTGGGGGAACTCGGTGCCGGCTACGACATCGTGTCCGGCGGCGAACTCGAACGCGTACTTCGGGCCGGGGGCGATCCAGGCCGCGTCGTTTTTTCCGGGGTCGGCAAGTCGCTCGCAGACATCGACTTCGGTATCAAGGCCGGCATCGACGCATTCAATGTGGAGAGCGCCTCGGAACTCGGTCGGCTCGAGGCCCGCGCACGTTTGCTTGGCCGCAGGGCGCGCGTGTCGATCCGCGTGAATCCCGATGTGGATGCCGACACCCATCCCTACATCGCGACCGGACTCAAGGAAAGCAAGTTCGGCGTTCCGCCGGGCCAGGCGGTGGAACTGTATCGCCGAGCCTTCGCATCGGCACATCTGGACGTGGCGGGCATCGACTGCCATATCGGGTCGCAGATCGCCGACATCGAGCCGTTCCGGATGGCACTGACCGCCCTGCTCGAACTCGTGGATGCCTTGGGACGGGATGGCATCGTGCTCGATCACATCGACATCGGGGGCGGCTTCGGGATCACCTACGAGGACGAGCCCGCGCTGGACCTCGACGCCTTGGGCGATGTCCTTCGGACGACGCTCGGCAGACGCACGCTTCAACTCCGTGTCGAACCGGGGCGCTACCTCGTGGCCGACGCGGGCATTCTCCTCACGCGTGTGGAATACCTCAAGCCCGCGCCGGCATCCGGCTACCGGAACTTCGCGGTCGTGGATGCCGCGATGAACGACCTGGTCCGGCCGGCCCTCTACCAGGCGCGGCATGCCGTCGAGCCCGTGGTCGACGGCGACGGCGCGGGGGGGCGCTGGGATGTCGTGGGCCCGGTCTGCGAGACCGGCGATTTCCTTGCCCTCGATCGCGAACTCGAGTTGAACGAAGGCGACCTGCTCGCCATCCGCACCGCCGGTGCGTACGGCTTCGTACAGAGCTCCAACTACAACACCCGGCCTCGCGTGGCGGAGGTGCTCGTGGACGGTGACGAATTCGCGGTGGTCCGCAAGCGGGAAACGGTTGCCGATCTGCTCCGGCTGGAATCGGCGCGTTGACCCCGCCGGGGATTCCCGCCCGGCGCGGGCAAAGGCGACCGGGTCGTATAATCGTGATGGTTCCATGACACGGGGCGAGCCCACCGATGAAGCTCCGCTTTGCCAAGATGCACGGTCTCGGCAACGACTTCATGGTCGTCGACCTGGTTACGCAGCGGGGCATGCCGACGCCGGATCAGGTTCGATCCTGGAGTGACCGTCGCACCGGTGTCGGCTTTGACCAGTTGCTCGCGGTGCTACCGCCTAGCGCTCCCGATGCCGACTTCCGGATGCGCATCTTCAACGCCGACGGGTCGCAAGCGGAGCAGTGCGGCAACGGTGCCCGTTGCTTTGCGCAGTTCGTTGTCGAGGAGGAACTCACCGTCAAACGAGACCTCCTTGTCGAGACCGAAGGCGGGAACATTCGTACCGAGTTGTTGGACAACGGACAGGTTCGCGTGGACATGGGCGTCCCGAGTACGGTGCCCGAAGAGGTGCCGTTCCTGGCCGAGGAGGCCAAGACGTCCTATGTCATCGACGTCGGAGACAGCCGCGTCGAAGTCACGCCGGTGTCCGTGGGCAACCCCCACGCGGTCGTATTCGTGAACAACGTGGCCCACGCCGACATCGACGGCATTGGAAGCGCCCTGCAGCACCACGAACGATTCCCGGAGCAGGTCAATGTCGGCTTTCTCCAGGTCGTGGACCGACGCTTCGCAAGATTGCGGGTGTACGAACGCGGGACCGGCGAGACTCGGGCCTGCGGCACCGGCGCTTGCGCGGCCATGGTTGCGGCGCGTCTGCACGACCGACTCGAGGCCCGGGCCAAGATTTCGCTGCCAGGCGGCAAGCTTCGCCTCGAATGGCAAGGGCGGGGTTCGCCCGCTACACTCTCGGGATCGGCCAAGCTGGTTTTCACGGGGCGCATCGAGCTATGACCATACCCGATCGAGAGCGTTCCTCTAAGCCGGCGGCGGGGCAGGCGACGGCCGTGGACGACGCGGATCTGGACGAGGATCGCGTGGCGGCCTTCCTCGCGGACCACCCCGACTTCCTCGCTCGTCACGCCGACCTGCTCCCCGATCTGCAGCTACCCGTCGATTCGGGAGATTCCGTCTCGCTGCTCGAACGCCAGGTGATCGCGCTGCGGGATCGAAACAGGCGCCTGCGGGAGCAGTTGAACACGCTGCTCGAAAACGCCAACGCCAACGACCGGGTCTTCTCGCGCACAACGACGTTCACGCTGGCACTGATGGATGCGCCCAGTCTGGAGAATTTGGACGGTGTGCTGGCGCGCTGCCTGGTCGACGGATTCGATGCCGATCATGCGACCTGCTTCATCGAAGGGTGGACCTCGCCGGGGAGACTCCATCACCTGGAGGGCATTTGCGCGGAAGATCCGCTGCCGCTGCCCCAATTGTTCGAGCACCCCTACCCCGTGTGCGCGGTATATCGCCCTAGGGAATACGAAGCGGTGTTTCCCGTCTCGTCGCGTAGCGCCGTCGCTTCGATCGCGCTGGTGCCATTGCGGGCCGAAGGGCTGACGGGGACCTTGGCCATCGGATCCTGGGATCCGCAACGGTTCGCCCCCGACATGGGGAAGGTGTTCCTGCTCTACATCGGCGATGTCCTGACGCGGACGTTGTTGCGCCTTGGAGTCCAGGACATGTCCGGCGTGGGATGAATTCCGAGGCCGGCATGGACGCCGATGCGGAGCGCTTTCTCGACCATCTCACCGTGGAACGCCGGGCGTCCGCCCACACGGTCGCCGCCTACCGGCGGGATCTGACCCGGTTTGCGGGCGAGGTGGGGCCGATCTCAAGCGCGGAGGTCAAGTCGGACCACGTCCGTGGGTTCGCCGGTCGGCTTCACGCGCGTGGATTGGCGCCGAGATCCATCGCCCGTCACCTGTCGAGCGTGCGTAGCTTCTTCGACTACCTGGTTCGGCGCGGCGAACTCGGTGCCAACCCGGCAAGCGGCGTGCGGGCGCCGAAGCAACGGCAGCGACTGCCGAAGACAATGGACCCCGACCAGACGGCGCAGTTGTTCAGCGAACGCACCGAGTCCGCCATCGACGTCCGCGACCGCGCGATGCTGGAGCTGCTCTACGGCGGCGGGCTCCGACTCGCCGAACTCGTCGCGATCGACATTCGGGACCTCGACTTGGCGAACGGATTCGTCACGGTCACCGGCAAGGGCAACAAGACCCGGGTCGTGCCCATCGGCGAGACGGCTCGCAACGCAATTCAGACCTGGCTCGACAGACGCCCCGAGGCGAGTGGCCGCGATCCCCTGTTCACCGGTCGGGGCCCAAGGCGCATGTCGGCGCGCAACATCCAACTGCGGCTCAAGAAGATCGCGGTCCGGACGACCGGCAGCGACGGCGTGCATCCGCACTTGTTGCGGCACAGTTTCGCGAGCCACTTGCTGGAGTCCAGCGGCGACCTGCGCGCGGTGCAGGAGCTACTCGGCCACGCGGACATTTCCACGACCCAGGTCTACACGCACGTCGACTTCCAACACTTGGCGAAGGTCTACGACGCGGCGCATCCGCGGGCCCGTCGCCGGACCGAGACATCCAACGAGGGTGAGTCGGCGCCGTGATCCGCCTGGTCACCTTCGATCTCGACAACACGTTGTGGAGCGTCGACGTTGTGATCGGCCGGGCCGAAGCTCGCATGCGCGACTGGATCCGGCCCCGGGCCCCCGAGTACGACGCCCTGGCCCAGGAGAACCATGCCGCGATCCGGAAAAGCGTCATCGCGGCCAATCCCGATATCGAGCACGACATCTCGCGCCTCCGCGAGCGCGCTCTCTTGGCGACCTTCGAGCATTGCGGCTACGCGCGCGCCACGGCGGCGAAGCTGGCAGCCGGCGCTTTCGCCGTGTTCCTCGAGTGGCGGCACCGGATCGAGTACTACGATGGCGCGCTCGACGTGCTGGAAGCCCTGGCGGCCCGTTACACCTTGGCGTCGCTGACCAACGGCAACGCCGACTTCGTACGCCTGGGCCTCGACCGCTACTTCACCTTCGGCTATTGCGCGGCGGACGTGGGGGTCAGCAAACCGCATACCGCCATGTTCGAACGGGCATTGGCCCAAGCCGGGGTGACGCCCGCCGAAGCCGTTCACGTCGGCGACCATGCCATCCACGATGTCCGGGGTGCCACCGATGCCGGCATGGCCACGGTCTGGGTGAACCTGGACGCCTCGGCAGAAGACCCGGGTGCCAGCGCTACCGTGACCAGCCTTCAGGAGGTGCCCCGCGCCATCGCGAACATAGGCTAGCGAGGCCCCGCCTCAGACCGCCGAACCGATCCCCCTCGGGCAATTCCATCACGATCTCGTTGGCTGCCGCGCCGGCGAATACCCACCCAGGCAACATGGCGAGGGCGGCGGCAACGAAGACGACGCTTCGGCGGGAGGTGTTCCGAAGTCGGCGTCGTGACATGGGATCAGGCCGCGTGGTCGCGCACGTAGGCCATGACCGCTTCCCGGTCCGCCGGTAGCACCGTGCGACGGGCCGTTGCGGGGTCGAGACGGTCCAGGGCGGGATGGCGAATGGCATCCGTGGCGTCGGGGCCGATCGCATCGAGCACCGCCTCCGGGAATTTGGCCGGATGCGCGGTGGCGATGCACACAGGGGTTGTCCCGTTGCCCCGGGTCAGGCGCGCGGCTTCGATGCCGACGGCGGTGTGGGGGTCCGCGACGTAGTCGTAGCGCTCCTTGATGCGACGCATGGTCGCCTTGGTGTCGGCCATGTCCACGGCGACCCCCTCGATGGCTTCGCCTGTGGGCTCGCCGTCGCCGATCGAGGCTTCGCCGGACCGGGCGAACTCGGCCATGAACGCCTTGACGCGTTCGGGGTCGCGGCCGAAGCGCAGCCAGAGGAAGCGTTCGAGGTTGCTGGCAACCTGGATGTCCATCGACGGGCTGATGGTCTGCTGCACCCGCCCAAGCCGATAGACGCCGGTTTGGAAGAACCGGGCGAGGATGTCGTTCTCGTTGGTGGCGAGTACGAATCGACCGATGGGGACGCCCATTTCGCGTACGGCGATGGCGGCGAATATGTTGCCGAAATTACCCGTGGGCACCGCGAAAACGGCGGGTTGCTCCGAGCGCAGGCAGACATGGGTGTAGTACGTCATCTGGGCCAGCACCCGTGCCCAGTTGATGGAGTTGACGGCACCGAGCCGATAGCGGGTCTTGAAGTCGAGATCGGCGAAGGTCGACTTGAGCATCGACTGGCAGTCATCGAAGCTGCCGTCGACGGCGAGGCAATGCACGTTGGCGTCGGGAACGGCGGTCATCTGCAGTTCCTGCAACGCGCTGGTGCCGCCGTTGGGGTAGAGCACGAAGATGCTTAAGTTCTTTCGCCCCCGCACGCCGTAGATCGCCGCGCTCCCGGTGTCTCCGCTGGTTGCGCCGACGATGTTCAGGTGGTCGCCGGATTGCGCGAGCAGGTGCTCGAAGATGCGCCCGAGAATCTGGAGAGCGACGTCCTTGAACGAGAGCGTCGGCCCGTGGAAAAGCTCCAGCACCTTGAAGTCGCCAAGGTCCACAAGCGGCGCGATGTCCGGGTGGTCGAAGGTCGTAAAGGCGTCGGCCACGATGGTGTCGAGATCGTCCGTCCCGATATCGTCGACGTACAACCGGAAGATCTCCTGCGCCAGGGCGACGTAGTCGAGCTTTCGCCACGCCGGGAGACGGTGCGTCACGTTCGGAAACCGTTCCGGTACCAGGAGGCCGCCGTCGGGTGCGAGGCCGGTCAGCACGGCCTGGGAGAAAGACATGGGCGCGGTGCCGCCCCGGGTCGACAGGTATCTCATGGGGTCGTCAATGCGTGTCGAGGTGGTGGCCCACCAGAAAGTCGAACACCGACTCGGTGTACTCGTCCGTGGTCAAGTCCGCCTTGGCGTAGAGCGCCGCGTTGTGCGAGATGGGGATCGGGTCTCGGGCCCTCAAGTGGGCCTCGGCAACCCGTTCCATCATCACGAACCAGGCCACGGCGTGCTTTACGGTGGCGCCGACCGTCAGGAGGCCATGGTTGCGCAGCACGATGCCGCGGTTGCGGCCGAGGTCCCGGGCGATGCGCTCGCCGCAGTCGACGCTCTGCACCTGAACTTCCTCGTCGTCGAACACCGCGTGATCGTCGTAGAAGATGCATGCCTCTTGCGTGATCGGTTCGAAGAGTCTTGCGGACGCCGAGAACGGCGTGCCGTTGGCGGTGTGGGTGTGCGCCACGCTGGTCGCGTCGGGTCTCGCCCGGAGGATGGGGTAGTGGATGTAGTAGGCGGGCAGGTTGGTCTTGCCACTGCCGCCGATCACCGAGCCGTCCGGCTGAACGAGTACCAGCTTCTCCGGCGATGCGTCGCCGAACGGCGTGTCGACATCGAGCAGCCAGAAGCAGTCGGCACGCTCGGGGTCCCGCGCGCTGATATGCCCGTCGCCGAGGTCGCCCCAACCAAGTGCCGCAAACACGCGGTAGCCGAGCGCGACTTCGCGCTTGCGTTCCTCCCGCAGCGACTCGGCCATCTGTGTGGGTGCGTCCATGGGTGCGCATTCTACGCCGCACAGCCGGTTGTGAACCGGCGCGAACGCGACTCCCGCTGCCCTCGGTGCGACGGCGGAAGGACGACGTTACTCGTGGTCGTTTGCCACATCCCCTGCGAACTGCCACACTCGATGGAGTCTCCACGACGAGCTTTGGCCCATGGGCAAGCAGGCGACCACACTAGGCGAACTCAAGGGCTCCGGTTACGAGGTGCTCGGCGTCAAAGCGGAGATGCGGCGTAATCTCATCGGCAAACTGCGCCGGGGTGATCCGCTCTTCCCGGGCATCGTCGGCTACGACGAGACCGTGATCCCGCAGATCGCCAACGCCATCCTCGGTGGTCAGGACATCATGATGCTGGGCGAACGCGGCCAGGCGAAATCCCGTGTGGTGCGCGGGCTCGTGGAGCTTCTCGACGACGAGACACCCATCATCAGGGGTGCCGAAATCCCGGAAAACCCGTTCGATCCGATTACCGCGAAGGGTCGCGCCATCGTCGAGGAGGCCGGTGACGAAACCCCCATCGCCTGGCTGCCGCGTTCCGAACGCTACGCGGAAAAACTCGCCACCCCGGACATCACCATCGCGGACCTGATTGGCGAGGTCGATCCCATCAAGGTGGCGGAGGGCCGCTACCTCGACGACGAACTGACCATCCACTTCGGGCTGGTGCCCCGGGTCAACCGCGGCATCTTCGCCATCAACGAATTGCCGGACCTTGCCGAGCGCATCCAGGTGGGGCTCCTCAACGTGCTCGAGGAGCGCGACGTGCAGATTCGTGGCCACAAGGTCCGCCTGCCGCTGGATGTGTTCCTGGTGGCCACCGCCAACCCGGAGGACTACACCAACCGGGGACGCATCATCACGCCCTTGAAGGACCGCTACGGCGCCCAGATCCGCACCCACTACCCGGAGGACATCCACAAGGAAATCGACATCATGGAGCAGGAGGCGGTGGCGCTCGACATGGGCGACTACCGCGTCTACGTGCCGTCCTTCATGAAGGAGATCGTGGCCGAGATCACCCACCAGGCCCGGCGTTCTCCGGACGTGAACCAGCGCTCCGGCGTTTCGGTGCGCGCCTCCGTGGCCAACTACGAGGCGTTGCTCGCCAACGCCTTCCGGCGGGCACTCCGCATCGGCGAGACCGAGGTCGTGCCGCGAATGTCCGACCTGCCATTCGTGCTGCCGTCGCTGCAGGGCAAGGTGGAGTTCGAGGCGATGGAAGAGGGCCAGGAGGACCGTATCACCGATCGCATCTTGGCCGCCGGCATCAAGGCGGTTTTCGACCGGCGCTTCAACGTGGACATGCTCGCCGATGTCGTGCTGGCGTTCGACGAGGGCTTCAGCGTCGAGACCGCCGAGGATGCGAAGAGCGCTGCCTACGAGGCGATCTCGGAGAAACTTGAAGGGCTCGACAGCGCCGTGGAGTCCCTGGTGGAGATTCCCGTGGCAGCCGCCCGGGCATCGGCGATCGAATTCGTGCTTGAAGGACTACACCTGCACAAGCTTCTCAACAAGAAGAGCCGTGCCGGTCGATCCACCTTCACCGGCTGACCGGCCGTAGCGATGCGCCGCTTCCCAACCCATCACCGGTTCTCGGAGTGGGACGGCAGCCAGGCGCCGGAGATCGACGCGGACAACGCGCTCGGCGCCATGGTCGACGACCTCATGGAGTACGGCGACCTGCGCTGGGCGATGCGCAACCTGTTCTCGCGCGGCATGGACATCCCCCAGGGCGGCCACATGCAGGGGTTGCGCGACATGCTGAAACAGCTGCGCGAACAGAAGCGAGAGCACCTCGACCGGTTCAACCTGTCGAGCGTGTTCAAGGAAATCGAGAAGGAACTCGACGAGATTCTCGATCTCGAGCGCAACACCATCGACCGGTGGCTCGACGGCGAAGGGGAGGAACTGGTCGACGATGTCATGCGCGACGTCGCCGAAAAGAACAGGGCGCGTCTCGACAAACTGCCCGACAACGCCGCGGGCAAGATGCAGGAACTCGAGCACTACGAGTTCCTGAACCCCGAGGCCCAGAAGCGCTACATCGAGCTCTTGAACCAACTTCGACGGGCCATGACCCAGACGTTCTTCAACGACATCGAGAACATGGTCAACAACATGTCGAAGGGCGACATCGATCGCATGAAGGACATGTTGAGGGACCTGAACGACCTGCTCTCCAAGAAGGCGCAGGGGGTCGATCCGGACGCCATGAAGTCGTTCTTCAAGGATTTCATGGACAAGTACGGCGACATGTTCGGCGCCAACCCGCCGGAATCGCTCGAAGACCTCGTCGAACAAATGAGCCAGCAGATGGCCGCCGCGCAATCGCTCATGGACTCGCTCACCCCCGACCAGCGCGCCCAACTGCAGTCGATGTTCGCCGACGTGTTCGGCGATCCGGATTTGCAGAACGAGTTGCAGCGCTTGGCGCAGGCCATGTCCGCCTACGCCCCCCGTTCATCGCGTTACCGGTTCGGCGGACGCGAGGACATCGACCTCGAGGCGGCGATGCGGTTGATGCGCGAGATGCGGCAACTCGATGAACTCATCAACCAGGTGCAGGTGGCGGAGCGCACCAACGACTTGGAGCGCATCGACCGCGACCTCCTCAAAGACCTCTTGGACGACGACGCGGCGGAATCCCTCGACGATCTCAAGAAGCTCCTCGACGCCCTCGAAAAGGCTGGCTACATCCGGCCCAAGGGCGACAAGTGGGAGCTGACGCCCCGCGGTTCGCGCATGATCGGCCAGAAGGCTCTCGGCGAGATCTACGCCCGACTGCGCCGGCAGAGCCTCGGCAACCACGCGCTACCCGAGGAAGGGCGATTCGGGGAGCGGCTCGAACAGACCAAGGGCTACGAGTTCGGCGACCCGTTCCACCTCCACATGCCACGCACCATCCGCAACGCCATCGATCGGGACGGACCCCGCACTCCCGTGCGCCTGAAGCACGAGGACTTCGAGATCTACCGCTCGGAGCTCATCACGTCGACGGCCACGGCCATGCTGGTGGACCTGTCGTGGTCGATGGCGCTGCGCGGCTCGTTCCAGGCGGCGAAGAAGGTCGCCTTGGCGCTGCACAACCTGATCACGTCGCGTTTCCCGAAGGACTCCTTCCACGTCATCGGCTTCGCCGCCTATGCCAAGGAATTGAAGGCCCACGACCTGCCGTTCCTGCAATGGGATGAATACGTGCTCGGCACCAACATGCAGCACGCCCTGCTGCTCGCCGAACGCCTGCTCGACAAGCACGCCGCCGGCACCAAGCAGATCATCATGATCTCCGACGGCGAACCCACCGCCCACTTGGAGAACGGCCGAGCCCGGTTCGCCTACCCGCCGACCGCGGAGACCTACCGGGCGACGCTGCGCGCGGTGAAGCGCTGCACGCAGAAGTCCATCGCCATCAACACCTTCATGCTCGACGTGGACTATCACCTGAAGGCGTTCATGGACGCCATCGCCCGCATCAACGGCGGCCGGGTGTTCTTCACCTCGCCGGACAAGCTCGGCGAGTACATCCTGGTGGACTATGTGCAGCGCAAGCGGAAAAAGCTGGCCCGCTAGATTCCTTGACCGCCCGTGATGCCTACACTCAGTTGCAAAATGAGCCAGTGCCTGAATCTGCGCCTTGACGGCTCGGGTACCCACGAGACGCGCTCGGATACTCGCGAGACGCGCTGACGTGATCGATCCGTCTTTCCGAGCGAAGCTGAAGGCCGGCGAGCCGCTCATCGGTGCGTTCGTCAACATCGAATCGCCCACCGTCGTGGAAGTGCTGGCCGTCGCCGGCATGGACTTCCTGATGATCGACGGCGAACACGCGCCCATCGGTCCGGCGAGCGCCGTCGAGATGATCCGGGCGGGGGAGGCACGGCGTGTTCCCATCCTGGCGCGGGTCGGGGAGAACACCCAGCAGGTAATGGCCAAGTACCTCGATGCCGGCGTCATCGGCACCATGACGCCGATGGTCAGTTCAGCCGCGGAGGCCGAGCGGGTCGTGGACTCGGTGAAGTACCCGCCAATGGGCAAGCGCGGCCTCGCGGGGGTTCGCATCAACGACTTCGCGCCGGACCCCGGCTATGTCGCGACGGCGAACGAGGCCACCGTCGTGGTCGTGCAGATCGAAACCCGCGCCGGCATCGACCGGGCCGACGAGATCATCGCCACCGAAGGCGTCGACGTGGTATTCCTCGGCCCCTCGGATCTGTCCGTCGCGTTGGGCGTGCCGGGACAGCCCAAGCATCCGAGCGTGCTGGCGACGATCGAAGCGCTGACCGGAAAGGTCGTCGCCGCCGGCAAAGCCGCGGGGACCGTCGCCCGATCCCCGGAGGACTACCGATATTGGCGGGAGCGCGGCGTTCAGCTGTTCCTGAACAGCGCGGGCGCGCTGCTGCTCGGGGCGGCGAGTGGATTCGTGGCGGAGTCACGCCCGTAGCGCCCCAATGCCGTCCCCGGCGCTATGGTCGCAATCGACGGCGAGGGATCGCCCAGGCGTACCGTGACGCGCCACCGGGCAGGGCTGTCGAC
The DNA here is from genome assembly GCA_028821405.1 of Gammaproteobacteria bacterium. Lineage (GTDB taxonomy): Bacteria > Pseudomonadota > Gammaproteobacteria > Pseudomonadales > Azotimanducaceae > VXYL01. Next base: position 104,583 of record JAPPGK010000108.1, on the reverse strand, counting down.
CGGTACGGGATCGGTCGCCGTTGCCGTCGTCGGCGCGCCGTTGGACGCTAGCGACTCGACCGCAGGAACCGGACAGCCGTCGCGAGGCAATCGATGACCTCACCCGAGTCAACCGCCCAGATCAAGCTGCAACGCCTTTGGAAGGGCACCCTGTTCGTCGGCATCGGCGGCGGCTACGTACTGCTCGTCGCCCTGCTGTTCGTCTATCACGGCTGGCGGCCCGCCCTGTTGGCGCTGTTCCTGATCGGCCTCTCCCAGTTCTTCCGATACATCGCCAACGATGTCGACCGCATCGGCTGGCGAATGTCCAACGAATCGTCGGATGAGGCGGTGGGCGAGACGACGAAGCGCTACCAACGGCGGATGCTCGTCGCGCTGGCCGGATTGATCCAGGCACTCAACCTGGCGTTGATATACCAGGCGTACCACCTGGGCGATCTTCGCTGGATGCTGCCGGTGCTTCTCGGTCTCATCCTCATCGAGGTGCTCTACTCCCGAATCCGCAGCGTGAACCGGCGCATCGAGTTCGAAGAGGCGAGCTACGGCTTCAAGGACCGGGGCCCATTGAGCAGGGGGCCCGAGGCCATGCGGGCGTCCAACCAAGCGAGGCTCGACCGAAAGCTCGAGGAACTGAAAGCGCTCGCGGACGAAGGCCTGATCTCCAGGAAGGCGTACGAGAAGGCGCGGGACAAGCACCGGATTCGGAGCGTGATGGGCGAACCTTAGGGCCTCGTCGGCGGGTCGCCGCGTGTATGATCGACGCACGGTCTGGCGGGGTTGATGCGGTGCAAGGACGGCTTCGCGATCGATGGCAGGCGTTCATGGCATGCGTGATCTGCACGTCCGCATTGACTTGGGCAGCCGCTGCGCCGGATCTGGCATGGGCGCCCTTGGAGGCGCTGAACGCCGAGCTGCCTTCGGGTGTGCGCGTCTACGCGGGCGTAGATCCGAAGCTGCCCCTGCGTGCCTGGTACGTCTCCGTGGCCGAGGGAGAAGACTCGCACCGCGTGGAGGTCCTGGTTTCCGATGATCCGACGGACCGCCGCGAAACCGTCACGAGTTTCGCCGCCGATACCGGGGCATGTGTCGTCATCAACGGCGGCTACTTCACCATGGAGCGCACGCCAGCCCATCACGCGGGTCTACTGGTCATCGACGGGGTCATCGAAGCGCCGGCAACGCGATCAGCCATGCGGGATGACGTGCGCTACGCGACCGCCCGCGCCGCGTTGGGTCTGACCTCGGCGGGGTTCGACATCGCCTGGGCCACCAGTCGGGGAGGAAACCTGCTGGCGTGGGCCGCACCCCCCGCGCATCGACAAGGCACCCCGGCACAACTCGACCCGGCAACGTCAACCCCGTGGGTCGTCGAGGATGCTCTCGGCGGCGGGCCGGCCCTGGTCTCTAACGGCGAGGTGCATGTGGCCACGGACGAGGAGGTCTTCTTCGGCACCGCGATCCCCTACACGCACCCCCGCACTGCGGCGGGCATCACCGCCGATGGCACGCTTCTACTCCTGCTCGTGGATGGCCGCCAACGACTGAGCCGGGGAGTCCGGTTGGAGGAACTGGCGGCGATCATGGTCGACCTGGGGGCCGAAGAAGCTCTGAACCTGGACGGCGGCGGATCGTCGAGCCTGGTGGTGCACGGCCAACTGCTCAACAACCCGGCGGGCCGTCGAAAGGAACGCGAGGTCATGACGGCGTTGGGGGTGTTCTGCGACTGAACCGAAGCAGGCGCACTTGCGTTGCGGGACTATAATCCCGACATGAACGGACATCCCGAAATCTGGAAGCCGCTCGAAGGGCTGCCGGAGGGTGCACAAGACTGGGGTAACCCGCAATACCGCGTCCTTGAACGGCAGTGGCTCGACGCGCGCTCGGAGATGAAGGCGGGAGACCCGGCCGACCGCTTCATCGAGGCGTGGCTCGCCGAACGAAACCGCGCCTTCGCCATCGAGACCGGTCAGATCGAAGGACTCTATACCCTCAAGCACGGCGTGACCGAACAGTTGGTCGCCGAAGGATTCGCGGGCGTAGTCGGCGCGCACACGCTCGAGAATCTCGACGACCAGGTGATCGCCGGGTTGCTGGAAGACCAGACCGCCGCCTGCGAGATGGTTTGGCAGCACGTGGCGGAGGGGCGCCCGCTGACGGCCAGCATGCTGAAGACCTGGCATGCGTTGCTGACCCGTCACCAGGAAACGGTCACGGGGCTGACCGTCGTCGATGGGCGGGTCAGGAAGGTGCAGGTGCCTTTCGTTCGCAAGGGCGTCTGGAAGATCGCCCCGAACAACCCTCGGCGACCCGACGGCATGGTCCATCAGTATTGCCCGCCGGAACATGTCGAAGCGGAGATGGACCGCTTTTTTGCCATCTACAACGACGACGTCGTGCCGCGCCGCTACCCCGTCGAGGTCGAGGCCGCTTGGCTGCACCACCGCTTCGTGCGCACGCACCCGTTCCAGGACGGCAACGGACGGGTGTCGAGGTTGTTAATGGCGTACGCATACGTTAGGCAGAGTCTGCCGCCGCCGATCGTCACGGCTTTCGCAAAGCCCGCCTACATCGATGTCTTGGAAGCTGCGGACGAGGGCGATCTTCGAGCATTCGTTGATTACATCGCCTTGTTGGCTTTAGAACAGATTCAAGGGGCCGAGCGCATTGTTCAACGCACCTTGTCAGGGGCGTTGAACCGCCCCACCGGCAACGGGGGCCGACGAGTCGGCGACGAGTACCTGCCGCCCTGCAACGGCGAACCCGACCTGGACGAACTGGCTCGCTAGCGCGGGTTACCGCTTCAATACGACCGGGGCAGCCCCAATACGTGCTCCGACACGTAGTTCAACACCATCTCCTGGGAGATCGGGGCGAGCCGCTGCATCCGCGCTTCCCGCCAGTACCGCTCGACGTGGAACTCCTTGGCGTAGCCGAAGCCCCCGTGTGTCTGCACGGCCTGGTCCGCGGCCTGGAAGCAGGCGTCGGCAGCCAGCCACTTGGCCATGTTGGCCTCCGCGCCGCAGGGCTGGCCGTTGTCGATCAGCCACGATGCCTTTCGAATCATCAACTCCGCCGCATCGAGGCGCATACGGGCTTCGGCGAGCGGGAACGCCACGCCCTGGTTCATGCCGATGGGCCGATCGAAGACCACGCGGTCGTTGGCGTAGTCCACGGCCCGTCGCAGCGCCGCGCGGCCTATCCCCAAGGCCTCCGAGGCGACGAGGATCCGCTCGGCGTTCAGCCCGTCTAGCAGGTAGTAGAACCCCCTGCCTTCCTCGCCGACGCGGTCGGTCACATGCACCGGCAGGTCGTCGTAGACCACCTCGCAGGAGGCGACGGCGTTGCGGCCCACCTTGTCGATGGGAGAGATGGCGACCTCGGGGCGCTGTAGTTCCGCGAGCAGCAGGGTCATGCCCCGAGTGCGCTTCGCCACCTTGTCGCGTGCCTCGGTGCGAACGAGGAGAAGCACGCGTTCCGAGTCGAGGGCCTTGGTGGTCCACACCTTGCGGCCGCGCACGATGTAGTAGTCGCCTTCCCGACGGGCTGCGGTGGTGATCGACGTGGTATCGGTGCCGGCGTTGGGTTCCGTAACGCCGAACGCGACGTGCAGGTCGCCGTTCGCCACGCGCGGGAGGTACTTCTGCTTCATTTCCTCCGAGCCGTGCCGGACCACGGGATGCATGCCGAAAATCGAGAGATGCACGCTGCTCGCGCCGTTCATCGCCGCCCCGGATGCCGCGACCTCCTCGAGCACGATCGACGCCTCGGTGATGCCCCGGCCGCTGCCGCCGTATTCCTCCGGGATCGCGATGCCCACCCAGCCATCCGCGGCGAGCGCGTTGTAGAAGTCCCACGGGAAGCGATGTTCGCGGTCGCACTCGGACCAGTAGTCGTCGGGGAAGTTGCCGCATATCCGCCCGATGGCGTCGCGGATGAGTTGGTGTTCGTCGGTCGTTTCGAAGTCCATTTGGCAAGGTTAGCATGGCCACCGTAGGGACGATTCGTGGCGCCCGCCAGGGTGCGCTAGTCGCCGGTAGCGAAGCCGAGAGGGATAGATCGTAGATGGCCGGAAAGTACTATGAAGAACTCGAGATCGGGCACAGGTTCGACCATGAACCCGGCCGTACGGTGACGGAAACGGACAACCTGTTGTTCACGGCCCTGACGCTGAATCCGCAGCCGCTTCATCTGGACGCCGAGTTTGCCAAGGCGTCGATCCACGGCCAGATCCTCGTAAACAGCATCTTCACGCTGGGCTTGGTGGTGGGTCTCTCGGTCGGCGACACGACCTTGGGCACCACGCTTGGCAACCTCGGTTTCGACAAGACCACGTTCCCCAACCCCGTGTTCATCGGCGACACGATCCGGGTTTCCTCGACGGTCGTTGATCGCCGGGAGAGCAGAACGAGACCGGACCGGGGCATCGTCACCTTCGAGCACGTGGGCACGAATCAACGGGGCGAGGTCGTCTGCTCCTGCCTTCGGGGCGCGATGATGATGCGGCGAGGGCCGACGCCGTAGCGCTTCGCGGTTCGGAGACGATTTCCCGCATCACGTCGGGGGGATTGCTTACATGCAGATGGGTTGATTTCGCTATCGCCGGTCGAGCGATCCGGTGGATCATCGGGCCATCGCGCCTATGCGCCGCCTGCGCCGTTCAAGAGTCAACCTGTGGTACTTTCTTGTCATGCAAACGACGACCGTTTCCCTGGATCACCACGGATCCCCCGAGTCGTCTCGGCGTCGCCCCGGGCTCGCGGCGATGCATGCCAAGGCGCTGCACCGTCTCGTTCCGCCGGTGTACTTCGACGACGACGGCTACGTCTGCAAGGACAACTCGCACGTGCCGGAGTCCCACTTCCCGATCGTGTCCTATTGGCACGGCGCGTTGTATGGGCACTACCGATCACGGGGACGGCTCGTTTGCGTGCTGGCCGATCATCTCCTGCTCATCGACCGGGAAGTCGGCACGGCGGTCGTCGTGCCGGACGTGATGGTGGCGTTCGACGTCGAGCCAGGCGAACGGCTTTCGTACAAGGCCTGGCAAGAACCCAAGGCCCCGGATCTTGTGCTCGAGGTGCTGTCGGGCGACACCTGGCGGGTGGATGTGTTCAAGAAGCCGGCCCTGTACGCGGACCTTGGCGTCCGGGAATACTGGATCTTCGATCCGGGGGGCGAGAGGCGTGGCGGCCCGCGGTTGGAGGGTTGGCGTCTACGCGCCCAGGGCAACCACGAGCCGCTCGCATCAAAGGGTGATGGCGGCTGGCACAGCGAGTTGCTGGGCCTCGATCTCGTTCCCGAAGGCAAGAGCGTGTGGTTGCGCGACCCCGAGACGGGACGGCTGCTGCCGGACCATGCCGGTGCCATGGCGAGCCGTGATCGTGCCGAGGCGGAACGGGAGCGTGCCGAGGCAGAACGGGAGCGCGTTCTGGGAGAGAACGCGAGACTGCGCGCTGAGATTCGTCGGTTTCGTTCGGGAAAGACCTGACGAACAACGCGGTGACCCGCCTACGTCGTTCACTCCACTTCGTGCCGGGCGGCAACGACCGGATGCTTGCCAAGGCGCTGGGCACGAATACCGACAGCCTGATCCTGGACTTGGAGGACGCGGTGACGCCGGAGCGCAAGGACGAGGTGCGGGATGTGGTGGCGTCCTGGCTTGGGGAGGCGGACTTCGGCGCCAAGGAAAAGACCGTACGCATGAACCCCCTGGATACGCCGTGGGGGTTTGCTGATCTCGAGGCGACCATGGCGACGCCGCCGGACGCCTACGTGGTGCCGAAGCCGGAGACGGTGGGAGGACTCAATGCCATAGACGCGGAGTTGTCTCGGTTGGAGCGATTGCACGGTCATCCGGACCGCGGCATCGGCTTGATCCTCATCGCGGCCGAAACGCCGCTTGGGGCACTCAATGTCCGGACGCTGCCGACGTGTCCACGCGTCGAGGCCATGTCCTGGGGTGCGGAGGACCTCTCCGCGACCCTGGGTGTCCAGACAAACCGCGACGATGCGGGCAACTACCTGGCCGTATACCAGCATTGCCGAGTGATGACGCTATTGAGTGCCGTCGCCGGTGGCGTCCAACCGATCGACGCGGTGTACGTCGACTTTCGCGACACCAAGGGGCTGCGCGCGGAGTGCGAGGAAGGTGCCCGACTTGGATTCACCGGGAAGATCTCGATCCATCCAGACCAGATCGATGTGATCAATGACGCGTTCACCCCGTCGGCGGCCCATGTCGCCGAGGCGCGCGCGCTGATCGAGGCGTTCGACCGAGCCCAGGCCGAGGGTCGGATGGCGTTTACGTTCAACGGCCAGTTGGTGGACGCACCGCATCTCAGCCGCGCCCGCGCGCTGCTCGAACGGGCACGGCGAATCGAGGAGAACGTTCCGTGAAGATCGACCTGTCCACAGAACGCATGCACGCCGAAATCGAAGACCACGGTGTCGGACGGCTCGTGTTCAACAATCCCGCGAAGCACAACGCGCTGTCACTCGACATGTGGCAGGGGGTGGCCGATGCCCTGGAGTGCTTCGAGGGGAACGATGGCGTACGCGTCGTCGTGATGTCCGGCGCGGGGGGCAAGTCGTTCGTTTCCGGCGCCGACATCAGCGAGTTCGACACCAAGCGGTCCAATGCCGAGCAACGCCGGGAATACGGCCGCACTTCGGCCCGCGGCGGACATGCGCTCGCCACGTTCGGCAAACCTCTCATTGCCGAGATCACCGGCTACTGCATCGGCGGCGGGCTCGCCACGGCGCTGAATGCCGACATTCGTTTCGCGACACCGGATTCCACCTTCGGGATACCTGCCGCGAAACTGGGCTTGGGCTACGGCTACGACGGGCTCGCCAAGCTTGCTCGAACGGTTGGCCCGGCGCGGGCGAGGGACATCATGTTCTCCGCCCGGTTCCTCGACGCCGAGGAAGCGCTGCGCATCGGCCTCGTCAACTTCATCGCGTCACGCGAGTCGATCACGGAGGAGGTCACGGACTATGCCCGCCGCGTCGCCGGCAACGCCCCGTTGACCGTGCGTGCCGCCAAGGCAGCGGTGGAGGCATGGGAGGCGGGGGAGCGGCCCGAACACCTCGCCAAGGTCAGGGAACTGGTGGACGCCTGTTTCAACTCCGAGGACTACCGCGAAGGCCGGCGGGCGTTTGCCGAGAAGCGGAAGCCGGTATTCCGGGGCGGTTGACCCGTTTGGCTTGCAGACGCCGGAGTCAACTCAACTCCGACAGGACGCGAACTGATAGCATGAACCGGCATCGAAGCGATCAACGGGAACCATGCCAGAACGCGTCGTTACCGCCTGCGTGCTGATCATCGGCAACGAGATCCTGTCCGGGCGCACCCAGGACACGAACCTGAACCACATCGCAAACGTTCTCGGCGAAAGCGGCGTGCGTGTGCGCGAGGCGCGGGTGATCCCGGACGTGGAGGATGCCATCGTCGGTGCCGTCAACGAGGTTCGCGCCAAGTACGACTACGTGTTCACGACCGGCGGCATCGGTCCGACCCACGACGACATCACCGCCGACTGCATTGCCAAGGCGTTCGGCGTGCCCCTGGTCATCAACGAGACCATCGCGGAGCGCATTCGAGGGCGGCCCTCGCCACCGGAGGTGATGGCATCGCGAATGCGCATGGCGCGAATTCCCGAAGGCGCGGAACTGGTCGAGAACGCCACGGGCGGACCGCAGGGATTCAGCATCGGCAACGTCTACGTGATGGCGGGCATCCCGAGCGTCATGCGGGCGATGATCTCCACGGTGAGACTCGAAGGCGGCGCGGTCGTGGAGTCGCGTTCGGTCACCGCGTACCTGGGCGAGAGCCAGGTGGCGACCGGGCTCGAACGAATCCAGGATCGCTTTGCCGATGTCGACATCGGCAGTTACCCGTTCATGGACGCCGATGGCTACGGGACGACGCTAGTGATACGCGGTACGGATGCCGGGACGTTGGACATGGTTCTGGACGAGATTAAGCAGCTGATCGTCGATGCCGGCGAGACGCCGCGGAACGTCCTCGCCGAGTAACCGAAACTCGAAGGAGCATCCACATGGATCTAGCAGGCAGACGGGCCATCGTGCTCGGGGGCACGTCGGGCATCGGCCTTGCGGTCACTCGGCAACTGGAGGGGTCTGGCGCCACGGTGATCGCTGGCAGCCGGTCACATTCGAACATCGACCAGGCCAAATCGGTCACTGGGGATGGCGTCAGTTTCCGCGCCATCGACGTGCTCGACCGTGCCGCGTTGACGGCGTTGTTCGAGGAGCAGGACGGCTTCGACATCCTGGTCAACGCGGCTACTGGCGGCGAGCGAGCATCCGGGCCGTTTCTGCAAATGGACCTCGACGGTTTCCAGGGTTCGTTCCGCAAGCTCTGGGGCTATACCAACAGCGTACGCCTGGGCACGGCGCACATGGCCCCGGCGGGCGCGATCACGCTGGTCAGCGGATACCCCGCCCGCAAGGCCAACCCCGGCTCGTCGGCGATTTCCACCGTCGGCAATGCGGTCGAGGGTTTCGTCCGCGCCATCGCCCCGGAGATCGCGCCACGCCGGATCAACGTGGTGTCACCCGGCATCATCGACACGCCGATGTTCCCGGCCGAGGGCGAGGCGCGCGAGCAGTTCCTCGCGAACGCCACGCGCAACATGCTCGTCAAGCGTGCTGGCACGGCGGACGAGGTCGCGTCGGCAATCCTGCTCACGCTCCAGAACGACTATATGACGGGCACCACTATCGACGTGGACGGCGGCGCGCTGCTGCCGTAGGGGCGACCCTATCGCGCCCGTAGGGCGCGCCGTCGCCCGTGTGAAGGCATGATTCGAGACACGCAACGGCTCCGGGACTTCGAGGCACGCTATCGGCGCGAAGCCTTCCGGAATCTGACCTACGGGGAAGCGCTGGCGATCTTCGAGGCGTTGTGGGTCGAGGCCCGTCATCTCAATCCCGATTTCGGCGACGACTGGCGGGATGATCTCGAGGCTGACTTCGCCGTTGCTCGAGCGTTGAATGGCCTCCCGCCGGCAGCCTGAATTCGACCGCCTTCTCGCTGCGGTGTCCCGCGAACTCCGACTCCGGGAATTGCCGCATATGTTCATAGGCGGGCAGGCGGTTCTTCTTCACGGTGCGCCGCGGTTGACCCAGGACATTGACGTTTCGTTGGGCGTCGGGCCGGAGGTGTTCGCGGCCGTGAACGACGCGTGCGGTGCGCTTGGCCTCAAGTCGCTGATAGCCGAGCCTGGGGTTTTGCCCGCGAAACCTTCGTGTTCCCGGTGCGGAGCGAGCCGAGCGGCATTCGGGTGGATTTCATTTTCTCCAATACCGAGTTTGAGCGGCAGGCAATTGATCGCACCGTCGGCGTGCCTCTGGCGGGCGAGACCGTCCCCTTCGCCACGCCGGAGGACCTTGTTCTGCTCAAGTTGTTCGCGGGGCGGGCACGGGACATCGATGACATCCAGTCGGTCATCGACCGTCAGGGAGAGCGGTTGGATTGGGCCTACATCGAACGCTGGGCGCGTGAGTTCGCCGAGATACCCGGTCGCGAGGACCTACCGAGACGCGTGGCGGAATTGCGTGACTGTCGCGATTGAACCGAGAGGTTCGGTTTTGTCACGAGCGTCGCGCCAAGTGCCCGGGCATGTGCGGCGATCAGTGGCCTTCAAGCCCAACTCCGCACGTCCAGATTCTCGTATTGCTCGAAGTCGCGCGTGTTGGCCGTGACGAGAACCAAGTCGTTGACATAGGCGATGGCGGCTATCTGGCCGTCCACGAACGATGTCGGATTGCCCTTCGCTGCGAGTCTTGCGCGTTCAATCGCATGCCAGTCGGCGGCCGGCTGGTCGTAGTCGAGGATCGGAAGGCTCGCTCGCACAACGTCCTCCAAGTAGCGCTCGATGGCGCTACGGCGTCGGGACGGGGGGAGCCGTGCACACCCGAAACGCAGTTCGTGCCACACCGGTGCAGGAATCGCCATCTCCCCGGCATGCCGGGTAAGGCGTTGAGAGATGGCCGACGAGGGAGTCGGTCGCAACGGTTCGGAAACGACGTTCGTATCGAGAAGGTACTTCACGGCAACGTGGATTCGCGTCCCGGCGTCCGGTCGCGGGTGCCTCCAAATACCTCGTCGGGGTCTAGGTCGAGATCCGATAGGTCAACTGCGGTCCTGAAGACACGATAGGTTTCTTCGAAGCTCGGCATCGGCGCGACAAGTTGTTGGTACCGGTGACGGCCAATCAGAACAGCAACCCATTCCCCCCGACGGGTGAGCTCGACGGTCTGGCCCCGTTCTGCTTTTCGGACGAGCATGGGCAGGTCACGGCGAGCGTCTGCTATCGAATGCTGATCGGCCACTGTCACTCAGATGTTCATAATTATGTACATCTCAATTCTAAGGCAAGTCCGCTGTCGTTGGAACCCAACACAGGTTGCAGTCAGTCGTGTTCGTGCGGTATCGGCGAGGCGATTCGCAACACGTTGCCGTCCAGATCCTCGGCCAGAAACTCCCGGGATCCCCACGGCTTGTCGTTGGGTGCATCCCGGATGGCAGCGCCCGCCTCGACGTAGGCCTCGTAGACGTTGTCGGCGTTGTTCACGTCGTAGAACACCCAGGTCGGCTTGATCGGTTCGGGTGTCTCGGCGAGGAAGATGGACACTTCGCCATTCGTGACGGAGCCGAAGGTCTTGTCCTCGCTGTTGTCCGGCCAATCCCAGTTCTCGGTGAACCCGAGCTTGGTCGTGTAGTGCTCGATGCTGGCTTCGACGCTCTTCACGTCGAGGATCGGCGTCGCATGCTTGAACGAGAGATCGTTCGGATCGGCGTCCTCGTCGGAATGAGAATGGACCAGCACCGCAGCACCGAGTGCCGCGAGGACGAGGAGAAAGGGGGCAATGGCCTGTTTCATCGGGGATTGTCCTCAAGGAAGGGACCGGAACCATAGCTGATACCGATGCCCTTTACCGTAGGCACGGCTGGCGCGGTTGACCCGACCATCATGGTCGCTTTCAATGCGTCGTTTCGTCTCAAGGCAACGGGAAGGAATGAAACAGGGGGTTGATCCCGACGATTTGACGCGGCCGTTCTGGGAAGCCGCCAACGAGGAGCGGCTGGTGATCCAGAACTGCGCCGCCTGCGACCGCTTGCAGCATCCGCCGGCGCGGAACTGCCACCAATGCGGTTCCGATAGCGCCTTGGAGTGGAAGGAGATGAGCGGGCGGGGCCGTATCTACAACTACGGCGTCGTTCACGATTGCCCGATTCGCCTCCTCCAGGAGGACCAGCCGTTCAACGTCGCCGTGATCATGTTGAACGACGACCCCGGTATACAGATGTACTCCCACCTTCCCGGGACGCCCGTGGACGAAGTGCCGGTAGGGGCGAGGGTCGAGGTCGTGTTCGAAGCCACGGCGAACGGCCAGAAAGTTCCCGAGTGGCGTGTCGTCGCGGAGGTCCGGTGAAGACGTCGCCTGCTCCTGCCTCGGTGTACCGCGCGGCGGAGGGCTTGGGTCTCTGGGAACACCGGGGGAAGGTGGCGGCCGTGGGCGTCGGCCACTCGCCAACCTTTCGACGTTGGGACGGGACGCCGGCGAACTCGGTGGGCGGCATCAGCCTCGAGGCGCTCCGCCGGGCGATCGATGATGCCGGCGTTGATCCGGCCGACATCGACGGCCTCGTCATGGACCCCAGCACGACCACCGGTGCCTTCTGGCCCAAGGGCAAACCCCTGCCGTGGGAGGCGATCAACGCCTACAACCGCACCGACGATCCGTTGGACGGCATCACGGGCTTAAGCGCCGAGTGGATTCTCGCCAACATGCCCCAACTCAACCGAATCGAGTTCACCACCTACGGCGTCGGCTGCATGTCGAACGCCATCTGCGTCGCGGCCCAGGCCATCGGCAACGGGCGTGCGCATACCTGCCTCGTGCTCAAGAGTTGGCACAACCTCGAAGGGCGCTACTACCAGGGAGGCGCCAACGCCGGCAATGCGATCCCGGGCTCGAGCGCCATACGCTCGCTTTGGGGGACGCCTGCCTGTTTCGGCACGGCGGTGCAGTTCGCCGAGTACTGCCGGAAGTACGGCAAGAGCCACGACATGATGGCGCCGTTCATCGAAAACTCGCGCAAGAACGGCCTCAAGTTCCCGGAAGGCTATTGGGCACAGCATCGACCGGAGGAGATCACGCCCGAGGACTACGAGGCGGCGCGCTGGATCGCGAAGCCCGCCAACCTCTTCGACAACGACATGCCGATCATGGTCTCGGCCGCGTACTTGTTCACCACCGCCGAACGCGCCCGCCACCTCAAGCAGAAGCCCGTGTACATCCTGAACCACGCGACAAGCAGGACCCGACCCCGCAGCTTGACGCCCACGTTGGACGAAGTGGAGGAGGACACCGCCCGCACGGCTCGAAAGATCTACGAAGGCGCGGGCATCACGGCGGACGATCTATCCTTCGAGAACATGTACGACGGTTTCGCGCTGTTCCACCAGTTCCACATCGAAGGACTCGGCTATCGCGGTCTGAAGTTCGGTGAAGCCCTCGATTTCTACCAGACCGACATCAGCATCAGCGGGCCGAACCCCGTATCGCCCAGCGGCGGCAACATCGGCTGCGGTCGCAGCCGTTTCTGGATGCACACGGACTGCATCCAGCAGTTGCAGCACCGCGCGGGCGCTCGGCAGGTAACGGGTGTCAAGCCCGAAATCGCCGTGTCGGGCGGACCCATGCCCGTGGGCGGCAACTACATGGTTTGGAGCGCTACGCCGGATTGAGACGGACCATCCTGATCAGTTTCGACATCGACGGAACGCTCGAAGAGGGTGATCCGCCGGGCATTTTGGCCATCGACTTCGTGCGCGAGGCGCAGAAGGATGGCTTTGTCGTGGGCAGTTGTTCCGACCGCCCGATCAGCGCCCAACGCGCCATGTGGGAGCGACACGGCATCGAGGTCGACTTCGCGGTGTCCAAACACATGCTCGCCGAGGTCAAGTCCCAGTTCTCGGCCGACGTGTACTACCACATCGGGGACCGGGAGGACTTGGACAAACGCGTGGCCGAGCAGGCCGGTTTCGCGTTCCTTTGGCCTCACGAAGCCTTGGCGAAGCCGTGGCATAAAGCCTCGTTCAGACGTTGAGGTCGTGCTTCGAGATGGGCAACTCCCGAATCCGCACCCCGATTGCGTCGTGGATGGCGTTGGCGACGGCGGGGGCGACGGGCGGCGTACCGGGTTCGCCCGCACCGCCCAAGGGGCCGCCCGAGTCGATGATCACGGTTTCGACCTCGGGCATCTCGTCGATCCGCAGCATCGGGTAGTCGTGGAAGTTGCTCTGCTTGACGTGACCTCTCTCGAGGCTGATCTCGCCATATAGCGCGGCCGTCAGGCCATAGACGATGCCGCTCTCCATCTGTGCCCTCAGGCCATCCGGGTTTACCGCGTAGCCCGCGTCGATGGCGCAGACCACGCGTTCCACGCGCACGTCTCCGGCATCCACCCTGGCATCCACGACCTCCGCGACGATGCTGCCGAAGGACTCGTGTAGCGCGATGCCCCGACCGCGACCCGGTCCCAACTCGCCGCCCCATCCGGCCGTTTCGGCTGCCGCGTCGAGAACTTTGCGGTGCCGGGGTTGGCGGGCGAGCAAGTCGCGGCGGAATCTGTACGGATCAGCGTTGGCCAGCACCGCCAGTTCGTCGATGAAGGACTCGGTGAAGAACGCATGTTGGGAGTGGTCGACGGCTCGCCAGACGCCGAACGGCACGTGGGTCGGGCTCGGCATCGAGGCGATGCGCTGGTTGTCGATGGCATAGGGGATGCGCGGCGCTTGGGCCGGCTCGTGCTTGTCGACGTAGAGGTTCGTCCAGACGATGGGATGCCCCTTGTCGTCAAGGCCGCCACGGAAGCGGCTGGTGATTGCGGGCCGGTACCGATCCTGGGCGATGTCTTCCTCGCGGGACCAGATCAGCTTCGTGGGTGCGTTGGCGGCCTTGGCGACCCGCACGGCCTGCACGACGTAGTCATGCACCGACCGGCGACCGAATGCGCCGCCCAGGTAGGCATTGTGGACGATGACATCGTCCGGCTCGAAACCGATGGCCTCGGCGGCGGCTGCCCGCGCCCCGAGCGGATTCTGCGTCCCGGTCCAGATCTCGCAGACGCCGTCGTGTAGCCAGGCGGTGCAGTTCATCGGTTCCATGGCGGCGTGGGCCAGGTAGGGGACCCGGTACTCGGCCTCGAGTCGCCTGGACGCGGCGGCGAGGGCCGCTTCGCAATCGCCCCGGTCGACTTCCACATCACCCGCATCGTCGATATCCGCCTGGGCAAGCACCCCTTCGAACTGCGCAAACACACCGGCCTGGTCGACCCCTTCGCGGCCGTTGGTGGACCATTCGATCGCCAGGGCGGCCAAGCCCCGCTTCGCGTGCCAGTAGCCATCGGCGACGACGGCGAGGGCATCGCCTAGGTTGACGACGCGTTCGACGCCGGGGAGCTTCAACGCCGCCGTGTCGTCGACGGCTGCGACGCGACCGCCGAACACGGGACAACTGCGCACGGTGGCGATCTTCAGATCCGGGAGTTGGGCGTCGATTCCGAAGGCCGCGCTGCCATCGACCTTGGCGGGAACGTCCTGGCGCTTCGCCGAAGTTCCAATCAGCGAAAATGCCTTCGGATCCTTGAGCTTCGGTTTCGAGGAGGGGGCGATCTCGGCCGCCGCCGCCGCGAACTCCGCATAGGTTGCCCTTCGACCGCTCGACTCGTGGAGAATATGGCTGTTCCTGAGCACCAGCTCGCGTTTCGGTACCTTCCAGGCGGCTGCCGCTGCCTTGGCCAGCATTCCGCGGGCCGCTGCGCCAGCGACCCGCATGCCGTGCAGACCGGTGGCGCGCACGCTTAAGCTCCCGCCCGTGATTTGCAGATCCATCGCCTGGGTCAGCTTCAGGACCACGCCGTCGACGGTGCCCACGAGGGCGCGTGGAATCTCGGCATCCCCGAACAGGAAGCCCTTCGCCAGGTTGTGGTTGGCGTACTCCTCGTGCGCCGGGGCTTCCTGGACGTCGACCAGGTCCCAGTCGGCGTCGAGTTCGTCGGCAAGCATTTGGGCGAGCGCCGTATGCACGCCCTGGCCCATTTCCGCGTGCGGGACGATCGCCGTGATGCGGTTGTCGGGTCCGATCTTGACCCACAGGTTGAGCAGCGCTTCGTCGGGGTCGGCGACGACATCGCGTAGCTTGGGGGCGCGATGGCCCGGTCGGATGGCGATGCCGACAACCAGGGCGCCGCCGGTGACGACGCCGGCGGTGATCAGCCCCCGGCGGGTCCACTTGCCGAGGCGTGGTTTTTTGGGCTTAGCCATCGGACTGTCCCTCGCCAGCGGCCCGCTTGATGGCCCGGCGAATGCGCGCATACGTTCCGCAGCGGCAGATGTTGCCGCGCATGGCGGAATCGATGTCGCCGTCGGAGGGCGCGGGCCTGGTGGCCAGTAGCGCGGCGGCGGACATGATCTGCCCGGACTGGCAATACCCGCATTGCGGAACCTGCTCGTCGATCCAGGCCTGCTGTAGAGGGTGGAGTCCGGCATCCGTCGCCAGACCCTCGATCGTGGTCACGGCCCGCCCGGCGGCGGCGCGCAG
The DNA here is from genome assembly GCA_028821405.1 of Gammaproteobacteria bacterium. GTDB lineage: Bacteria > Pseudomonadota > Gammaproteobacteria > Pseudomonadales > Azotimanducaceae > VXYL01. The sequence continues at coordinate 88,944 of JAPPGK010000108.1, read as the reverse complement.
CGGGGTGGTGCAGGAGCGGATCGCGGCCCCGTCCAGATGAACCGTGCAAGCGCCGCATTGGGCAATGCCGCAGCCGAATTTGGTACCCGTGAGACCGAGTTCCTCGCGGATTGCCCAGAGGAGCGGCATGTCGGGATCCGCGGCAAGCTGGCGCGCGACACCGTTGATGGTTACTTCGGTCATTGTCTCCCCTACGTTAGATCAATCGCGCCTGAGAATCGCGCGCAGCACCGTGTCGGCGTCGGCGCCACCCGGTGTGTCCTTGAACCCGGCCATGCGGCCGTATAGCTCGGCGGCGGCTTCGTGGAAGCCGGACGGCAGGTTCGCGGCCGAGAACGTCGAGGCGATCTCGTGCATCTCGCCGACGAAGCGCCACGCCTTGAGGCTGGTCGCGGTGGCGCCGGACTCGCTGCGCCGCACCAAACCGGGTTGGGAGATGTCCCATTCGTCCAGCAACGCCGTGCTGACGCCGTTGCTCTCGGCCAATGCGCGAACCCCCAATATGAGCGCAATGGAGCCCTTGGCATAGGCGGCGTAGCACATCTTGAGCGCGGACGCGGCACCGGGTCCGCCATCGACGACGCGGGCGTCGACGAGCGAATTCTCGAACAACGACGCGACCCGGTCCGCACGATCGCCGGACAGGTAGAACCGGGTGGTGCCGGGACGCCACGCCGGCGGTCCCACGATGCCGCCGTCGACGTAGCTCTCGCCGACGAGGCTTTCGACCTTGGCCGCCGTGGTGGGCGATACCGCATTGCCGTCCACGTAGATCCCGGCGAAACCGCGTTCGGTAACCGATTGGGCGACGGCCACCGACGCGTCCGGCGGACACACCGAAATCACGATATCGGCATCGAGGGCCTCGTCGAGGGACGCCACCGCCCGAAGCCCGGCCCCGTTCGCACGGTCGCGGGTGGCGCCGCTACGGTTAGCGGAAACCCAGGTCACGTCGTGGCCGTTGCCGACTAGCGCGGCACCGACGGAGGCGCCCATGGCGCCCGGATGGAGAAGCAGGATGTTCATCGGCGGTAGTCCAACGGTGGGGTCCGGTCGCCAAGAAGCGGTCGGTAGACAAAGTCCCTGCCGCGCCGCGCCTCGAATTCCTTCCGGGCCGCGGACAAGAGTTTCGGATTGACATAGAGTTCCCGGGCGGTGGCCGCGAGTACCTCCGCGGCCAGCATCATGCCCTTGTGGCCGATGCTCATGCCGCCGGCCGCGACGGCCTGCCAACTGTGCGCCGCCGTGCCGGGAACCCAGGTGGCGGCGCCGAAACCCGCTGTCGGCACGTTCCAGCTCACGTCCCCGACGTCGGTGGATCCGGTTTTCTGGCGAAACTCGAACGGCGCGATTTCCTGCGCGGTGGACAGCGGCCGTCGGTTGCCGAACAGCGACTTGCGGATCGCGTTGGCGAATTCGAGTTCGGCCTTATCATAGGTGACGCCGCCGAGTTTAGTCATTTCCGAATAGATCGCCTTGGCCAGAACCTCGTTGGGAAGCAACGGGTAGTTGCCATGCATGACTTCGTAACCCATGCGCGTGCCGGTTCCCAACGCGGCGCCTTCCGCTGCGGCAACCAGCCGGTCGAACAGGACTTCCACCTCGTCGCGCTCCGGATGGCGGACGTAGTAGTAGACCTCGGCGCGCTCGGGTACGACGTTCGGCGCATCCCCGCCGTGCGTGATGATGTAGTGGATGCGGGCTTTCGACGGCATGTGCTCGCGGATCAGGTTGGCCATGTAGTTCATCGCCTCGACACCGTCCAAGGCTGATCGTCCCCGGTGCGGGGAAGCGGCCGCATGGGCGGCGATGCCGCGGAACGTGAAGCGCGCCGACTTGTTGCCGTTGCTGCTCTCCGGAACGGCCACGTTGCGGTCGTTGGGATGCCAATGCAGCGCGACATCCACGTCGTCGAAGAGTCCCGCGCGGGTCATGTAGACCTTGCCGGAGCCGCCCTCTTCGGCGGGTGTCCCGTAGACTCGCACGGTCCCGGTGGTGCCCGTGCGGGCAAGCCACTCGGCGATGGCCACGCCGGCGGTCGCCGAGGCGCTGCCGAACAGGTGATGACCGCAGGCGTGGCCCGCGCCTTGCTCGACGACCGGTTGCCGGCGGGGCAGCGCGGCTTGGGAAAGGCTCGGCAGGGCGTCGTACTCGGCGAGGATGGCGATCACGGGCCTACCCGTGCCCCGGGAGGCGATGAAGGATGTCGGCATGCCGGCGACGCCCTTGGTGACCGCGAACCCGTGTTCTTCGAGAAAGGTCGCGAGCCGCGTCGAGCTCTTCACCTCCTGGTAGCCGAGCTCGGCGTAGTCGAACAGGTCCGAAGCGATGGCAATGGCCTCGCTGCGGCGTTCTTCGACCAATTCGCCGATTTCCGCGGCCCGGGCGGGCATCGACACGAAGACGAGCGCTAGCAGGCCCGCGGTGTACGCATGCGCCGAGTCGGGGCGTGGGAAATCTCGCATGGAGGGCTCTTCTGCCTGTGGTGCTTGTGTTCTTGGGCAACTTCGCGGACGCGAACCTGCCTCCCGCAACATACGGCCTCCCGCAACATACGGAAGGCCGCGCGGCAATTCAAACGTTCGCAAGGTTCCTCGTCGAAACTGCCGACGTTGGCGCCGTCGCGCAGGGGCTTGCCCAGGCCGATGCGTCGCCCTACGACGCCCTCGAGGGTGACCGCCAGCGTCGCTTCCACGAGTTGATTTGATCGTGCGATCCAACTCGTTGCGGATTTGCTCGGTTAGGGAAGGTCTGAACAAGACCTTCCCTAGCGCGGCACAGGGATGTGCCGCCAAATTCGATGGCGTAAGCCATTGAATTTGCGAGCGAAACTATTTGTTTCGCTACTGTTCAAGTCCAGGGACGGACTTGAACAGAGGTTTCTTAGCAGGGTTGCGAGTGGAATCAAAGCCGCCGACTGCTCATCGGGGACTGCTTACTCCCGAACGATAGCCCGATTCCACCCGCCTAAATGGACAGTCGAGATGGGCGCGGGTTGCACCTCGCGTGGTGCATCAGTTTGAAAAAGCGTAGAGCCTGATCGCCCAAACGCGTAGGGAAGGGGCTTGTTCCGTCCCGTGTCCGCGTCACGTCGGGCGCGCGCCACCGACCTTACGGACGTCGGGGCAGCGGCCGTGCGCGGGGCGTGCTCGACTAGGTCGTAGCGCAGGCCAGCCTCGTTGGACGAGAACATCCCGTTCGTCAAGCCGAGAGTGAGGGTGGTAGTCTCGATTCCGTAGGTTCCCGAACAACAAGCGGAGGCTCGCTAGTGAAGACACCCGCGCTTGTCCTTGGCACCGCATTGCTGGCTTTCCTGTGGACCGGGTGCGGTTTCGATCTGGTGCCCCCCGACGAGGCTTTCGACGCGAGGTCAGCGGGCGAACTGGCGCCACACCTCAACGAGATCGACGCGGTGGGTGACCTCCTGACCGGTGATCGCTGACGTGGCGGAAGTGCTGCTCGGATGGCCGGGTGTGGTGCTGTTGTTCCTGGCGATGGTTGGCATCGCGGTCCTATTGGGCCGCGGCGGTGGCGGCGGTTCCGACGACGGGGGGTCAGGGGGCGGACTCGGTGGCGGCGCAGAATGAAGCGCCTGCCCACGGTGCTGATGGGAGATGGCGGGGCAGGTTTGGTGCGCACGTGGGTGTGGTAGATTCGGCGAGAGCCGCTTGGCGTAGGAGTCGACGATGAGGCGTCGTGATTGCACGCGGATCTGCGTGTTCGGCCTGGTTCTTTCCCTGCTTGCATCGTCGCCTGTCCTCGCCGAGGAAGCATCGGTGATGGTGCTGGAAGGAACGACCGCCGCGCCGTATGACAATGGTGACTTCACCGTGTTCGATCCGGCACGCAGGGATCCAACCCGATTGGAGCAATGGAAGAAGACGGCGAAGCCGGACGAAAGGGTTCCCCTCGACGTGCACCTCGAAGCGCAGGGCGTCATCGCTCAAGCGCCGATCGGGCCCGATGCCAGATTCCGCGTCGAGATCCCGGTGGACCGGCCCCGGACTGCCTCTTTTGCGGTCTACAACGCGACGGCTCCAGGTGGCCTTGTTTGGGGTCCCGTAACGATGGGCAACAACTTCATCCTTGAGCCGGGAAGGCTCGAATTGCGGATGATACGCAGCAACTATTCGGTCATTACCGGCGGTCACTACAACGACGCCGTGTTCAACTCCTGGCGACTCACGGACGAATACGAGACGGCGCAATCGGAGTACGCGCAGTTGCGCGCGCCGGTAGAGGGCGAGACGGAAGAATCCCAGCGAAACCGCTGGGATCGCTTGCAGGTGGCCCAGGACAAGGTGCTCCAGCTTGAGATGCAGGGCAGATCCAACGTCGCGCTCACCCACCCTGATCCGGCGGTCAGGCGGCTGACAATCGAGTCGGCTTGGTCAATCGGGCCGTGGGTCGTCGAGGCCCTGCGGGTTCTCGCCAAACTGACGCCGGACGATCCGTGGGTCACCGAGCGTCTCGCTGCCTTCGAGAAAGCCTTCGATCCGGAGACGCTGGCAATGCGGCTTGGGCCCGGCGATGAGGCCATTGACTTCACGGGCGAGACGCTTGACGGCGAGGTCGTGCGCACCGCCGACTTGCGAACCAACAACCGCTACCTGCTGGTGGAGTTCTGGGCTTCCTGGTGCGGCCCCTGCCGATTGGAGATTCCCCACATGAAACAGGCCTACGCACGTTTCCGGGACAAAGGCTTCGAAATCGTGTCGTTCACCGTTGACGAGGAACGCGAGGACTGGGTCGAGGCGTCCGGGGAGGAAGAACTGCCTTGGCCCAACCTAGGGATGGGGTGGGAGGCCGAGGCGCCCCTCGCCTACGACGCCAGGACCGAGGGTCTGCCGAACAACTACCTCATCGACGCGCGAACTCGGACAATCGTTGCCAAGGACCTTCGCCGACACAAGCTCGACGAGAAGCTCGAAGAGTTGCTCGAGTAGATCGAGCACCAAGGCCTGCCTGGCGCGTCAACTGGCACACGCCCGCTGCGAGGCGGTCACGGCGCAGCGCGGGTGAATCTCGTCGCAGCGCGGCGATGCCGACTTGGGTTTGCCGAGCACGCGATCCGGCCTCGAGGTATGGCCTGACGGCGGAATGCGGAAGAGACGGGACAAGCCCGTTCCCTACCGCGCAAGCCCGGCCACGCGCTTCGCGATGCTCAACCCCCGTCTGCCGAGACGCATTGGATTGCGGTCGTGGCCATTGGTGCAGTAGCCGACGGAGATCCCCGTTACCGGATCGCCCCAGGCGATCTGTCCTCCCGCGCCCCCATGACCGAACGCCAGGGACGAGTTGTCACGGGCGAACCCCCGGAAGTTCCGGTACTCGTCGCCGGCGATGACGATGCCAAGACCACGGTTGACGGGAACGCCCGACATGGGATCGCGGAGGTCGCCGGATCGTACGGTACGTGCCATCTCGAGGGTGCTTTCCCGCCAGATGCGGCGACCGCCCACGCTGCCGCCGTGGATCAGCCCTTGGTAGAACAGGGCCAATTCGGCGGCGGACATGATGCCGCCGCCGCCGGGGACGCCGACCGCCCGGACCTCGGGTCGGTTGAAGCCGAGGATCGCTTCCTCCGTGACCTCGGTGACCGGCGGTTCCGGTATGCCGAGCTGCGCATAGTCCGCGCTGGTCATCGGATCCCCGCAGTGCATGAGTTCGGTCACGCGCGGGTTTTCCGAGGCGGGAAGACCGACGTGCAGGTCGTCAAGTCCCAGGGGGTCGGCGATTTCCGTACGAACGAATTCCGTGAAGTCGCGGCCTGTACGCCGTTCGATGATCTCGGCAACCACCCACATGCTCGACGATGGGTGGTATTCGAACCGGGTGCCCGGTTCCCAGTTCAAGCGCCATTGGGCGAACCGGGCGAGCCGCCGGTCCCGGTCCAGCCAATCCGTGGGGCGGAACGGTGCGTGGGGGAAACCGGCCGTGTGCAGGAAGAGCTGCTCCACGGTGACGACGTCCTTGCCGTTGGTGGCGAACTCGGGAACGATGTCCGCGACGATCTCGTCGACGGACAATTCACCGGCTTCGATGAGCAACCAGGCGGCTGCCGACGTGATCGCCTTGGTCGACGAGAACACGCAATACAGGTTGTCGTTGGTCGCGCCGCCGAAGGTCTCGAACAGCGCGAGTCGACCTTCCCGGGCCACCGCAATCTGTGCCGACGGCAACAGTCCCTCGTCCACCTCCCGACGAACCCGTCGGACGACGTCAGCGAGATTGTCCGGATCGATGCCGACGGACTCGGGGGACTCGGCGAGGAACTTCGGGTTCAGCATGTATCTTCCTAGGGCAAACACCGGATTGTCGCCTAGTCGGCCACCGTCCGGCACGGCAAGAATAGCTTAGGCGCGTTCCCGGCCCATGGGAGGTCGGTGTGTCGTTATAACCAACAGTTGCCAGTATAGTGCTGCGTGCAGTACTTGCCGCGTTGACAGGTTGCCGACAAACTCCCTTGCCCTACCCCGACGACCCACTAGGAACCAGGGGACACAGAGAATGGAGACAACCGCTGACTTCGCCGCAGCCGTCGGCAATACGCCGCTGATTCGCTTGAACCGGCTTTCCGAGGAGACGGGTTGCGAGATTCTCGGCAAGGCGGAGTTCCTGAACCCGGGCGGCTCGGTCAAGGACCGTGCCGCGCTGTGGATCATCCGCGAGGCCGAGAAGAGCGGGGCGCTCCAACCGGGCGGCACCGTGGTCGAGGGGACTGCGGGCAACACCGGCATCGGGCTTGCCCACATCTGCAATGCCCGTGGCTATCCCTGCATCATCTACATTCCCAACGACCAGTCGCCGGAGAAGATCGATCTCTTGACGGCCCTCGGTGCCGAGGTGCGTGCGGTCCCCAAGGCGCCCTACGCGGATGAAATGAACTACCAGAAGCAAGCCGGGAGGCATGCGACAAGCCTTGCCAACGGCGTCTGGGCAAACCAGTTCGACAACACGGCGAACCGTCTCGCCCACTACGAGTCCACCGGACCCGAGATCTGGCGCCAGACGGCGGGCAAGGTCGATGCCTTCGTCTCGTCCGTGGGAACCGGCGGGACCCTTGGCGGCGTCGCCACGTTCCTGAAGGAACGCAAGGCGGACGTGCGGACGGTTCTGGCCGACTGCATGGGCAGTGCGCTCTACAGCTACGTCACGTGCGGTGAACTGACAATGAGCGAGGGGCCGTCGATCACGGAGGGTATCGGCAGCAGTCGCGCCACCGACAATCTTCAGGGCACGCCGGTCGACGACGCCGTCCAGGTGCCGGACCAGGAGATGGTGACGCTCATCTACCGGCTATTGCGCGAAGAAGGCTGGTTCTTCGGATCCAGCACGGGCATCAACCTGTGTGGTGCGGCAATGGTTGCGCGGGATCTCGGACCGGGGCATGTCATCGTCACCATGCTGTGCGATAGTGGGGCCAAGTACCAGTCGCGTCTGTTCAACCGGACATGGCTGGCCGAACGGGGTTTGTCGCCCGATTGAGCGGGAGGTCCGCGGTGCGATCGACATGGCGAATCGCTTTTGCGCTGGCACTGGCCGGGGGTGTCGCGATCCTGGCCGACACGGGCGGCGAGACCTCGGGCGCCGAGGTCCGCGTGGTGGAACTCGAAGGGGCGATCGGCCCGGCCTCCGCCGACTACTTCATCCGAGCGCTGGAGCGGGCCGACGAGGATGGCATCGAGTTGCTGGTTCTGCGCTTGGACACGCCCGGTGGGCTCGACAAGTCCATGCGCGACATGATCAAGGCCATTCTCGCCTCCCCGGTGCCCGTGGCTACCTACGTTGCCCCGAACGGGTCACGCGCCGCTAGTGCCGGTACGTACATCATGTACGCGAGCCACATCGCGGCGATGGCACCGGCGACCAATATCGGCTCCTCCACGCCAGTCAACATCGGCGGCGAAGGCTCGCCGCTCCCGATTCCAACAGCCCCGCAACCACCGGCCGACGAACCGGAGACCACTCAAGGGGAGGAATCGAACGGCCAGGACGCCGAAGACGGCGAACCGTCCGAGAAACCACCGTCGGGTTCGGCCATGGACCGCAAGGTGGTCAACGATGCGGTCGCCTACATCAAGGGGCTTGCCGAACTGCGGGGGCGCAACGCCGACTGGGCGGAGGCAACGGTGCGGGAGGCAGCGAATCTGACGGCAACGGAAGCGCTCGAGATGAACGTGATCGATCTGGTCGCGGCGGATTTGACGGAACTCCTCGAAGCCGTCGACGGGCGAACGGTGAACGCGGGCGGCGTGGACGTCACCATCGTGTCGAGCAATGCACGGGTCGAGTTCATCGTGCCCGACTGGCGCTACGAATTGCTCGGCATCCTCACCGACCCGAACGTGGCCTTGATCCTGCTCATGATCGGCTTTTATGGAATCGTGCTCGAGTTCTACAGTCCGGGCATCGGCATCGGTGCCGTCACCGGCGTCATCTGCCTCCTGCTCGGCGCTTTCGCCCTGCAGATGCTACCGATCAACTACGCCGGATTGGCCCTGATCATCGTTGGCATCGCCTTGCTCGCAACGGAGGCGTTCACGCCGAGTTTCGGCGTGTTCGGCGTCGGTGGCGTCATCGCCTTCGTGGTGGGTGCCATCATCCTCATGGACACGGACCTTCCCGCCTACCAACTCTCCAAACCGGTCATCGCGGCAGTGGCGGTGGTGTCGGTGGGCATCATGGTGTTCGTCTTGGGGGCCGCCGTACGCGCCCGCCGCGCCCGCTCGGCGACGGGCAGGGAGAGCATGGTCGGCGGGCGCGCCGAGGTCGTTGAGGACTTCGAGGGCCGGGGGCGGGTACGGGCGTTTGGCGAGGTTTGGCAAGCCGAAGGCGCGGATGGTGTCGCCTTCAAGAAGGACACCCGCGTGACGATCACCGGGTTCGACGGCTTGACCGTGCGGGTTGAAGAGAACCAGTCGGAGAGGAACTGATCATGGTTAATACGATCTTTCTAGTCGTAGTCGTCGGCGCTGTTGTCGCCATTCTCGCCAGCGCCTTCCGGGTGCTGCGCGAGTACGAACGGGCGGTGGTGTTCCTGCTAGGCCGCTTCCAGCGCGTCAAGGGACCGGGACTGATCATCATCATCCCGGTATTGCAGTCGATGGTGCGGGTTGACCTCCGGACCATCGTCATGGACGTGCCGTCGCAGGACCTCATCACCCGCGACAACGTTTCGGTCAAGGTCAACGCGGTGCTCTACTTCAAGGTTCTCGATCCCGACCACGCCGTGCTCAACGTCGAGAACTATATCGAGGCGATCGGCCAGTTGGCCCAGACCACGTTGCGCTCGGTGCTCGGCCAGCACGAACTCGACGAACTGCTCGCCGAACGGGAGCGGCTGAACCAGAACATCCAGACCATCCTCGACCAGCAGACCGACCAGTGGGGCATCAAGGTGGCGAGCGTCGAGATCAAGCATGTCGACATCGACGAGAGCATGATCCGCGCCATCGCCAAGCAGGCCGAAGCCGAGCGCGAACGACGCGCCAAGGTCATCCACGCCGACGGCGAGTTCGAAGCCGCCGAGCGCTTGACCGCAGCCGCAGCTCAGCTTTCCAGCGAGTCGGGATCCATGCAGTTGCGCTACCTGCAGACGCTCACCGAGATCGCCGGCGAAAAGTCATCGACCATCGTGTTCCCGTTGCCGGTCAACCTGATGGAATCGATGAGCCGGCTGCTCGGTCAGGACACCGACGATGACGGAGGGACGCAAACGGCCAGTTCCTGATCAACGAGGATGGGGTGCTTTTTCTACCTCGAGTACTACGACATCGAGGAATACCTCTTCTCGAGGGTCCACGAACACTTCCAACAAGACGGTTGCTTTTGCGCGTTCGATCTTTTCTCGATCGTCCGGTGGAAGTCCATTCGGCCGAAGGGGAGGATCCGGAAGACTCTCTGTGAACGGTGCCGGACCTCGACTAGGCAGTCAAATCCTTGACGGGCGACATCCACCAAGCTGCTGATCACGAGAGTCGGCTCAAGATCCTATTGGATGTCGAAGGCATTGGCCTGCCGATGGCCTCGGCCATCCTTGCCGTCCTCTATCCAGACGACTTTACGGTCTATGACACGCGTGTCTGCAACAGTTGGGTGGTGGCTTCTCGAACCTTGGGAGGCGCTCGATCCGAAACGATCCATCTAGGTCAGATCCAGTACGAGTGGGCAAGTTGGCCAGACCGGCAGGTCGAGGGAGTCAGGACGCCTGCAAGTGGGCCTTGAAACCGTCGCTAAGAACCACTGAGACGGCGAAACCCTTGTACCGGTTGCCCCACTTTTCGCGAAGCACCTTGACGACGGGTGCTGTTTCGTCGCTGGCATAGAGCCGGATGCCGTCTCTAGCGATGCCGACGCCCACAAAGCCGTCGACGGTTCGGAGTTCACGACCGAGGGAGCGTTTGGCTTGGCGAATGTCCGTCATGTCACGGCGACCGTCGCACCGAAACGGTTGAGGACCGACTGTATCGGATTAGCGATCGTTTGAGAATCGTCGCCAGCAAACAGTAGTCCAACAGGGTGCGCATCCGGACTGTTGAGGATGAGGGATCCCGAGTCGCCACGCCCAGAGAAGGGTCCTGAGTTACCGGCGACGACAATCTGATCCTCGAAGTAAGCGACGCCGCTGTCGTAATGGACAACGCCGTCGAAGCTCGTATCGACGACCGAACCGAATGTGAGGCCGGTGGTTCGGCCATGCTTGAGCACGGCCTGGCCAACGAAGGGGGCGACGGGCGGGTTGGCGGGCGGGCCGATGGTCATGATGTCGGGTACCGCCGAGCTGACGTCGTCCAGAGCAGCGATGGCCGCGTCCATGCGATTGACGGAGCTGCCGACGGCCGGGACTCGGAGGCCTAGGCCGTAGTCGGCTCCAAGTAGACTCCCCGGAGCCCTTGGCGCTTTCTTTGTTGACTTCCCCACCGTCGGCCCCTATTTTCTCGTCCACAACCCATGTCGTTTCGACGGCATGCCGCAGGGCCTCCTAGGAGGCCCTTGCTTTATCCAGACCCGCAATGCGCACCATCCCTCCTTCAAGCCCAAGCCGTACCTTACGCGTTCAGCGCGACGCGGGCGACGGGGACACTCAAGCCCGCTACGCCAACCCGTTGCCGGTACACCGAACCCTCGCGGTCGCCTTCTACGCCATCGGATCCCGTGACGATGTAGAGGTCGGTCAAGCCCTCGCCGCCAAAACAGACGCTCGTACACATAGGCATGGGGATAGCAATGCGTTGACGAAGGCTGCCATCCGGCTCGAACACGGCGACGCAGCCACCGCCGGCCACGGCGACCCAGACCGCGCCGTCGGTCGAGACGGCCAAACCGTCGGGTGCACCGTCGTCGAGCGTGGCGAAGGTCCGTTTCGGGCCGACGTCGCCATTTCCGACGACGTCGTAGCAGTGTACGGTCTGCCGCCTCGAATCCGAGTGGTACAGCGTCTTGCCGTCCGGCGAGAAACCGAGGCCGTTCGTCAGCAGCACGTCCTCGGCCACGATGCGGGCGGTGCCGTCCAGATCGATGACGTGCAGGTTGCCGGGTAGTTGCTCGCCCGCTTCGAATACCGGGCTGCCGAGCGAGCCGACGTAGACACGGCCCGCCGCGTCCGTGGTCAGGTCGTTGTAGCCGACGTTGCCGTGGTCGGCATCCCGGTCGAGCAGGACCACGGTGTCGCCGCCGTCGAAGCTCTTGAAGGCGATGTTGCGCCCGCCCACGACCAGGCCGTTGTCGGCGTGCAAGGCGATGCCGCCGATTCCTCGACGGTGGGGGAACACCGTGGCGAGGGCGCCGTCGGCGGACAGGCAGTAGACGCCGCCGCCGTGCACGTCGCTGAACATCAACCCTCTGCCGGGAATCCACACCGGTCCCTCGACGAGCCCGTAGCCGTGGGCGAGTCTTTCCATCTTGGGCCTCCCTCTCAGTCGTCGGTATCTCGAGCCCGTTCAGACTACGCGGTGCCTGGCGATTGTGCGACTGCGCACGCACGCGTCCCTTGTCCGCGGTGGCGTGATGGTTTACAACGCGCGCTCGACCCGGGCAGGAGGAGAACCACCCATGGCAACTCGCAGAGATCTAGTCGTTGGCCTCGCGATCGCGCCGACGATCCCGCTCTTGGCGCGCTCGGCATTCGCGGAGGATGCCAAGGCCACGCCGAAGGACAAGCTCGAAACGTCGCAGCTTGTCTACATCACGCCGATCAAGAGCAACGGCGAGGAGAGCCGCTGCAAGGCGGAGATCTGGTTCAGCCACCACGACGGCGACGTATTCGTCGTGACGCCGTCGGAAACCTGGCGGGCGCAGGCCGTCGGAAAGGGATTGACCAAGGCGCGGCTGTGGGTCGGCGAGTTCGGCGTGTGGACGCAGTCCGACGGTGCGTTCCGGGACGCGCCCGAGTTCATGGCGACGGCGTCCATCGCGACGGAGGCGGACGTGCACGCGAAAGTCCTGTCGGCGATGGGCGAGAAGTACGCCCAGAGCGGCTGGGGCCGCTGGGGGCAGCGGTTCAAGGATGGCCTCGAGGACGGTTCGCGGGTGATGATCCGCTATGCGATCGCTAGCGGTGGTTAGCAGCTCGATGAATGATGATCACAATACGGCATCGATGCTCAACTCGAGTGGCGACGCTTTGCCGCGGACAAGGAAACTGTTGACCCAGATGAGGGCTAGCCGCGCCTTGGCGGCGTGTGGCGTCGTCTGCGCAATCTCGGTTGGTGCGGCTGACGCCGTCCGAGTCATCGGTGACGTCGAGCACGAAGCGCTTGACGAGGTGAGCGGCATCGTGAAGTCGAACCTGGGCGACTTCTACTGGGTTCACAACGATAGCGGCGACGAGGCGCGTCTTTACGCCATCGATGCGGACTCGGCCGTGCTGAAGCCACCGTATATCCCCGTGTCCGCAGCGGACTGGCCGGGCCATGTGATCGTCGGCGCCTGGCACTTCGACTGGGAGGACATCGCGCTCGCGGATGGCGTTCTCTACATCGCCGACGTCGGCAACAACGGCAACGCGCGACGCGACCTCGGTGTCTATGTCGTCAACGAGCCGGATCCCTTGGCGATTCCCCGGATGCGCACGCTGAGATTCCTGCCGCTACGCTATCCGGACCAGGAATCCTATCCCGCGAAGCGCTGGCACTTCGACTGCGAAGCGGTATTCGTCGCCGACGACAGGCTCTACTTCATCACGAAACATCGTCGACCCGGTGAGATTGGCAGCTTCGAAGTCGGTGCCAAGCTCTACCGCCTGGACACGTCGTTTACCGACCGGGAGAACGTCCTGACATTGGTCGGGACGCATGAGGGCATCTTCCTCGCAACCGGCGCCGACTTGTCGCCGGATGGTTCGAGGCTCGTCGTCTCGACCTATGATGCGCTGTGGATTTTCGATAAGCCCGCGGACGGCGACAATTGGTTGTCCGGCACCGCATGGCGGCTCGACCTGGATCGCCGGGTCGTCAAGCAGTTGGAGGCGGTGACGTGGGACGACGCGGTGACGCTACGGCTCGTCAACGAGAACCGCGACGTGATGGTGGCCGACGTGAAGGCGTTCATGCCTGTCACCGGGCCGCACTAGGGCACGCGACCGCTTCGCTTACGGGATCCCCCGCAAGGCGCAGAATCAGGCACCAACCCCGATCGCCTGCAGGAGTGCCACAACACCAAGCGCGACCGTGGCGAGCGATGTCCCGACGGCACCGACCAGGCGCAGCGGCGTCTGGACTCGATCATGATGCAGGCCGAGCGGGTGTGCGACGCGGGAGATGACCAACACCACACCGACCACATGCAGGAAGACGGGACTGCCGCCGTTGAGCTCGACGATGGCCATTAGCACGATGAGCAGTGGCACGTGCTCCGCGAAGTTCCCGTGTCGGCGCATCTCCACTGCGAGGCGTTTGTTGCCGCCGTCGAGGATGGAAATGCCGGTCTTGGCCCGCAACAATCCGATCCGGGTCGTCAGGCAGACAAGCACCGCAACCAGCAGCGCGGCATACAAGGCTGTGATGGGGATGGGCATGGACAGTGCTCCCGTAGCGCAATGTTGGCGTTGTTGACCTTCCGCCGCCATCTTTGCGAACGGCGGACCTCACGGAACATGATACGGGGCCGACGTGGCGTCGTTCACGTCGATCAGGTCTCGGTCACGCTTGGTTGGCGACCGTGTGGGCTCGTGCGGTCCCAGGGACTCTCTGGTACAGTCGGCGCGGCCTAGGGATGGGGAACTCTGCCTTTGGCCGGTGCCGAATCGCCAACACAGAATGACCGTCTCCCGACGTCGCCGTTTCCCGACGGCTGGTATTTCGTTGCGAGCCGGGATGCCCTGCGCAAGCAAACCCTGATCGAGCGGACATGGCTCGGGCAGGAGATCGTGGCTTGGTGCGACGACGAGGGTTCGGTGTGCGTTGCCGATGCGTACTGCCCGCACTTGGGTTCGCACCTCGGCCCGAAAACAGGGGGCAGCGTGCGCAAGGGGCGCTTGGTCTGCCCGTTCCACGGTTTCGAGTACGACGTGACGGGCCAGTGCGTCGCCACGCCGAATGCCCCGCCGCCGAGGAACGCCAAGTTGAAACGGTTCGAAACCCAGACCATCAATGGCATGGTCTTCGGCTGGTGGAGTTCCGTTGGCCAGCCGCCGTATTTCAGATTGCCGATCGACCGGCGGGACGAAGACGGTTGGACGGGCGTGGGTCTCCGGACATTCCGTCTGACCAGCCATCCGGAACACACCGCCGAGAACTCCGTCGATCTTGCCCACTTTTCGTACATCCACGGATACCATGACGTGCATCAAGTCGGACCCGTGACGGTCGATGGCGCGCATCTGAGGAGCGCCTTCGATTTCAAGCGAGAACGCTCCGTTCTGGGCCTGAAATCCCTATTCGACGTGTCCGTTGTTACGAACGTCTACGGCATGGGCTATTCGTCCGTGGACATAACCGAGCATACGATCCCGTTCAGGTCTCGGTTCTGGGTTCTGGCGACGCCGTTGGACGGCACCTACATGGATCTGGTGTTGGCGAACCAGACGCAGGAAACCGACGGCGTAGGGCGGACCATCCTCGGGCTCGGCTTTCTGCCGAAGCGCATGAGGGCGAAGTTGATGAACTACGTGCTGCTCGAGGGACAGGTGAAGGATGTTGAACAGGATGTCCCCATCTGGAATCGAAGGATCTTTCGTCCCAAGCCCGTGCTGAACAGCAACGATGGGAAAATCATGCTGTTTCGGCGCTATTGCAGTCAGTTCTACCCAGAGAACGAGAACGCCGCCGGGCGGACGTTCGGAACAATCGCATGGAACAAATCCGCAACCCGTTGAATTGCATGATTGCCGGCACCATCGGAATGCTGGCGGGCTGTTCCATGCTGTCGTCCCTGCCGTTCGGCGAGTGGCCGCGCCAAGACGCGGATCCCTTGGACGTTCGCGAGGGGGCGGGTTTGGACGCACCCCATCCGTGGTGGGAGTCGTTCGAGGACCCCGTGCTGAGCCGCGTCGTCGAGGTGGCACTCGAATCCAACTTCGACCTCGCCACGGCGGTGGCGCGCCTGGAGCAGGCCCGGGCCAGGGCACGGATCGCCACGGCGGCGCGCTTGCCGGCGATTCAGGCATCGCTCGGTGCCGTCGGGTTCGACGCGCCGACCAACGTGGGTCTTGGCGCGCAGCTGGAGGAACTGGGGTTGGGGCCCGACGCGTTCGCCGCGTTCGGCGTCTCGCTGCCGGATCGGCTTGACCAGACGACCTATTCCGCAGGGGCCGATGTCGCCTACGAAGTCGACTTCTGGGGCCGCAACCGAAACGCCGCGCTGTCGGCGGGTGCGCAACGCGGCGCTTCCGAAGCGGACTACCGGGCGATCCGGATGGGGGTGATCGCCCAGACGGTAGCGACGTACCTCGAGATTGTCGATCTGCGGCGCCAGCGCGGCTTCGCGGGCGAGACGGTGGAAATCCTGGGCGATTGGGCATCGCTTGAGAAGGATCGCTACGACAGGGGCGTCGGCGATATTCGGGATGTCTACGCGCTTCGGCGGAGTCTCGCGGATGCCGAGGCGTCGTTGCCTGGATTGAACGAACGTCTGGCGGATGCCGAAGGAAGGCTCAAGGTGCTGTTGGGAGGACAGGAACACGCCGGCCTCGTTGGCTCGCTACCCAATACGATGCCGACCTCGACGATGCAGCCGGTGCCGACGGGTGTGCCCGCCGAAGCACTGGCGCAGCGGCCCGATGTCGCAGCGGCGCGGCAGCGATTGGCGGCTGCCCGTTTCGCGCTGGGCGCTCGTCGGGCGGCGTTGTTGCCGTCGTTGTCGCTATCCGGATCAATCGCCTTGCAGAGCCCGGACAGTGCCGACTGGTTCGACCCGGACCAGTGGTTCCGGAACCTGAGTTCGAACCTGCTCGCACCCGTGTTCCAGGGTGGTCGGCTACGCGGCGATGTGGCGCTTGCCGAAGCTGCGCTGGACGAAGCCACGGCAACGTACGGCCACGCGGTGGCGAGGGCCACGGCGGAGGTCGAAACGGCATTGGTAGGGCTGGGGTCGATGCGGCACCGGGTGGCTCTCTTGGCCACCTTCGCGGAGGAAGCGCATGCAGAGGCAACGCTGCAGGAGCAGCGCTACGCATCGGGGGTTGGCGGCTACGTGGCGTTCCTCGCCGCATCGCAGATGAACGTGGGCGCCAAGGCTGCCCGCGCTGCGGCGGAGCGCGATTTGGCGTATGCGCGGCTTGCGCTGCACCGTGCCCTCGGCGGCGCCTGGTCGTCGCAGGCCGTCGGTCTGAAGAGCGCGGGCTACGGCGAAGTTGCTGCGCTTCCCGGATCCGCGGTCGAACGCGTTCAAGGAGAGTAGGGTGGGTAAGAGAACGGGCTATCTCGTCGCGATCGCCTTTATTGCCGGCGCCGTCGGCCTGGCCGCCGTGCTGGTGTCGCTTGCACCGGAGCCCGATACGCACGAGCCGCCTTCGCAGATTCCCTACGTCGACACCGCGCGTATCGTCGCCGGCACCGGGCCGATCCCCGTGCGTGGCGCAGGGACGGTGCGGCCGAGCGCGGAGGTCGACATCGCGCCGCAGGTCGGTGGCCGGGTGGTTTGGGTGGATGGGGATTTCGTCAGCGGTCGTCACGTCGAAGCCGGGCAGGTCCTGTTCCGTGTCGAGGAGGCGGACTACGAATTCCGTGTGCGCGAGGCCGAGGCCGCCCTGGCCGCCCGGCAGGTGGCACTCCTCGAAGCTCGCGAGGACGCGGCAATCGCCCAGGCCGAATACGAACGCTACGCCCAAAGGCAGCCTGAGAACGCGTCGGGCGAACCGAATCCGCTAACGCTGCACATCCCCCAGTTGAAGGCGGCCCATGCGGCCCTGGCGCGGGAAGAAGCCGCCTTGGCGCAGGCCAAACTGGCGCTGTCGCGCACCCGGGTTGCGGCGCCGTTCGACGGCGTCGTACACGACGAGTCGGTGGATGTCGGACAGCTCGTGACGCCGGGCCAGTCGGTGGGCAGGTTGTACTCTTCGGACGCGGTGGAGGTGGTGGTATCTCTCTCCGATGCGGATGCGGCGTTGATTCCCCGGCTTTGGCAATACGACAGGGAGAGTCAGCCCGTCGTCGCTGTCGTGTTCGCCGAGTACGGCGACGTGGCCTATGCTTGGCGGGGATACGTGGACCGGGCGGACGCATCCCTCGATGCCGAGACGCGCACCATCGACGTGATTGTCCACGTGCCGGACCCCTTTGCGCCGGGCGTTCCTGCTGCGGCGTCGGCGGCGGGTCAGGACACGACCCCGCCGCTCCTGCTGGGCAAATTCGTGGAAGTGGCCATCGAGGGGTCGGTGCCCGTCGACTACTTCAGGGTGCGCCGCGCCGCGTTGCGGGCGGACGACGAGATCTGGGTGGTTCGCGACGACGGCACGGTTCGCGTCGTTCCGGTTCGCGTCCTGCAACGTATCGACGATGATGTCTACGTAACGGGCGAACTCGAAGGCGGTCAGTTGGCCGTCACGAACGGCATCCGGTTCGCGACGGACGGCATGGCGGTTCGCGCCGGGGAGGCTCGAAGGCGGTAGACGGCGCATTGCACGCCATGGGCGACCTATGGGTGACGACTGTTCCTGGCGCTAGCCGACAACGCCGGCTTGCTCGGGTTTGCGGGCGAGAAAACAGTAGAGGGGCGTGAATACACCCGAACTGCCGCCCGCGACGTACGCATCGGCCGTTCGATCCATCAATTGAACGACTGCGGTCGACCCTCTCGGGAAATAGCGGACCGCCTCGGCCACCCTAAGTGCGCCGATCATCGCCTTGCGGCCCAAGGGCGTTCGACGGAACGCGCTGCGCAGCGTCCCGCGCCGTCCCTGCATCGGCTGGTACCACGGCGTGCTCGGGCCATCCTGGACGTCCCGGTCCGCTGCCTCGATGACCTCGAATCCAACCGCCTCGAGTGCGCGGTCTACTTCCGAGAAAGTCGCGATGTCGCGCAGGGCGATCCCTAGCATGAGATCTCTCTTGATGGCTTGGTGACGAGCGTTGTCGGGATCGAAGTTGTCGGTCATGCACATTTCCTGGCCCCAGAACAATGCCCCCGGCTTGAGTACGCGGTAGATCTCCGCGAACGCTTGTCGCTTGTCCGGTGCATGGCATGTCGACTCGATCGCATACCCCCGATCGAAAGTGCCGGCGTCGATGGCGCTCATGTCCATGAAGTTGCACTTCATGTATTCGGCCATGTGGTCGAGCCCCGCTTCGACGTTTTTTTGCCTCGCCTTGTCGAGTTGCTGTGCGTTGTTGTTGAGGCAGAGGACGTTGGCGCCGGACTCGCGCGCCACCCGGCGCATGGGACCACCGATGCCGCACCCGATGTCGATGACCGTCATGCCCTCGCGTAGTTGCAGGCGGTCGATCATTAGGCGCTGGTGGCGGACGATCGAGTCCTCCAGCGTCTCGCCGGGCTTCAACGGCGCGAAATGCAGCGACTCGTTCCATCCGAACTGCATGAACTCGCTGCACAGGTCGTAGTAGTCGTTGACCGTCTTGGTGTGGTCGTAGTCCCTGCCGTTCGCCTCGCCCCGTTGGCTTGTGTCGAACCAGGTACCCCAGCGCGTGACGCGGCCCTTCACGTCCGAGCCGCGATAGGCGCGCCACAGGTTTCTCGATAGGTTGGTCAGCACACGATGTCCCGAAGCGATCTACGTGCGGGCCGCCGCCGCGCCATCCGGGGTCTGATCGCCGCTGCCGAGCAAGCCTAGGCGTATCGAATACAACGCCGGGATGAGCACCATCAAGATGGCAGTCGTGATCATGATGCCGAAACCGAGGGATGCGGCAAAAGGACGCAGGTACTGTGCCTGAATGGCCTGCTCGAGGATGAGAGGCGTGAAGCCCAAGAATGTGGTCACCGAGGTCAGCATGATCGGTCTGAAACGGCGCTTGGCGCCTTCGATGATCGCGGTTCGCACGGGCGTGCCTTCGCGGACGCGCTGATCGATGGCGTCGAGCATGACCAGCGAGTCGTTCACCACCACGCCGCTCAGGCCCAGGATGCCGAGGACGGCCGTCGTCGTGAAGGTAAGCCCCAGTATCAGGTGGCCCAGAATCACGCCGACGATGCCGAACGGGATCGCCGCCATGACGATGAACGGCTTGGTGTAGGACCGAAGCGGAATCGCCAGGAGCGCGAATATCACGAGCATGGCGATCGCGAAACCGCGATAGAGCGCATCGAGGGAGTCAAGCTGCTGCTGCTGTTCACCGCCTAGCATGTACGTCAGGTCCGGATTGGCGGCGGTGAGTTCCGGTAGGACTGTGTTGACGAGCACATCGTTGGCTTCCCCGCCGGTGATAACGGTCAGATCCACGTCGGCGGTGACGGTGACGGCGCGCTGACCGTCCCGGCGACGGACGGCCGGAGCGGCGATACCCGTATCTACCGTGGCGACCTGGCTAAGCGGAATCTCGCCGCCGGAAGCGGTGCGAATCGGATACGCCTCGATGTCGGCGATGGCGTTGCGTTCGTCGTCGGGCAGGCGCACGAACACGCCCACCTCGTCCCGGCCTCTCTGCACGCGCTCGACTTCCGCACCGAAGAACGCGGCTCTTGCCTGCACCGCCAGTGCCTCCTGGGTGAGCCCGAGAGTCCGGGCTTCGGGCTTGAGCGCGAGCTGGATCTCCTTGACGCCGGGCGTGTGGTCCGACCGCACGTCGAACACGCCGTCGATGCGTCGAAGGCTGTCAGCCAAACTACTCGCGATCGAGGGGAGGCGTTCGAAGTCCGGGTGCGAGAGAAGAACCTCCACGGGATTGCCGAAGTCGACGACCTCGCCGCTGAAGGTGATGCCCCGGACATACGGCGGACTACCCACTTCCTCGCGCCAAGCCTGAACGACTTCGCCGGTGGTGACCTGCCGCTGCTGCACGCCTACGAGTTTGAACTCGATGGCCGCAACGTTGGCTTGGGGATTCAACGTGGCTGCCGGCGTAAGTCCCCCGCCCTCCCGGCGCGGTCCCTGGCCGACCGTCACCGTCACCCCGGATACGACGGATGGCTCGTCCTCGGCCCGATCCCGGGTTAGACGTTCGATCGCCCGGTAGCCGGCCGCCTCCAATTCCTTCGCCACCTCGTAGGTCCTGTTCGCGGGCGTCCCGTCCGGCATCTCGAGACGGGCTGTTGCGAAATCCCCCTCCACGACGTCGGCGAAGGAGGAGCTGACGATGCCGGCGGGCAACAGCGAAACACTCAGGATAAAGAGCGCCAACGCGCCGGCGACCACCACTGCGGGTTGGTCGGTCGCGAAACGCAGCGCCCGGTCTAGGGGACCGTCAACGAACCGGGCCAGCTGGCGGTCGACATGGCCCTTGGTCCGCGCAAAGAACCTGTCCACGCCATTGGTGGGCACCCATTCGGGACCGTGCAAGTGCGACAGGTGGTTGGGAAGTACGAACAGCGACTCGAACAACGATATCAGCAGCATGGCGATGATCATGATGGGCAGTGCCAGCCAGGCATCGCCGATGCCCCCGGGAATGAAGAAAACGGGGGTGAACGCCACGATCGACGTCAACACGGCGAATGTCAGCGGCACCTTGATGCGTCGGGCGCCGCGAATCGCAGCGACGATGCCCGGTGTTCCGCGCTGGCGTTCGAGGTGGATGTTTTCTGCCACGATAATTGCGTCGTCGACGATTATTCCGATCGCCAGAACGAACACGAACAGCGAGTGCAGGTCGAGCGCGACATCGAGGATCAGCATGACTGCCAGAACGCCTACGAGCGACGTGGCCAGCCCGACGACAACCCACACCGCGAGGCGGATCTCCAGGAACAGAGCCAGCGCGACAAGGACCAGCATGAGGCCAAGTGCGCCGTTCTTGAGCAGGAGCTCGGCGCGTTCGGAGTACGTCTGCGACTCGTCGTTCAGGATGTCTACCTGCACGCCCTCCGGCAGTGACGGGACGATGACGTTGGCGACGTGCTCGTGCACGGCCGTCGCAACCTCCAGCACGTGTTCCCCTTCAACGCGGGAGACCTCGACGAACGCGGCCGGCTTGTCTTCGTGGCGGACGATCAGGTCGACATCCTCGAAACCGTCCCGAACCTCCGCGATGTCGCCCAATCGGACCGTCGTGCCGTCGCTCAAGCTAAGCACCACGATCTCCTCGAAGTCCTGTTGGACGTAACGCTGCCCAAGGGTGCGAATCCGTACCTGCTCGTCCGCGGTGTCGATGCGGCCGGCGGATAGGTCAAGGGAGCTGCGGCGAACGGCGGCGGCGATGTCGTCGAGGGTTAGCCCGAGCGAGCGGAGCCGGTTCAACGCCACTTCGATGGAGATTTCGTAGTCTCGCAGACCGCTGGTCTCGACCAGCGATACGGTTGGGAGCGATGCGAGTTCGTCTTCTAGCTGGTAGGCAAGCTCCTTCAACGAGCGCTCCGAAATGTCCCCGTAGACCACCAGTCGAATAATGCTCTGTCGGGAAGTCATCTCGGTGATTTCGGGGCGCCGGGCGCCGAGGGGAAACGTCTGGATACGGGAAACGGCCGATTCGACGTCGTCTATCGCCTCGGGAATGTCCGTACCGGATTTCACTTGGATCCTGACCGAGGCTATCCCCGGCGCAGCTGTTGACTTCACTGCGCGGACGCCGTCGAGCGAGCTGACCTGCTCTTCGACCTTGACGACGATCGATTCCTCCACTTCCTCGGGCGTCGCGCCGGGATAGGCGATGGAGACCTCGATGTGGTTGAAAGCCAACGTCGGCCAGGATTGGCGCTCCAATCCGGGGAGCGACACGAGACCCGCCGCCAGAATGGCGAACATGAACAGGTTGGCGGCGACCCCGTTACTCGCCATATAGGCGATGGGTCCGGACGGCTCCCCCGAATAGTCGTTCACGCGCGCGCGGTTGTCAGACCGGGTTTCGAACCCTGGAAACGCGGAACTTTAGCTTCTTGCTCGGGGCCGCCGTGGGAAACGGATTGATACGCATCTTGTAGTTCTCCGGGAGCATTTGCAGTTCCAAGTGGTGCGCGATCACGAGAAGGTTCACCACCATCTGCAGTTCCAGCCATCGATGCCCCAGGCAAGTGTGCGTGCCGAGTCCGTATGGCGCGTAGGCACCCGGCGTCACTTGCTCCCACCGCTCCGGCAGGTAGCGGTCGATGTCGAACTTCAGCGGGTCCTTGAACAGGTCCTCGGAGTAGTGCGTCGCGGTATGGCAGATCAACAGCCGTGTCTTGGGCGGCAATTCGAAGCCGTTGACGACGCATTGGTTCATGACCGTCCGTAGCTGCCAGGGTATTACCGGATACATGCGTTCGGACTCGAGGAAGAGCCGATGCGTAATGTCGATGTTGTCGAGGTTGCCGAAGTCCTCGGCTTGCGGCTCGCGATGTCCGCCGAACAGCGAATCGGCTTCCGCGCGGATGCCGGCGTAAAGGTCCGGGTCGTTCACCATTGCATAGACGGCGAAACCGAGCGCGCTGCCGAGATAGATGCTGGCCACCATCGCAGCGACGAAGGGGAAGGTGATGTCCGTTTCCGGCAGGAACTGCGGGTCGCTCCGATGCAGCTCGAGTATGGCATCGGCAATGTCCAGCGGCTTGCCTTTTCTTTGAGCGGGCGTGTGCGACGAGTGAATGGCGTCGAGCAGTTCGCTCACGTACTTCCTGGAGCGCTTCATCTTCGGCGTCGACAACATGAACTTGGGCAGTGCGCCTTGAACGTGCGTTACGAGTGCACGGTGCTCGTAGGCGAGCAGGTCGTCGACGAAGTGGCTGCAGTCGACGCCCATCGTGAGGTGCGAGACCTGCTTGCTCATGTAGTTCTGGAAGGTCTTCGTTGCGCCGAACACGTCGCCCTCGTTCCATGCGCCGACCGACTCCTTGCATAGCGAGATCAGCTCGGGCAAGCGTTGGGCGAGCGTCGCCCGGGAGTAGGCGGTGCGGAGCGATTTGCGCATCTTGTGGTGTTCCGCGCCATCCATGCCCGGCAGCGTTCTCGAGGCGCCGAAGACGCCTTCGAGTCCTTGGATGTAGTCCTTGGATCGAAGGTAGAAACGCCCCTGCTTGTTGACCCAGTTATTGCATTCCGGCCCCATCACCGCGACGACGGGTTGCCCGTTCATGCTGATTGGGAACCTCACCACCGGCCCGTGTTTCTCGAATATGCGGCACGTCGCCTTGGGGATGTTGCCGGCCAGGAGATCACGCTGTCGCAGGATGTCGACCACCGGGAGCTTCGGGATCGGCTTCGTGAGAAGAACGGGCCGGGTCTTCGGTTTGACCGTGCTGTCCTTCACGGCGGTTGCCACGGACCGCCCAACCAAGTCCATGCCGGCTACGGTCTCGATGCGCTCGAGTTTCTCCTCGTAGTCTTCTTCCGATAGAAGCGTTTTGAAACGATCGCAGGTCTGCATCAGCCCCACGAGGATGACGTCCCTCGGGTCCGGGATATCGTCGTTGAGAACGACGTTGAGTATTCTGGCCTTGGCTTCCCTTCGGATCGAGCCGTCCGCGCTCGGGTACATGCCTGACCGGGAAACCGACCGAGACAGCGTCCAGAATCCACCCGACTCGTACTCGAGCACGCCCTTGTCCACCAGTCGCTGCAACGTCAGGGACACGATTTCTTCCGCTCGGGCGGTGTTCCGTTCGATCCAATACTGCGTATCCGAGCGGTCTTCGGCCTGGCTGATTTCCTCCAGAGTCGGATCGAGCAGCCCGTCCCCTGTTGGCGTGGCGTCGAGGAGGTACAACGACTGCAAATCGGTGTCGATGCGATCCTCCAACGCGAGGTCGGCGATGACAGCGCCCGCCATCACGCAGGAGAAGTCCCAGCCCGGGACCATTTCGAGGTATCCGCTCGACTCGTCGAGCATCAACAGGATTAGCTCTTCCGTTAGGCGTATTCGGAACTCGTCCATGTCGTCGCCTCGGGATCATGCAGCGGAGAGATTCGAAGACAGCCGCCGCAGATTCTCAACCAAGCCCGTTGGAGTTCGGTCGCAACAATGACCGATCCGATGGGGGTGGTCAAGACCGGTCCCGGGAACCGATGGCCAACGAATCAGGTCGATTCCCGCAGCAGCGGGAGGCGCCGCGGGCCTCAGTCCGGAGCCCGCTGAGTTCGTTAGTGCGTTAGTATCGACGGGCTCATGAGGGCGGCGGGAGGCGCGACGGTTCGGGCGACCACTCGATAGCGCTGCTGAACGCGGGTGGTGTTTGGCGGCGTCCTGTCGTCGGCACCGACGGTGACCCCTCGTGGCGTTGGTGGCGATCCGGAGGCGCACGGTGCCGAGACGGGACTCAAGCGGTTCGTGGACGGCGAGATCGATCGGTTCGACGTGATGTTCGTCGTGGAGGAGCAGACCTTCGGGATCGCGGACTTCTCGGCCGTCTCGGATGTCGGCGGCGCGGTGTCTTTCATGGCTGCCGGGCGGGCTGGCATCGTGCTCCTCACTCTGTTCTTCCAGTAGGGGCCGGCGGCAAGCGCATGGCGGCGTCTCCGCCGGTTCTGCTCGCGGCGTACGCGGGCGCGATCTTCCTGGCGTCCGTGGCGGGCGGGTGGCTCTCCGAATATGGGGCGATGACGCACCGGCGTACCCAGATCGTGATGAGCTTCGTCGCGGGTTTCATCCTCGGGATCGCCGTTTTCCACCTTCTGCCCCACGGCTTGGAGCGGATTCCCGGACCGAGCAGCTTCGAGACTGCGGCGCTATGGATCATGTTCGGCATGGTGGCAATGATCGTCCTGCTGCGGGTATTCGACTTCCATCAGCACGACTTCAGCGCCGAGGCGGCGGCGCGCGGCCGCACAAGCGCCCGCCGGCACGGCCTGTTCGGCGTCGCCTTGGGTCTTGGCTTGCATACCGTGACGGAGGGCGCCGCGCTCGGCGCGAGCGTACGCGTCGGCTTCGTGGAGGAAGGCGTGTTGCCGGGGCTCGGGGTGTGCCTCGCCATCCTGCTGCACAAGCCGCTGGATGCCTATTCCATCACCGGCATGATGAAGCACGCGGGGCACACAGCGCGCGCGCGGCTGGCTGCGAACCTCGCCTACGCGCTGGTCTGCCCTGTCGTGGCGGTGGGAAGCTACCTTGGCGCGGGGATGCTCGGCCCGATCGCCGAAGGGCCGATGATCGGTCGCGCCCTCGTCTTCGCGGTCGGTGCCTTCGTGTGCATTTCGCTGAGCGATCTGCTGCCGGAAATCCACTTCCACCGCCACGACCGCGGCAAGCTCCTGGCCGCCCTCGCCGTGGGGATCGGTCTCGCCTACGCGCTCTACCTCGTGGAAGCGATGGCCATGCACGCCGGGCACGGCGACCACTGATTCCGCGAGAGCCGCAGGTCGCCGAGTTGCCCTTGGGGACCAGGGAAGTGTTGCCGCCTCGGGCTGGGCGGTCGGCACGTCCTACACCGTCGTCTTGCCAGCGGCAGGCGAATTGGCCACCATCGAGCCCGCATGCCTCACAGAATCGTCGAGGGCTTTGACAAGTGCTTTTGTTGTCAACAAGCTATGTTCAGGCGCGAGGTTGTTCACTGTGGCAGACTGCGCTGGCCGCGCCCTCGCGGCCGTCCATGAGGAATGCGGGCTAGCCATGATCATCGTCCACGGCATCATCCCCATCAAGGCGGCGCAGCGCGACAAGGCGCTGGATCTGGCGCGCGTGATGTCCGAGGCGACCCGGACCGAGGATGGTTGTATCTCCTACGAGTTCTACGTGGGCCTGCGCGACCCGAATACGCTGATCCTGCTCCAAGAATGGGAGAACATGGAGGCCCTTGCGGGTCACCTTCGCACCGAACACATGAAGGTGTTCCTCGACGAACTGCCGAACGTATTGGCCGGGCAGGTCATGACCCGGCGTTATGCGGTGCAAGCGGAGGCCGAGCCGGCAAAGGAGTCGGGATCGCCCCCGCCGATCATCCACTGACACATGGATCCGTCCAGGCGACCCCTTGCGGTCGCCAAACGCCCGGCGTAGGCGGCGTAGAGAGCATCCCGCGTGGGCGGGGACAAGCCCCGCCGCTACGGGATGCCCGCGAGAGTTTGAACCACCGCGTCGGGTGTCAGTCTGCGCACGTCCGCTTCGTCCCGGCGACGGTATTCGACGATCCCTTCCTTCAAGCCCCGGTCGCCGACGGTAATGCGATTCGGAATGCCGATGAGGTCGGCGTCGGCGAACTTCACCCCCGGTCGATCGTCCCGGTCGTCGAACAGAACGGTGAGACCCCTCGCCCGCAGGTCGTCGTGCAGCCGATCCGCGACCGTCTGCACGCCGTCTGACTTGGTGTTGTTCAAGGCCACGACATGGACGTCGAAGGGGGCCACGGCGTCGGGCCAGACGATGCCATCCGTGTCGTGGCATTGCTCGACGATCGCCGCGACCATCCGGGAGACCCCGAAGCCGTAGCATCCCATGATGGGGACGACGTCCCGGCCGGAAGCGTCCTGGACGGTGACGCCCATCGCCTGGCTGTACTTGGTGCCGAGTTTGAAGATGTGCCCCACCTCGATGCCGCGCAGGAAATCGAGCGGTCCGCTGCCGTCCGGGGCAGGATCGCCTTCCACGACGTTGCGGATGTCCGCGACGCGGACTTCGCCGGCAACGTCCCGCTTCCAGTTCGCGCCGACGTAGTGGTAGTCGTCGATGTTTGCGCCGCAGACGAAACTCGCCAGCGCCGCAGCGGACGAATCCGCGACGATCGGCAACGGGAGGCCGACGGGACCGATCGAGCCGATGCCGACGCCCAGGTTGGCCTCTATGTCGGCCTTGCTCGCGAACTCGAGCGGACGGCGGACGCCGTCGATCCGACCGGCCTTGGCCTCGTTCAACTGGTGGTCGCCGCGCAGCACAAGGGCGAGAAGGCGCGACTGGTGCGAATCCGCGTGGACGATCAACGTCTTGACGCAGCGCGTCGTGTCGACGTCGAGAAACTCTGCCACCGCCTCGATGGTCTTGGTGCCGGGGGTGTGGGTTTTTCGGATTGGCTCGACGGGACCATCGCCGGGCAGGGCCACCGCTTCGGCTTTCTCGACGTTGGCGGCGTAGGCGCTTGTCGGACTGTAGGCGATGTCGTCCTCCCCGCTCTCGGCCAGGACGTGGAACTCGTGGGACTCGCCGTCGCCGATCGAGCCGGAGTCGGCCTCCACGGCTCGGTAGTCGAGTCCGACCCGCGTGAGAATGGCCGAGTAGCAGGCGTGCATGGCGGCATAGGCGGTCTCGAAGGACTCCTCGTCGAGGTGAAACGAATAGCCGTCCTTCATGATGAATTCCCGCGCCCGCATCAGCCCGAAGCGGGGACGGATTTCATCGCGGAACTTGGTCTGGATGTGGTACAGGTTGCATGGAAGTTGCCGGTAGCTGGTGATCACCCGGCGGAACAGATCCGTGACGACCTCTTCCTGGGTCGGGCTCACGCAGTATTCGCGGTCGTGCCGGTCGGTGAGACGCAGCATTTCCGGTCCCATGACGTCCCAGCGCCCGCTTTCCCGCCAAAGTTCCGCGGGCTGTACCACCGGCATGAGAATCTCTTGGGCGCCGGCGCGTTCGAGTTCCTCGCGCACGATGCGTTCGATGTTCTTGAGCACCCGAACTCCCAAGGGCAGCCAGTTGTACGAGCCCGAGGCCAAGCGGCGGATGAAGCCTCCCCGCACGAGCAGGACGTGGCTCGCGATCTCGGCATCCGCTGGCGCTTCGCGCAACGTCGGGATGATGAGTTGGCTGAACTTCATGGCTGCGGTTGCTCGGTTGACGGGGCGACCCTAACGCACCTTGGCGAGTGCGTGGCTGCCCCGTTCAAGTCGGCGATGGTGTCCGTTCGCCACGGCGAACCGCCACAGGGGCGGCCCGGCGACGGGTCAAGCGACCATTTCCTTGAGCCGCTTGAGCGGCGTGACCCGAACCTTCGTGGTGGCCGGTTTCGCCGCGATCTCCACCGGCTCGCCGGTGGCCGGATTGCGGCCCATGCGCTTCTTCGTCGCCGGTCTTTTGACGGAACGGATCTTCAACAGGCCCGGCAGGGCGAAAGTGCCCACGGCGCGCTTCTTGATGTGGCGCTCAATCAGGATCTCGAGTTCGTCGAGTACGGCGCCGACTTGCACCCGGGTGAGTCCGGTCTCGCCGGCGATGTGGGTCAGGATCGCCGACTTGTTCATCTTGGTCCGCATCGCGGGGGGCCTTTTCGGGGCCGGAGCGGCTTTGGTTCGGGAGCGTTTGGGTGCTGCCTTGCGTGCCATTGACGAGTCCTTTTGCTAATGACATTCGTGCCTAAGTCGCCCCAGCGCGCGACCGCCGGCACGCGCGCTTTATAGCGGATCGGATGGGGAAAGCCAAGCGACGATCCGCCGGAAACACTGAAAAACACAATGAATCCGTGATTGGAGACCGAGCGTCGGTGTATTCTGAGCTTGTTTTCTTTATCCTTCGCCGCTGTCCCGGGATACGCCGGAGAAAAGGAGTCGAAGGAACGTGCCCATCTACGAATACGCGTGCCGTTCGTGTGAGCACCAGTTCGAGACGATCCAGAAGGCCAGCGAGCCGGTGCTGACCGACTGCCCCGAGTGCGGCGAGGCGTCCCTCAAGAAGCTCCTGTCCGCTCCCGTGTTCCGTTTGAAAGGCAGCGGCTGGTACGAAACGGACTTCAAGACGGGCGACAAGAAAAACGTCACGGACAACGGCGAGTCGGACAGGACCGAGAGCAAGGCAGACGACGGCAAGACCAAGGCCGCCGACTCTGCGGATGGAACCGCCAAGAAGGCAGGCGACTCGAAGACCAAGGACACCCAGACGACGGGATCCAAATCGTCGTCGAGTACGACCAGCAACGCCGCGAAGGCGGACTGAGCCCCGCCAATGCGAACCCACTACTGCGGCGACGTGGCCGTACCGGATATCGGCGGGAGGGTCTCGCTGACGGGCTGGGTGCATCGCCGCCGCGACCACGGCGGTGTGATCTTCCTCGATGTGCGCGACAGAACCGGCATCGTGCAGGTCGTGTACGACCCCGACACCCCCGAACCGTTCGGCATCGCGGAAGGCATTCGCAACGAGTACGTGCTCGGCATCGAAGGACGGGTTCGTCCACGTCCTGAAGGTACCGTCAATCCCGATATGAAGACCGGCGAGGTCGAGGTGCTGGGCGACGCTCTCGTGATTCTCAATCGTTCCGAGACGCCACCGTTCGTGCTCGACGAGTACTCCGACGCCGGGGAGGAGGTGCGGTTGAAGCATCGCTTCCTCGACCTGCGCCGTCCGGAAATGCAGGAACGCCTGCGGCTGCGGGCACGCGCGGTGAGTCATGTTCGGCGCGTCCTGGAAGAAGAGGGCTTCTGGGACATCGAGACGCCGACCTTGACCAAGACCACCCCGGAAGGTGCCCGGGACTACCTGGTGCCGAGCCGCACGCACCCGGGCGAGTTCTTCGCGCTGCCGCAGTCGCCCCAGATCTTCAAGCAGTTGCTGATGATGTCGGGGTTCGACAAGTACTACCAGATCGCGCGCTGCTACCGGGACGAGGATCTGCGCGCGCACCGCCAACCCGAGTTCACCCAGATCGACATCGAGGCGTCGTTCGTGGCGGAACAGGAGGTCATGCGCTTGACGGAACGGCTCATGAAGTCGCTGTTCCGTGATGTGATCGACGTCGAGCTTCCCGACTTTCCGGTCATCACCCACGCGGACGCGCTACGGCGTTTCGGGACGGACGCGCCTGATCTGCGCAACCCGCTGGAACTCGTCGACATTGCGGATCTCGTGCGCGACGCCGCGTTCAAGGTGTTCAGCGGTCCGGCGAACAGTCCCGGCGGCCGAGTGGTGGCACTCAAGGGGCCGGCGGCGGCCACGAAGCTGTCGCGCCGGGAACTCGACGACTATGTTGGATTCGTGGGTCGCTACGGCGCCAAGGGTCTCGCCTATATCAAGGTGAACGACCGGGCCCGGGGGATGGACGGCCTGCAGTCGCCGATTCTCAAGCATCTTGAACCCCTCGCCGTGGAAGCGGTATTGGACCGCGTCGAAGCCCAGACCGACGATATCGTCTTCTTCGGCGCCGATGCCGCGAAGGTCGTCAACGATGCCATGGGGGCGTTCCGCGAAGAGCTGGCCGGGGCCCTGGGCCTGGTCGAAGACCGCTGGGCGCCCTGCTGGGTCACCGAGTTCCCGTTGTTCGAGCCGGGCCGGGAGACGCTCACGCCCGCCCATCATCCCTTCACGCAGCCCGCCTGTTCCATCGAAGATCTGTACGAGGGTCCCCACGCGGCCAATGCCCGGGCCTACGACTTCGTGCTGAACGGCACCGAGGTGGGCGGCGGCTCGATCCGGATCCACGATCCCGGGATGCAGCGCGCGGTGTTCGACGTGCTGGGGATCGGCCAGGAAGCGGAAGCCAAGTTCGGCTTCCTGATCGATGCGTTGGCCTTGGGCTGCCCCCCGCACGGGGGCATCGCCATCGGCTTCGACCGGTTGATGATGTTCCTGGCCGGCACGGACAATATCCGCGACGTCATCGCGTTTCCCAAGACCCAGTCGGCGACCTGCCTCATGACGTCGGCACCGAGCCCGGTTGACGAACAGCAGTTGCGCGAGCTTCATATCCGCATACGGTGAATCGGACTCCCGGGGACGCGACGCATGGCCGGACACTCCAAGTGGGCGAACATCAAGCACCGCAAGGCGCGCCAGGATGCCAAGCGGGCCAAGGCGTGGACGAAGGTGATTCGCGAACTCACCGTGGCGGCGCGCCTCGGCGGCGGCGATCCGGCCGACAACCCCAGGCTGCGCGTGGCGGTCGACAACGCGCTGTCGGTCAACATGCCCCGCGACACCATGGACCGAGCCATCGCCCGGGGGGCGGGCGGCCTCGCCGGCGGCGATGTCGAGGAGATCACCTACGAAGGCTACGGGCCGGGCGGAGTTGCCGTTCTCGTCGAGGCCATGACCGACAACCGCAACCGGACGGTGGCAGCGGTCCGCCACGCGTTCAGCAAGTACGGCGGCAAACTCGGCACGGATGGCTCGGTCGCCTACCTGTTCGCGAAGCAGGGCATCGTAAACCTCGTCGACGCGGACGAGGAAGCCGTGATGGAACTGGCCGTAGAGGCGGGCGCGGAGGACATCGAGAGCGAGGAAGACGGCGTGATTTCGGTGGTGACGCCCGCCGACAGTTTCGGCCCGGTGGTCGATGCCCTGAAGGAAGGCGGCTTCGAACCCGAACACGCCGAGATCGCCCTGGTGGCGAGTACCACCAATCCGTGCGACGAAGACACCGCCGCCAAGGTGCTGCGGCTGATCGATGCCCTCGACGATCTCGACGATGTCCAGAACGTCTATAGCAATGCGGGTTTTCCCGAAGGCGCGTTCGACGGTAAGAGCTTGGGATAGGGTGGATGTGATCGGTCGCGTTGAGGCACGGCCGGCATGATCCGGGTGTTGGGTGTCGACCCCGGCTCTCGGTTGACCGGCTACGGGGTGGTCGATGTCGACGGCGACGCGCTCCGCTACGTGACGAGCGGCTGTATCCGTACCACCCGGGGCCCGTTCACCGGTCGTCTTGCCGATATCTATCGAGGCGTCGAGGAGGTGATCGCGGCGTATTCGCCCGACGAGTTCGTCGTCGAGGAAGTCTTCTTCGCCCGCAACCCCCAATCGGCGCTCAAGTTGGGCCAGGCGCGAGGCGTCGCCATCGCCGCCGCCGTGAGGTCGAGTCTGCCGGTCAGCGAATACGCCGCGCGCTCGGTCAAGCAGGCCGTCGTCGGGACGGGGAACGCCACCAAGGCCCAGGTCCAATACATGGTGCGCGCACTGCTCTCGCTGTCCGCGGAACCGGCGTCGGATGCGGCCGATGCGCTTGCAGTTGCGATCTGTCACGTCAATACTCGCAGGCGGCAAACGGACTGCTAGGCGAGGCGACCGTTGCGCATTGCCCTGAGCTTGTAGTGGATTCGCTCGGGGTGTCGGACGGCGCGTGGCCCAGGAGAATTAGATGGACCAGACAGGTTCTCCGCCCATCCCGGGGGTTCGTGCATCGTGATCGGGCTCCTGCGCGGCAAGCTGATCGAACTGGACGGTCCCACGGCGCTGATCGAAGTGGGCGGCGTGGGCTACGAGGTCGAGGTGACCACCGGTGCCGCTGCGCTGCTCGTCGCCCACCCCGAGCGCGCCATGATCTACACCCACCTCGTCGTGCGCGAGGACGCGCACTCGCTGTTCGGGTTCCCGAGCTTGGCGGAACGCGACCTGTTCCGTTCCCTCATCAAGGTCACCGGCATCGGCCCCAAACTCGCGCTGTCGCTCCTGTCGACGGTGGCGCCGGACGCATTCGCCAATGCCATCACCAGCGGCAACACGACGGCCCTGGTGCGCGTGCCGGGGATCGGCAGGAAGACGGCGCAGCGGCTGGTCGTGGAACTCAAGGACAAGATCCGGGAACTTTCGGCGAGCACCAGCGTGGGCAGTACCCCCACGGCTCGTGAGGCTGTGCTCGCGCTGATCGCATTGGGCTACCGGGAGAACACGGCGGCCCAGGTCGTCGGGGAGGTGGCGGATGCCCACGGCGCCGCCGCCAATGTCGAGGACCTCGTTCGGGAAGCGCTCAAACGCTTGGCCGCAGCATGAGTCTACAACCCGATCGAATCACCTCCGGTGCCGTCGGCGACGAGGATCGTTCGTTCGACCGTGCCTTGCGTCCGGCACGACTCGACGAGTACATCGGTCAGAGCCGCGTCAAGGAACGGATGTCGATCTTCATCGAAGCGGCCCGCCGGCGGGGGGACTGCCTGGACCACACGCTGATCTTCGGCCCGCCCGGACTCGGCAAGACGACGCTGGCCCACATCGTTGCCAACGAGATGAACGTCACCCTCAAGGCGACGTCGGGACCCGTACTCGAGAAGCAGGGCGATCTGGCCGCGCAGCTGACCAACCTCGACGACGGCGAGGTGCTGTTCATCGACGAAATCCACCGCCTGTCGCCGGTGGTGGAGGAGATCCTCTACCCCGCGATGGAGGACGGCAAGCTGCCCATCCTGATCGGCGAAGGCCCGGCCGCCAAGTCCATCACCCTGACGTTGAGTCGTTTCACCCTGATCGGCGCCACGACCCGGGCGGGCCTTCTGACGTCCCCGCTGCGGGACCGGTTCGGCATCGTCGAGCGGCTCGAGTTCTATTCGTCCGGGGAGCTTGCCGAGATCATTGCCGTTTCCGCCGGCAAGCTCGGCATTCCCATCGATCCTCCCGGGGCAAGGGAGATCGCGGGTCGTTCGCGCGGCACACCGCGTGTCGCCAACCGCCTGCTGCGGCGCGTGCGCGACTTTGCGGAGGTCAAGCGCGACGGCACCGTCACACGGGACTCGGCGGACGCGGCCTTGAGTACCTTCGACGTGGACAACCGGGGCCTCGACGGCATGGACCGCCTGGTGCTCGAAGCCATCGCCGGCAAATTCGCCGGTGGTCCCGTCGGCGTGGAGACGCTGTCGGCGGCGATCGGCGAGGAACGCGACACCATTGAATATGTCATTGAACCTTTTCTGGTCCAGGAAGGCTTCATCATGCGTACCCCGCGCGGGCGGGTCGCCACGGAGTTGGCGTACCGTCACCTGGCACTGGTGCCAAACCGCAACGGCGCAAACGACCGACAATTGAAGTTGGACCTTGATGGATTCAGCGACCTGACGGGAGACGACCCATGACCGAGCCTGCTTCGGTTCTAGAACTGATCGCCAGCGCCAGCATTCTCGTGCAGGCCGTCATGGTTATCCTGCTCCTGGCGTCGCTGGCGTCCTGGGTGTTGATCTTCCAACGCTGGTTTGGCCTCAACCGGGTCCAGCGCGAGATCGACGAATTCGAGGACGAGTTCTGGAGCGGCATCGATCTTGCCGAGCTAAGCGGCGAACTCGAAGAGCGCGAGGACGAACTCACCGGGATCGAGACCGTCTTCAACGCGGGGTTCGGCGAATACCGGCGCCTGTCCGCCGCCGGCACTACGGATCCAGACGCCGTGATGCAATTCGTGCAGAGAGCCATGCGGGTCGCCTTGACCCACGAAGAGGAACGCTTGGGCCGACACCTGCCGTTCCTCGCGACGGTCGGATCGACCAGTGTCTACGTCGGTTTGTTCGGCACGGTCTGGGGCATCATGAACGCCTTCCGCAACGTCGCGACGATGACCCAGGCAACCCTGGCGGCGGTGGCGCCGGGCATCTCGGAGGCGCTGATCGCGACCGCGATGGGGCTCTTCGCGGCCATTCCAGCCGTAATCGGCTACAACCGCTTCGCGGCGCGGGTCGAGGTCCTCATGAAGCGCTACGAGGCTTTCGCGGACGAGTTGACCTCCATCCTGCACCGCACCGTGGTTGCGACGTAGCAACGTGGCCATCCAGAAACGATAGGAGCCTAGCGCCATGGCAACCCGCCGCAAGCCGATGTCCGAGATCAACGTCGTGCCCTATATCGACGTGATGCTGGTGCTGTTGGTGATCTTCATGGTCACCGCGCCGCTCACGACCCAGGGCGTGGAGGTGGATCTGCCCAGTGCGGATTCGGAACCGTTGTCCAACGAGGAAGAGCCTTTGGTCGTGACGATCAACGCCGACGGCGAGATCTTCGTCAACACGGGCATGCCGCGCCCGGGTGCCGAGGGTACTCGGGCGACGATCTACTCGCTCCGCGACCAGGCGGAGCGGATTCTCGGCGTGCGCCCGGAGTTGCCGGTGTACGTCCGCGGCGACAAGGTCGTGGCCTACGGCGAGGTGATCCGCGTGATGTCGGTGCTGCAACGTGCGGGTGCGGCCAGCGTCGGGCTGATCACCGACCCCGTCGAGTCCCTAGAGCCCGGCGGGAACGGCTAGGAGGGACCCGTGGGCATTGTTCGCGACTACGCCGTTCCGTTCGCGTTGGCGGTCCTGCTGCACGGCGGTGTCCTGGCGTTGTTGTTCCAGAATTGGCAGCCGGAGACGGAGGAACTACGCCTTTACGAGCCGCGCGTCATGGACGCGAAGGTGATCGTCATGGAGAAGTCGGTGCGCAAACGGCCGGTGCCGGCGACGGAGCAGCCGAAGCCGGCCCCCGCGCCTCGGGCCACCCCGCCGCCGAAGCCGAAACCGAAACCCCCGCCGCCAACCCCATCGGTCGAGCAGCCCCCGCAGCCCGATCCGGAGGAAGAGCTCGTCCGGGCCGAGCAGGAACTCCGGGACCGGCTGCGCGATTTGTCGGCACAATCGATGCAACTCGCTTTGGCGGGGGAGATGGCCGACCTGCGCGACATGGAGGCTGACGTCGAGACGATGAGCTATGCGGAGAAAATCCGGCAGGCGATCATCGAGGCATGGTCGCGCCCGCCAAGTGCCCGCCTCGGGATGCAGGCGCGGCTTCGTGTGGATCTCGTTCCGTCCGGAGACCTGTTGGCGGTGACCATTCTGGAGTCGAGCGGCAATTCCGCTTTCGACCGCTCCGCGGAAGTCGCGGTGCGCAAGGTCGGGCGTTTCGAAGTTCCCAAGGAAACCCGCCTGTTCGAGAGGAACTTCCGCCGTTTCACCTTGCTGTTCAAACCTGAGGATCTACTGCGTTGAACACACCGAGATTGCAGACGCTTGGCCTCGCCATCGTCATCGTCGCGGCACAGGGGCTTGCCGCCCTTGAAATCGTGATTCCGGAAGGCTGGGACAGCCCCACCAAGGTGGCCGTGGCGCCGTTCGGCGGCTTGCTGCGCGACGAACCCGACGCCGCGGTGAGCGTCGACATCGCCGGGATCGTCGCCTTCGATTTGACCCGCACCGGCCAATTCTCGCTGTTGCCGTCCGAGAACATGCTGTCGTACCCGACCGCACCCGACCAGGTGTACTTCCGCGATTGGCGCCTACTCGGCCAGGACTACCTGGTCATCGGTCGCGCCTGGGCGGAAGCCAACGGCGCGGTCTCGGTCGTCTACCACCTTTTCGACGTGAACTCGGAACGCGAGGTCGCGTCTTCGCGGGTCACCGCGGCACCCGAGCAACTGCGCGACGTGGCGCATCGCATCGCGGACGAGGTCTACGAGCAGATCACCGGCATCCGGGGCGCGTTCTCGACCAAGCTGCTCTACGTGTTGGTGGAGAACGCGGCGAGTAGATCGCCCACCTATCACTTGAAGATCGCCGACTCCGACGGCGCCCGGGGGCGCACGGTGTTCCGGTCGCGGGAACCCCTGCTGTCGCCGAGTTGGGCGCCGGACGCCGGTCGCATCGCCTACGTCTCCTTCGAGACCGGCAAGTCGACCATCGTGGTTCACAACCTGGTGACGGGCGAGCGCACCCACGTCGCGGCCTATCCCGGGATCAACGGCGCGCCGGAGTTCTCGCCGGACGGTACGAAGCTTGCCATGTCCCTATCGCGGGACGGCAATTCGGAGATCTACACACTCGACCTGGCGAGCCGCGAACTGCGCCGCATCACGCGCTGGCCGACCGCCATCGACACCGAGCCGAGTTGGACCGCCGACGGCGACGGCCTGATCTTCACTTCGGATCGCAGCGGCAAGCCGCAGATCTACCGTATCGGGCTCGACAAGCTGCTCGAGGAACGGCTGACCTTCGAGGGCGACTACAACGCCCGGGCGAGGCTCTTGCCGAACGGGCGCCACCTCGTCTACGTGCATCGCCGGGAACGCGTCTACCACATCGCCTGGCAGGACCTTGAGCGCGACACGGTGCGCGTCCTGACCCAGACTGCGCTGGACGAGTCGCCGTCGCTGTCGCCGAACGGCGTCATGATGATCTACGCCACGCAGGACCTTGGCAGGGGTATACTGGCGGTTGTTTCGATCGACAACGGTTTCAGGTACCTGTTGCCGGAAGCGGCGGGCGACGTACGCGAACCGGCGTGGTCGCCCTTTCTCGATACGCTGCGCGGCAGTCGCTAGAGCGAATCGGAACACGAACATCGACATAGTGGGAGGAGACATGACTCGTCAATTCTTGGGCGCTTTGTCGGCGCTCGTGCTCGCCGGGGTAGTGCTCGGCGGCTGCCAGACCGCAGAGCCGGAAGCCCCCCCGGAGTCCGACGTGACGCAGACAACACCGATTGTGGACCCCACGCCGCCGCCCGAAAGGCCTGATCCGGGGCCCCGGCTAACCGACGATCTGGAACCCGTAACCCACGAAGGGAAGCTGCTGGACACGACTTTCTACTTCGAATACGACCAGGCAAGACTCGCGCAGGCCGACATTGCGACCTTGGCGGTGCACGCGGAGATTCTGAGGAAATACCGCAACCGCAGCGCACACATCGAAGGCCATTGCGATGAGCGTGGCACCCGCGAGTACAACCTGGCCCTTGGCGAACGGCGATCGGAGGCAGTGCGTCGCTACCTGATCTCGGCGGGAGTCCGCGCAACGCAGCTCGAGACCGTCAGCTACGGCGAGGAGCGCCCCGTGGACCCCGGCCATGACGAGAGCGCATGGGCGCAGAACCGCCGGGCGGTGATGATCTACCGGTAGACCACGCCGGATCGCGGACGTGCGCGGCACACAGGAGAGCGTGTCCGGGCCCGGCGGGTACAGGCGTGTGCCGGACCCTGTCGGCGAAACCGGGCGTCCCGGTGCGGCCGGCCGAAAGGGTCGCCCCGACGGCTTGACGGTGCGCCTCAACGCAATCGCCGCATGTGCGATCGCAGCCGCGCACGCGGCTCTCGCCGCGGGCGCGCTTGCCGCCGCCGCACCGGTGGCCGAGTCCGAGGGTCGAGAGGTTCGACGCCAAGTGAGTCAGCCAGCGATTCGTGACGACGGGCCCGCCTCGGACGCCAATTCCCTCTACTACGAACTCCAGATCCTGCAGGACGAGGTCCGCCGGCTGCACGGCGTGGTCGAGGAACTCAACCACCGCATCGAACGCTTGGAGCGCGAACAGCGAGAGCGCTACATCGAACTCGACCAGCGACTTCTGGAACTCCGTAGCGGCCCAGGAGCGGTCGCCGGCGGCGAAGACGACGTGCCGGGGTCACCGTCGGCCACGCCGGCAGTTCCGGTGACGGAGCGGGAGGCCTACAACGTGGCCATCGAATTGGTCAACGCCGCGCGTCCACTCCCACGGTCCGAGCAACACCCGCAATACCGCAAGGCTCTGGGCATGTTCCGCGACATCGTCAAGGACTATCCCAACGGCGAGTTCACGGCCAACGCGTTCTACTGGATCGGCGAGATGCACCTGGCCCTAGGGGAGCACGAGGATGCGAGGGCAGCGTTTGCGCAGGTGGACCTTCTCTACGACGACCATCCGAAGGTTCCCGATGCCCTCTACAAACTTGGCGAGGTCTACGAGGCGCTCGGCGATGCCGAACGCTCACGCGAGTACATGAACCGCGTGATCAGGGACCATCCAGGCAGCACCGCGGAGGGCTTGGCGCGGAAATTCCTCGCGGAACTTCGTTGATCGCCAGCCCGGGTTCCATCCGTATTGCAGCGGACGCTCGAGGGTCGAACGACACGCTTCGCATCACGGAGATCTTCTTTTCGCTGCAAGGCGAGGCCCGAAGCGTGGGGCGGCCGACGACGTTCGTGCGCTTGACCGGTTGCCCGTTGCGCTGCCAATACTGCGACACCGCCTATGCCTTCACGGGTGGCACGAGCCTTGCCGTCGACGAGATCTGCCGACGGGTGGCGGCCAATCCGACCCGCTACGTCACCGTTACCGGCGGCGAGCCGTTGGCGCAGCCGGGCGTGCATGGCCTGATGACCGCGCTGGCCGACGCGCAATACGAGGTCTCCCTGGAAACCAGCGGGGCACTGGACATCGGCGGCGTCGACGAGCGCGTCGTCCGGGTGGTGGACTTCAAGACCCCGGGTTCCGGCGAGGCGCATCGCAACCGGTTCCGGAACGTCGCGCACCTCGATGCCAGAGACCAGGTGAAATTCGTGATCTGCCACCGGGAGGACTACGAGTGGGCAAAGGCGCGTTGCGTCGAGCATGGCCTGACGAATCTGGTGGGCGACGTGTTGTTCTCCCCGTCGGCGGGAGAAATGGACCCTGCTGAACTGGCAGACTGGATCCTCACCGACGGACTCGACGTGCGCTTCCAGATCCAACTCCACAAGGTGCTGTGGGGGAACGAGCCGGGGCGATGAGCGAACCGGCGGTGGTCCTGGTATCCGGGGGTCTGGACTCGGCCACCGTGCTCGCCATCGCCAACCACGAAGGCTACGCCTGCCACGCCTTGTCCTTCGACTACGGGCAACGCCACGGCGTGGAACTCGATGCCGCGAGGCGCGTGGCCGACTCGTTGGGTGCCGTGGCGCATCGCGTCGTCAACGTGGATCTCGCTGCCTTCGGCGGCTCGGCGCTCACGGACTTCACGCACGCCGTACCGGAATCACCCACACAAGGGATACCCATCACCTACGTGCCCGCGCGCAACACGGTGTTCCTGGCACTCGCCTTGGCCTTTGCGGAAACACTCGCCGCCCGCCACCTGTTCATCGGCGTCAACGCCGTCGACTACTCGGGCTATCCGGACTGCCGACCGGCGTTCATCCGTGCGTTCGAGGCGTTGGCCCGGTTGGGAACCAAGATGGGTGTGCAAGGCGGGCGAATCGAAGTCCATACGCCGCTGATCGATCTCACGAAAGCCGAGATCATTCGCCGGGGCATCGAGCTCGGCGTCGACTTCGCCGCCACGGTCTCCTGCTATCAACCGGACACCATGGGACGAGCCTGCGGTCGCTGCGACAGTTGCCGCATCCGCCGTGATGGGTTCGCGGCTGCGGACGTACTGGATCCGACCCGGTACCGGGCAACCTAGGCGACGGCGCAGCCACTCTGCCCCGTCGTCGGACGCCCCGTACGCCCGCAAATTGGCTTGTTAGGCGGCGAGGGCACGCATACAATGCGCGCCGCCCCCGCCGTGGGTCGTTAGCTCAGTCGGTAGAGCACCGGGCTTTTAACCCGTTGGTCCTGGGTTCGAGCCCCAGACGGCCCACCAATTCTCTCGGCGATACCGTCATCGCATCCGGCGTTAACCAAGGCCCTTCGCGATGGCGAATGCCCGTTTCGCATCGGCTTGCAGGCGGGTGTCCGTAAGGAAATCGAATGCCGTCATCGCCAGCGCCTTGGCGCCGTCCAGCGCAGCCTGCTCGCCCATCTCGCCGCCCGCGTACTTGGCGAACTCGGGATTGTGGATGACGACGTTCCTGGGGGCGGCGGCGAGCATGGGGTGGATCGACGGCACGCGGTGGCTGACGTTGCCCATGTCGGTGCTCCCGGCGCCCGACAGGCTCCGCTCGTCGTCGGCGTCGAACTTCCGTCCCAGCGTCTCGGCATTGGCCTTGAAAGCGGCGGCCAGCGGCCAGTTGGTATTGAGGTCGAGGTAGTCCACGCCACCCCAGTTCATCTCGACGTCGCAGCCGCTCGCTTTCGCACCGGCCTCGAAGCACGCCCGGACACGGGGTTTCAAGGCTTCTAGATCCTCGGCGTTCTTGGCGCGCACGTAGAACTCGCCGGCGGCGCGGTCGGGGACGATATTGGGCGCCCGGCCCCCGTCGGTGACGATGCCGTGTATGCGTTCGGAGTGACGGATGTGTTGGCGCAGGTTGGAGATGGCCTGGTAGGCCAGCAGCAAGCCGTCGAGGGCGTTCCGCCCCTTGTGCGGCATTGCGGACGCATGGGCCGATTGGCCGTGGTAGACGACATCCACTTCCGCGACGCAGATCGACGCCATGGTGGCGAGGTTGATGCCGGCGGGGTGCATCATGATCGCGGCATCGACGTCCTCGAACGCGCCGTTGCGGGCCATCAGCTCCTTGCCGCCGCCCTTCTCCTCCGCAGGCGTGCCGAGCAGCGTGACCCGACCGGGCAGGTCTTCGCGCACGGATGAGAGCGCCAGCGCCGCGCCCAACGCGGCGGTGGCGATCAGGTTGTGCCCGCAGGCATGCCCGATCCCCGGCAACGCGTCGTATTCCGCGAGTACCGCGACGTTCGGACGACTCGAATCCCCGTCCGCGCCGAAGCTTGCCTCGAAAGCGGTCGGCAGACCGTAGCTTCCGGTCTTCACCTCGAGGCCGTGACCGCGCGCGGTGCGCACGATGAGTGCCGACGCGCGTTTCTCTTCGAAGGCGAGTTCGGGATGGGCGTGGATTTCGCGGGAGACGGCGAGTAGTTCCGGCGCGATCTCGTCGACCGCGGCGCAGAGAGTTTCCTTCGTGGGATCAGGCATATTCGGTGGTCGTTGCCGGGAGCGGGGAACCCAAACTAGACGAGCGCGCGCAGGTCGTCAAACCGACCCTAAACCGTGGGCTTCTGCGATAATCCGCCCACATGAAACTGACCACTCTCAGTCGCTCCATCGCGGGCAAGGTTGCCATCGTGACTGGTGCCGCGAGCGGCATGGGTCGGGCCACCGCCGCGCTGTTTGCCGACGAGGGTGCGAAGGTGGCCGCGCTCGACATCAACGCGGAACCCTTGGAGGCGGTGGTTCGCGAGATCGCGGAGGCCGGCTACCCGGTGAAGGGGTGGACCTTGAACGTCGCCGATCGCGACGCGATCGAGGCGGTGATCCCGGAAGTGGCCGCGCATTTCGGCGGCATCGATATCCTCGTCAACAACGCCGGCATCGGTGCCGGCGGGCCGGTGGACGGCGACGAATACGAGGTGACCTGGCAGCGCGCCCTCGACGTGCTGCTCACGGCCCACGTCCGCATCATCCGCGCCGCATTGCCCTACCTTCGCGAATCGGATGGCGGCCGCATCGTCAACATCGCGTCCACCGAGGGCTTGGGCGCGACCAAGTTCTCGAGTCCCTACACCGCCGCGAAGCACGGTGTCATCGGCTTGACGCGATCATTGGCGGTGGAGTTCGGCACGGAGAACATCACCGTCAACTGCGTCTGCCCCGGGCCGGTACATACGGGGTTGACGGCATCCATCGCCGAGGCCGACAAGCGCGAATTCGCCCGTCGCCGGGTGGCGCTCAAGCGTTATGCGGATCCGGAGGAGGTGGCCCATGCCACGTTGAGCCTCGTGCTTCCGGCAGCCCAGTACATCACGGGCGTGGCATTGCCCGTGGATGGAGGTCTAACGATCAGGAACGCCTAGCGCGTCTCGCGGGTACACGAGCGCGTCTCGCGGGTACACGAGCGGTCCAAGGAGCAGAATCAGGTGCTTGTCCATTCGCGCCCTAAGTGTGAGCATCACGGGCGCTCAAGGAGTCTAACGGGCGACTTCGAGGGTGGTTCCGATGTCTGAACCCAACGTACTGCCGAGCGAACCCCGCCTCGCCGCGGGGGCGGACAGTGTCGTGATTGACTGGCCCACGGGCGATCGCAGTCGGCACCTCTACTACTGGTTGCGGGAGAACTGCCACTGTCCCAATTGCACCCACCCGGATGCCTGGGAGCGGATGCTGGACTTTCAGGCCATTCCATTGGACATCTTGCCGCTATCCATTCGCGGCGACGCGGACGGCCTGCATGTCGAGTGGCCGTCGCGGGGGCTTCCCTGCGACGGGAGCTTCTATAGCTGGACCTGGCTCGAGGCGCATCGCTCGGAGGGTTCCGCGCGCCTGGACCGAAAGCGCCGCCCGCTGGCTTGGTCGACGAACAATCTGGACAGGTCGTCGTTGTCCGTGGGCTACCCGGAAGCCATGACCAGCGATGCGGGGCTGCTCGCGCTCCTCTCCCACGTTCAGATGACGGGTGTCGGTTTCGTCACGGGGATGCCCGTCGAGGAACGTAGTGTCTTGGTGCTGGCGGAACGCATCGCGTTCATCGAGGAATCCCATTTCGGTCGCTACTTCCGCGTCGAGTCGAAGCCCAACGCCGAGAACCTCGCCTACACGCCCCGGGCGCTACTCCCCCACAACGACCTCGGCAGCCGCCGCCATCCACCGGGCATCCAGTTCCTGCACTGCCGGGTGAACGAGGCCACTGGCGGCGAGAGCGTGCTGGTGGACGCCATCGCCTGCGCCGAGGAACTTCGCCGCGCCGATCGCGCCGCGTTCGAACTTCTGAGCACATGCCACGTCACGTTCTCGTCGATCGCCGACGAGTGGCACATCGTCAACCGGGCGAAGGTGATCGACGTCGACGAGGACGGCGACATCCTGGGTACGCGCTGCCACCCGGCGCTGTTGGGACCGGTCGACATCGAACCCGAGCGGCAGATGGACTTCTACCGCGCCTATCGGAAGTTCCTTGCGATCGCCACCAGCCGTGAGATGCAGTTCCGTTTCCGGTTGGCCGCCGGCGAGTGCCAGGTCTTCGACAACCACCGCATCATGCATGCCCGGAGCGCCTTCGACCCGGCGAGCGGCCACCGCCTGTTCGAGGGCTGCTACGTTTGCCGCGACGATCTCGTCAGCCGGCTGGAAGTGCTGCGCCGTCGGGGCGGGGACTTCCGCGCCCGCTGAGGGGTCAATCCAGCGGCACCCAGCGGATCGCGTCGGCGATCACCATCTCGCCGTCGGTTGCGCTGGAGATCTCGAGACGGACCTCGGTCTCGGTGAACTCGAACTCGCCGATCTTGTTCCAGCCGACCTCCGCGGCTTCGCCGTCGAACGGAATCGGCGTCGCCCGGTCGTCCGCGACCACACTCATGTCGTACGATCCGAGGGTCGCGTAGGATCTTCCATATCCGAACCCAGGGGGCTGTGGATCCGGTTTGTGGAAGTCCAGCCGCCATTGCCCCGTTTCCGGCAGATCGGCAGCGAACACGGCGATCTGGCCACCATCGCCTGCCATGGCACTTGCCACCGTCTGCCGGTACCTGCCCCAACTGCTCGGGTAGGGTGTGCGGGACCATGCGCCGGGGGTGGGCGAGTTGATCGGCAATCCTTGGTCGAGTTCCGGTGCCCGACCGCCAACGCTTGGTCCCGTCTCGTCTTGCGCGTGCTGTTGACCATCGCGGTATTCCACAACGAATCCAGGATCCAGGTCGTCGATGACGATGCCCTGATCGGGCGGGGTCCATTCGCTTGGCCGTGCGCCGGCCAAGGGCGCAGCGACGATTGCGTTTCCATCTTGCGTTTCATCGACGACGTCGATCCAGACCGGGTTGCGATTCAGGGCCAGGTAGGGTTCCAGCCAGATGTGATCTGTCGGCTCGTCGCTCACCAAGCCGATCTCCACGGTGGAGTTGCCCGGGATGTGGATC
Organism: Gammaproteobacteria bacterium; assembly: GCA_028821405.1. Taxonomy (GTDB): domain Bacteria; phylum Pseudomonadota; class Gammaproteobacteria; order Pseudomonadales; family Azotimanducaceae; genus VXYL01. The sequence goes on along the minus strand of JAPPGK010000108.1, from coordinate 44,362 downwards.
GCGTCGGAGGTCAACTGCCCGAAATCACCCGAGGTCACGCGCACCACGCCGGGGACCGGTTCGCCGTTGTGGACGTGGACGCGCGTCTCGTAGCGGAGACGACCTCCGGTGTCGGCAATGCGGGCGACGCGAGCCCGGGACGCCATGAATCCGGGCAGTGCCGCGTCGTTGAGCCAATCCCCCAACAGCGCTTGGAGGTCGATCCCGGCCTCGGCCGCGGCGGCGTTGAAGTCGTCGGCGTCGAATGCGGCCCCGGCGTGGCGGGCACGTAGCGCCGCCAGGAACGCTGCCGTTCGCGCCCGCCCGAGATAGTCGTGAATCGATCGGGTCGCGGCACGTACTCGCAACCAGCGGGCGCCTACAGCCCCAGGATCGCGTTCCATCTCAAGCACGGATATTGACGCGCCGAGCAGGAGTTCCCACGTCTTCGAATCCCCGTAGCCGAATAAGGTCGCTCTGAACCCCCCGAACTCCGTGCGACGCGATGCGGTTAGCGTCCGGAATATGGGGAGGCTGGCGCCGATTTCGTCGTCGAAGTCCGACTCGAAGTTGCTGTAGATCCCTGGACTAGGCAACCGGTAGTCATCCAGCAGCGATTCAGCCAACGCCTCGAAGACGGCGTCAAGGGTGCTGGCACCGGGTCCCATTGCCCGGCTTTGGTACGTTGTGAGATGACGCGACAGGGTCTTGATGGCGTTGCCAATCTGAAAGGAGTTGTCGAACCACCTGTTGAGGACGTCCCATTTCAATGACGCCAAGGACTCAGGGTCGCTCGGGAAGGCGGGATCGTTGAAGTTGAAGTTGGCATACGGAAAGCCCTGTTCCTTGACCAGGAGCAAGCCTGGCAGCTCCAGGACCGTGTCGAGGGCCCAGCCGCCGCCGTACTCGCGCAAGCGCGCCGGGACCTCGACCAACGCGAAGCCGTTGTAGGGGTAGGGGATGCCAAGCTCCCCGGCTTCGCGAACCAGTTCCGCGACGCGCGCCTTGATTCGCTCTTGGAGGTCCGCCAAGCTGGCGAGATTGTCCAGATGGTCGGGGTGGAAGAGGAGTTCGAATTCCAGGCCGGCCACTTGGATCGCTCGTCGCTCGAAGGGTCCGGCGAAGATCGCGACTTGTGGCACCGATGCTGGGGGTCGGAACCGAAATCGTCCGCCAGCGTTGGATTCACGACGGCCGGGGCCGCCGACCAGCCAGCCCTCGGGGACAGCCACGGTCAGATCGATCATAGGGAAGTGTCCGCGCGAGGCGTCGGTGAGATTCGCACCCGGCACGGGCAACCAGCGCATCGCGGGCATGAGCGCGACGTAGCGCGACTCGTATATGCCGGCGGCGGTGCCGAGCTCCAGGATCCGGTTGCGGGCCGACCTCTCTCGCCAGTCGACGGCACTGTCGAGATAGGCGAAATCGGGATCGGGCAACCCCGCCGCGTGCAACGTCAGGGTCATTGGAGATCCTGCAGCGAGTGGCTCGGGTAGTTCGACCCTCAACAACCCGAATTCGTGCGAGAACGGCGTTGCCGTGTTGTCCACCCGCAATTCGTTGATCTTCTGTCCGGGGTTGAAGCTGAACACGAGCGTGGGCAGGTCGGCGTGGGATGGGGCTTCGAGCTGCAACTCGAGGTCCAGGCCGAGTTCTCGCCCCGGATCGATGGACACATCCCCACTGATGTGACGAACGAGCGGCGTTTGGATGTCCGAGGCCCGTTCGTGGGCTGCCAGCCAGGTGCCGCGCAACTTGAGATCCTCGACGCACTGCAGGGCCACGGCGCCGATGCCTGCGACCCCGAGCACGACCAGCAACGCGCCGCGAAGCCCCCGAGTCGAACGGGAAACGCCGTCCGCGCGTTTGGACAACGCCGCCGTCCACGCCAGGAACCCCCCGGCAACAAGGAGCAGCGAACCGCGATGCAGATACGTTTGCGCATCCGCGAATCTCGGCGCCAGATCCGATGTCCAGTTGTCGTGGATGTAGAGGAGCGAGATGGCTGGCAAGAGGTACACGGGAACGTGCGCTTGAGCCCACATGTGCAATCCGAGCAACGCCAATGCGGTGATGGCGACGGCAAGGCGGTTGCCAAGGACGGCGACGAGCAGAAGTACCACGGCGCACCATGCTACCAAGGCGGGGATGGCATCCACGAAGAGGAACGTGAGCATTGCCACGGGTTCGATGGGGTACACGACCCAACCGAGTGCGCCACCGACGGTGCTGGCGACCTGGAGCAGGACTGACACGGCGAAGAGCGCCGTTAGGGTCGCGAACGCCACCCCGCAGAGCCGTGCGGCGAACAGGGTCAGATTCGATTGTGGGCGCGAGTCCAGGGCCTCGTGAATCGCGCTCTGCTCATCTCGGTGACGGGTGTCGAACGCCAGGAAGACCACTGCGGCCATGAACGACCAGAGCACATAGTTGTTGATCGCGGTCCACGAAAAGCGGGGTAGCAAGGCGAAACGAGAGACACCCCCCGGAAAGCTGTGGTACTGCGAGAGGGAGACGAACGTCGAGCCCGTCAAGCCGGCCGCAAGCGCCACGAAGACCCAAGTGCGGACGAGACGCCGCAGCGTTCGGACTTCCGCCGCCGCAACGCCGAACCATTCGTTCAGGGTTCTCCAGAGCCTCGCTCCGGCGACGGGCGACATCATTTGGCGGTCAATCCAGCGGCACCCAGCGGATCGCGTCGGCGATCACCGGCAAGCCGTCGCAGTTCGGTCAACGCAACGGCGCACCATTCGTGCATACCTTGCCGCAAGCTCAAAGGGGTCACGGTGTCAAGCATGGACTATGATGCGTCTCGCGTCTCATCGGCGCCCAACGAAGGCCGGCGAGCCGACAGTAGTACCTGCCCCGGCGAGTGGGTCAAGAGCCTTTCTCCGTCGGAGGGCGCCGTTGCCGGTGCGACCATTAGGAGCAACACGTAACAACATGGTCGAACTGCACGAGAGCTTCGAGGTATTCCTGCCCTTGTCAACGGTCTGGGAACGGCTGCGACTGGCGGGCGTGTTCGCCACCGGCATCTATCGGATCCCCGGTTTTCCGAGTATCGATGGAGATCCCGGGTGCGTCCTCGATGTCGACGTTAGCGAACCGCAGCAGCGGTTGGGTGGGACAAAGGCGGACCATCCCTGTGCCGGTACAAGGGTAGACATCGAAATCGGACCCGCCAACGCCAGCGGCTGGCCAACCCGGGTAAGCCTGGCTCAATCCGGATTCGAAGCGCCACTTGCCGATCTGCCGGACTTCCTGAACGCGCATTGGCGGCGCATCGTCGCCGACTTCCGCCTGTACGTCGAAAGGGGCGTGACGGTAGGGTCGACCGCATGGCGTGCGAGCCTCGGGGCAACAACGCGAGAGACGCCGACGGGGCTCGCCGTGACCGATGTGGCGCCGGACGGTTTCGCCGCCGGCTGCGGGATCCGGGAGGGTGACCTCCTGTTGACGCTGGCAGACGTGCGCATTCTCGACACGGCGCAGCTTTGGACGGTGCTGGCGATGCTGGCGCGCGGCGACCTGGCCACGGCCACCTGGGTCAGAGAAGGAACGGTGTTGGATTCGAAGAGCGTGTTGGGAGGCTACTAGCCGGCAAGCGGCGGCGTCATCCGGGATGGCGCCACGGTGGCGTGTCTGCCTTAATCTGCAAATGGCAGTGCTCGCGTAGGATCTATTCGGGCAGGCCTGCGCGGTGGTTACGCAAGACCCTTGCCGCCCATGCCTAAGCTCGGTGAAACTGATGCATTCACGTCGCTGCCAAGTCGCGAGCGACCCGGTAGAGACATTGCGCGGTCGCGAATCGCGGCATCGCGTTAGGACCATGGAGAAGCCATGTCGCGTAGAGAGCTGTGTTCGCCCTCGGGTTGTCCACTGCCATGACCGGTAGCGCTGAGGAGGTGGGGGACCGGTCCGAGCCTGCATTGGAACCACATTGGGGATATGGGCGGAAAGACGGGCCGGCGGTTTGGGGGCAGTTGAGCTCGGACTACGCGCTCTGCGCCGTCGGCAGATGTCAATCGCCCATCGACATCGTGGGCGCGACGCAAGCCGACGTGCCCGCGGTCGCTTTCCACTATCAGCCGATGCAGCTCGAGGTCCACAACAACGGACACACCGTCGAGGTGGCGTCCACGAACGAGAATTGGATCGAAGTGGGAGGCGCACGGTACGAACTCACGCAGTTTCACTACCACACGCCCGGCGAACACACCGTCGCAGGGCGGCCTTTCGACATGGAGATCCACCTGGTGCACCGCAACGACGAGGGCAGCTTGGCGGTCGTCGGCGTGCTCGTTCGACGCGGCCGTGAACACCCCGTCCTCGATGCCCTGGCCGAGCACCTCCCCAAACCGCGCGAGTCGCTGGTCATTGAGGGGCAGAAAGTCGCGGCGTCCGAATTGCTTCCCGAGGCCAGTCGGATCTTCCGCTACGAGGGGTCGCTGACCACGCCGCCGTGTTCGGAAGGCGTCCGGTGGTACGTTTTCGAGACCCACATCGAGATCTCCGATGCCGGGCTCGCCGCATTCGAAGCCGTTCTCGGCAAGAACAATCGACCGGTGCAGCCGTTGAACGGTCGGGAGCTGCTCGTCGACAGGTGCAGATCGAGGTCGCAAACGTCGCGAACCTAACCGGGCGAGTTTCACCTCAGACCATCGAGGCATGCCGTCGCGGCGACCCTTGCGGTGGCCCGAACTGACGAACGATGCCGTTTGGACGCGGGCGCGATAGCCTCGCCCCTTACGATGTCGCGAGATGCAACCTGGGTGTAAACACGGGCCGGCTCAAGGCCTCTAGCCATCCAGCCTTGCGGGCGACGGCGGGCTACGCAGCAGTTCCAGTAGTTCCTCGGTACTCAGCCGTCCTGCTGCATCGGACCCTTCGAGCAGCCGGTCGGCCAGATCCCGCTTGCGATGGTGGATGTCGACGATCTGCTCCTCGATAGTGCCCTCGGTGACCAGCCGGTAGATGGTCACCGGCCGGGTTTGCCCGATGCGGTGGGCGCGATCGGATGCCTGGTCCTCGACCGCGGGATTCCACCAGGGATCCATGTGGATGACGTAGTCGGCGGCGGTCAGGTTGAGGCCGGTGCCGCCAGCCTTCAGGGAGATCAGGAACACGTCGCCTTGTCCCGCCTGGAATGCCGCGATGCGATCGCTGCGGGCTTTGGCCGGCGTGCTGCCGTCCAGGTACTGGTAGCTGATGTGCTGTTTCTTGAGGTGTTCCTCGACGAGCTTCAGGTGCTTGACGAACTGCGAGAAGACCAGAACCTTGTGGCGGTTCTCGAGCAGTTCGTCGAGGGTCTCGGCGAAGGTCTCGAGCTTTGAGCTCGTCGGCATGTTGCCCGGCGTGTCGACCACCAATCTCGGGTTGCAGCACGCGAGCCGTAGTCGGGTCAGGTGTGCGAAGAGCTGGAAGCGCTCGCCGTCGCCGCCTTCGGGATTGTCCTCCCGTGCTGCCTCAAGCTGCTCGACGGCGCGCAGTCGAAGCGTTTCGTAAAGGGCGGCTTCTTCCGGGGACAGCGTGACGTGCAGGGTGATCTCGGTGCGTTCGGGCAGGTCGTCGAGCACCTCGGTCTTCAACCGCCGGAGCACGAACGGCGCGATCACGCGGCGCAGGCGGCTGCGGGCCTCCTCGTCGCCGTCGCGCTCCACCGGTTCGCCGAAAGTCGTGCGGAATCTCTCCCGGGAGCCCAAGAGGCCGGGATTCAGGAAGCTGAACAGCGAGTGGAGGTCCATCAGGTTGTTCTGGATCGGCGTGCCCGTGGTAACGACGCGAAACCCCGCGCTCAGTTGGCGCGCCGCCCGCGCGCGCTTGGTGAGCGGGTTCTTGATCGCCTGTGCCTCGTCCAGCACCACGCTGTGCCAATCGATCGCGGCGAGCGCCTCGACGTCGTTCTGAAGCAGACCGTAGGTCGTGACGTAGAGATCGAACGCGGCGGGATCGTCGAGCAGGGGAGCACGGGCGGCGGTCGTACCCGTGTAGACCTTGACGTTCAGGGTCGGCGCGAACCGTCGTGCCTCGTCGACCCAGTTGGCAACCACGGACGTCGGGGCCACGACCAACGCGGCTCCTCCCGGTGCGCGGTCCAGAAGGACGGCAAGGGTCTGCACGGTCTTGCCGAGTCCCATGTCGTCCGCGAGACACGCCCCTGCGCCCCACCGGCTCAAGCGGGCGAGCCACCGGTGGCCATCGACCTGGTAGGGGCGCAGTTCCGCCTGCAGGGTGCTGGGTATTTCCGGTTCGAACGACTCGGATGCACTGAGATCGGCGCGCAGTTTCTGCCACGCCTCGTCGCTCGCGATGTCGGCTTCGTCGAACAAGTCGGTGAGCGACGTTGCCGCGAGCGAATGCATGCGCACGGCGCCCCTGGCGGCGGGCGTGGATAAGCTCGCGAGGTCGTCGAGGTGACGTCGGAACGCGCCGGTGAGCGCGAGGAACTCGCCCGGTTCGAGTTCCAGGAACCGGGATCCGGGATTGGCCTCGAGAAGTGCGAACAGGCGCTTGAGATCGAGCACACGATCCGCGTCGAGGCGAAGTTTGCCGGACGCCTGCAACCATTCCTGGGCGGGGGTGACGGTGAGCGACAAGGACGGGGTGCCGTGGCGGGCGACGATGCGGAACGGCTCGCCCTTCGGCCACTTGCAGCGCGCCCCGGCCGCGTCGAGCTGTTCCAGCAACTCCAGGCACTCGGCGGGGTCGGGAAGGATCAACGGCGTGTATTCGGTTGGCCGGGATTTAAGCCGCGGACACCGTTCGGCCAATTGCGCCATCGCATTGCGTTCCCGCACCAGATCGCGCCGGGCTTGCACATGCTCGCCGTCCCGTCCTGCGAAAACCGTTGCGCCCCCTTGGCCCGGTTCGAAGGAGATGCCCGAGTCGGCGATGGGTTCCACGAGCACGGAGACGGCGAGTCCCGCCTCGAAGGGTTCGAGACGTACCCAGGGTTCGGCATCCGCTTCCACTTCCACCGCGCTCGCTACGGATCCGGCGTCGCTCTGCACCCGGACCTGCGAGACGAGCGCGGAGACGGCTTCCAGGAGTCGCGACTTGCCGTCAGTGGGAAACACAAGACCCTCGGGCGGAATCACGTCGAACAAGCGCCGGTGGTTGGCGCTGAAACGGGTCACTTCGATGCGGTGGTCCGAGGCGAGGGTGATCCCGTATTCGCCTTCGCTCTCCCACCCGTGGGGATCGACGGTGACGACCACCTGGCCCTCGGCGGACTCGTCGACGCGAAGTTCGGGTTCCCGCCGGAACACGTCGATGGGTTCGCCGGACTCGTTGAAGACATGGGGATGACCGGCAAGGGCGTAGAGTCCGCGAATGCCGAGCACGTAGTCGATGCGGCCCCAGGAGCGGTGGACCGTGACCGCGGCGGCGGCGGCCAGATCCTCTTCGCGCAGGTGGTCCATGGACGGGGCTTCCTCCGCCAAGCGTTTCAGGGCGACCCGGCGCCCCTTGCTCCACGTGCCGTTCTTGTTGCGGCGCTGCTCGCGGGGGGTGACGTTTATGTTGTCGTAGTACCGATCGACATCCCAGACGAGGCGTTTCTCGACGGGTGCCGAAGTCGCTCTCTTTGCCCGGCCCTGGTTGTTGGCATCGTAGGCCAGTTGCTCCAGCGCCTTGAGCGAGCGTTCCCACGCGAGCATGGGCGCCTCAAGCACCGCCAGGGTCTGGATGCCCAGCTCGTCGAGCAACGGCTGCGGATCGGGTAGTCCGGCCAGATCCGCGCCGCGCAGTTCGACTAGCCGGTGCAGGATCGACGCGCTTTCGGCGGCGATCCACCGGTAGCCGCTCGCGCTGGCGCGACTGCGGTACGCGTCCATCAGTTCGAGCCACTCGGCGCTCGCCTGGTTGTCCGAACCAAGCCAGCAGTTCCTGAAGCCATCCAGGAAGGTCAGGTAGCACGGGATTACCGTTCGGCGGGCGTAGATGCCGAGATCGCGCTGGAGGCGGGCGGCATCTATTGCGAATGCGACCTCGATTTCGCGGTTGAGGTAGCGGCGTTCGGCGGTGCGCAGCAAATGCTGCATCAAGTCGCGGGATTCGGGCGTGTCCAGGCGGACGAGGGCAATCAGGGATAGCGCAAACGCTGCGTGCTCGGGGAACACGTTGCGTTTGCGGGTGCCTGCCTTCTCGGCGGCGATGGCGGCATCGATGTGTTGACGAGCGGCGGGATTGTCGCCCCGGAGCATGGCGATCATCGCGCGTGTCGACGCGAGCCCGGTGTTCGCCGGCTTCGTATCGCGGACTTCGCGGGGGAGTTCCGAAAACACGGCTTCGGCCGCGTCGAATCGCCCTTGGAGAATGCGGACGTAGGCGATGTCGGCGGCATGGCGTGCCGGGTCCCCGCTGAAACGGTGGCAAGCTTGGATTGCGGGCTCCGGTGGCGCCCCGATGTCGAGCGTGTGACGCAGGCAACCGGTAAGGGCAACGTCGATGTAGCGCTCTGGCAATGTGGCAAGCACATCAACTGCAAGCGGCTCCGCCAGGAAGCGCCACGCGTCGACGGACCCCGGGTCCCCTTCGAGGAGCGCATCGAGATTGTCGAAATCGCCGCGAAGCACGTAACAGCGGAATAGGGTCTCGAACATGTAGCGGTCGATCCCGGGAGTTGGCCGGGTGGCTTGGAATGCCTCCAGGATTTGCCTGAGTCGACCTTCGCGTTGCGCCCGGACGGCCAAGGGCACGGCCCAGTTTCGGGTTGCGGCCACCCCGACGTTGGGCGACGGCGGTCGAATGCCGATCCCGGCATTGATCAGTTCGTCGTTCGCCCGCCGAACCTCCGCTTGGGTCAGGCTGCGGCCGAGCAGGGAAACGCTCGCTTGCGCCAAGACATTGGCAGTACGGTTCACACCGATTCCGTGGGGTGCGACGACACCGTAGGCTTGCGCGACGAGGCGGGCGGCAGGCGACAGGGCGGCGTAGGGGTCGGCGTCGAACGGGGCGTTCAGTACTTCCTTGGGTTCAGCCACGCCACAATCGTCCTTGATTTCTCTTGAACCACCGATTGCCGCCCACGATACCAAAGACGACGGCCGCGACGCCAAAAAAAGGCACCCGGAGACACGTAGGGGCGGACCCTATCGCGCCGGATTGGGGCACGCGGTCGCCCGCATCGAGACGGGCCGTTCCGATGCGGGACGAGACAACGCCGCCTGGCTGCACGAGCGAGCGCGCCGTCGGGCCCCAGTCCCACCGCGCGAGCCCTGTGCGCCGCACTTCGTGCCGTTGCTGCAGCGCAGGCTCCTGGACCGTCTCCTACGGCCGAGCCACCAGTACCGCGTCGCCGTCGACCAGCCACGGCCCCGCGAACCGCGTGAACCCGGCTTCGCGGAGCAGCCTTTGGTTCGTCTCGGCGGACAACGTCACATCGTAGTTCCACTCGCCTCGCAAGCCGCCCGGGAGCTTCGCGATCCAGTCCTCGAACAATTCGAGCACGGAAGTCTCCGCCTCGTTGACGACGAGACCGGCGCACTGATCCCCCTCGACGTAGGCACCGCTGGCATCCAGCGCAGACTGAAAACAGCGATAGATCTCCCGCTTGGTATCGGGCGGAAAGTGATGCACGCACAAGATCGAGACGACGTAGTCGAAGCCTTCGAGGCCGTCGGGCCAATCCACGCAGGATGCCTGTAGCAACTCGATCTGCGTCATTCGTTGCGCGTACTTCCGCTCTAGCTCGGCGAGCATCCGCGGCGCCTGGTCCATCGCGGTGATGCGTGCGTTGGGCGCACGCTCGAGGATGTACTCGAGCTCCAGACCGGTGCCGCAGCCGACGTCTAGAATCCGGATGGGCTCGCGGGTTCGTGCGACTCTCGTTGCGGTGGCGCGGTGCAGCGGGGCGTACCCTTTTGCGAATTTCGCGTCCCACAGGTGGGCGACGTTGTTGAAGAAGTCGGGCAGGTTTTCGACGTCCATGCCGACGCCGCCGGGATCGCGGGCGATGCGGCCCGAGATCACCCGAAGGCGCTCGAACTCCGCGTCGAGCTTGCCCTGATCGTTTTCGTTGGACATGAGTCCTCCATGCCACGCACTGCTCAAGTGCGTGGGTAGATATGGAAGGAGAACGGCCCGCGATCGGGGCTTATGAAGACCGGAAGCGGGCCCTAGGTATTCCCGTTGCTCGGGGTTGTGTGGTTCATCTGCCTTCTCCGGTCGGCGGTGCGTACGGCGCGCACCCTACCACCGGTGTCCATCTGACTCAACGCCAATGCCAACCTATTCGTTCCTTTGAGACTGAACCGCTTCGAAGGCGTTATATCGGTACAGGTCATTCGTGGTTCGCCCTGCCACGCGTCCGGTCGCCCGGTTGCGCAGCCACGCCTTGAACCCGGCGAGGTGGAACAGCGTGGCGTTGCGTCGGGATCCGTGCTGGATGCGCGCCGTTCGGTCCCGGCGCAAGCCTTCGTAGCGTTGCAGCGCCGACACTACGTCCCGGTCGCTTGCCAGGCATCCCGCCAGGACCGCGGCATCCTCGATGGCCATCGCCGCGCCCTGGGCCATGAACGGCAGGGTCGGGTGGCAGGCGTCTCCCAACAGGGTGACCCGTCCCTTGCTCCACCGGGGCATCGGTTCGCGATCGTGCAAGGCCCATTTGAATAAGGTGTCGCTGTCCACGTTGTCGATCAGGCGTCGAATGTCGTCATGCCAGCCGTCGAAATCGGCGGCGAACTCCGCGGGGTCGCCGCGTTGGGTCCAGGACTCGACCTCCCAGCCCGCCTTCTCGACCACGCCCACGCAGTTGACCAGTTCGCCGCGCCGGACGAAGTAGTGAACGAAGTGTCCCCCGGGGCCCCACCAGGCCGTGGCCATCGGTCGGATCAGGCCGGGTGGCAGGCGCTCGGCGGGAACCAAGGCCCGCCACGCGACACAGCCGGTGAAACGTGGACGGTCCTCGCCCCAGAGTCCGGCGCGAACGGCCGAGTGGATGCCATCGGCACCGACCAGCACGTCCCCATCGTCGTCGCCCGTGACCGCCGTCAATCTCACCCGCGTATCGCGTTCGTCGAAAGTTCGAACGGCGGCGTCGCAGAGGAGGGCGATGTTCGGGCTCGCGAGCGCCGCATCCACCAGTACGCGCAACAGGTCGGCGCGGTGCATGTGGTAGTAGGGCAACCCGAAGCGTCGCACGGCCTCCTCGCCCAAGGCCGACTGGCCGATGACCCGGCCGTTTCGCCAGTTCCTGAACTGGATTGCCTGGGGCTGGAAAGCGGCGGCCCGGAGCGGTTCGTCCAGTCCGAGATCGTGCAGTACGCGGGTGCAGTTGGGCGACAATTGGATGCCGGCGCCGACCTCGCCGAACGCCCGGGCCTGTTCGAACACCGTGACGTCGTGGCCTCGTTTGGCGAGGCACAGGGCCGCGGCGAGACCCCCGATCCCGCCCCCGGCAACCAGAACCCTCAAGGGGCGCATCAGCTTATCCCCGCTCGTTGCAGGCACGATCGGTTCGACGGGGCGCTTTGCGGGCTGCATCATGTGCAGCTTAACAGCCTGTCCGACCGCTACTCGTGCTGCTCACGGTCTCCACCACCCATAGCCCGGCCACCGATCTGGGATACCTCCTGCACAAGAACCCTGCGCGGGTGCAGTGTTTCGAATTGTCGTTCGGCAAGGCGCATGTGTTCTACCCCGAGGCGTCGGAAGAGCGCTGCACGGCGGCCCTGTTGCTGGATGTCGATCCCGTCGCGCTCGTTCGCGGGCGCGGCTCGACGTCGACCGACTACGTCAACGACCGGCCGTACGTCGCATCGTCCTTTCTGAGCGTCGCCATCGCGCGCGTATTCGGCAGCGCCTTGGGCGGGCGCTGTCGGGACAGGCCGGAACTCGTTGGCAAGCCGTTGCCGCTCGCTGCCGGGATCGCTGCACTTCCTTGCAGGAGCGGGGATGACGTGCGTGAACTCTTCGAACCGCTGGGCTATGAAGTCGACCTTGAACCGGGCGACGACGCAAGCGGCAACTACCGGAACGTCACGCTGACCGGCCGCAAGCCGTTGGCCGAGTTGCTGACCCATCTCTATGTGCTGATCCCGGTGCTGGACGGCCGCAAACACTACTGGGTGGGCGACGCCGAGGTGGACAAGCTCATCGCACGGGGGGAAGGCTGGCTGGAGGATCACCCGCGTCGAGACCTCATCGTGCGCCGGTACCTCAAGCACCGGGGCAATTTGGCGAACGATGCGTTGGCCCGCTTGGCGGAAGATGCACACCCGGGTTCCCCGGATAGCGACGAACGACCAGCACGGGAGGCGTTCGTCGCCTTGGCGGATGTCCGGCTCGCCGCGGTCGCACGCGCATTGAAGGAGAGCAATGCCACCCGCGTCGTCGACTTCGGATGCGGGGAGGGACGGTTGGTCGAGCAACTGCTGGCGGACCCGCAGTTCCAAGAGGTCGTCGGTGTGGACGTCTCGGTCCGAGCGCTGGAAACGGCCGCCCGCCGCCTTCGGCTGGACCGAATGCCGGAACGACAGCGCCGGCGGATCAAGCTGCTTCAGGGGACGATGACGTATCGCGACCGGCGCATGCAGGGCTTCGACGCGGTGGCCGTGGTGGAAGCGCTGGAGCACCTCGACCCCGATCGGCTGGGGACGTTCGAACGGGTGCTGTTCGAGTTCGCCAAGCCGGAAACGGTGGTCGTCACCACGCCGAACCGGGAGTACAACGTCAGGTATCCGGGCATTCCCGCAGGCGGGTTGCGCCATAGCGACCACCGGTTCGAATGGACGCGGGCGGAGTTCGCGGCCTGGGCGGACGCGGTCGCCTCAGCGCATGGCTACGCCGTTGCCTTCGAACCGGTCGGCGACGTGGACGAGGCACTCGGGGCACCGACCCAGATGGGGACGTTCCGGCGATGCGCATAGAGATTCCCGAATACTGCCTGGTCGTCCTCGTCGGCGCGTCGGGGTCCGGCAAGTCGACTTTCGCGGCCAAGCACTTCGCCCCCACGGAGGTGATCTCGTCCGACGCCTGCCGAGCGCTGGTCAGCGACGACGCCACCGACCAATCGGCTACCAGGGATGCCTTCGAACTGCTCGAGTTCATCGCGCGAAAGCGTCTTGCCGCGCGACGACTCACCGTGGTGGACGCGACCAACGTTCGCCCCGAAGACCGCGCCAAGCTCGTTCGCCTGGCGCGTGAATTCCACGCCTTTGCCGTCGCCATCGTGTTCGATCTCCCGGAGCGCGTTTGCCAGGATCGCAACGCCCGACGGCCGGACCGCGACTTCGGTCCGAGGGTGGTACACAACCATGTCCGTTTGCTTCGTCGGTCGTTGAAGCGACTCGGACGCGAGGGCTTCCGCTATCGGTTCCAGTTCCGTTCCGAAGCGGAAGCCGACGCAGCGGTCGTCGAACGCCAGCGCCTGTGGACGGACCGGCGGGACGACGCGGGTCCGTTCGACATCATCGGCGACGTGCACGGCTGCTGCGACGAGTTGGAAGCCTTGCTTTCCGAGCTCGGCTACCGCGTCGAGAGGGACGGCGAGCGCTTTGGTGTCACGCATCCCGACGCCCGAAGGCTCGTGTTCCTGGGCGATCTGGTGGACCGGGGCCCCCGCGTCGTGGATTGCCTGCGACTGGTGATGGACGCCGTCGCCGCTGGCGTGGCGCTATGCGTTCCCGGGAACCACGAGACGAAGCTGCTCCGTCACCTGCGCGGGAGACGCGTGACGATGACCCACGGTCTCGATGGAACCGTGGCCCAACTGGAGGCGGAACCGCCGGCGTTCCACGACCGCGTTGCCCAGTTCATCGACGGCCTGGTCAGCCACTACCTCTTCGACGACGGCAAGCTCGCGGTGGCCCACGCGGGCATGAAGCGCGAAATGCTGAACCGCTCGTCGGGCGCGGTACGTGAGTTCGCGCTCTACGGCGAAACGACGGGCGAGACGGACGAGTTCGGCTTCCCCGTGCGCTACGACTGGGCGGGCGAATACCGGGGCGAGGCGATGATCGTCTACGGCCACACGCCGGTTGCCGAGGCACAGTGGGTGAACGGGACGATCTGCATCGACACGGGGTGCGTGTTCGGCGGCAAGCTGACCGCGTTGCGCTATCCGGAACGGGAACTGGTTTCGGTACCGGCGGCGAAGGTCTACTACCCGGCGACCAGTCGACCACTGGTGCCCGATGCCGACACCGACGCGCCCGGAGACATCCTCGCCATCGACGATGTCCTCGGCAAACGCATCGTCGATACCCGGCTTGTCCCCAACATCACGGTCCGGGAGGAAAACGCGGCGGCGGCGCTGGAAGTGATGAGCCGGTTCGCCATCCAGCCGAACTGGCTCATCTACCTGCCGCCGACCATGTCGCCATGCGCGACGAGGGATTCCGGCGAGCTGTTGGAGCACCCGGCGGCCGCGTTCGGCTACTACCGCACCAACGGTGTTGCGAGGGTGGTTTGCCAGGAGAAGCACATGGGCTCCCGGGCCATTGCGGTGGTTTGCCGCGACGCGGATGTCGCCCGGACTCGCTTCGGCGCGCAAGGCGGGACCACTGGCATCGTCTATACGCGGACCGGCCGGCGGTTCTTCGGCGGACAACTTGCCGGTTTCGAGCGGCAGGTGCTGGACCGGCTTCGGGCGGCGGCGGACCGCTGCGGTCTCTGGGAGAAGCTGGAGACGCCGTGGCTGATCCTCGATTGCGAACTGATGCCGTGGTCGGTCAAGGCGGCGGACCTGGTCCGAGAGCAATACGCAAGCGTGGCCGACGCCGCCCGCCTCGGCTTGGCCCGGGCGGTGGATGCGCTCGAACGGGCGGGCGAGCGCGGCGCCGACACGGCGGAGTTGGCGCACCGATTCCGGGACAAGGCCGACATGGTGAAGGGCTACGCGGCTGCGGTCGGCCGCTACAACTGGCCTGTGGACACCGTGGACGATCTCAGGCTCGCGCCTTTTCACCTGCTGGCGACGGAGGCCGCCGTACACGACGACAAGGACCACGGCTGGCACATGGCGCAACTGGCCGACCTGTGCCAAGGCGATGGACTCCTGACCGTGACGGACTACCGGGTCGTGGATATCGGCGACGAGGCCAGTTGCGGGGAGGCCATTGCCTGGTGGGAGGAACTGACCGCGGCCGGTGGCGAGGGGATGGTGGTCAAACCCTGGGACTTCGTTGCCCGGAGCGGCCAAGGCCTCGTTCAACCCGCGATCAAATGCCGCGGACGGGAATACTTAAGAATCATCTACGGTCCCGAATACACCGCCGAGGAAAACCTCGCGCGGTTGCGACAGCGGAGCCTCGGCGCCAAGCGGTCCCTGGCGCGCCGGGAATTCGCCCTCGGCCTCGAAGCCCTGCACCGATTCGTCGAACGGGAACCGCTTCGACGGGTACACGAATGCGTCTTCGCCGTGCTCGCCATGGAATCCGAGCCGGTGGATCCGCGTTTGTAGGAGGCTCGTCGAAACGGCTCTCGCGTGGCGTTGACGGAGGGGGCATGGAGTGTGACCCTGCCTGCATGAAGAAGGTCACAGTCACCGTTGGCAACGAGTCTGATCGCCGGAATCGCCTTCAGGACAAGGCCCTGCGGGCGATCAAAGCGTTTCGCGGTGGGGACCGCATCCCTCGCGACGAGATCCACAGACGAGTTAGCCCGGATCATCAATGCACGAAAGGCCACGCCGTACGAAAGGAGGGCCCATGACGAAGTGCATTTCGAATAGGCTGACCGACAAGCAGTCTTTGCAGGTCAGCAAGCTCGCGTCGATGCCCGATGAGGAGATCGACACGAGCGACATTCCGGAAGTACTCGACTGGTCGGGTGCCAAGCGCGGGTTGTTGTACCGGCCCACCAAACAGCAGATCACGCTTCGGCTCGATGCAGACGTCTTGGCTTGGTTCAGGGCCGCCGTTCCCGGTGGTCGCGGTTATCAAACAGAGATCAATCGCGTCCTGCGCGAGCACGCCAGACGCGTCTCGAACCAAGGTTCGGTCTGATCTCGAATGCCCATGCCGCTATCGGTATCAGCCTAGCGGCAGGGCTCAAGGACTCTCCGTGGCAGCGGATGTTCTGCTACTCCCGACAGCGAGAATCCGCTCCAGCACGGGCCGGATCTCCGCCAGGAACCGCTCCGGGTCTTCGCTCATCGGGAAGTGCCCCAGTCCCTTCATGGTCTTGTACCGCGCGCCCGGGATCATTGCCGCGAGTTCTTCACCTGCTTCGGGGGTGCCGCTCCAGTCGTATTCGCCGTTTAAGATGTCGACCGAGCAAACGTCGGTATCGATGGTCGCCGCCGTGTTGCGCACGTCGTGGTCGACGCTGTAGTAGTAGAGATCCCCCTTGAACACCGCCGGCGCGCCTTGGCTGTAGACCCACGCGGTTTCCCGGCGCAACGCCTCGGGACTCGTCGGCGCCATCATCCCGTACATCAGGTGGGCCTTGAAGTCGTTGCCGATGCGCGGGTGGTTGAACTCGTCGACGAAGCCACCCGGCGTGTAGGCCGACGCTTCGAGGCCGACCACGGCACGGAACTCGCGCGGGTGGTTCAACGCGAGGTCGATCGCCAAGTGCCCGCCGATGGAACTGCCCATGTAGATCGGGCGTTCAAGGCCGAGGGTCCGCGCCAGGGTGATGGGGACGGCCATCAGGAAGTCACGGGTGAGCCGGTACTCCTCGGTCCACCAGGAGGTGCCGAGGGGCGGCACGGATTTGCCGTGGTAGGGCAGGTCGTAGGCGACCATCCGGAAGTGCGCCTTGAGACCTGCATCCTCGAGCATATGCCGCCACTGCCGCCCGTCCGCCCCGGCGGTGTGCTGCAGGAGCAGACCGACATCGCCCGTGCCCGACTCCTCGAAGTAGACGCGATGCTCGACACCGTCGAGGGTCAGATAGACGTAGCGGCCAACGGCATCGTCGAAACGCGCGTCATGCATTGTTCACCTCCCGCATGATTTCGATCAGGCGCCGAAGGGCGGGGTAGTAGGCGCAGTAGTTGGTGGTGTCGCCCGCGATCTCGAAGTCGTGGTGGATGCCCGCGGCGTAGAGATCCTGATAGAAAGGGCGCGGCGTTTGGGCGAGCATCGCTTCCCAATCGGCTTGTGGGGCATGGATGGCGAGGTCGGTGGCGACCCCGCCCGGCCAACGCTCGATGGATCTCACCGAACCATCGTCGATTCGCATCCGGTAGTTTCGATGCCCTATGCCGAGTCGGACGGTTGCGTTCCAGAGCCTGGCGTGGATGCGGAACTCGCCATCGTCGTTGGCGCGTGCCCGCACGGTGTCCCAGTCGAGCATTTTGTTCCCTCTCGGTCCATTGCTTGCGCTAAGGTAGCCGATTTGCAGCGCGGCTGTCGGAAACGGAACCCCAATGGCGACGAGAATCGGCCTGATCGCCGACACCCACATCCCCGAGGCGCGTGCGACGCTCTGGCCGCAGGTCTACGACGCGTTCGAGGGCGTCGACTGCATATTCCACGGTGGCGACGTGCACGATCTCGCCCTGCTCGACGAACTCGAGAAGGTCGCACCGGTGTACTGCGCCCGGGGCAACGGCGAGGACGGGTCCGGCGGACGTCCCATCCAGCCGGAAGATCCGCGGGTGAAGTACGTCTGGACCGTGGAGATCGAGTCGTTGACCGTGGGTTTGACGCACTACATCCCCGTGGAGGATGGGCCGCCGGGGCTAACGCTCGAGAGGTTCGTGGCCCGCTACTGGCCCGAGAAGACGCCGGACGTGATCGTCTCCGGGGACAGCCACACCGAACTCATCGCCGAGATCGACGGCATCCTGTGCGTGAATCCGGGCTCGCCGACCTATCCGCACAACTACGACACGCAGTACGGCACCATTGGCTTCCTCGATATCCACGAGGATCGTGCCGACGCATCGGTCTGGCTGATTACCGACGACGGCATCGAACCGTTCGATTGGGACGCGATACCGCCGTGGAAACTGCGCTGATCTCGGCTGGGTGAGACTGGATCATTCCGCCCGCCGGAGACTGTCCGAGCCAGGCCGCGGGCGATGACTGTCCCTACAAGTCGACAGGTTGCTAGCGAGCGCGTTGACGAAGAGGTCGCCGGGTATTTTCCGGCGGCCCAGATCAGCAAGATACCTGACGATCTTTCGAAGCCTCGTCACATTCTTGGAGTGACAACCGCGGCCCAGCGGCGAGCGCGACAAGAGCAATGTGCCATCATGACGGCGATTTGGAATTCCGCGAATTCAGACGCCGGGCGGCGCGCGGCCCTTGATGAGTACGCCAGCCGTGCCGGTGCCGACGCGCGTGCCGTAAGGCTCTTGGAGATGTTCTTGAGAGAGCCGCTCAATCGCCTGCCGCTCACCGAAATACAACACGCGTTCTTTGGTCGATCAACCCGACCATCGTCGACTGATGTGCCCGCAGTAATCGACAGACAAGTGTTCGAGCGCCTTGGTAGAGTGGCGCGGACGATTCTCGACATCGCGTGATTTTCGTCTGGATTAGATCGCTGGAACCACTCTGCAATTGCTAGTTCACTCGAACTGCCGGAATGCGCATGCTTCTCCCCAATGACTATACGCAGAAAAGGCAACCAAAATGGCCAAGAAACCAAACTTCGTCATAATTATGACAGACCAGCAAAGGGCTGACGTGTCCAAGCGCGAGGGTTTCCCACTCGATACGACGCCTTTTCTGGACAGTCTTGCAGCACAGGGCACTTGGTTTGATCGAGCCTATACAACGATGCCAGCCTGCCTACCGGCACGTGTGAGCATGTTGACAGGTCGATATCCGAGCGCGACGCATGCCCGGACGAACCACAATGGGGAAGACGCGTTTTTCGAGACCGACCTCTACGAAGTACTGCGCCGACAGGGCTACAGAACTGGGCTCTGCGGCAAGAACCACTCGCATCTTGATGCTGCGCGGATGGACTATTACTTCCCCTTGGGTCACCACGGTGGATCCGACGTCAACCGAACGGAAGACGAAACGGCATTTGACGAGTACCTGGCAAATCTGCGAATGCGTGCGGACTTCGCACCGGCACCCTTCGGCGTGGAAGTCCAATGTCCGTTCCGTGCTGTCACTGCCGCCACGAATTGGATTGACAGTATTCCGTATGACGATCCTTTCCTTCTATGGCTTTCGTTCCCGGAGCCGCACAACCCGTATCAGGTGCCTGAACCCTATTTCTCCTTGTTTCCACCGGAAACACTGCCATCCACGAATTCCGATCAATCGGTACTTGCGGCAAAGGGTTTCAAGTATCAATGGCTACGGCACATTGGCGAGGCTGCATTCGCCGACTATGCGGAGCAACTCCCTCGCGCACGATCCAACTACCTAGGCATGCTCCGATTGATCGATGACCAGATCAAGCGCTTCGTCGGCTATTTGCAGTCGAGAAGACTTCGAGACAACACGATTGTGATCTTCCTCGCCGACCATGGCGACTATGTCGGCGAGTACGGACTGGTACGCAAAGGGGCTGAATTGCCAGAGGTTCTCATTCGGATCCCGACTTTTTTCGTGGGCCCGGAGATCGTGGCTTCCGATAGGCCTCATCCGGCCCATATCACGATCGCGGACGTCATGCCGACGATTTGCGAAGCGATCGGGACGAAGATTCCACGTGGGGTACAGGGTCGCAGTCTATGGCCACTGTTGACCGGAATGGAGTATCCCGAGGCAGAATTCGAGAGCGCCTATTCAGAGCACGGTTTTGGTGGACTTCACTACACGGCGGATGATGACTATCGGGGGCATGGAGACGGGCTAAAGGCGGCGATCGGTTTCGACGAGCTAAACAGCTGGTCGCAGAGTGGGACGATGCGTGCCATACGGAAGGGCGACTGGAAGCTGATCTTTGATATGCAGGAACACGGACAACTCTACAACCTGGCGGAGGATCCTGTTGAGCTGAATGACCTTTTCGATCATCCGGAATATGCCGCTGTCCAATCCAAGATGGTCGCCAAGTTGCTGGGGTGGACGTTACGGGCTCAGGATCCACTGCCGCATCCGCGTCGTCGGTACAGGTTCAAATCTGACAGGCGGAACTACTGGTCTCCTTACCGTTAGCCGCAGGGCCCGAGGCGAGGGACCGGGCAAGGATCGCCCGTACGATTCTTGCAGACTGGTTCAGTCCTTCGGCAACCCCAGGATCCGCTCGGCGATGATGTTGCGCTGGATGTTCGGCGTACCGCCGCCGATCACGACGCCCGGCCAGCCAAGGGACGAACGCGCCCACCGTCCCCCGTCTACCGCGTCCTCGCTACCCGGTAGCTGAACGCCGGCGAGTCCCGTCAATTCGAGGGCGAAATCGTCCATCTCGATCTCGAGACTAGCGCGGTGGAGTTTGTTGACGGACGTCTCGCTGGACAGCGGTTCGCCGCGCAACTGCTTGGTGAGATAACGCAGGCCGTTGTACTTCATCGCCGCGATCTTCGCCTCGAACTCGGCTATGCGGCGCCGCACGGCGGGGTCGTCGGCCGCGGGCTTGCCCTGCCGGGTGGTGGATCGCACGAGGTTCTTGAGCGATTCCAGTTTCGCGAACATCTGCGTGACTTCCCCGATGCTGGATCGCTCGTTGGCGAGTGCGGAGATCGTGACCGCCCAGCCCTTGCCCTCCTCGCCGAGTCGGTTTTCGACGGGAACCTGGACGTCCGTGAAGAACACCTCGGCGAAGTTCCTATCGCCCGCCATGTTCTCGATTGGCCGCACCTCGATGCCGGGCGAGTCCATCGGCACCAGGAGGCAGGTGATGCCGTCGTGCTTGCGTTCGACTTCGAACTCGGTTCGGGTCAGGAGGATGATCCAGTCGGCCCAGGGTGCGCCCGTGGTCCAGATCTTCTGGCCGTTCACCCGGTAGTGGTCGCCGACGCGTTCGGCCTTGGTCTGGATGGCCGCCAGGTCGCTGCCGTGGTTCGGCTCGGAGTAGCCTGTGCACCAGTTGACCTTGCTGTCCAGGATGTCGGGAATGAAGCGCTGCTTCTGCTCGTCGGTACCGTATTGGATGATCCCCGGACCCACCCAGGCGAGACCCATGAAGGATGTGCCCAGGGGCGGTGCACCGGCGAGCGCCATCTCCTCCTTGAGTATCGCCTGTTCGGTCAGGCTGCCGGCACCGCCGCCGTATTCCTCCGGCCACGAGAAACCGACCCAGCGCCTGTTGCGCACCTGCTTGAGCCATTCGCCCATGAAGCCACGCCCGCGCTCGGCGCGCGGCGGCAGGTTCTCGGCGAGGAATTCGCGGACCTCGGCGCGGAACGCCTGTTCTTCCGGGGTGAAGTCGAAGTCCATCACAGACCTCCGATGGCTGCGGCGCGCTGGTAGTGGTAGTCCGCATCGCCGAACGCCGAGCGCACCCACTTCGAGCGCTTGAGGTAGAGCTGGGCGTCGTACTCGGCGGTGAAGCCGATGGCACCGTGCAGGCCGACGCCGTCGATGCCGATGCGTGCGAATGCATCGGACGCGTACGCCTTGGCGAGCGAAGCCGCCCGGGGCAGTTCGTCCGGAGCCTCGTCGATCGCCCAGGCCGCGTAGTAGGCCAGCGACTTGAACGACTCGATGTCGACGAACATGTCGGCGAGGCGGTGCTTGACGCCCTGGTACTTGCCGATCGGGTTGTCGAACTGAATGCGGTTATTGGCGTATTCCGTGGTCAACTCAAGGACCGCTTCCGCGGCACCGATGGCCTCGAGAGTGACCGCCACCGCCCCGCAGTCGGTCAGGAAAGCGAGGTCGTCGGCCGAGATTGGAAACGCCGCGAGGGGCGCGACACCGTCAAGGGTCGCGGTCCCGAACGGCTTGGTCCGGTCGATGCCGGGTTGCGCCGTCAAGGTCGCGTGGTTCGCATCCACGATGACCAGGTTCAGTTCGTCGTCGGTGCGGGTTGCCAGCAGAAAGTGCGTCGCCGCCGTGGCGTCGCTGACGTATCGCTTGGCGCCGGTCAACGTCCGAACGCCTTCAAGCCGGATGCCCTGGGGGTCGATCCAGGTCGGGTCGTCGTACAACCCTACGCCGAAGACGGCCTCTCCCGCCGCGATCCTGGGAAGCCACTCGCCCTTCACGCCGTCGCCGGCGGACCGGCCGATGGCGGTCGCGGCCAGCGCTTGGGAGATGATCGGCAACGGGCTCAAACCCCGGCCGGTCTCCTCGAGAACCACCGCCAAGTCGATCCATTTCAGACCGACTCCGCCATAGGCTTCAGGGACGATCAGCGCGAGCCAGCCGAGATCCGCCGCCTGTCGCCAGAGTTCACGGGGCAGAGCGCCATTCTGGGTCCGCACGACGCTCAATGGGCAAGCTTCGGTCATGAAGCGCAGAACCTGCTCCCTCAGCAGGTTCTGCTCTTCAGAGAAGCCGAAATCCATCGCGTGTCAGCCGAATGCGTCCGATGTGATCGCGAAGAGTTGCGCCGTAGGGATGTGAGGCTAACGCGCCCGGCGGGCAGGCCCTCGCCCGCAATGGTGCAAGAACGGCCTTGGTTCGCCCTGACCGCAGATCCTCGATGCGATTGGCACGGGACGCCACTGGGACACTAGATACCGCGCATGGGGTTGATAGGAGGCCAGTTGTCCTTGCTTTCGAGGATCGCCTCGCCCAGTTCCTCGACGTCCCACGGCCCGTCGGCCTCGTCCTTCTGGGCCACCGGGTTGACCTGCCAGGATAGGAGCGAGACGCGGTTGCCGGTCAAGAGCCAGGTCCGGCCGGTGACGTCCTTGGCATCGTCGGTGCACAGCCAGACGACGGTCGGCGAGACCTTTTCGGGCGGCACGGCGTCCTTGGCCTGTTCCGGGAGGATGTCCTCCGTGAGCCGCGACAGCGCGGTCGGCGCGAGGATGTTCACGGTCACGCCGTAACGGGCGCCCTCGAGGTACAGGCAACGGGCGAAACCGGCGATTCCGGCCTTGGCCGCCCCGTAGTTGGTCTGCCCGAAGTTGCCGAGCAGCCCGGAGGTCGAACTCGTGACGATGATGCGGCCCCCCTCGCCCTGTTCGAGCATCCGGTCGTAGGCCGCCTTGGCGCTGTAGTAGGTGCCGCGAAGGTGTACGTCGTTGACCACTTCCCACATGTCGTCTGTCATGTTCTTGAACGACTTGTCGCGCAGGATCCCGGCGTTGCAGATGCAGATGTCGAGCCGACCGAAACTGTCGACGGCGGTCTGGACCATGCCTTCGGCATCCGCCTTGTTGGCCACCGAACCATAGTCGGCAACCGCTTGGCCGCCGGCATCGCGGATCTCCTGGACCACGCCGTCGGCCATCGACGTACCGGCCCCGGTGCCGTCGCGCGCGCCGCCCAAGTCGTTGACCACCACCGCAGCACCTTCCGCCGCCAACAGCAGTGCGTGGGTACGACCCAAACCACCCCCGGCGCCGGTCACGAGCGCGACCTTGCCGTCCAGCATCCCCATGGAAATCTCCCGTCTCAAGTAAGCAGAACCGGACAGTTTGTTGTGCGGTCGCGCAAAGGCAAGGAGACCAGCGGTTCAGCCTCGGTTCAGCCGTCGTCCAACGCTTCCGGCGTGAGCTTGCGTGTCGCGGCCATGACCACGCCGAGCACCAATAGCAGGATCGCCGCACCGACCAGGAGTGCGAACGACTCGAGCCGCAGCAACACGTAAAGCACGCCGTAGAGTCCAGCGAGCGTGGCCGCCGTAATGGCGCTGAGGCGGACTTTGTTCGTGGAGGCATGTGCGTAGCCAGCGATCATGGATGTCAACACGGTCGCGGCGACCGCGTAGCCGAGAGCGAAGCCGACATGCTCCGCCAATGCCAGCAGGGTGACGAAAAACAAGACGAGCGAGATGCCGACCACGCCGTATTGAACGAAGTGGAAGCGCAGGCCGGTCAGCAGCTCGAGACAGAGGATGCTCACCAGCGTCAGGGCGATGAACAGCACGCCGTATTTGAGGCTTCGCTCCACCGACTTGTAGAGATTCACGGGTTCGAAAGCGCCGAATCCCACGTCCAGGTCGCCCAGCGCCGGGACGCCCAGGGGCGCCTGCATGGGCAGGGGACCGTCCGCCGAGATGCTTGGGAACCCGCGTGCGAGCTTGTGGGTGGTCCAGGACGCCGAGAACCCCGCTTCGCCGATGTCGTGATGATCAGGCAGGAACCGGCCGACGAAGCTCGGGTGGGGCCAACTGGAGACGATCTCCAACGAGGAGCGGTCTCCTACCGGCACGGCGGAGATCCGACGGGTCGCGCGTAGACCGAGGGAGAGCGTGAAGGAAGCGCCTTCAGCCGCATCGGCCCGGACGAGGCCGTGCAACGCTGGGCCGTCGCCAGCCTCCATGGGAATCGCCCTCCCATCCCAGTCGAATGCCGCGCGGCGAAGTCCGCGGGAGTCCGACAGCCCGACAACCACCTCGGCTTGTTCGAGCCGGGCCGTTCCAAACCTCTTCTCCAGGGCATCGAGATCGAGCGGATCAAACGCGCCGGTTGCCGTGACATCTAGGTGGAACACCGGCGTCGAGTAGATCGCACGTTGGCGCATCTCGTGGCGGCTGTCGATGCGCACGTCCAGCTCGCGGGGCGTTAGGGTGACGTGCTGGACGGTCGGCGTGTCGTCGACGCGACGTTCGAACGGAATGACGAACAGGGGGCCGGTGATGCGTTGCGCGCCGCCCCAGGACCGAGAGATGCCATCGATCGCCTGGTTGCGGAATCCTTCCCGCTCGGAGACGACGTAGCTCACCAGCAGGAGCGGCACCATCAGGACGCCGATGAGCACCGTCACGACAATGAATCGGAGCGATGCCGAGTTCGAGTCCATGTTGAGATCCATGCGGTTCGCCTGGGACGAAGCTATGCCCTGCAATGTAGCGGCACGTGGGTCAGCGGGTGTGCAATTCGAAAGCCGAAATTGTGCAGGAACCGAGCAACCGGAAGCTGCCGGAGCTTGAATGGCTGGGTAATGGGCTGCGGATCGGCGGGGACCGCGAGCTATGGCAGCAGGGCATCCACCTCGATTTCGATCAGCAGGCGTTCGTCGACCAGGGCGGAGACGCCGAGGCAGGTCGCGGCGGGGTCGATGTCTTGGAACATCTCGCGGTGGGCCCTCGCGAACCCCTCGAACTGGTTCATATCCGTGATGAACGTGCGGGTGCGCACGACATCGTCGAGGCGGGCCCCGAGTTCGCCCAGGGCACGTTCGATCTTGGCGAACACGAAGACGGCTTGTTGGTAGACGCTCTCGCCAACGACCTCGCCGTTCTCGTCCACCGCCGTGGTTCCCGACACCGCGATGAACGATCCCGACCGGATTGCCCGACAATAGGAGGCTTGGGCTTCCCAGCGGGACCCGCTATACGTTCTCTGCTTCATCCGTGCACAACGTGGCCAGGCCGTGTCCGCGTTACGATGATGAGGTTCACGGTAGCGGAGCGCCAGTGGCAATTGAGCTCGTGATTACAGCCGACGACCGCACCGGTGCCTTGGAGACCGGCGGCGCGTGTGCGGATCTGGGCTTCGACGTTCGACTGACCACCGCGCCGGATATGACCGACGACTGCGCCGTGATCGACCTCGACAGTCGTCACTGCGCGGCGGTCGAAGCGGCGCGCCGGATCGACGAAGCGCATCGGCTCGCTGCCCGTTTCCGCTGCCACAAGATGGACTCCGGACTACGCGGCAACTGGGCGCACGAAACGGCATCCCTGATCGCCTTGGGACGGCGCGTGGGAATCCTTGCGAGCTTTCCCGACGCGGGCAGACGCTGCGACGACGGTACGGTCTACATCCGTGACGTGCCCGTGGCCGAAAGCCCCTTCGGACGCGACCCCCGCAACCGCTTGCTGTCGAGCCGCCCGGTCGACTACCTGCGTGCAGCGGGCTGCGGGAACGCGTTGGCGGACGGGCGTTTGGTGGTCCTCGATGCGAACACCAATGAAGAGTTGGCCGCTGCGGCCGTTCGATGTCGCGATGAGGATCGCATGCTTGTCGGCACCACAGGCGGCGTCGGCGCCTACGTCGCGACGTTGCGCTCTGCACGACGCGGCGACTTCCCCCCGCTACCGCGTCCAGCATTGGTTGTGTGCGGAAGTCTGCATCCGCTGAGCCGAACGCAGATCTCGAGGCTTCCGTTCTTGACCGTCGGCCCCGATGATGACGCCAGACGCGCATTGGCCGCCCTGCAGGGTGGCGAGGATGTGGTCCTGGCGACCGAAATGACCGGGGCGACAATAGCGGACGCGGCGGCAGAATCCATGGCGTCGTTGGTTGCAGCCACTACCTGGCACTGGATCGAGGCATCCGGCGCGCCGACCGTGATGATCCTTGGCGGGGACACGGCGGCAGCGGTGCTGGGCGATCGCACGCTCCGTGTCTTGGGCAGCGCGGATACCGCCGTACCCTTTTGCCAGACCGAAGACCGCCGTCTGGCCGTGGTCACCAAGGGTGGCGGCATTGGCGAGGAGAACACCTTGGCGAGGCTGCTGCCACCCGCAGTGGGCTTGGAGTCCATACCTTGAGGTAACGTTCGACGGCGAGCCTCGTCGGTCGAGGTTCCCAAACAACGCTAGACTGGCCGACCGATTTCACCGAAGGGAACGCATCATGACCGATCTGTTCGATCTGACCGGCAAGGTCGCCCTCGTGACCGGCGGCAGCCGCGGCCTGGGCAGGGCCATGGTGCTGGCGTTCGCCGAACGCGGGGCGGACGTGGTGATCACCAGCCGCAAGGCGGACAACTGCGAAGCGGTGGCGGATGAAGCCCGGGCATTGGGTGTCGGGGCACTCCCGTACGGCTGCCATGTGGGCCATTGGGACGAACTCGATGGCCTCGCGGACGCCGCCTACGCCGAGTTCGGCAGGGTCGACATCCTCGTCAACAACGCCGGCATGTCGCCGCTGTACCCGAAACTCTCCGCCGTCACGGAGGATCTCTTCGACAAGGTGGTTGGCGTCAATCTGAAGGGTCCGTACCGGCTTTCGGCGATCATCGGCGAGCGCATGGCGGCCGGCGAGGGCGGTGCCATCGTCAACGTCAGCAGCAACGCGGCCGTGCAGGCAACGCCGGGGTCCGAGCCCTACGGTGCCGCCAAGGCCGGGATCAATTCGCTCACCCTGTCCCTTGCCCGGGCCTATGCGCCGAAGGTTCGCGTCAACTGCATCCAGGCGGGGCCGTTTCTGACCGACATCTCGAAAGCCTGGGACATGGAAGCCTTCGAGAGGAACGCCAAGACGGGAATCGCGTTGCAGCGTGGCGGACAGCCGGAGGAGGTGGTCGGCGCGGCACTCTATCTCGCGAGTGACGCGGGGAGCTTTACGACGGGCGCCATCATCCGGGTCGATGGCGGCTCGTTCTCATAGTCCGAAACGCCGTGACAGCGCATCGACCGCTCTCGAAGCGAGATCGACGCCCGTGACCTGCTCGTAGGTTCCGAGCCAACCGGGATTGGCGACGTTGATCTCCAGGGCGCGGGATCCGACCAGATCGATGGTGGCGAAGCGAACCCCCAGGGTGTCGAGTCGGTCCACCAGCCGCGTCACTGTCGATGCTTCCTCCCGCGACAGCCTGGCGTGGAACGCTTCGGCCCCGGCACCGAGGTTGCCGCGATGGTCGGATGGCCGTTTGCCGTACGTGCCGATGATCGTGCCGGCGGCGACGAGCGCGCGTTTTTCACCCTCGTCGCCGGGGTCGAGATAGGCCTGGAGCAGGGCGTAGCGGTTGTCGCGGGTGAGATGTTCAAGGATCGCGCGCCGGTTGGTGTCTTCCTGCCGCAGCCGGAACACGTCGCGTCCGAAACTTGCCGCCGTGGGCTTTGCGATCCAGTCGCCACCGCGCGCAACGATTGCGGCGAGCCTTTCCGGGTCGTTGGAGACATGGGTTTCCGGTTGGGGTGTCTCGCGGGCGGCGAGGAAAAGGGAGACCTTGCCGTGCTGGTACACGAGGGCGTCGACGGTGTTGACGAAGCGTTCCTGGTCCAGTGAATGCAGAAGCTGCATGCGGTCGAGGAAAGTCGCCTGGGATCCGAAGCCCAGCACGAAGTAGAGGTCGAAGTCCGCCATGGCCACCGCGCTGCCCGTCAGGTCCTGCGCCACGACGCGCCGGCTGTCCATGGCGAGCGACTCGTGATCGATTCGCGACACCGACCAACCGGCTGCGGCGAATGCCCGCGGCAGGCGCAGATGATTGTCGTTCGCCGGTTGACCGCGGCTTGGGTCGGATACGAAGAACGCGATGCGTGGCATGGGCCCTACGGCAGGCTGGTTGGGAGACAGGGTGTATTATCGCGCCATGTTGCGTGATTACAGCCTGCAACCCACCGAGGTGCCGGTTCATACGCCGGCGTTTCTGTCGGACACCCGTCGCACCGCGCTGAAGTCCGACATCAAGCGTCTGCTTGCCGAGCGCGACGCCGTGCTGGTTGCGCACTACTACGTGGACGGCGACATCCAGGATCTCGCTGACGAGACCGGCGGCTGCGTTGCGGATTCGCTGGAAATGGCGCGCTTCGGCCGGGATCACCCGGCGGGCACCCTGATCGTCGCCGGCGTGCGCTTCATGGGCGAAACCGCGAAGATCCTGTCCCCGGAGAAGCGCGTGTTCATGCCGACGCTCAAGGCCGAGTGCTCCTTGGACTTGGGCTGCCCCCCGGACGACTTCAAGGCGTTCTGCGAGGCCAACCCGGATCGGACGGTGGTGGTCTACGCGAACACGTCGGTGGCCGTGAAGGCGCTGTCGGACTGGGTGGTGACCTCCAGCGTCGGCTTGAAGATCGTCGAACACCTCGCCGACAAGGGCGAGAGAATTCTCTGGGCGCCGGACAAGCATCTCGGGAACTTCATCCGCGCCAAGACGGGGGCGGACATGCTGCTCTGGAGCGGCGCCTGCGTGGTCCACGAGGAGTTCAAGTTCAAGGCGCTCAACGACATCAAGCGGGTCTACCCCGATGCCGGCGTGCTGGTGCATCCCGAATCGCCTGCGGCGGTCATCGACATCGCGGATCGCGTCGGTTCCACCAGCCAGATCATCCAGGCCGCCCGGGAACTGCCCCACGACACCTTTATCGTCGCAACGGACCGGGGCATCTTCCACAAGCTGCGCAAGTCGGCACCCGGCAAGCGCTTCATCGAGGCGCCCACGGCCGGCGACGGCGCCATGTGCCGCAGCTGTGCGCACTGTCCGTGGATGGCGATGAACGAACTGGAAGCCCTCGTCGCGACGCTCGAGGCAGGCGACAACGAGATCCATGTCGACCCGGCGATCGGCGCCCGCGCGATGGTACCGTTGCAGCGGATGCTGGCGTTTTCCTAGCGCCCCAGTGCCGCCCCGACCGCGTCGGCAACGGCGCGCCTTCGCCTCCGCTGTGGGTCGGATCGCCTCGAGCCCTGCTCGCCGTCGAACATGGAACCGGTTCCGAAGGGCGGCGATGCGTCCTTGTCGCAGGTGCGATGGATGTGGCGATGCTTGTCATCGCCCAC
The DNA here is from genome assembly GCA_028821405.1 of Gammaproteobacteria bacterium. Taxonomy (GTDB): domain Bacteria; phylum Pseudomonadota; class Gammaproteobacteria; order Pseudomonadales; family Azotimanducaceae; genus VXYL01. The sequence continues at coordinate 15,012 of JAPPGK010000108.1, read as the reverse complement.
GTGTTTTCGCGTGCGAGGTTGTCAGCAGGGGACGCCAACCGGGCGTCCCCAAGGGCGTGTCTCGCGCCGCCCCTACTGGTACCTGCCGTGCCGCTCCAGCACCTCGATCTTGTAGCCGTCGGGATCCTGGACGAAGAAGAACCGCGCCATAAGGCTGCCCTCGCGGTGGAATTCAACGACGTTCCCCGGATTGAAACCCTCCGCCTCGAAACGTTCGCGTTCGGCGGCGCAGTCGTCGACGCACATGGCGACGTGGCCGTAGCCGCTGCCGTGGGTGTAGTCCTCCTCCTGGTCGTGGTTCCAGGTCAACTCCACCTCGAAGTCGTTCTCCGGGTTGCGCAGATACGCCAGCGTGAAATCGTCGAAATCGAACCGGTCCGCGACCTCGAGACCGAAGGCACGCTTGTAGAAGTCGACCGAACGGTCGAGGTCCAGCACACGGATCATGGTATGGATAGCTTTCGCCACGATGTTCCCTCCCTCGAAACGTCCCGCAATTCGGCGCGGGATGCAACGCCAAGGAGTATACTCGCCACGTTCGCCGTTTTGGTGATGGACAGTCGGTTCTAGGGGGGACAGACCGATGAAAAATCGTGTATTTCTCGGCGCGGGCTTGCTCGCGCCATTTGTGGCTGTCGCATTCGTGACGGGTGCTCCCGTCGCGATGGGCGAGGAAGCGGATACCAGTGACGACATCGAGGAGGTCATCGTCACTGCCCGTAAACGAGAGGAGAGCCTGCTTGAGATTCCGGAGTCGGTGGTGGCCCTCATGGGCGACGACATAGACCGCCAAGGCTTGAAGGGCCTCGAGGACATCGGGTTCCAAGTGCCGAACTTGAACCTGTCCACGCGGCTGGACGGCTTCCCGAATGTGTCGATTCGCGGCTTGGGTTCGTTCGGCAACACGCAGGGGGTGGGGTTCTATCTCGACGACGTGCAGATATTCTCCGACGCGTCGTCGCGGTTCGGGGACTTGGAACGCATCGAGATCCTCAAGGGTCCCCAAGGCACGCTCTACGGGGGCAGCAACATCGGCGGCGCGATCAAGTTCGTAAGCGCGCGACCCGATTCGGAAAGCCGGTTCGGACGGATCAAGGCGACCGCGGGCGATCAGGGCGTTCTCGATTTCGAAGGAAGCCTCAACCAACCGTTGGCCAATGATTGGGGATTGCGCCTGTTCGGCTTTACGGTAACCAACGATGGCTATCTCCGGAATCCGAACACGGCCCGCGTCAACGGTATGCGCACGGACAACGACGTGGATGTCGGTGCGTCGGAAGAGTCGGGCTACCGGATTTCACTCAGCGGGCCGGTGGGTGAGGCGGTGTCTGTCTACTCTTCGATTCGCGTGAGCCGGTTCGACGGTCCGAACAACACCTGGGTGCGGGAGTTGGATACCGACCTCGACCATCCCGACATCGTCCAAACCACGACTAACCCGAGGCACGAGCGGAAGACGCGTTCGGCCATGCTGGAACTCACCTGGGAGCTCGAGAACATTGACGTCGTCTCCGTGAGTTCGCACACCAAGACCGCGAGCGACCGCTACAGCGACTTGGATATCCGGGAGGAATACCTTCTCGACCTCTTCCGTCCGGAGGAAATGGAGGTCACCACCCAGGAGCTTCGCTTGACTTCCACGGGGGATGGCGCCGTCCAGTGGCTCGGCGGCATCTTCTACTCCCGCTACGACGAGACCATGGACGCAGATCTCATCTGGTTTGGAACCGAAGCGACGCCGGACGGCAATTTCACGGGACCTCTCGGATGCGCTTTGGGGATGCCGACATGCTCGGGCGTGTGGGCCGGCGAGATGATTGGGTTTGGCACGGAGACACGCACGGTCAGGACCCCGTTCGAGAAACGCAATCGGAAAAAGAGCCACTTCGGCGCATTCGCCAACGCGACCTACGGTGTAGACCAGTGGGAAGTCAGCGCGGGGTTGCGGTTCGACCAGTGGAGCAACGACACCAGGAACTACGACTCCGGGTACCTCGGCGACGAGTCGGGCATCGAGTTACTGCCGCGTCTTTCGGCGAGCTACTACCTTGAAGACGACTCGATGATCTACGCGACGGTGGCCAGGGGCTACGAGCCGGGGGGCTTCAACCTGGCGAATTTCGAGGGCGAGAACGAACTGTTCGGCTTCGACCCGGAGGAGGCGACGAGCATCGAGGGTGGCTGGAAGGGGCGCCTGGCCGACGGCACGGTGACGGCAACCGTGGCGGCCTTCTTCATCGACTACGACGGTCGCCAGATCGAGTACCAGGCCGAGGGGGCCGACGGTGGCGTCGTCGAAGGAATCATCAACCTCGGCGATTCAACGCAATCCGGCGTGGAAGGTTCCATCGAGATGCGGGTCAACGAAGAGTTGACGCTTTCTGCGGCCTTGGGCCTGGTCAACGCCGAGTGGGACTCCGGTGTCGAAGCCGCGGGCGTGGATCTCAGCGGCGAGACGCCACCGGTGGTTCCGGATCTCAGTTGGAACGTCGGTGTCGACTACCGGCGCCCCATGAACGGCGGGGACTTCATCTTCGGTTTGCAGGTCAGCCGCAACGGCGAGTACGAGGGACTGCTCGCCTGGAATCCGGTCACCAACCCGAGCTACACCATCGTCAACACCCAGATCGGCTTCGCACGCGAGAACTGGGAGCTGACGCTCAACGTGGAGAACTTGGCCGACGAGGCCTACTACACCGACGTCCAGCACTTCCCCAACTTCTACCTGCTCGACGGCGGCGACCACGTGGTCATCGGGACGCTTGGCCAGCCGCGTCTCATCACGGCCAGTCTGAGCTATTCCTTCTAGGGGTCGGCGGTGCTCAGACGCACATAGGACATCTTGCGGTTGTCCCGGGCCCGCCGAGACTCCGGCCGTCGAACGCCCGGCAGGCGAGAGCAAGTGGTCGTCGCCTACCGGGCTCAGGCGAAACGCGTAGAGCGACCGGATCGCACGTGGCGTTGCAGGTCCGATCCGGCACAGGACGGCGATTGACCGGTTCCGCGACGTTGGCACGGCGCGGAACCGCTCAAGAAGATCCTAGTCGCCTTGGGATGCCTGCCAGGCGTCGTAGACCTGTCGCCAGCCGACTAGGGCGATGGTATTGCCGTCGTCGTCGATGAAGTTGAGCGGTCCGAGGAACGTCATGTAGAACTCGCTGTCTTCGGGGAACTCCGTGTGGTCGTGCTGGGCGTTGCAGGCTTCGTAACCGTAGCCGGGCGCCAACGCCGTCGCACCGCCCTCTTCGCTGCCCCCACGGACGTGCATCTTGCCCTTCGTCAGGAAGTACTCGCCGGGGCCCATGTGAATGTGCTTGGCGAATGAGGATCCTGCCTTGCAATCGAAGATCGCCGTCCAGGCTCCCGACTCAGGGGAGACATGCAGCAGTTTCCACTTGACGTCGCCTTGGCACAGACCTTGCGGGAAGTCCACCCAGCCAACCTGATCCATCTGGACGTAGTCGCCTGAAACGATATCTGCCATTTCGGTATCTCCCTGTAGCGGCTCGGGTCCGCCCCGTCAGCCGAATCAAACATCCCAGGACCGCCGCATGGCGGTGACTGGTTCCGAACCTAGTGTCTGCGTCGATTCGCTCAAGGTCAAGCCGCTGAAGCTAGTGAAGAGAGATTCTCGCTGGCTCGACAGCCGGCAATTGGTGGCGCACCATTGCACCGGTGTGATTTTGGGAGAGCGACGATGAAACCCACCGTCTTGATTGCCGAATTGTCGAGTCTTGCCGGGCACCGGCTCGTCTTCGTCCCGGTGATGATCGCTCTGCTGGCGTTTTCCTCGAGCGCGGATGTTCCACGTACGAAGTCCGGCAAGCCGGACCTGTCGGGGTACTACGACGGTGGAACGCTGACCCCGCTACAGCGCCCGCGTTCCTTCGGTGACCGGGCATTCATGACGCCGGAAGAAGCGGCGAAGGTCTCGACGGGAACGGAGTTCCTTGAGGACGGCCGCTCCAACGATCCGAACCGGCCCCCGCCGGTCAAGGGTGGCGATGGCAACAACGCGTTCGGGGCGGGCAACGTGGGCGGCTACAACGCGTTCTGGCTCGATCCTGGCAGCGGCGTGGTACCGATCGACGGCAAGTACCCGACTTCCATCATCTACGACCCGCCCAACGGGCGGGAGCCGCAGAGGACGATGAAGAGCTTCGCCAAGATGGCGGACAACTTCAGCTCCTTCAGCCACGACAACGACGGGACTGCATCCTGGCTCGACCGGGATGGCCCCGGTCCGTTCGATGGTCCTGAGGAACTCGCCCTTGCCGAGCGTTGCCTGCTTGGCTTCAGTGCCGGTCCACCCCTGCTGCCGGGGGTCTACAACAACCACAAGCGCATCGTGCAGACGGAGGATCACGTCATGATCCTGGCCGAGATGGTCCACGATGCGCGCATCGTCCGGTTGAACGGCGAGCACGGCCCCGAGGACATGCGCCGCTGGCTCGGCGATCCCGTGGGGCACTGGGAAGGCGATATGCTGGTGGTAGAGACCACCAACTTTCGCGAAGACACCGGCCTCTACGGCGGCGATGCCAACCTCAACCTCGTGGAGCGATTTACGTTGCTTGAGGATGGCAATCTCCTATACGACTTCACGGTCGAAGACTCCACGGCGTGGACAGCGCCGTGGAGCGGCAAGTACGTCTGGAAGAAGAGCGAGCAGCCCGTCTACGAATATGCCTGCCACGAAGGCAACTACTCGATGTTCAACATCCTGCGCGGCGCACGCCGGATGGAACGGGAGGAACTCGCGAGACGCTCTGCGGCCGGTGCCGACTGACCAAACGGCGACGGGAGCATCCATGACGTCTGGGGCGCTGGTTGACAAGCCCGTACACCGCCGATAGCGTCCTTTCCCGGATAACGCATGCAGATAGCTCTGGCGCGCTGCGCCGGGTTACCTGCCCAATACAACAGCCCTTTGAACGGCGTGGACTAGCTATCCATGCTGGCGAACAGGCAGGAATTACCGTGCTATTTGCATGTGTTATCAAACGGCCCGGCACCGGGCTTCCAAGGCCGTTGCGACCATACAAGTGACCGACGTTCGCTGCCGCTTGGTAGCCTAGCGTCAGCGACACCTGCCTAGTGGTGTGACGGGCCGGAGAGACGGCCATTCGACGCCACTCGCTTGCGCGATGCGACCCTCGCAGGGGCGCCCCTTGCGGTCGAGGGCGCCGCGCCCGCGGCAAGAACCGCGACGGGACAAGCCCGTCCGCTAGGGTGTGCCGCCGCTTTGTCGCCGGGCGGCTTCGTATTCCGTTCGGAGGTCGAGAACGCGCTGGTCGAGGCGTGCGAGCAGCCGGCGGTCCTTGGAATCCACGAGTCGGCGCGCGTAGTCGACGTGGTGGATGGCCTGACGGTAGGCGCCCACGAGGGCGTAGTACTCGGCCCGTGCCCGATGCACGGCCATCTCGTCGCCCGCGAGGGCTTCGGTCTCGGCGAGTAGCTCCCAGACGTCCACGTCGTCGGCATTCACGCGGGTATGGCGCCATAGCAGCGCCGCCGCGTTGTCGTGGCGGTCGGCGGCGTTCAGCCCTTGGGCGTAGAGAAACGTCAAGGGTTCGTTCTCCGGATTGATTCGCAGCTTGCGCGACAACAACCCGAGCGCTTCGTCGAGCCGTTCGGCGCGAATCAGGATCTCGGCGAAGGAGGCCGCCATCAGCAGGCTGTCCGGATGTACTTCGTAGACCTTGCGGCCCGCCTTGACTGCCTCGTCGTGCCGGTCGGCCCGTGACAGCGCGACGGCGAGTGCGTAGGTGTCCGCATCCCCGCCACCGCGGCGGGACCGGGCTTCGGCAACGGCGCGGCTTGGCGACTCCGCGTAGTGGATTTGCGCCCGGGCACGCATGAACTGGTAGTCCAGCGACGGCGCAACGCTCCGGTCGGGGAAGCGGTCGGCTTGGTTTTTCGCATCGGTGATCCGGGTGTCGGTCAGCGGGTGGGTGAGCAGGAATTCGGGTGGTATGTCCACGAAACGGAATGCGGTCTGCATGCGCTCGAACATCCGACCCATGGCATCGGGGTCGAGGCCGGCGCGTTCCAACGTGTTGAGTCCAATGCGATCAGCTTCCTGTTCCCGGGACCGGCTGAAACGCAGGGCCTTGTCCTGGGCGAGTGCCTGGGTGCCGAATAGCGTCGCCATACCGGCTTCGCCGCCCCCCGCGGCGGAGACCGCGAGGGAGGCGAGCAGCCCGGCCAGCACCCACGGGGTCATGGCGCGCTGCTCCTCGACGTTTCGCGCGTAGTGGCGCTGCCCCAAGTGAGCAAGCTCGTGGGCGACGACCGAGGAGTATTCGCTCTCGTCGTGGGCGTAGAGGAAGAGCCCTAGGTTGATGCCCACGATGCCGCCGGGGACGGCGAACGCATTGATCTGCGCACTGTCCACCAGCACCGTCGTGAGCGCGGGCTCCGAGACCCCGGAAAACTCGGCTAGGCGGTGAACGTTGACGTTGACGTAGTACTTGAGGACCGGGTCGGCGATCGTGGCCACACTCGCACGTATTTGCTTGAGTGCGATCTCAGCGAGTTCCCGTTCCGCCACCGGTGACACCAAGCCGGAGGAACGGTCCCCGAGTTCCGGCAATTCCGCCGCTTCCGAGAAGGCGACGGCGAGGATCGGGACCAGGACGGACAAGCCGCGTCGCGACATTTGGGAAAGGCAACCTTGGCGAAGCCGCAGTGGCGTGATCATACGCCATATGACCTCGGCGACGCCGTTCGGTGCCCCATGGGTATGCGATAATCCGGCCATGACCGAATCGAAACCGTCGACGCGCCTCGACGTCACCGGTCTCAACTGCCCGATGCCGCTGTTGAAGGCCAAACAGGCGTTGAACGCGCTCCAGCCGGGCGACCGTCTGGCGGTGATCGCGACGGACCCGGGATCGGTGCGGGACTTCGAGGTGTTCTCGGCGCAAAGCGGCCATCCGCTGCTGGATTCCCGGGTGGAAGACGGTCGCTACTACTATCTGCTCGAGAAAGGTCGTCCCAAAACGACAAGGGCGTGACGGGCTGAGCGGCGATGAGATTCGTCGAGATCATCAGCGGGTGGATCAACCGCTATTTCTCGAACGAGGAAGCGATCTTCCTCGTGGTTTTTCTCGCCGCGGCGCTCTTGATCCTGATCTTCTTCGGGGGCGTGCTCGCGCCGGTCCTGACCGGGCTTGGTTTCGCCTTCCTTTTGCGCGGTGTCGTCTCCCGGCTGGTGGCCTGGCGCGTCCCACGCCTCGTGGCGGTGGGCGTGGTGGAGGTGATCTTCCTGGGCGTGCTGACGGCCCTCGTCATCGTCATCCTGCCCCTGGTCTGGCAGCAGTTGCGCGACCTCGTCAATGCGCTGCCGGGATTCCTCGACGGGCTTCGCGAATTGGCGGCGGCGTTGCCGCAACGCTATCCGGAGTTCTTCTCCGAGACCACGGTGAGCAATTGGATCGGCACGCTGAACCAGCAGGTCGTCGACTTCGGCGCCAACCTCGTGCAGGACGTGGTGGCGCAACTGTCCAACGTCGTCGGACTCATGATCTTCCTGATCCTCGCCCCGGTGGCCCTGTTCTTCTTCCTGAAGGACAGCGAGAAGATCGTCGCCGCATTCGCATCCGTATTGCCCCGGAAACGTCGCTTGTTGAACGAGGTCGGTCGCGAGATGAGTCTCCAGATCGGCAACTACCTGCGCGGCAAGGTCATCGAGATCCTCATCGTGGGCGTGGTGACCTACCTCACGTTCTGGATTCTGGGCGTTAACTACGCGGCGCTCTTGGGACTACTGGTCGGCGTGTCCGTTCTGATCCCGTTCGTGGGAGCCATCGTGGTGACCATCCCGGTGGCGACGGTGGGACTCGTGCAGTTCGGCTGGAGCGTGGATTTCCTGGTGTTGATGGTGGCCTACCTGGTCATCCAGGGACTCGACGGCAACGTGCTCGTGCCCTGGTTGTTCTCGGAAGCGGTGGACCTCCACCCCATCGCGATCATCGCGGCGGTATTGGTGTTCGGCGCCCTCTGGGGGTTTTGGGGCGTGTTCTTCGCCATACCGCTTGCGACGCTGGTCAAGGCGGTCCTCCATGCCTGGCCCACCCAAGATCCCCCGGAGACCAAGGAGTCGCCACCGTGAACGAACCCGCACGCGTAGGTGCGAGCTGTAGAGGAGAGGCTTGTCCCGTCCCGGCTTGGGGGCGCAAGGGGATGTGCCATGCAACGCACATTCGACCCGGGCCGCGCCGATGATCGTCGAACTGGGTCACTTCGCCACCATTCTCGCGCTTGGCATTGCGGCGGGGCTCGCCGTCGTGGGTTACCTGAGCGCAACCCGGCGCAACTGGGCGCGTAGCGCAACGGTACTCGCGGCGGCGCAGCTTCTCGCGGTGGCATCCGGCTTCGCGGCACTTCTCTACGCGTTTCTCACGAGCGACTTTTCCGTGCTCTACGTCACGGAGAACTCGAACACCGCGTTGCCGTGGTACTACAAGCTGAGCGCCGCGTGGGGCGGTCACGAGGGCTCGTTTCTGCTCTGGACGCTGATGCTCGCGGCGTGGACCTGGGCGGTCAGCATCGCTGGCCGGCGTGTACCGGCGGAGATCCATGGGCGGGTGTTGGGTACGCTGGGTCTCTTGAACGCCGGATTCCTGCTGTTCCTCTTGAGCGTCAGCAGTCCGTTCGAACGACTCATCGGCGGCCCCGCCGAAGGGTCCGATCTCAACCCGCTGCTCCAGGACTTCGGGCAGATCGTCCATCCGCCGATGCTCTACCTGGGCTATGTCGGTTTCGCGGTGGCGTTCGCGTTCGCGGTGGCTGCGTTGCTGGCCCGGCGACTGGACGCCGTGTGGGCTCGCTGGACGCGCCCGTGGGCCAACGTGGCCTGGGCGTTCCTCACGGTTGGCATCGCCCTTGGTAGCTGGTGGGCCTACTACGAACTGGGCTGGGGTGGCTGGTGGTTCTGGGATCCGGTGGAGAACGCGTCGTTCATGCCGTGGCTCGCCGGGACGGCACTCATCCACTCGCTGGCGGTCACGGAGAAGCGCGGCGCGTTCAAGAGTTGGACGGTATTTCTCGCCATCGCGGCGTTTTCCCTGTCGTTGCTCGGCGCGTTCATCGTCCGCTCGGGCGTCCTGACGTCGGTGCACGCCTTCGCCGTCGACCCCGAGCGGGGACTCTACCTGTTGGCCTTCGTGGTGCTCGCCGTGGGTGGGGCGCTGACGCTCTATGGTTTGCGCGCCCCCGCGATCCGTGCCCGGGCCCACTACTGGGGTCTCTCGCGGGAGTTGATGCTGCTCTGCAACAACCTGGTGCTGGTGTTGGCGCTCGCCGTGATCCTGATCTACACGCTGTATCCCCTCGCCTACGAGGCGGTGACCGCTGGCGAGAAGACATCCATCGGTCCGCCGTACTACAACCGGGTGTTCGTCCCGTTGGCGTTGGCCTTGGCGGCTGTGCTCGCCGTGATGCCGGTGTCGCGCTGGCGGCGGACGCCCGTGGTGCTGTTCAGGAACATCGGGGTCATGCTGGTCATAGCGCTGGCGCTCGGCGTCCTTCTGCCGCTCGTCCTCGGCGGCGCGATCGCCATTGGCGCGATGCTGGCGGTCGGGCTCGGGCTGTGGATCGCCATGACCCATGTGACGGATTTCCGAAGGCGCCGCCGTTCGCTCACGCGAAGCTACTTGGGGATGGTGATCGCTCACCTGGGCTTCGCCATCAGCGTGGTTGGGGTCGGCGTCACCAGCGAGTTCTCCCACGCCGTCGATGCCCGCATGACGATCGGCGACAGCGTGAAACTGAACGATGTGGAATACCGTCTGAACCGCGTCGAACGCGTGGAGGGTCCGAACTACACGGCGGACCGGGTGGAGTTCACGACCGACACGGGTGTGGCCCTGTACCCGGAGAAGCGGCACTATCCCGCCCGCAACCAGGTCATGACCGAGGCCGGAATCGCCCCGGGCTTCCTGGGCGATCTCTACATCACCCTGGGCGAGCAGTTGCCGGACGGATCCTGGGGTGTGCGGATCAACGACAAGCCGCTCGTTCGATGGGTCTGGCTCGGCGCGTTGCTGATGGCCTTCGGCGGCATCCTGGCGGTGACCGATGCCCGTTACCGGCGGCTGTCGAGACGCCAATCGCTGCCATCGAGAGCGGTGTCCGGCGAGCCGGCGGTGACATGAACCGGGCGAAGCTGTTCGTGCCAGCGACCCTCTTCGGCGTGCTGGTGATCGTGCTCTACCTGGGCTTCACGCTGCGCGACCCGACGCTCCTGCCGTCGGCGTTGCTGGACAAGCCCTTTCCCGGGTTCGACCTGCCGGTGTTGGCAGGCGCGCCGGGGGAGCGCGCAACCCGGGACCGTCTGCTCGGCGAGACCCGCTTGGTGAACGTCTGGGCGACGTGGTGTCCAACGTGTCTCGCGGAACACGGCGAACTGATGAGAATCCGGGCCGAGACGGGACTGTCCATTGTCGGCATCAGCTACAAGGACGACTCGCGAAAGGCCCGGCAGTGGCTGGCGCACTACGGCGATCCCTACGATTTCAACGTGGTGGACTTAGACGGCGATCTCGGCGTGGATCTCGGCGTCTACGGGGCGCCGGAGACGTTTCTCGTCGACGCCGAGGGCATCATCCGCTTCAAGCATGTCGGCGACGTGAACCCGGGCGTCTGGCGCGACGAATTCGAACCCAGAATCGCGGCCCTGAAGGGCAAGGACGAGGTCGCGGAAAACCGGTTGTGAGCGCGATGGAAGTTGCGAGGTCGGTGTCGCTTGGCTGGAGGCGAACCCGGCACATAGCGGAGGGGGAGGCGGAGGCGCGTCCTTCGAACGCGGGTAGGCCGGCCTTGGGGCGCTACGGGACGTGGCCCACGTGCCTTGCCATGCTGCTGGCGGCGGCATGCCTCGGTGCCTCGGCGATCGACGGTTTCGACTTTCTGGATGCCGAGACAGCCGAACGGTACCAACGCCTGATCACCGAGTTCCGCTGTCCGAAGTGTCTGAACGAGTCCATCGCCAGTTCGGGCGCACCCATCGCGGTCGATCTGCGCCGCACGGTTCGCCGGCTCATGGAGGAGGGCGCGGCGGACGATGACATCCGCGACCATCTCCAGGAACGCTACGGCGATTTCGTGCTCTACGATCCGCCCTTCAAGCCATCGACCTGGTTTCTGTGGTTTTCGCCGCTGATCCTCCTGGTCACGGTCGTGTTCGTGTTCAGGCGGGTCGCCCGGCTCGGCGCGGTTGACGAACCCGCGCCGGAGGACCTGGACAGGGCGCGACGTCTGCTTCGGGACGCCGATTGATGGAGGTCTACCTCGCCGTCGCGGCGGTCGGCGTGTTGGCGGTGGTGGGCGTCGTGGGCCTCGCCGTACGCGCCGGTCGCGTGACCGAACCGGATACCGCGGACGCGTTGTTCGCGGACCGCCGCCGCGAACTTGCCGGCGAGGCGGATGCCCAGAACCTCGACGAGAATGAAGTGGCCTCGCTGGAGGAAGAGCTCGCGCTCACCCATCTCGACGAGTCGGCGCAAACCGTCCCGTCCGGTGGGGCTGCGCCAGGCGGTGTACCGCTGCTGCCGCTTCTCGTCGGATCGGTAGCGGTGCTCGGTGTCGCGATCGTGCTCTATGCCGTGTGGGGAGAGCCAAGGGCACCGGTACTCGCTCGGGCGACGGAGATCGTGCACAACGCCGACCCGGGCGAGATGAGCGCCCTCGAGGCTGCATTGGCAGATCGTCTTGACCGGGTGCCGGAGGATGTCAACGCGGGTTTCCTGTTGGGTCATCTGAGGATGCAGATGGGCGACTACGGCGGTGCATCGGAGGCGTTCGCCGCGCTTCACGATGTCGCCGGCCCCATTGCCGAGGTGGACATCGCCTGGGCGCAGGCGCGCTACCGCGCCGACGAGGGTGAGATGTCGCCGGCCACCCGGGCGATCGTCGATCGCGTGCTCGCGAGGACGCCTGACCACCCCGGAATGTTGGAGCTTCTCGCCGTCGACGCGTTGCAACGGCGCGATTTCGGCGAAGCCGCGGGATACCTGTCCCGGGCGTTGGGCCAATCCATGCCCGATTCCCGCCGCGCGGCGCTCGCCGAGATCCTCGCCCTGGCCCGGTCGCACCTGCCGAAGGACGCGCTCGTGACGGATGCCGACGATCCGGCCATCGGCGTGTCGATTTCGCTGGCAGCCGGTTTGGAGGCGAGTCCCGATGCCCCGGTGTTCGTCATCGCCCGAGACCGCGATGCCCCGCGGCCGCCGCTGGCCGTACGCCGGTTGACGGTGGCCGACCTGCCGGCGCGGATCGAACTCACGGACGCGGATGCCATGATGCCCGGACGCAGCCTGTCCGGTCTGGATGCCGTGGAGCTTGTCGCGCGGGTGAGTCTCGGCGGGTCTCCTTCGGCGAGAACCGGCGATCTGGAAAGCGAGGTCGAGGCGGCCAGCCCCGGCGGGGAACCGGTCTCGTTGCGGATCGAACACCGCGTGCCGTAGTGTCGGCCTACACGCCGCCAGGGCGGGCCGGGCGGCGGTGGTCGCCGGTACCGAACCCTCATTTGCCAATTGGCGATGCTCGCGCCGTAGAATTCGCTGCCTCAGGCCGTAACCGCGCCAAGACAAATGAACGAGCTCAAGCAGGGCACGCAGATTCTCGCCGCCAACGGCCAGGCGTTCACGGTCAACGCTGACTTGGCACGGGTCTTTAGGCCGGGCGACCGCTTGGTCGCCGATTCCCAGGCCGGGATCTTGCACATCCCGGCGGCCGAACTCCGTACGGCGACCCTCGCCGTGGATGCCGCCGCCGCTGCCTTCTCCGACATGGCCGGTGTCGCCGACGAAGCGATCATCGCGTTCTACAACCGCGTCGCCAGCGCGTTGGCGGACGACGCCGTCTGGAATGCAGTGGCGACGTTCAACGCCGAAGACGTGGAGAACGCCCGGCGACGCGGCCGGTCGACAACGCGCCTCGCTGTGTCGGAGTCCATGCGCGGCAAGATGATCGACGGCCTGCGGGGCTGGGCATCGACGCCTTCGCGCCGGGGTGCGGTGCTCGACACGGTGCGCCACGATGGATTTCGGGTCGACCTGGTGGGTGCCGCGCTCGGCGTCGTCGCGTTCGTGTTCGAGGGCCGGCCCAACGTCCTCGCCGACGCCTGCGGCGTGTTGCGCGGCGGCAATACGGTGGTATTCCGCATCGGTCGCGACGCCTTGGGGACGGCGCGGGCGATCATGGAACTCGCGATCCAACCTGCGCTCGCCCGGGCGGGGCTGCCAGCGGGCGCGGTCTCGCTGGTGGACAGCACCGCGCACGCGTCCGGCTGGGCCTTGTTCCTGGATCCCCGCCTCGCCCTCGCCGTGGCCCGCGGATCAGGACCCGCAGTCGCGACGCTCGGCGCGTTGGCCCGCAGCGCCGGCACCCCGGTGAGCCTGCACGGCACCGGCGGCGCCTGGATGGTGGTCTCCGACAACGTCGGCGAAGATGCCGTCGAAGAGGCGGTGCTGCGCTCCCTGGACCGCAAGGTGTGCAACACGCTGAATACCTGCTGTCTCGTGAACGGCGAAGGGCGGCAACGTCAAGCCGACGCCGTCCTCCAAGGCCTGCAACGCGCCGGCGAAGCACGGGGCTGCGCCTTCAAGGTTCACGTCGCGAAAGGCAGCGAAGGCCTTGTGCCCGAGGCGATGTACGCCCGCAAGGTGGAGGTGATTCGAGCCGAAGGTCCCGTCCGGGAACCCCAGGTCGAGCCGCTTGAACGAGCGGAACTCGGAACCGAATGGGAGTGGGAGGACACGCCCGAAGTGAGCATCGTTGGCGTCGACACCATCGACGAGGCGGTGCGGCTGTTCAACGACTTGAGCCCGCGCCTGGTGGGTACGCTGCTGTCGAACGACGCGGCCGAGCACGAGCGCTTCTTCGCGACGTTGGATTCGCCGTTCGTCGGCGACAACCACACCCGATGGGTCGACGGTCAGTTCGCCCTCGGCAAACCCGAACTCGGCCTGTCCAACTGGCAGCACGGACGCCTGTTCGGACGGGGTGGAGTGCTCACCGGCGACGACGTCTACACCGTCCGCCTGCGCTATCGTTCGGAATCCACGGGCCCGCGGTCGGAAGCGCAACCGGAAGAATAGGGAACGGAGGGGAGCTTCCAGCGAGCTTGGTTGGTGGTGGGGATGGGTGTCCCGACGCCGGTTTCGAGCTACGCGTGCATATCACCCAAGCCTACCGGATGGACTGGCCAAAGATTCAGGTCTCAATGTAGCAACCCGGACACACGCGAATCCGTCCTACATGCCAGCAGTCTCGGACACACGGGAAATAGTCCCGGGAGTCCCGGACACACGGGAAATCGTCCTACATCAAAAAGTCAGGAAGGAGTTCGGGACACACGCTGCCAGCAGTCTCGAGCCATCAGGGAGTCCCGGACACACGGGAAATCGTCCTACAAGGGGTGTGCTGCGGCGACCCGACCCCCGCGCGAACGTCCGCGTTGGTGATCGTACGCGCTGCACGGACGGCCGATACCGCCAAGACTCCCGCTTGGGGCGACACAAGCGTTCGACCATGGGCACGGTCGCCCATCCCGGCCGAATCGAGAGCGAGCAACCCGGACACACGCGAATCCGTCCTACATGCCAGCAGTCTCGGACACACGGGAAATCGTCCTACATATCAGGGAGTCCCGGACACACGGGAAATCGTCCTACAAGGGGTGTGCTACGGCGACCCGACCCCCGCGCGAACGTCCGCGTTGGTGATCGTACGCGCTGCACGGACGGCCGATACCGCCAAGACTCCCGCTTGGGGCGACACAAGCGTTCGACCATGGGCACGGTCGCCCATCCCGGCCGAATCGAGAGCGGTCGGTTCCCCCGGCAGGCCCGGAAGAGACGCGGAAGGATCTGCCGACGACGGCGAGCGTCGTCTTTTCTGTGACATTGGGGCGTGGCGGAGGCGGGCGGGCGCGCCGCCGCGTGGCGGCTGCGCCCCGTGGCGTCAGGCGGGCAGGGGCGTCTCCCGGAACTGCATGGTCCGGTC
>JAPPGK010000121.1 GCA_028821405.1 Gammaproteobacteria bacterium | reverse complement strand
TTGCCATCAACCACTTGGGAACCCAGCTCCACATAACAACTCACTACACACAATAGGTCTCCGTGATGTCCGGCCGGAAATGGCCGAGTTCCTGGCTGACGACCTCCAGCGCGACGGGGCGGGGGACGATGCGCTGCAGCTCCCGCATGCGCTCTTGGGCGTACGCGTGGCGGGTGCCGTGCGCGCCTCGCGTCCAGCCCAGCGCGCGTTTGGAAGCGCCCGTGAAGCTCGCCGCCCACGCGGTGCCGCCGGCGACGTCGTAGCGCGACGGGTGGTGGACGCCGTGATCGGTGACGCGGACGGGCTCGTCGCGGCGGCAGGCTTCGAGGCGCTCCGCGAGGTTGTCGGGGATTCGGACCAGCCGGACCAAGCCGCCTTTGCCGTCGACCGTGTAGTCACGTCCGGGCCGGCCCGCGAACTTCTCCGGACGCGCGGGCCGGGGGTCCGGGGGCTGTTCGTCCGGACGGGCGAGCGTGAATAGTTCGTGGGCCCGCAGTCCGGCGGCGTGGGCGATCAGCGTCGACAGCTCGTTGCGCGTTCTCTGCGCAGCGGCCACCATCTCGATCTGCTGCGGCGTGTAACCGCGGCCGCCCGGACGCTGGGGCTTCGTCGAGTGGACGACCGTCAGGCGCCCGCCTTCGGGCAGTCGCCGTGAGACGTGGACCAGCATGGCCTGCAGCGCCTGCCGGTGCATGTCGAGTGCGCTCTGGCTGAGATCGGCGGCGCGGCTCTCGAGGTACTCGACGGCGGTCTCGGGCGTGAGGTCCCGGAGTTCCAGTCCGTGCGCCTCGAGGTGCCGGGCGATCTGGAGCAGGCAGTCGGCGTAGCTGCCGACCGTGCGAACGGAGGGGGGCCGGTCCGGGTCGCGGCGCAGCGCGCCCAGGTTGACCAGGCGGCCGGCCACGGCCCTGGCTTGGCGCTCGGGCGGTCGGATGGAACGGAACTTCGGCATCGCGCTCACCCGGCGCCGTTGCGCCGCAGCCAGCGTGCGACGGTCGAGTGGTGGACGCGGATGCGCCGTTCGAGGAGCCAGCGCCGCAGTTCCTCGGTTGTCGCTCCGGCGTCGTTCAGCGCGAGGAGTTCGTGCCCGTGGCGGTCGAGGCGCGACCGTCGCCGCACGCGCCGGCGCCGGGCTTTCGTCTGGTCCTTCAGCTTGGCGGCTTCCGCCCTCGCGTCGAAGGGGCCGCTGGGCGGCGAGGGAGGATTGCGGGCGGTCTTCCGCACCTGCGGGGAGCGCCTGGGAGAGAAGGCGCGGCGGTCATCGCGCGGCTCGGTCCCGGCGTCCGGCGGCCGCGTCTGCGGAACGCCGTGTCCTCCGTGGGTGCCGGGGTGCCGGTTGGGATCCCTCATCGGCCGCGCCTCGGGGAGGGCGGCCGTGCCGGGCGCGGCGCGGTTCGCGACGAGGGGGCGGGCCGCCGCCTGGGCGCCTCGGTTCGCTCCGCGTTGTTCCGGGGGCGGGTAGCCAGCCAGTCCTCCACTTCGAGGAGGGACCAGCGCACGGCCTTGGGGCCCACGCGGATGGGGCGCGGAAAACGGTTCTCTCCCATGAGACGGTAGATGGTCGAGCGGGCTAGCCCGCAGCGCTGCTCGACGTCGAAGCGCCTGAGCAGACGGTCCTGGTCCGACATGGATGTGTCCTTGCTTGCGTTGTTTTGCAGCGACCGTCCACAGCTACCGCCGCTTTGTCAAACAAGGGGATTCGCGGATTCGTTCACAACACGACCGGCTTCGCGGGAGGTTTGCCGAACGTCGGCGCGAAGGGGTGGCGGGCATGGCCCAGGTGGCGCGCCTACCGGCGTTTCAAGAGCGGTCGTCGGGGCCGAGCGGATCTTCGGCGATGGTCCGGATGTCCCACGACGTGACCCCCGGCAGGGCGCGGAGAAAGGAGTGGTAGCGCCGCACGGGGCTTTTCGGGTGGCGGTTGTGGATCGACGCCACGGCCTCGTAGGACATGCCGAGGGCCTCGGCGACGATGTCGCAGGCGGACTGCCGGACGTCGGATTCCGGATTCCGCGTCGCCGTGACTTCCCAGAGTCGGACGACAAGCTCGACGATCTCGTAGATATCCAGGTCCCTGAGGAAGCGTTTCTCCGCCCCTTTGCGTGGCCGCTTGGGACGCTGGCTGTGTTCGTCAAGCCGCCAGCGTGCGCGCTGCCACGCCTCGACAGCCGGGGGGAGGGGCCGGCACGCGCGGCGGTCGCCCTCGACAATCCGGGAGAGGCTCCGGAAGGCGAACTGCCTCTCTTTGGCGTCGTCGACCAGCGAACGGAAGCACTCGCCGGCCGCCGTTTCTCCCGCGGAGCGGAGGGCATGCGCGATCATGGCGACGTACTTTCGCGTTGCGATGCGCGCCGACCGCCGGCACTCGTACTGCACCGCCGCGTAAACGACCGCCTGGTCGTACCAACGGTACGTCCGGTAGTCCGACTCGGCGGCCGTGCGCGCGGTGTCGGTCACGCGGTTCCTCTCGGTTCGCTCGAATCCGGGCGGCGGGATGCCACCCGTCGCATCGTCGGCATTGCCTTAGCACAGGATGTCGGCCCCGTTCAAATGGCGCACAATGCCCGTTTTGTTACAACGTGCACCCGCAGCGGCGGCTCCCTAGCTCCGATAGTGGTCCGATCGTGGAATAGGGCGCAGCGCACAGGCAGCGAACAATTAAGTAGCCCGCCTCGGCTAGGTCCGTCGTGGGAGATCGTTCGGTGATGCCGGTAGAGGTACCGGATAGGGAAACGCCTCCGACCGGATCCGGCTGTATGGAACGCGTGCGTCTCGTTTCTGTGATGCGAGGACCAGCTCATACCTGCACGAAGCGGTTGCGTTCACAGTCCATGGGCTTCACCCACGGGAACACACTTCATATGCTTGAACTTCGCTGGAGGCCGCAACCGTGACAATAGGAATCGAAGTCGTCTGGCGCGACGACAATGGCCACGACGAGGAAATCGAGTACTTCTCGGGGATCGACGTCCATCACCTCGATGCCATTCCCCGGTTCGAGTCCGTTCCCGCCGTCTGGCCCAGATACGAAGGCGGGACCAGCGTTGAGTACAAGGTCCGCGCCCACGCGGAACCCGGACCCAACAACGAAGTGCACCTCATCGTCAAGTACAAGGCTGCGGACAATCCGGAGATTGCCCGGACGTTCAACCCCTGGTGGGGAACGAATCGCATCATCCTGACACATGGCGGCCGGGAGGGCCGGTGCCACTGGCGAAGGTCGGACGGGAGGGAGCGTACCATCCCTTGGAGATCCTTCGATCTCGCCGCAGCCCAAGGAAGACCCCGCGCCACCTATCTCCGATCCAGACGCTACGGGCAGTTCCGGCGCATCATCCTGGCCGCCGACGGTCACCGGTGCGTCCTGACGGGAGAATCCACCCCCGCCGCCCTCGAGGCTGCCCATCTCATCCCGGCGAAGCTTGGCGAGAATGACAAGCCGTTCAACGGTATTGCGCTTCGGGCCGATTTGCACCGCCTGTTCGATGCGGGCCTATTCACATTCGCCAAGGACGGCGAAGTCGTCCTGGCCGACCAGGACATTGGCACGTCCGGCGACTACCGCTCATTGCTCCGCGACAATCGGCTGCCCGACGACACGCTACACCGGGTCCGAGACACCCTCGCCCTGTCGGCCTTCAAGAACCGACAATGATTGCGCACGACGCGGATATCGTCCCAGGGGTCTAAGCGTTGAACGGACCTAGTCCTCCGTGGACTACCGGCCAGCCGCAATGGTCGTGAAGGCTATTCGACCAGTGATGCGCTTCGTCAAGAGGTCCAAGCTGCTGCGGCCCAGCCGGAGCAAGTTCGTGACCAGAGCAACTCCCCGACAGGCTGGCAGCTCCTGCTCTGTAAGGTCCGGTGTCAGGCGGTTGTCGGATCGCACTGTATTGAACGTGACGGGGTTCGATTCGGTCGTGCGTCGAACCGTCGGATACCGGGACGACAGAACGGGTTACCGTCGCAGAGACGGGGACGCGGTGAGGCTATCGCTGCCGGGGTGTGGGGCAAGATGTTGGGTACGTCTAGCCTGCCAAAGATATTTAGAAGACAAATCAATAGGATACGAAAGTCATTGGTGGAGGCTGGCTCCACCATATCCCGTTCCGAGCCCTTCGTAACTTGGAACGCCGGTGCAACGGAACTGGGGGTTTACCTTGGGTGGTTAAGAGCTACCAAGTGAGTCGTCGGTTCGGTCGCTTGGCGGATTTCGGACGGCCGCAGACACCAACGGGTACCCGGCCACGATGAGTTGGGGATCTGAGCCGGCAATCAAGCTGGAGGGAGTATCTTGCGTCTTCGACGTTGACGCTACGCCGACCTACCCGTTGCGGTCAATCACGCTGCAGATCGAGGAAGGTGACTTCGTCTACGTGAGCGTCCGTCGGGGGCCGGCAAGACCACCTTACTGAAAGGCACCTCGTCCCGCGGGTCGTGAGGTTCAGGAAGGCTGAGACCGTGCCTTGAGTGCCGCGATCTCGGCTTGGATCGCACCATCCGCGGGGAGTTCGCGCCCCGCGCGACCGTACCAGTAGCCGGCGTTTCGCCTATCGCCTTCCATAAGGTGCACGATTCCATGCGCCCAGCTTGCCAGCGCCGAGTCGTCCTTCTGGACGATCCGATGCGCGGCCTGCCAATCACCGTCCTCGAGTAGGCCTATTGCGTCCGACAATGAGCTCATAGGTTCACGTTATCAGCACGGATCGTGCTAATCCACTATCTTGGTGGCGATGCGATTCCTCGAGGACGTGACATGCCCCCGCTGACGGACCCGACCGATCACCTCATCGAGTCCGTTGAAGACGGGGTTGCCACGTTGACGATGAATAGACCCGAAGCGCGCAATGCACTGTCGGCTGCGATGTCGGCGGGCCTCGAAGAGGCAATACCACGTCTCGCAGAGGATCCGAACGTCCGGGTCGTGGTGCTCACCGGAAACGGCGGCGCGTTCTGTGCGGGTGGAGACGTGAAGGGGTTCGCGCGATCTAGCAGCGCGCGCCGAAGCGACAGTGCGCCCGGCGTTGGCACGGGCCGGTCGTTCGAACAACGGGTGGCCGGACTACGCACGGCAACCGAGATCGTCCGCTGCTTGCACGAGATGGCGAAACCCACGTTAGCGGCGATTCCCGGTCCGGCGGCGGGTGGGGGTCTATCGCTGGCGTTGGCTTGCGACATCCGCATTGCAGCGGCCTCGGCCAAGTTCACCACCGCGTTCGCGAAACTCGGCCTGTCGGGCGACTACGGCGGGTCCTTCTTTCTACCCCGGTTGGTGGGCGCCGCGAAGGCGCGGGAACTCTACTTTACCGCGGAGCTGATCGACGCCCGTGAGGCCGAGCGCATTGGCCTGGTGAACCACGTGTATGAGGACGCTGATTTTCCATCGGCGGTCGATGTCTGGAAATCGCGTCTAGCCGAGTTGCCGACGACCGCACTCGGCTTCATGAAGCAGAACCTCAACGCCGCCGACAGCGGTTCGGTTGGCGATGTGCTTGATATCGAGGCAGAGCACATGACGAGGACGTTCGACACCGAAGACCACCACACCGCAGCGCGGGCTTTCGTAGAAAAGCGCCAACCCAGATTCCGAGGGCGTTGACCGCCTTGCCGATCGAGCCCGCGGCCGTCTTGTCGTGGATCCGGCGGGCGGTCGCAAGGGTCCCCCGCACGAAGGTCCCCCAGCGCGCGGCACGCCATCGCGGCACTTGCCGCGCCTACGTGGAACCGACAGACTCGGGACTCGAATCGCGCAGGATGGATCTTCAGATCGAATGCGTTGTGAACGTCTGCGGCGGCGGTCGCTTGGCGACCTCGCGAAGTCGGTGTGCCTGCGACCTCGCCGGCTGTCGGCGTTTTGCGTTGCCGTTCTGGTCGTGGCTATCCTGAACGCCGGCGTACCGGTGAGGGCAGGGGAGGCCGACCCAGCCTCGCCCGGCGGGCGTGAGGGTGCGGTCATCGCAGAAGGCGCCGACACCGTCGAGGGTGAACTGCTCTGGGGCGAAGGTCACCGCTACCAGGGAGGCTTGAAGGATGGCCGAATGCATGGCTGGGGTACGCATACTGCGCCGGACGGCGAGGTCTACGCGGGGGATTTCGTGGACGGCAAGCGCCATGGCCAGGGTGTGCTGAGATTCCCCAACGGCGACGTCTACGAGGGGGACTTCCGCAATAGCGCGATGACCGGCAACGGGCGTCTGACCTGGTCGAACGGCGATGTCTACGAGGGGAACTTCGTCAACGGCGTACGCGAGGGCAAGGGCGTCCTGACACGTCAGTTGGGTGGAACCTACGTCGGCGGCTTCTCGGGTGACCATCGCCATGGCTTGGGCCATTATCGGTGGCGGGATGGAACCCTCTACAAGGGGTATTTCAGATCCGGGAGTCTCGATGGTTCGGGGGTCAAGAGGTCGCCGGATGGCACGCTTTCGTTCGAGACATGGAACGACGGCCAACTCACTGCGGCCGTAACCGTCGAGGCCGTCGAACGCTGTATTTTGACCATCGAAGGCAAGGCGTGGATGTTCAACGACGACACCTGCATCAATGGGCTCGCCCATGGGGAGGGTCTCGCGGTCGCCCTCGACGGAACGGCCTACATACGGAACGGTCGGTTCATTCTGGGCAAGATCGTCCGTGGCGAGGTGCAAAGCGTGGAACTCGACGAGTTTCCGTAGCATGGACATTCCGGGATACAGGATCCAACGCGAGATCGGCCAGGGCCGTTCATCCCGGGTCTATCTTGCGCTCCAGCACGCATTCGGAAAGCCTGTCGCGATCAAGGTGCTCTCCCCCGAGGTTTTCCGCAGGAAGAAGCGAAGGGCGAGTTTCCTCGCCCGGGGGACCGTGGCCCGCGCGCTTGACCATCCCAATATCGTCCGTGTCCTCGACACCGGGGAGACCGCGGATGCGGCTTACGTCGTCATGGAATACGTGCGCGGCGGCGACCTCAACGCCAACCTCCGCGACGGTCTGCACATGCAGAACGTGTTGGCTGTCGTAGGCGACGTCGCCAGTGCCCTCGGCCACGCCCATGACAAGGGCATCGTCCACGGCGATGTGAAACCCGACAACATTCTGATCAACGAACAAGGGACGGCATTGCTTTCCGACTTCGGCATTGCCATGGCGGCGGGAACCGGGGTTGCGGCGGTCGAGGCTGGAGGCACACCGGGCTATATGAGCCCGGAACAGGCCGCTGGCCGGCATATCGACGCTCGATCCGACCTTTTCGGTCTTGGTGTGGTCTTTTATCTCATGCTGACCGGGCGCCTGCCGTTCGATCCGAACTCCGAGGACGGCAGCATGCCGTCGCGGGATGGTCCGCCCGCGCTTCCGACGCAGATGGGGGCGGTCGAGGCCGTGGTTCATCGGTTGCTTGCCCGATCCCCGGATGATCGTTTTCGGTCCGCCGTCGAGATAGTCGACGCGCTACATGCAGTTCGGAATGGCGACTCGGTGCCCAACGCGATGGTCAAGACGGCTGCGGTCTCGACGTCGGAGATCGCGGCGCTTGCCATCCGGGGCGAACGTCCAGGAGGCGGGTTTTCCACGGATCGTCCCGCGCGACTCCGGCGGGCCGGCGGCGCCGCCACCGTCCTAGGCGTCGTGTTGCTGGTCGGGACGGCCTGGTACCTCGGCAATGAGAGCGGGACGCTACAGCGCGCTCTGGCAGTTGCCGGGTTGGTGGAACATCCGGATGTGGTGGTAGCTCTCCAGGCTGCGGACGCATTGAGGCGAGATCCCAGCCACGCCCTCGGCAAGGTCGTCGAGGCGTATCGGGGGGTTTTGGCCTTGGACCCGGGCCGTGTCGAGGCACAGGTTGCCGTGGACGAGCTCGCGAGGCAATGGAAGGAGGAGATCGGGAGGCTGATCGACCAGGGGGAGTTCGGCACGGCAGGTCAGACGCTAGCGGATTGGGCCAGCACGTTTCCGAACGATCCCGAATTCAGCGGCTTGTCGGATCGATTGGCGGACAGGCGCCAGGCAGTCGCGTTACTCGAGCAGAGCATCCGCCTTCTCGATAGCAGGGGCCTTGGCGACGTACGCGCCGTCGGTTCGGCCATCGATAGTCTCAAGGAGGTGCTCACGCTCCAGCCCGGGCACCCGGGGGCGCTGGCAAAACTCGATGAGGTGGCGATCTACTACGGTGAGGCGGCCAGGCAACACGCGGTGGCGGACGACGGGCCCGCAGCCTGGGATGCCATTCTGGTTGCCGAGCGGGCCAACCCGGCGTTCGAGGGCGTGGAAGACGTGAGGGCGTTGGTCATGGCGGCGGTCGAGGAACACGACGCGGCACGGGCCTGGTTCGACGAAAGGTTGCAGAGGGCCGCGGCACTGCGCGAGTCCGGTGCCCTGGTCGACGCAATCGAGATGTACCGGAGCGTACTGGTAATCGAGCCCGATGCAGCGGTCGCACTCCAGGGTTTGGCGGGTACGTCGAGTGACGTTCTTGCCGAGTTCGAAGCCCTGCTCAACAACGACCAACTGGACGACGCGACCGCCTTGTTCGAGACGGCGAGGAAGGCCGGTATCCCCGACGGCGCCGTGGAAGAGATGCGGGTCGTGCGGGACGCGAAAATGAAGCGGATCGCCGATGTCGCGAGGTTGATCGACGAGGCCGAGTCACTCTTGCAGGAGGGCTACGTTACCGGACCGGATCCCGAGAACAGCGCGGTTGCACGCCTCCGGGAAGCACTGCGCCTGGATGCCGACAACGCCGACGGCATCCGGCTGCGATCCATGGCGGCAACCCGGCTCGCCGACGTCGCTGAGGAGGCCTACTACGCCGGAATGGCGGAAGAAGGACTGCAATACCTGGACTTTGCGCTGGCAGTGATCCCGGGTGCTGCCAGTTGGCGAGCGAAGCGCGACGAGTGGCAGGCCGAGATCTGGCGCGAACGCGCGGCCGAGTCGGAACAACCGGACGGCGAACGTGTCCCCTGATCCCCGCTCCAAAGTCCTTGAGGGCAGTGTTTGTTGCTCCGGTCGCGTTTTCGCGCCGTCGTAGGGAGAGGTTATTGCGCCGGTCGGGCGTGCCCTCGCCCGCGTTCGTGGGAGGAACAGCGTCGGTTCGTCAGTCCGGGCGACCGCAAGGGGCGACCCTACGGCGTGCCTCGTCGTTCTGAGGCGGAGCCCAAGCTAGTGATTGGGCGCCGCCAAAACAGCCCGTTCTGCTAGAGTTCCGCCGTCCGATCCCAAAGGTCCTGCCGTGGTCTCGATACCCTTCAGGCGCGCGCTCGAGTTCGAGTACGGCGAAGTCGCCGAAGTCGCACCGGGCATTCGCCGCATCATCGCCAGGAACCCCAGCCCGTTCACGCTCTACGGCACCGGCACCTACATTCTGGGTCGCGGCCGCGTCGCGGTCATCGACCCCGGGCCGGCCGACGATAGCCACATCCAAGCCATCCTCCGGGCGACCGCGGGGGAGATCATCACCCACATGCTGGTGACCCACACGCACATGGACCATTCGCCAGGCTGCCGCCTCCTGGCCGCGCATACCGATGCCGAGACGTACGCGTTCGGAAGCCATGGCGCCGGCAAGATCGCCTCGGGGGTGGTGGTGGAGGAAGGCGGGGACATGGATTTCGAGCCCGACATCGCGGTACGCGACGGCGACATGGTCGAAGGAGACGGGTGGTCCGTGACCTGCGTGCACACACCGGGTCATACCTCCAATCACATCTGCTATGCGTCGGGCGAGGCGCTGTTCTCCGGCGATCACGTCATGGGTTGGTCGACGAGCGTGATCTCGCCGCCTGACGGGGACATGTCGAACTACATGGCCAGCCTCGAACTCCTGCTCAGGCGGGACGACGCGGTCTATTGGCCGACCCACGGGCCGCCGATCACGGATCCGAAACCGCATGTCCGCGCCTTCATCGAGCACCGCCGGGAACGCGAACGCGAGATCGTCCGATGCCTGGTCGACGGCCCGAAGCGCATCCCCGAGATGGTGCCAACCATGTACGCCGACGTCCCCAAGTATCTCCACGGTGCCGCTGCACGCAGCGTATTCGCCACCATGGCGTTGCTGGTGGAGCGGGGTGACGTGGTCTGCGACGGTGAACTCGACGTCGGGGGCAGCTACCGGCTCGCCCCCCCGGGGGCGACCTTGACGCCCCCGTAGGGCGTGCCGTGCGATCCCGTTGTCGGTTCGGACCGGGGCAAACCCGGCCGCCTACGAGCCCCCGCCTGCAGCTGCCTGGTCCAGTGCCTGGGGGGGTGGTGGCGGTGTGTCGGCCAGGGGCAATCGCACCATGACCGCAACGCCGGACCCGTCGATCAGGTTCAAGGCGCGCACGGATCCGCCGTGCTGTTCCGCGATCACCCGGACAACGTAGAGCCCCAAGCCGAAGTGCAGTTCGCTCGCGGATGCCCGACGGGACACCATGGACTCGAATAGCGATCCGGCGACGTCGGGAGGCAGCATCGGACCCCGGTTGGCGACGGTAATCTGCAACGTGTCGCGATGCGTGTCGAGTTGGATCGCAATGGGGCTGTTGGCGCGGTGGAAGTCGATGGCGTTGTCCACGAGTTTGTCGAGCATCTGCTCGATGCGGTAGTCGGCGACATTCGCGAGTATCGGTCCCGCGGATCCCCGAAACACGAACGAGTGGCTCTTGTGCACCGTGCGGCAATTGGTCACGTAGCGATCGATCAAGGCGCGCATGTCGATGACGTCCAGATCCTCCGATGCCAGGGACTCCTCCAGGTTCGCGGCATCCGCGAGGTTCTGCACGATGGCGCCGATTCGCAGAAGACCGCGGCGCGAACTCTCGAGATATTTGCTCTCGGCAACTCCTCCGACCTCGCGGGCGAGCTGATCGAGCGATGTCATGACGGTGTTCAACGGATTGTTGATCTCGTGGCGTAGTGTGCGAGGCATCCTCTGCAGGAACGTGTTGTGCTGATCCAGCCTGGCAAGCATGTTCGAGACGCTGCGCGCCAGGTCGCCGATCTCGTCACCCGCGGTCATCCCACCGGTAAGCGCCCTGACCCGTAGCCGCCCGTATTCGTCGATGGCCTCCGTTACCTCGCGGCGCAGTCCGCGGATGCGCCACGTCAACCGTCCAGCGAATAGAACGAGGGTCACGAGGACCACCACGAAACTAAGCACGGCGACGACGGCGATCCTGTCGAACATCTGGCGTTGGAACAACAGGATGTCGTCCAGGTTCTGCTCCACGGCGATCATTCCAATCACGACCCTTGGATCGGCGTCCTGTTCCTGTTCCTCCCAGATCGGATGCCCCGCGAGGATCGTTTCAACCTCGCCCATACGACGGCGAAGCGCGGTGGACTCGCCGGCGAGGGCTGCGGCTATGACCTGGTCTTCGATCGTCACGGCATCGGCGTCGATCGGCGGATTCAAATCGTCCGCCCACCGCCGCCGTACCCAGTCCAGCACTGCCGAAACCTTATCGGCAACCACGTCGAACCACACCTGAACCCGAGCGAACCCCGTGGGGGAGGGCGACAGTCGATCGTCAGTCCGGAATTGGCCGCGTTCGGCGCGTTCCTTTTTCTGGGCATCGATCACGCGGATCTGCATCCCCTGGTAACCCCGATTGTCAAGCGGCCTTAGGAGTTCGGGCGAACGGACCACGACAA
The DNA here is from genome assembly GCA_028821405.1 of Gammaproteobacteria bacterium. Classification (GTDB taxonomy): domain Bacteria; phylum Pseudomonadota; class Gammaproteobacteria; order Pseudomonadales; family Azotimanducaceae; genus VXYL01. The sequence continues at coordinate 30,524 of JAPPGK010000121.1, read as the reverse complement.
GGTCGGAAGACTCCGTTTCGGACGGTGCCGTGGTCGTGACCTTGCGGATTCCCCGAGCGACTGGATCGTCCACATCGACGAACGAGATCACGAAGAACTCCCGCGAACCGAGCATGTCCAGCCTTAGCCGCAATTCGAGGGCGTACCCTGCGGCCGTCTCACGCACGAATCCCCGCACATCGTTGAGGGGCGCGCCGCCGCTGTCCGCAAACTCCCAGGCGGCGTCCATGGTGTACGCCGTGGTGTCCCCCGACTCGGACAGCGTAACGGCGACACGGCCTACCTCCCCGTCGTTTCCGGTGTAGCTGATGCGGACTTGATCGGCGTTGTCGAGGCGAAGCACGTCCAGGTTGCGATACACCCGCACGTCGTCGGTGATTTCCATATAGGCGAAGACCCGCCCAGGCCGCGTACCCAGGCTCAGCGTGAAAGAGCCGTCACCCGCCCCGAAGCGGCGTTGGACAAGCGTCTCATCGCCCCACTCCGATGCCTGCGCGTTCACCCAGACCTCCCTCGCAATCGGGCGTGCCACCAGATCGGCCTCGTTGGGAACGGGCGGAAGGTCGTCGAAGAGTTCGCGGTGCCCGTGGAACAACATCGCCACGTCGCCCGCGATGCCGCGCTGATGGTCGGACTGCAGCTGCACGAAGGCATGCTCCATGTAGTCCAGTACCGCGTACGCCACCCAAGGCACCAAGACCAGGGCCAACGGTAGGCCCACCAACATGAGCTTCGTGGTCAGCCGCAAGCCACGGATACGCCTCCGCGACCGCCGAGGCCAACGTCGTGAACGACGTTCAGGAAGGGAGGCGGAGTCGTCTACTGCCGTCTCGCCGGCGTCGCGAGCGACGGGCGTTCTCGGTTCGAGGGCTTCCATGTCGGCCGCACCGGTGTGCCGTTAGCGCCACGAAGCCCGGTGGCCGGGCGCACTCCCCGTTTCGATCAAGCCCGGGCCACCCGCCACGACCCTCGAACGCGGCAGAAGGTTCTCGCTCGAGTCAGGTCTCGATGCGCCGCCACCATCGCTCGACGGGCTGGGGTACATCCGCTAGGCGACCCATCGGTAGCCGAAGCCGTATTCGCTGCGGATGCAGGCGAAATCCGGGTCGGCCTTCTCGAATTTCTTGCGGATGTTGCGCATGTGCGTGTTGATCGTGTTGTTGGTCACCAGCGACTGCATGGTGACGTTCATCAACGTCTCGTAGCTCACCGCGTGCCCAGGCGCACGGACAAGCTTGGCAAGCATGCGGAACTCTGTCGCCGACAGGTCGATACGCTGGGTCTTCCACGACACCAGCAAGGCGTCCTGATCCAGGCTGAGGTCGCCCACCTGCTTGGCGGCGGCAGTGGCGGTGCTGACGTTGGTGCGGACTTCGTTGATGCGCAGAAGGGATGAAATCCGTTCCGCGAGATAGTCCAGCGATATCGGTTTCGGAAGGTAGTCCCATGCGCCGAGCCGCAAGCCCGAGATCTTGTCGATTTCGTTGATTCGCTCGGTCAGGAAGATCACCGGGAGATTCGGGTTCCGCGCCAGGAGTTCGCGGCACAGTTCGAAGCCTGCATCGACCTCTTCGCCCAGAATGATGTCGAGCACGGCCAGATCCGGCATGCGTGCGTCGAAACCGTCCAGCGCTTCCTGGCGGCCGCCGTAGGCCGCCGCCTCGTGCCCCTTGGAGACGATGGCGTCCGTGTAGTTGGCGCGCTGGTCGGGGTCGTCCTCGACGATCGCGATCAATTTGGCCATGAGGGGGATTGTACCTCCATCGGCGGGGGGTGAATCGCGAAGCGCCATGACACCCGTTCATCCCCAATCCGCCAACGCCCGCCGCGAGGTGTCGACCTGGTTCCCGACCTCGTCCCGATCGTTGCCGATGGCCAGTTGGGCGACGGCCCAGGCGTACTCGCGGATCAGGAAGGCGCGAAAGGTGTCGGCGAGGCGCGCTTCGGCGGCTTGAACCCCTGCAACGTCTCGATGGTACGCGGCGTGACAGGCCTCGGCTTCCCGGATGCCCCAGCCGAGACCCACGCAGAGGCCCACGAGATCGAATAGCGGATCGTTGTCCCCCGCGGACTCCCAATCCAACGTGCGAAAGGATGGACGATCCGCCACCCGAATGATGTTCCAGGGGTTGAGGTCGTTGTGGCAGCCTCGCCATGTCGTTGGCCGCCATGCGATCCGTTCGAAGCAATCCCGGATGGCGGGATCCACTCGCCGGGCCTTCCCGAACATACGCAAGACCTCCTCGGTGAAGTCGTATCGGCGTACCCCGGTCGGGATGCTGGCATGGAGTGCCGCCAAGTAGACCCCCGCCTCGTCGGGTTCGGGGGGCGACGCCGCGAGCAATGGCCCGTCGATCCAGCGGGTCAGCAAGTGTCCGCGTGCGGCGTCGTAGGCGACGACATCCGGGGCGCTGTCGATGTCCAGGTAGCGACGCTCGTGGGGTCGTGGTGCGGATCCTTCGACCAGCCGCAACGCGTAGGTGCAACCGCGGACTTCGACCCTGTAGTTCCGATTGGAATAGCCCCCCGGTAGATACTCGATGCGACGGATTTCGTCCGCGTGCCAAATGGGCATCAGGGTCGTCAGTACGCCCTTAACGGCGGCTTCGTTCACGGCAAATCGCATCTCTTTCTTCGCTTGAGCAACTTCCGTAGGGGCGACGCTTGCGGTCGATGATTCTCGACGGACCGGCAGCGGACGGACCGCGACACCGGCGGGGCTCGGGACCGGACCAGCCCGTCCCTACGATGCCGCACTCGTCGGGCTGAGGTGCCCCGCTCGGGAGAATAGCAGTTCGAACCGGCACCGAAGTCGTCCGGCGGGCAAGCCATTCGGGTAGAATCCGCGCCTCGGCAGCCGTAACGATGATGTAGCCATGAAGATCAACTACGTAGATCACGCGCCCCGGCGACTTCGGTCTTTCGACCCCGAGGTCGACCTGACCCCCGAGGACGCCGCCAACGTCGCGGAGATCTTCCGAACGCCCCTCGACGGTTCCTACAACTGGGACTATCGCATCGCGGAGAACCGCATCAAGAAGCTCTACGAGCTCGGCAAAGAACTGAACTGGAACGCCACCACCGATATCAACTGGTCCCAGACGGGGGATCACCACGAGGTTCCGCCGCTGTCCATCGAAAAGCAGGAAGAGATCGTCGACGGAGCCCCGTGGGTGGGCTACGCGCCGTTCGATGGGCTGGCGCTTGATCGGAAGGTCGCGTTCCTCCAGCACGAGCACGCATGGTCGCTCTCGCAGTTCCTTCACGGGGAGCAGGGCGCATTGCTGGTCGCCTCGCAACTGGCCTCCTGTGCGCCGAGTTTCAACGCCAAGCTGTATGCAGCGTCGCAGACGTTCGACGAGGCACGCCATGTCGAGGTCTTCAACCGCTATCTGCAGACGAAGATCGGGTTCTCCTATCCCGTCACCCAGGGATTGAAGGACCTTCTTGACAAAATACTGACCGACGAGCGGTGGGATCTGAAGTTCATCGGGATGCAGATCATCCTCGAGGGGCTTGCCCTGGCGGCGTTCCACACGGCGCGAAACGAGACGTACGACCCCGTATTGAAGGAACTGCTCTACCTGGTGATTCGGGACGAGGCGCGCCATGTGACCTTCGGGGTCAACTACCTCGAGGAGTTCGTGGCCACGCTGTCGGAATCGGAACGCGAAGATCGCGCCGAGTTCGCATACCAGGCCTGCATCGTCAGCCGCGACCGTCTCATTCGCAACGACGTGTTCCGATACTTCGGCTGGGACGTGGAGGCGAGTCGACAGGCCTTGGTGGAACGCGGCTTGAACGCCGACTTCCTCAACATGCTCTACGCACGGGTGATCCCCAATCTCAAGCGCATCGGTCTGCTGACGGACAAGGTGCGGCCCAAGTTCGAAGAGATGGGCGTCTTGGATTTCGAGAACCTGGCCACGGATGGCGACATCGACTGGCGGGCATTGGAGCGGCCGCTCGACTTCGACGAAGCTGCCTGACTTCTTACCGGCGCCCGCGTGGAACTGACGTTCGGGCGCTTCGTTGCAGCGTTGCGCAACGCAGACGTACGTGCCTCCCCCGCGGAGACGCTGACGGCCTTCGAGATCGTCGTGCGGGTGGGCATTGACGACAAGGCCCTGCTGAAGGACTCCCTTGCATTGGCGCTGGCCAAGTCGAGGGACGAGAAGGCCCGTTTCGAAGACACGTTCGAACGCTTCTTCGCGTTGGCGTTCCGTGAACGCGCGAAGCCTTCGTTCGTCCGCCGCGTCGACCGAGACGCCATCTTGGGCGAACTTCAGGCCGGGGCTTCGCCGAGCCTCGTTGAAACCGTCGCCAACGTACTCGACGATGATCGGGACAGCCTGGCGTTCCGGATTCATCGCGCCGGCGGGAGGGCAGGAATACATGGAATCAGCAGTTTGCGAGAGAAACCCATTTTCGCAAGGCAAATTGGCGCCTTCCTGGGCCTCGACGAGCTCGATGCCTACCTCGCCAACCCCGGGCTAGCTGCCAGCGAACCCGAGTCGCGGGAGTTACTTCGCTATCTGCGCCACTACTTTCGAACGCAGATCGGCGACTATGTCGACGCGCAATACCGGCTGCATCTCGATGCGTCGGGCAAGAAGGCCATCCTCGAGGCCGCCTTGAAGTCCAATCTGGACCAACTGCCCGTGGCCTATCACCAGGAGGTTCGCCGCGTGGTCGAGATGTTGGCGGCGAAGCTTGCCAAGGAACATCGCCGTCGCAGGAAGCGGGCCCGGCGCGGCGTCCTCGACCTGAAAAAGACGTTGCGCAGCAATGTCGCCTACAACGGCACCGTGTTCGATCTCAAGTGGCGGCAGCAGAAACGCGAACCGGCGGCGCTGTTCGTGATGTGCGACGTCAGCAACTCGGTCGCTCGCGTCGCCCGGTTTCTGCTCCTATTCCTCTATGAACTGACGGACATTCTTCCCCACATCCGCGCGTTCGCCTTCTCGAGTCGGCTCGGGGAAGTCACCGAAGTCATGCGCGAGAAGCCCACCGAGGCCGCCATCGAGGAGGTTCTGTTCGCGTGGGGCAAGGGGAACACCGACTATGCCCGGGCCTTTGCCGACTTTCGAGAGCTTTGTGGATCGGCAGTCAACCAACACTCGACGCTGATCGTCCTGGGCGATGCCCGCAGCAACTACTACGATCCTCGGGCCGATATCTTCGAAGAACTGACACGCCGCGCCAAACAGACCTACTGGCTCAATCCCGAACCCCGGGATCAGTGGCGGGAGGGCGACTCCGAAATGCGTCGCTACGCGCCCTATTGCTTCCGAGTGGAGACGTGCAACAAGCTCCGCGACATCGAGCGCTTCGCGGATCGCTTGTTGTCGATGGCCCCGTAGGGACGACGCTAGCCGTCGCCCGGGAGGGCCGGCCGGGGTGGGGGGCGGGACAGCCCGTTCCGACGCTCAACCCTTGGGGCGGACGTTAATTGACCCCGACCACGTAGCCCATCGTGGGGCCGATCTCGCGGTGCAGCACCAGATCTGCGATGTCGTCCAAGGGCGTAGGCTCCCGGTTGACGATCACCAGGTCTGCGCCGAGTCGCTTACTCAACTCGGGGAACCCGGCTGCCGGGTAGACCACCAGGGAAGAGCCGATGACGATGAACAGATCGCATTCCCGGGTGACCCTGCCGGCCCGAGCCATCGCCACCTCGGGCATGGGTTGACCGAATGAGATGGTTGCCGTCTTGATGATCCCCCCACAGCGGCTGCAGGGATCCACTCGCCCAATGGACTCGAACTGTTGCTTGAGGTCGGCGAGTTCGTAGCGCACCTCGCAGGACAGACACTTGGCGTAGCGCGTGTTCCCGTGCAATTCGATGACCTGCTCGTCGGGGATTCCAGAATCCTGATGCAGGTTGTCGACATTCTGGGTGATCACGGCCCTCGCACGGCCTTCGGCGACGAGCCTGGCCACGGCCAGATGACCCCGGTTCGGCTTCGCGTTAGACCAGCTCGAGTCCCCGGTACCAAAACGCCGGCGCCATGACTCCTGCCTGCGTTCCTCGGAGGCCAGGAAGTCCTGGTATTCGATCGGCTTGATCCTGTTCCACAGACCGGTCCCGGGGCTGCGGAAGTCGGGGATGCCGGACTCCGTGCTGATACCCGCACCCGTGAACACGACGATGCTACGGGCCCCCTCGATCATGGCCCGGAACTTGTCTAGGTCGCTGTCATCGGCGCCCTCGACGGACGGCTTGGACCCGTTGTCAGCCACTGGGACCGCCTACCCGCAAACGCTCGAAGGCCGAAGGTGAACGCAAGTCGCGGGAAGCGGCCAAGACCCGTTCGGCACACTCGCTCGGCGACTGGCGTCCGGTGTCTACCTGGATGTCGTATTCGCAACCGACGTGTACCTGCTTGAAATGAGCCGCGGCCGTGCCCGGGAAACGCCCGGGCCGGGCTTGTTCGCGGCTCTCGAGGACTTCGAGGTCGCAATGAACACCGGTGAACGTGACATCGAAACCGGTGAACACCTCGAGGTAGTCCCGGAGGAAGTCGGGCTCCAAGAGTAGATCGTCCACGACCACGTCGATCCCCGTGGCAGCGAATGCCGCGGCGGCACGGCGCATGCCGCGCAGCGTCAGCCGACCGACGTCGCCGAAGCGCAGTTGGGTCACGCCATCGACGGGCACAACGTTCAGACCGCGTGATCCGGGCTCGTCGCTGTGCGAGTTCATGCCCCGGTAGCGGCCCGGCATGCCGTCTCGGAACTGATCCAGGGAGATATGCTGTACGGGCGTTGGGCTGACGTCCTGAATGGCTCGCGCCAACGTGGTCTTGCCCACGCTGGACGTGCCGTTCAGGAGGATGATGCTGCCCCTCGAGATCATGCGCTCATGTTAACGCGTTTTCGAACCGCGCCCCACGACGTCGCGACCCTTGGGCGCCTTGGTTGAGCAAAATTACACCGTGTTCGAGGCGTCCCGGAGCCAACGGGGCGACTCGCCCCATGCATCGCGGTACCGTTCTGCAAACCCGTCGCAGCGATGAGTCTGCGTGCCGTTGGTCTCGAGGACCATCGCGGCCGTCACCGCGCCAGCGCGAACCGCACCGGCGACGGTGGAACCGCGCAGCCTCGCGTGGACGAAACCTCCCCGAAATGCATCGCCACACCCCGTTGGATCGACAATTTTGGCGGGAACGGCGCGTTCGTCTCCATCGCCATCGGTTCGCGACCGCCACCTGGCTCCGCGTCCCCCTAAGGTGATGACCAGAAGTTCCAGTGCATCGAGGTCCTCTCCCACCAGCTCCCGCAATCGCCGGTACTCGAACTCGTTCACCATCATCGCGGTCGATAGGCTCACCAGCTCGCGTGCTTCGCCGGCGGCGAAATCCGTCAGGTTCTGCCCCGGGTCCGTGAGATACGGCAACCCGATCCCCCGCAGGGTCCGGGCAGCCGTGATCATGTTGCCGGGTAGGTCCGGCGCCAGTAGGCCGTAGTCGAAGCCGCTGGCGAATCGTCGAAGCTCGCCGGCGAAATCCTCCTGCGCTCCGGGTCCTCCAAAGAAACCCGTGAACTGGTTCTGCTCACGATCGGTGAAGATGAAGGCGTGTGCGGAATGGGGCGCATCGACAATACGGATTCCCGATGCGTCCACACCCGCCGCCGCCAGGTGCGCGGCATACTCGTTGCCGAAGTCGCGGCCGACGTAGACGAAGGGGGAGGGCGAGTCTCCGAGCAGCTTGAGGGTGTAGGCGATGTTCATGGCGCAGCCCCCGAACCGGCGTTCGATGGTCTTGAGCTGCACCGCCAGGTTGATTCCCGGGTGCCGGGGCAATGCGGAAAACGCGCCGGGGTATGCCGCTACATAGTCGATGGCCAAGGTTCCGGTCAGCACGATTCGGAACGGCGCCGATGCGGTGTTGCGAATGGGAGATGCTCCCGTCGAGTAAACTCCTATCGTTCATCACCGCCGGGTCGCGCGCAAGACGGGATTCACCCCGTAATGTCCGGGTGCTCGGAGCGACTGCACACAGGGAAAGGGGAGTTTGTCCATGCATGGAGTTCTTGGCATCGTTGTACTGCTCGGCATCGCCTGGCTGCTCGGCGAGCGCCGTCGCCAAGTGAAGCCGTTGCAGGTCGGCATCGGGGTCGCCGTGCAGGTCGTCCTCGCTTGGCTGCTCCTGAACGTGCAAGCCATCAGCGATGCGTTGGCCACGCTGAACTACGTCGTCTATGCCATCGAAGAGGCGACCAAGGCGGGTACCAGCTTGATCTTCGGCTTCCTGGGCGGCGACGACGTGCCGTTCGTGTTCGCGCCGGACCAGGGGCCCCCGCTGGTCATCTTCGCGTTTCGCGTGCTTCCCCAGATCCTCCTATTCAGCGTTCTGGTTGCCGTGCTCTGGTATTGGCGAGTGTTGCCGTGGGTCATCAGGGGGTTCGCCTGGGCGCTGCGCAAGACCCTTGGCCTCGGCGGCGCCGTGGGCGTGGCCGCCGCGTCGAGCATATTTCTTGGCATGGTGGAATCGCCGCTGGTGATCCGCGCCTACCTGAAGCGCTTGACCCGCTCGGAGTTCTTCGTCGTCATCACCTGCGGCATGTCCACGGTCGCCGGCTCGATCATGGCGCTCTACGCTGCGGTTCTTGCCCCGGTCATCGACGACGCCCTGGGCCACGTGCTCATTGCTTCGGTGATAAACGTCATCGGTGCCGTCGTCGTCGCGCGCATCATGGTGCCGGAAGAGGGAACGACGTCGGGCGGTGATCTTGCTGATGCACTCAAGTACGAGAGCGTCATGGACGCGGTCTCAAGGGGCACGATGGACGGCCTGCGCCTGGTCGCCAACGTGGCGTCGATGGTGATCGTCCTGGTCTCCCTGGTGGCACTGGCCAACCTCATGCTGGGCGTGATCGCGATCGCCGACGAGCCGTTGAAGCTCGAGCGGATACTCGGCTGGGCATTCGCCCCCATCGCCTGGTTGATGGGCGTGCCGTGGGCCGAAGCCAACGGTGCGGGAACCTTGCTCGGGACCAAGGTGGTCCTCAACGAATTGATCGCCTACCTGCAATTCGCGCAATCCGGCGAGCAGTTTTCGGACTCGACGCGCGTGATCCTGACCTACGCGTTGTGCGGATTCGCGAACTTCGGGAGCCTCGGGATCTTGATCGGGGGGATCAGCGTCCTGGTTCCCGACCGGCGGGGGGAGTTGCTGCGCCTCGGTCCCCGGGCCATTCTCTCCGGGACGTTGGTGGCGTGCCTTACCGGGACGATTGCCGGGTTGGTGACCGGTTGGTGACTCGGCTGCCCACGCGAACCTGTCACGACAAGGCTCTTGCGATGTCGATGACGTGGCGGATGTCGTCGTCCGTGACATCCATGTGCACGACCCATCGACTTCCGGAGACACGCACGTTGCGACTCTTCATGTGCGCGATCATGGCGTCCTTGTCGCGACCGCGAACAAAGACCATATTGGTGTGTTGTTCTGCCGGCAGACCGATACCTCGCAGCCCCTCCACGAGGATATTGGCTCGGCGGTGGTCCTCGGCGAGGCGTTCGATGTTGTGGGTCAGGGCATAGAGGCCCGCTGCCGCCAGAACGCCAGCTTGGCGCATGCCCCCGCCCAAGACCTTGCGCCAGCGGCGGGCGGCGTCCACGAAACCGGAACGGCCGCAGAGCACGGACCCGGCCGGTGCGCCGAGCCCCTTCGACAGACACACCGAAACCGAGTCGCAGTACTGCCCGAAATCCCGGGCCGAACATCCGAGTGCGACCACCGCGTTGAACAGGCGTGCCCCGTCCAAGTGAACCCGCAGGCCGTGTTCGTGGGCGAACGTCTGGACCGTAGCGAAGTAGGCGGGCCCGATGGGTTTGCCGCCCTGGGTGTTCTCAAGGCAGACGAGCTTGGTCTTCGCGAAGTGGTAGTCGTCGGGCTTGATGGCCGCCGCGACTTCATCGAGGTCGAGCGTGCCGTCGTCCTGGAAGGGCAGGGGTTGCGGTTGGATTCCCCCGAAAGCGGCGGCGCCTCCGCCTTCGAAGCGATAGGTGTGTGCGTCCTGCCCAGCGACGTACTCGTCGCCTCGGTCGCAATGGGCCAGCAATGCGGCAAGGTTGGACTGGGTGCCGCTGGGCACGAACAAAGCGGCCTCCATGCCCAGCAACGACGCACACTCGTGCTCGAGGCGGTTGACCGTGGGATCTTCGCCGTAGACGTCGTCGCCTACCTCCGCAGCGGCCATGGCGGCGCGCATGGCCCTGCCCGGCCTGGTGACGGTATCGGAGCGGAGATCCACGATGCGGGTCTCGCCCGGCGAACGCGCGGGTTCGGTCATGGCGGCGCCAACGCTTGCCGGCACCGTTGTGCGCGATTGCAGGCGGGAATCAGGATCCGGCGGCGAGCGAGACGTTGTAGACGCCGGCTTGCCGGGCGGAATCCATGATCTGGATCATGGTGTCGGTCTTGGAATCCGGGTGCGGCTGGATGATGACCGGCGCTTCCGGGTTCTCCGCGTGCATGCGCTCGATATTGGCGCGAACCGCGCGGATGTCCACATCCCGCTGGGCGATGATGATCCGATCCCGACTGGTGATACGCACGACGATGGATTTCTTGTCCGGATCGATCGTCTTCGGTTTGTCGTCCTCGGGTTGGTTCACATCGAGGCCGATCTCCTTCACGAACGTCGCCGTGACGATGAAGAAGATCAACATGATGAACACGACGTCCAGCATCGGCGTCAGGTTGATCTTGTTTTCGTCGCCGTCGCGGCGCAGCCTCAGCCGGCGCATTGACCCTCCCGTGCGAATTCAGCCCCTAGCGGTTCGCGGCAGTGTAGCGCAACTCACCAGGCACTCCAACAAGCCGCCTCGTCAACTCATCAACCGCGCAGATGGCCACACGATGCGGACACAGCGGCGCACAATGGTTGGAGTAGTTGTGCGGACAGGGCGTTGGCGGCAGACTGCGCAACAATTTCACGGGATTCCCTTGCCATGAGAACCTGCTGTCGACGCTACCGGAGTGCCCGAGCCGTATTCGCCACGGCAGCCTTGCTGGCCTTGTCCTACACGCTCGGAGGATGCGAGAGCTACCTAGAAGACTCCCCGGCACGTACCGTGGGCGAGTTTACCGACGACGCGACGATCCAACTTATCGTGAAGAAGCGGCTGGTAGGCGCCCGTGACATCCGAGGCTTGCGTATCAACGTCGAGGTTCACAAGGGCGTTGTCACGCTGATCGGGGAGGTTCGCTCGGAAGACGAACGCCAACGAGCCCTCGAGATCGCGGCTGCCGTTCCGAATGTGGCCAAGGTCGTGGACCAGCTCGAGCTACCCTGACGGTGGTTATGCACACGCCGAATGCGTCAGCTTGAAGGAGCAATTCTGGCGCAGCCAAGACAAAAGACGAATTTGCGCCTGTAACCCTATGATTTAATAAGCAGACTTCTTTTGGAAATAATTCTCCGGTGTGGATGAACCTTCTGTGAAGATTGTGTGTGGGATTCCATCCACAGAGTTTTCCACAACAATGCGTGTCAAACCACACGACGGTGACGGTAGTCCCTGATTGCTGCCTCGTCGTAACCGAGTTCCCCGAGGATCTCCGCCGTATGCTCGCCGAGCGTCGGCGCCCGCCGCCGGATGTCCGTGTCCGCCCTCGCGAAGTCGATCGGCATGCGCGCTACCGGCGCACCTTGGGCAAGGCCCGGATAGTCGGTTGGCTCGAGGAAGCCGCGTGCCACGACCTGCTCGTTGACCAGCGCCTCGGCGGGGGTGAGGACCTCGCCACAGGGGATGCGGGCCTGGGCAAGTTCGGCCATCGCGTCGGCGGTTGAACGCCCGGACGTCCAACGGCTCATTCGCTCGCTGATGTCCCGGGCATTGTCTCCCCGGGCTTCATCGGTCGCATACCTCGGGTCCGTCAGCCAATGTGGCTCGCCCATCAGCTTGGCCCAGCGCTCGAAGAGCGGGTTGCCGACGACCTGGACGAGGATCCAGCCGTCGGTGGTCTGGAACACGTCGATCGGTGCGGCGGTTTGGCCCCGGTTGCCGGTTGCGATGCGATTGTTGTCGAGAATCGCCTGCTCGATCAGGGTTCCGTTGGCCACGGTGAGCGCAGAGGCCAAGAGGCAGCTTTGCACGTGCTGACCTTCTCCCGTATTCATGCGGTGAATAATGGCCGCGAGGGTTGCCACGGTATTCAACGACGCCGTGGTGTAGTCCACATAGGGGAAATAGTTCCTCATCGGCTCGTCTTCGTAGCCGGTGAGGTGCATGTTGCCGGACATCGCCTGGGCCACACCGTCGAATCCGACGCGGTCGCCGTACGGTCCACCAACCCCGAAGGCGGTCGTGGTGGTGAGTATGATGTCCGGTTTCACGGCGGTCAGGCTGGCGTAGTCGAGGCCCATGGATTCGAGCGTGTCCGGGGGTAGATTCGCGATGACCACATCTGCCCTCGCCACCAGCCGGCGCAGGATGTCCTGGCCACCGGGCTTGCGCGGATTCAACGTCATCCCCCGCTTGTTGCGGTTCAGCGCCATGAACCCGCTGCCTTGGCCATCGGCTGTCACAGGCGCCGTGTAGCGGTCTTCGCTACCGTCGACCTTTTCGATGCGTATCACGTCGGCGCCTAGATCGCCGAGCAGGGCGCCGCAGAAGGGGCCGGCGATGTAGCGACCGAAGTCGAGTACGCGCAGTCCCTGCAGAATGGACATGCTATTGCCTCCGGGTCTTGGGGAAACGGCACATTATGCAGCGGAATGACGACCCGCGCGTTGTCGGCCACGCACGGCTCGCACCACCGGGGCGAGCCAGATTGCCACGCACAACACCAACAGAACGATGCTGACCGGGCGTTCGAGGAACATCGCAAGGGAACCATCGGCCAACAGCATCGTGCGTCGGAGATTTTCCTCCAGCATTCCGCTCAGGATGAAACCGAGCAGCAATGGTGCGAGCGGAAATCCCGCGAGGCGCAGGGCCAAACCGGCCAGCGCGAAACCCAGCATGAGAAACACATCGAAGGTGTTGAGTGACGTCAGGTAGACGCCGAGCAGCGAGAACGCGATCACGCACGGAACGAGCACGCGGCGCCTTAGGTAGATGATCCGCGAGAGGTAGGGGATCAGTGGCAGGTTCAGAGCCAGAAGGACCAGGTTGCCGATGTACATCGAAACGATGACCCCCCAGAACATCGCCGGCTCGACCTCCAGGAGCCGAGGTCCCGGCTGCACGCCGTAACTGAGCATCACACCCAGCAACACGGCGGTGGTGCCGGAACCGGGGATCCCCAGGGTCAGCAACGGTACGAACGACCCGGTGCAAGCCGCGTTGTTGGCGGCTTCTGGCGCGGCAACGCCACGCGCGGCATCGGCCTCGTCGTTGCGTCTGAAACGTGTCTGGATCTCGTAGGCGAAAAAGCTCGCAAGGGTGGCGCCGGCGCCAGGCAGTACGCCAACCAAGAAACCGAGTCCCGAACTGCGCGCGACGGTGGGCGCCACGGCTTTGCCGTCGCCCGGGTGGAGCCTCGCGTGGGTGAGCCCTGTACGGGAGAGTTCGTCGCCCCCGGCGATGACCATGCGAAATGCCTCTGCGAGCGCGAACGTGGCCATCGCCACCAGGACGAAACCGAGCCCATCGGCCAAGTCCAGCCGTCCGAATGTAAACCGCTGGATGCCGGCGGACTGGTCGGTTCCCACGGTGCCGAACATGAGACCCAGGACAGCCGCCGCCATGGATCGCAAGACCTGACCTCGTTCGGCGAAGGCGGCGATGGACGAGAGCGCGAACACCAGCGTCAGCGTGTACTCGGGGGACTGGAACTCGGTCGCGAGCAACGCGAGGGTAGGGGCGAACAGAAGCAACGCGACGGCACCCACTGTGCCACCGGCAAAGGATGAGTAGGCCGCCAAGGCCAACGCCCGACCGGCCTGGCCGCGCCGCGCCATCGGATAGCCATCGAACGACGTCGCCACCGTTGACGCGACCCCCGGTGCGTTGATGAGGATCGAAGACGTTGAGCCGCCGAACACCGCCCCGTAGTACACCCCGGCCATCATGATGAGGCCGGCGGCGGGATCCAGGGAGTAGCTGACGGGGATCATCAACGCGATCGCCGTGATTGGCCCCAGGCCCGGCATCATGCCGATGAAGGTTCCCGCTAGGCACCCCGCGACGACCCAGGCGAGGTTTGCCGGCTGAAAGGCGGTAATGAAGCCGGTGGCGATCCCTTCCCACATGGATCAGGAGAACCAGCGTCCCGGATCGATGTAGACGTCCAGCGCGACAGCGATCAGCAACCACGCCACGCCGGCTATGGCGAGCGGTGCGATTGCCAGCACGCTCGGACGACGCTCGCCTGCGATGAGGAGGCCGGCAACGAGCAGGGCGGCCAAGGAAATCCACAACCCTGCCCAGGGAATCAATACGCCGAAACCGATGATTGCGGCGGCGTGGGATGCCAGTTCCCGCCAACGCTTGCGGGTAGTGGGTGGCGAGTCAACGTCCACCGGTGGTGGTCTGAGCGTGAGGCCAACCGCGATGGCGAGTAGGGTCACACCGTAGGTCAGCGGCAACGTGCGCGCGTTGATCGGGTCTGCCGTCGACCACGGGTCCAAGGGAATGGCGAACGTTTGCCACAGGTAACCCACGGCCACTGCCGCGAGGCCAGGCGGAACCAGTCGTCTCACTTGCCGTCGGCCTGCACGAAGCCGATGTCGACCATCACTTCCTTGAGTTGGCGTTCCTGGCTTTCCAGGTAGGCGGCGAATGAAGCACCGGTCATTGCGAGATGATCCCAACCCCGGCGCAGCACGGTCGATCGCCAGTTTTCGGAGTCCGACAGCGTGGCGAGGCGGGCGAGATGTACCTCGAGAGCTTCGGCGGTCATGTCGGGCGGGCCGAACAAACCTCGCCAATTGGCGAAAGCAAGCGGGTAGCCCAGTTCCGTGAAGGTCGGTGCATCCGCAATGGCCGGAACACGCGCCGGGGCGGTGGTGGCCAATACGCGAACCTGGCCCGCTTCGATGAAGGGCACCGTCTCCCCGAGGCCGGTAGACAGCAGATCGACTTCCCCGCCGAGCAGCGCGAGCATGGCCTTCCCGCCGCCGTCGTAGGGCAGGTAGCGAACCGCGCGGGCATCGACGTCGACCAGGCGCAGCGCCATGGCAAGCACGATGTGGTCCAGGCTCCCGCGGGCGGAGCCGCCGCCCACGGCGAAGGCGCGCGGGTCGCTCTTAAGATCCCGCGCCACGGCCTGCCAACCCTGGCGCGGGTCGTCGGCCCTGACCACGAATACGCCATAGTCCGCGACGAGAGCGGCCACTGGCGTCAGGTCCCTGAAACTGTACGGAAACAGGCCTTGCAGGCTGCGCACGAGCAATGGCGTCGAATTGACGAGCAGCGGCGCTTCGAACCGGTGGGCGTTTTCCAGGAAATAGGCCATGGCGCGTCCCCCGCCGCCTCCGGAGACATTCTCGAAGGACGCCTGATCGAGTAGCCCAAGTTCGACGAGCACCCGTCCTACCTCCCGGGCGGTGCCGTCGAGCCCCCCGCCGGGCCCAGCCGGGATCACGATATGAACCCGTTCGGAACCAAATGCAGGCAGGGTTGCGAGGGTCAGGCAGGACGCGATCCTCGCCCAGGAAACCGATCTCATCGCGCTAGGTGTTGAGCAAATCCAAGTGCAAACCGATCTCCATTGTTGCTCCCCCAGAGCTGCCCGATTGCGCTGCCAAGGTTAAACGGATACGTTCCCGTCATACAGATCATTGGAATCAAACCCATGCAACGAAGCTCGGGCCGGGACACCTGCCTGCGGGTCGCTTTCGTGCTGGCGGTACTGCTCGCCGGTTCAGCGAACGGCAGCGGACTCACGGAGCAGGTCAGAACCTACGCGATGACCGTGGAGTTGGAAGACCAGGTACTTGACATCGTCTCACGCACAACATGGACGAAGGTGGAGGAGGAGGGACAGGACGCATGGCGCGTCATGATCGAGTATGAGTCGGCGGACCTTCCCACGAGTGTAGACACCATCTACCTTGCGCGGGACGACCTCCGACCACTGCGTCGTTACATTAGCCGGGGCAACCAGAGAACCCGGTTACGCTACACCGAGGACGCGGTGCGCGGCACGGTGTGGTTGGAGGACGGTACCGAAGCAGCGATGGATGTAGCGCTGGATGCACCGATCGTTGGCGACGTGGCCACCGCCATCGCGGCCTTGCCGCTCGCCCCC
Organism: Gammaproteobacteria bacterium; assembly: GCA_028821405.1. GTDB lineage: Bacteria > Pseudomonadota > Gammaproteobacteria > Pseudomonadales > Azotimanducaceae > VXYL01. The sequence continues at coordinate 14,313 of JAPPGK010000121.1, read as the reverse complement.
AACTACTCGACGACCCTCAATGCGTTCGAACCGACGCTGGGCACCCTGCGACGCTGGAGAATCCTCGTCTCCGGGATCACGGAGACCATCGACACGCCTGCTGGACCGGTCGAAACCTATCCGGTTGAAGTCGACGATGCCGTGGCCCGTGGGAAGGGAGCGCTCTACTGGGTGACAACCGAGTCGCCGCATCACGTGGTCAAGAGCGAGAGCACGCTACCCCCCGAACATGGCGGCGGCACGGAAGTCAGGATACTCACGTCCGTGTCCGGGCGGCCGGCTGCCGACCCGGGCGGTCGATGAAACGAGCGCGAGGGATAGTCGGAGACACGTGTGCCTTGGTCGAGAAGAGCAGGGCACACCTCGCTGCATGCGATGTCGACGACGTGCAAATGGAGGTCTACGACCTAGCGCTGTCGACGGCGGAGTTGCGCGCGGCAAACGTCATGCTCGACTACGCCGAACAGCCAGCAACCCCTGACGAAGAGGCGTTCAAGCAATCCCTCGCCAGACTGTATTGCGCCGACACCCTCGCGGCAGTCCTGGGCCGCTTGCGGTCGCGCCATTCGGCGTTCGGGCTTAGGACGGAAGACTTCAATCCCTCATTGGCGCGGTTCATCGACGACTGCCTCGACCCCTCGCATGTCGCCGAGCTCGGAAATACCGTCCGCAAACGCCAGGGCAGAGGACCCGTAGACCACCTGGACGACGAGAAGTCGCTCATGCGGGAAACGTTCCGGCAGTTTGCCGAGGAACGGGTCGTCCCCCTGGCGGCGGACATCCACCGCCAGGACCGGGTGATTCCGGACACGATCATCGACGGGCTCCGGGAACTTGGTTGCTTCGGTCTGTCCGTCCCGGCTCGTTATGGCGGTCTGAAGCCGGACGGCGATGAAGATAGCCTCGGGATGGTGGTGGTGACCGAGGAGTTGTCCCGCGGGTCGTTGGGCGCTGCGGGAAGTCTCATTACCCGGCCGGAGATCATGGCGCGTGCCGTTCTTGCCGGGGGCACGGATGCGCAGAAGGCGCGGTGGCTACCCGGGATCGCGGGCGGCGACCCGTTGGTTGCGATCTCCGTAACCGAGCCGGATACCGGCTCGGATGTGGCCGCTGTCTCCCTTCGTGCCTCCGCTTGCGAGCGGAACGGTTCCTCGGGCTGGCTGCTCGATGGCGGCAAGACCTGGTGCACCTTCGCGGGAAAAGCCGGTGCCATCCTGGTGCTAGCGAGGACCGATCCCGATGTCTCGCCGCGACACCGGGGTCTGTCGCTGTTCGTCGTCGAGAAACCGAGCAGCGAGGAGCAATCGTTCATCGTCGAGAGCGCTCCCGGCGGGCGGCTTACGGGGCGGGCGATACCCACGATCGGGTATCGGGGGATGCATTCTTTCGAGATGTTCTTCGACGGATTCTTCGTACCGGGGGATGCCTTGGTGGGAGAGGCAAACGGCCGGGGCAGGGGCTTCTACTACACGATGAGTGGATTTGCCGGCGGTCGTTTGCAGACTGCGGCACGTGCATGCGGCTTGATGCACGCGGCTTTCGACCGGGCACTTGCCTATGCCGAACAGCGCAAGGTGTTCGGGCGGCGGGTCGCTGATTACCCGCTGACGCTTCAGAAGCTCGCCCGGATGGCGTCGACGCTAACCGCTTGCCAGCAGTTCTCGTATGCGGTCGCACGAAGGATGGACGCCGGCGGCGGCGAACTGGAGGCGAGCCTCGTGAAGCTCGTGGCTTGCCGTGCGGCCGAGTGGGTCACCCGGGAGGCGATGCAAATTCACGGCGGCTTGGGCTACGCCGAGGAATCCGATGTAAGTCGTTATTTCGTCGACGCTCGCGTGCTCTCGATCTTCGAAGGTACCGAAGAGACGCTCGCGCTGAAGGTTGTTGGCAAAGCGATCCTCGAGGGCGCGTGATTGCTGACGGCGGGTTGGAGCTCTTCGACGCTGGCGCCGGGGCCGCAGGCGTGCGAAAACAACGGCACGTGGGGGGCGGCTTGTACTTGTTGCGCGGGTCCGCGGTTGCACCAACGCCCATGGGTCGCGATGGCGCCCGCAAGGTCCGCCCCATGGTTTGCCTTGAGAACCAATAACTTCGCATAATGTATATTATGTTAAATTATGGCGAGGCCGGGGTTCGTCCGGCGCACTTATCGCAGGCTGAAACGCGCGTCGACCCTCCCCGGTTCATTGAGGTCCACATCGGCTCGGGTGATCTCGACGCCGTGCCGTGACTCCAGCGCGTGCGCCCAGCGCAGCACCTTGTCGAACTGTTCACCCTCGATCCGCGCGCTGACCCCATCACTTTCGGTCTGCGTACGCCGGGGGCGAAACCCGAATTGCGCGGCGGTGCTGTTGACGACGGTGGACAACAGCTCCCCTGATCCGGCCGCGGGATCGACCGTAGAAACCAAGTGCTGGTTCCGTTCCATCCACAGAAGGTCGCGTTGTTCATTCTGGTAACGCGTCACGGCGTTCGCGCGGAACTCCAGCAAGGAATCCAACCCCGCGTAGAACGCCAACACGGCCAAAAGCCCCCCGCACACGCGAACCAGGAGCCGTTCACGTGGCGCAAGTCCGTCGTAGCGGCGCCCCAGGTTCGAACGGGCCCAGGCCTCGGCAACGGGTCGGAGCGCGTCCACGGCTAGCCCCCGGAGACGCGCAGCCGCGCGCCGATTCGCGACCCCGATTGCGCGGAGTCGGTGGAGATCACCTCCATGTCGAGGCCCTGGCGCCGAAGCGACGCGCCCAGACTCTCCAGTACGGCGTCATTGGAGACGACAACATCGGCATCGAGGCCCCGCCGGGGGGAATACGCGAGTCCGCGAAGCTCGTAAGTGCCGGATACGTCACCGAGACCCACCCCGAACTGACCAACCAGGCCATGGAAGGTGATCTCGGAGCCGTCGGTCTGGCCAAGGAGTCGCCTCATCCGGGCAGCCGGGTTGCCGACGACGCGGTCCACGCCATAGATGTCGCGATAGAGTTCCACGGCTTCGGCGCGAAAACGCGAGGCCTTGAAATCGGCCCAGAAGCCCTGCGCCGCCAGCACCAGCAGCCCCACCGCGAGCCACAGGCCAGCCGCCGCGGCGACCGGCCGCCAGCGCGCCCACGTACCGGTGGGCCGCCTCCTGACCAGGTAGTCGCCCTGCAACAGGTTGACCGCCGTACCATCGAAGGCGGATGCCAGAACACCCAGCAGAGTCGTCTCGACCGCGACTTCCTCTACCTCGATTCCGTCGACACGCATGCCGCGCAGATCCGCCAACGTTCCGTTGATCAATCGCAACAAGGGTGCCCTCTCCCCCTCCGCCGATGCCGTCAACACACCCTCGAGAACATCGCCCAGGTTGGGCAGATCGACGCAGGCCACCTGATCCCCGTAACGGACCAGGGCCGCGTCTCCCTCGAGAACCACGCTCACCACATGTTCGCCGCCGTCGAGCGCCATGGCATCGGCCGTCAGGTATCCCGGCTGGACTCCGGCGGCGGCAAGGAAGGCCAGCCAGTCCTCAACGCTCTGACGTGGCGCCACCAGGCAGCGCACGGGTTCGTTGCGGACCGGTTCCGCACAGGCAACCTGCATGGTGTCGATGTCATCGGCCACGAACTCTTCCACCGCGTAAGGCACAGCACGTCGAATCTGGGCAGCGCTTCGCCCGGGAACCACGCAACTCGCCGCCAGTACGTCGCCAACGGGAACCAGAACCACCACGTTGGCGGGTTCGTTGGTCCATGGGGCGAGGGTCTCGACGACCTGGGCAAACCCGGCGGCGTCGGTATGGCCCGCCGACTGGATCAATCCGGCTTCATCGCGCACCAAATAGTCGACGCCCGCCTCGAACCCCTCCGAACTTCGCACGACCGGCGTTCTAATCCAAACAAACAGCTGCATTCAGGACTCCATGCCGGTCTCGGCCGCATCCTCGTCGACCGGAAGATCAAGCCGCTCCCCGAACGACCGCGACAATACGGTCAGCTCGCCGTCCTCGGGGTTCCGGTGTAGGACGGACGTCAGTTCCCACGGGGTGTCGCCGACGAACGCCCTCACCTGCACGCGAAAGAAGCTACTACCCACCTGGAGCACACCGGCGCTTGCGCCAAGCGGTGCGTAGGTCGCAATGACATCCTCGATCTTGTCGAAATCCCGCACCTGGTCCGCGAACAGTTGTGCATCGGCCACAGGGAAGTTCGGCACCATGCTCGCCAGCACCATATCGGTGACCGTGTTGACGTTGATCGCCAAATCCCCGCTGGGCAGAACCGTGACATGGGGTTCCAGCCGCGCGTACTCCTCGCTGGACTCGAACAGTGCGGCCAGGCGAATCTCGGAGGCGTCCGCAGCGCTCTGGTTGGCCGTTCGGTAAGGGGGATCCCGAAGCAGGTGGTCAGAGTCCTCCCCACCGTAGGGCTGGACCTCGCCATCGGCATCGACCCAATCGACCCAGGCATCCACACTGCTTGGGTCGAGCTCCGAATACTCGAACAAACGCTTGAGCCTTTCCGCATTCTGGGCGCCGTTCCGGCCCACCACGCTGTTCAGGTTGAAGCGCGAAGATAGATCGACGATACGTAGCTCGATGCTGCCATCGTCGACCTCGAAAGGCGCCATCGTCGACCAGTGTTCCAGTAGCGTGTCCTTGGCACGCGTGGTTTCGTCTTCCCAATCTTCATGCAGCAGTTGCCGGGCGAAGTGTTCCCCACCGAGGGCGTATTGCCGTGCCTGGGAAGCCGCGAGCGTCGCCCGACTAACGGCCACGCCGAATGCATGCCGGTTGGCGACCTCGTAGGCCAGTGCAGCCGTCACGGCGACGATCAACAGGACGCTGACGAGCGCCAGGCCCCGCTGAACGCGATGCAGCGGATGCTTGCCGATCATCGTCGTGCCGGCTCGACTTCCGCCGGTTGCCCCTCCGGATCGGGGGTATTCGTCAGATGCGCGGCACCCGGGGGCACTAGCCACAGCCTTTCGATGCGCCCGTATCTCTCGAGGTGTAGCGCCAAGCCCACCGCGGCGAGTTCCGGGGCCACTTCGTCATCCGCAGGCAGCAGCGGCCAGAACCCATGCTCCTCGCCTTGGTCGTCGTGGGCGGCGAAACTGGCCTCCGCGACGCCTTTCAACAAGACTTGGGGAATGGGTCGGGACCCGCCGGCGCGATCCAGGACGGGCCAGAAAAGACGCACCAGGGTATCGTCCCGGTGCACGTACGCCACCCGCTGGACGGTGCTTCGCGATCTCCCGAGCGGGTTCTGCCAGCCGAGCCGTGTCAGCTCGATGAGGCTGGTGCCGGCTATGGTGACGGGATCCTTCGACTCGCCGAGTTCGTCGCGCACGGTTCGCCGGCTCAACTGCATGACGTCGCGACCGATGATGTCCACGGCGCGTTGCAGGTCCGATAGCGCTTCGCCGCGGACCCGGGTCGCTTCCCCGAGTTGGATGGTCCCGGTGAGGATCTGCGTCGCCATCAAGCCGATGACGCCGAATACCGCCAGCGCCGTCAGCATCTCCATCAACGTGAACGCCGCTTGCTTCGCGGGACTCTTCACGTGTCGAGACATCAATGCACCCCCTCGAAAGCGATCAGGGTATCGACGGGACCGACCTCGCCGCCATCAACGAGGGCGAACACTGAGAGTTCGATCCGGTACAGCGAGGGATGGTCAGTGGAGGTGATGTCGCGTACCACCTGCCAGTAGCGGTCGCCGTGGGACACCTCCTCGCGCCGGCCGCCGGGCCGCAACGGTTCGTCCTGTAGGCGTCGTTGCAGGCGAAACCGCGCCAGTTCGTTCTCCGCGACCCACCTGGCGAGGGTTTTCTGTTCCAGCCCGCCGATTTGGCGCGCGGTGTCCCCGCCCTGGTTGAACACGGCAATGGACACGATGGCAAGGATCGCCAACGCGATCAGCAGCTCCAGCAACGTAAATCCGCGCATGGAACAAACGCCAAAGGGCGCTTGCGACCGTGGGGTTTGTTCCATGGGAGGTCGGCGTGGCCGGCCCGAAACGCGACTAGGGGGCCGCATCCCTATCCCTCGGCGGGTCATTGAATCAAGCCCGTGTCGAGCAGCCACTGATCAAAGTCGGCGGTGGTCTCGCCGACATCGGTTTCAGCGATAGCCCGCGTTCGTTGTATGCCGTCGGATTGCGCGACCCACGTAGCGAACGCCTCGCCCCCCGTCACGGAAACCTCGAACGGGGTCAAGTCGCCACCCGGGTAGATCACCACATCCGGCGGGCGATCCGTGGGAGCGGAGCCCGCGGCAACCGTGGAATTCCCGCCTTTGGCCCGGACCCGGGCTTCCCAGGGAAAGTCGGACGCAACGGCATCGAGGCGGCTGGATGCCGAGCCGACGACGAACTCGATGCCGCGTTCGGTGGCGTCGGTCCCGAATTCCCGCCGTTCAATGTCGTGCCACTGGTCCCGAGCCTGGTCGTAGCGCTGGAATCGGTAGCTTCCCCGGTCCACCAGGAGGCCCCACACCTCATTGCGAACGCGCGCCTCGTCGCGCGCCAATTCCACGGCCAACGCCAAGCGTTCCGCTTCGGCGCGAACCGTTCGTTGCCGTCCGATGTCCGTCGCACCCAAGACGACCACCGAGGCCAGGATGCCGATGATGGTCACCACCAGCAGGATCTCGAGCAGTGTGAATCCCGCTCGACAGCGGCGTGGGCCGACTGCGCGCAGCCTGCTACAAGTCGGCGTAGGTGATGTCCGCGTCATAGTCTTCGCCGCCTTCCACGCCGTCGGCCCCCAGTGACATCAGTTCGAACGTGTGGCCTTCCACCATGTAGAGGTATTCGTTTCCCCATTGATCCAGCGGGTACTTGCGCAGGTAGGGCGCGGGCCCCCAGGACTTCGGTTCCGGGTGTCCCGTGGGTTTCGTGACCAGCGCCTCGAGCCCCTGGTCCGTCGATGGGTAATGCCCGTTCTGCATGTGGTATATGTCGAGGGCTTGGCCGATGCTGCGGATGTCGGCCTTCTGGGCGGTAAGGCGGGCGTCCTGGTCGCGTCCGATCAGGGTCGGCACCACGACGGCGATGAGGATCCCGAGGATCGCGACCACCATCATGATCTCGATGAGCGTCATGCCGCTCTGGTCTTTTCGTGCCCGCCTTTGTACGTTCATTGCGTTCCCTTCAACTTGCTAAAACACGCTGGGATGTCCAGCCAATGGACCGGCCTAGGAGACCAACTGGTTCATGCTGAGGATCGGCACGAGGATGGCCAACACGATCATGAGTACGAGCCCCGCCATGACGAGCAGCATCAACGGCTGGAACAACTGCACCATCGTGGTGACCATGCGGGTCAGCTCCTTCTGCTGATAGTCCGCCACCTTGGCCAACATCGAGTCCAGTTGTCCGCTCGCCTCGCCGCTGGCAACCATGTGCAGCAGCATCGGTGGGAAGTATTGCACGGCTTCCAGGGCGGCCCGCAGGCTCGACCCCTCGCTGACCTTCTGCACGGCCTCGGCAAGCCTTCGCTTCAACCAGCTATTGGTCACGACTTCCGTCGCGATGTGCATCGCGTCCACGAGTGGAACGCCGCTCGAGGTAAGGATCGCCAAGGTGCTGGCATACCGGCTCGCGTTGCCGCTTCGCACCACCTTGCCAACGATCGGCAGCCTGAGTTTGCGGTGGTCCCACGCCAAACGGAATTCCGCCTGCCGCAACAGCCACCGCACGACCAGTACGAGTACCCCAACGGCGATGGCGATGATCCACCAGTTCGCGCGAAGGAATCCGCTGATTTCGATGAGCGCCGACGTCAAGAAAGGCAGTTCGTTGCCCGTGCGCTCGAACACGCCGACGATCTTGGGAACGACGTAGACCATCAGTCCCGAGATGATCCCGATCGACACCACGAACAACAGGACGGGATAGAACAGCGCCATCTGCACGTTGCGTACCGATTCGAAGCGCTGTTCCGTGTGATCGGCTAGGTTGTTGAGAACCGCGTGGAGGTAGCCCGACTGCTCGCCGGCGGCCACCGTGGAGCGATACATCGCTGCGAAGGCGCTGGGGTATTCGCCCAGTGCGGCTGCCAGGGAATGCCCCTCGAGAACCTGGGCCCGGACATTCATCACCAATGCCGATACCCGACGCTTGTCCGATTGCCTGGCGATGGTCGCCAGCGACTCCTCGACAGGCAGCCCGGCGGCAACGAGGGTGGCAAGCTGACGAGTGAACAAGGCGAGTTCCAGCGGCGCCAACGTGCGCCGCAGACCGAGCCGATAGCTCGACGCACTACCCTTTGCTTCGCCGTTTCGTACGGCGGCGGAATGAACCACCGAGGTCGGCGCCAGACCGCGGTCGCGCAACGCCTGGCGAACCTGACGGCTGCTGTCGCCCTCTTCGATGCCCTTCTTCTGACGGCCCCGCGCATCGATGGCCGTGTATTCGAAAGCTGCCAACCTGCTACCGCCTAGCGCGTCCCGCGAATACACGAGGCGTCGAGGAGCGATCCCAACCGTTTCGCCATATGCAAACTAGTGTGTACATCGGGGTTGCTCGAGAAGCCTAGCGTCGGGTGTGTCCAACCACATCGGCACTCAGTCCGAAAGGACGACTGCCCGCATGACTTCGTTTACCGATGTCACGCCGTCGAGCACCTTGCGCCGACCGTCGTCGGAGATGCTCGGACAGTCGCGGCGTACATATTCTGTAATGGCCTGCTCGGACACCTGGTCGTGGATCAGCGTTCGCGCGTGGTCGTCCACGGTGACCAACTCGTAAATGCCGGTACGTCCGCGAAACCCGGTCCATCCGCATGCCTCGCAACCCGACGGGTGGTAGACGGTCGCTCGGTCGGCGTGTTCGGCAAGGAACATGCGTTCCAGCGCGTTCGGTTCACTGGCGGATTTGCACTCCGTACAGAGCACCCGCACCAACCGCTGGGCCAGGATGCCCACCACGCTCGAAGCGATCAGAAAAGGCTCGACGCCGATGTCGACCAACCGGGTGACCGCGCCGACGGCGGTATTGGTGTGCACCGTGGACATCACCAGGTGCCCGGTGAGGCTGGCATGCACGGCAGTCTGGGCGGTCTCGAGATCCCGGATCTCGCCGACCATCACGACGTCTGGATCCTGGCGCAGGATGGCGCGAAGCCCGCGCGCGAAGGTCATGTCGGCCTTTTCGTTGACCTGGGTTTGGCCGATGCCGGCGATGCTGTATTCGATGGGGTTCTCGATGGTCAGGATGTTGATCGATTCGCGGTTCAGTTCGCCCATAGCCGCGTAGAGCGTCGTCGTCTTGCCATGTCCCGTGGGCCCCGTCACGAGAAAGATGCCGTGGGGTTTGGCGACGACCTCCCTGACCCGCGAGAGGGTCGCCGCGTCCATACCCAGGTTCGGTAGCGCGAGGGCCGCCGTCTGCTTGTCGAGCAACCGCAGGACCACCCGCTCGCCGTTGGCCGTGGGCAGGGTCGAGACCCGCACGTCGACTTCCCGTCCGCCGATTTTCAAGGTAATGCGCCCGTCTTGGGGAATGCGCTTCTCCGCGATGTCGAGCTTCGCCATGACCTTGACGCGGGAAACGAGGAGCGGCGCCAATGCCCGTTTCGGCTGCACCATTTCGCGCATGACCCCGTCGATGCGGAACCGCACCTGCAGCGCCTTCTCGAAGGTCTCGATGTGGACGTCGGACGCGCCTTCGCGAATGGCCTCCGCGAGCACAGCGGTGATCAGTTGGACGATCGGCGCGTCGTTGCGCTGGTCGAGCAGGTCCTCGCCCTCCCCCTCCGGCACGGATTCGGCGAGGCTCGCCAGGTCCGGATGCTCCCCTAGGTCGGCGACCATCTGCTTGGCTTCCGAGGCGTCGCGAACATAGGCCGCGGTAAGTCGCTGTTCGAATTCGTCCGCGGAGACGATCTCGATGCGCATCGGTCGCTTGGTGACGCGCTTGATCTCGGCAAGTACCGTGAGCGGCGGCTGCGCCCGGCACGCCACCGTAACCGACTCGCCCTCGCGTGCACCGTTGCTCACCACGACACCGAATCGCCGTGCGAACGCGAACGGAAGCGGCGACGTGGCGTCGGCTTCGCGCGAAGGGTCCTGGGTCAGGTTCGCCGCCATGCTATTTCCCTTGAACCTCGGGGAAGGTTGCCCATCGCCGTCTTGCACTGCTCGGAATGGGTGTGCCTCGACGGGTCGCGCGCCAACTCCGAACGCATCGCATGATACCAGCCCCGCTCTTCACGGACGTTGGGCTACAATGCCTTCTCCAGGGAGTTCGCCTAGTTCGGACGAGGAAGCCTTGGACTTCGTGGGCAGTCACATTATCTCGGTCGACCAGTTCGATCGCGGCGATATCGACCGCCTGTTCGAAGTCGCCGACGCACTCGCGCCCTTCGCACGCCGCGAGCGCATCACCCGGGTTCTCCAGGGCGCCATCCTGTCCAACATGTTCTTCGAGCCCAGCACCCGCACCCGGGTGTCGTTCGGCTGCGCATTCAATCTGCTTGGCGGCGATGTCCGGGAAACCACGGAGGTCAAATCGTCCGCACTCGCCAAGGGCGAGTCTCTGCACGACACGGCCCGGGTACTCTCCGGCTACAGCGACGTGATCGTCATGCGCCACCCCGAAGAAGGCTCGGTGGCCGAGTTCGCCACGGCCTCCCGGGTGCCGGTGATCAACGGCGGGGACGGTGCCAATGAACACCCGAGCCAGGCATTGCTCGACCTCTACACGGTACGCCGGGAACTCCGGGCCCGCGGGCGTGCCATCGACGGTTTCCGCATTGCCGTCGTCGGCGACCTCCGATTCGGTCGAGCCGTCCATTCGCTCTTGAAGCTCCTTGCGCTGTTCGATCAGGTGACCGTCCACCTCGTTTCGCCCCCCGGCCTTGAGACACCGGACGATGTCGTCGCTGTCCTACAAGACGGCGGACACGCCGTGGAGGTTTACCACGACCTCGGCGCGGGCATTCACCACGTGGACATCCTGTACGTCACGCGTACCCAGGAAGAGCGGTTTGCGAGCCCGGAGGAAGCCGACCGTTACCGCGGCCTGTTCCGGGTCAACCAGGCGATCTACACGGAAAACTGCGAACCGAACACGGTGATCATGCACCCGCTTCCCCGTGACTCCCGGGCCCAGGCGCAGGAACTGGACGACGATCTCAACACCAATCCGAACCTAGCGATCTTCCGGCAGACCGACAATGGCGTGGTGGTCCGGATGGCCCTGTTCGCCATGGTGCTGGACGTGGTCGATCAGGTTCAAGACCATGCCCGACCCGTCACCTGGTACACGGCTAAGCGCACGCCATCTGGCTAGACGTCGCCACGGTCCCGACCGTGAACCCGAGCGGCGCGTTCGCTCACCTTGCAGGGCCGGTTGCGATCAGCCGGGCGGGATCCACCGGCTCGCCCCGGTCGCGGGCCTCGAACCTGAAGCGCCGTGCGTCGCGGCCGCCGCCCACGCGCGCGACAAGGTCGCCGGGTCGCATCGACGCGCCCTTTGCCACGGCGGGCGGCACGTTGACCGCGTAGGCCACGAGATGACGATCATCCGCCTCCACGATCACCAGGTGCGAATAGCCCCCGAGGCCGGGACCCGCATAGACCACGACGCCTCCCGTCGCGGACCGAACGGCGGTACCGTCGCCGAGTTCATAGACGACGAACTTCGACTTCGTGCCGAATCCGCGTACCGGCTTGTCCGGGACCGGCCAGCGCCAGCGACTCAGCCCCGCCGTTGCCGCCGGATCCCCAGCCGGTCGCGGTGCCGCGTCATCGGAGTCCAGCGCACCGCGTTCCGTGCGGATCGGTGTCCCGGCTCGGGTCGGGGATACCGTTGCCGCCGGCCGTGCGGGCGCCGGCCGGGTAGGCACCCCGCGCGATTCGGCCCGCTTCTGCTGCTCGGCCTCCCGCGGCTTACCCGGTGCGGGTAGCGCCAGCCGCTGCCCGGGTCTGATGAGATACGGCGGCCCGATGCCGTTGGCCGCTGCAATCTCCTTGTAGTCCAGGCCGTGCCGCCAAGCGATGCCGTAGAGCGTGTCGCCGCGTTCCACGATGTGAACCTGTCCGTCTACCGGTTCACCGGACGGGACGGGAGGCGCGGTTTCCGGTCGATTGGCGCAGGCTGCCGCCAACAACGGCAGAAGCACGGCAATGCCATACCGCACCCGGCGGCAACGCCGTTGAGATCGACGCCCGTCAGGCCCGGGCACGGTGGTCAGGTATGCGACCAGACGTTGATGACTTCCTCCTGCCACGCGGCTTCCCCAGCGTCCCGAGACCAGAGTATTCGCGAGAATGATCACCGCATCACGGCTGTCCTGCAACACCGCTCGCAGGGGCGGCCCTTGTGGTGCCGCGCAACGGCAGCGTAAGAGCGCGTCGCGATGGGGCAAGCCGTCCCGTAGGCGATGGGCAGTGCCGATTTCTGCGGCGTCAATCCAAGGCGGATTCGAGTTCGGGCAGGGCCTCGAACAAGTCGGCGACCAGACCATAGTCCGCCACCTGGAAGATCGGCGCGTCCTCGTCCTTGTTGATGGCGACGATCACCTTCGAGTCCTTCATCCCCGCCAGGTGCTGTATCGCACCCGATATGCCGACGGCGATATAGAGTTCCGGGGCGACGATCTTGCCGGTCTGCCCGACCTGCATGTCGTTGGGTACGAACCCGGCGTCCACCGCCGCGCGCGATGCGCCGATCGCGGCGCCGAGCTTGTCGGCGATCCCCTCGAGAAGCGTGAAGTTCTCGCCGCTCTGCATGCCACGGCCACCGGAGATGACGATGGATGCCGAGGTCAACTCGGGTCGCTCGGACTTGGCGATCTCCTCGCCCACGAAGCTGGACACGCCGGCTTCGTGCACGGTGTCCACCGACTCGATGCTCGCCGAACCGCCATCCGCGGGGGCAGGATCGAAGCCGGTGCCGCGCACGGAGACGACCTTCTTGGCATCGCTGGACCTCACGGTGGCGATGGCGTTGCCCGCATAGATCGGACGCTGGAACGTGTCGGGCGAGCACACACCGATGATGTCGGAGATCATCTGGGCGTCGAGCAGCGCGGCCGTGCGCGGCAGGAAGTTCTTGCCGGTGGTCGTATGCGCCGCCAGAACGTGGTCGTAGGCATCGGCGAGCCCCGCAACCAATGTGCCGACGTTCTCGGCCAAGGCGTGTTCGTAGGCCGGCGACTCGGCCAGCAGCACCTTGCCGGCGCCGCCGATTCGCGCCGCCTCCGCGGCGACGTCGGCGCAGCCGCTGCCGGCCACCAGGATGTCGAAGTCCGCGCCGATCGCCTGTGCGGCCGCGACGACGCTCAACGTCACCGGTCGCAATTGGGCGTTGTCGTGTTCCGCTACAACCAATGTCGTCATTCGGTTCCTCTCTCTCGCTCTAGTCGCTTTGTATTGTGTCGTGGTCGGTTCCAATACCAACCGGGCTCACCCCTGCCCGATCACCTTCGCTTCGTTGGTGAGCTTGTCGACCAGGTCGTCGACGGTCTCGACCTTTATGCCGGCCTGGCGTTCGGCCGGCGGGGCGACATCGACCACTTCGGTGCGGCGGCCGACGTCCACGCCGAGCGCCTCCGGCGTGGTGACATCCAACGGCTTGCGCTTGGCCTTCATGATGTTGGGAAGCGACGCGTACCGGGGCTCGTTCAGCCTCAGGTCCGTGGTGACCACGATGGGCATCTTGAGCGACACGGTCTGGAGCCCCCCGTCCACTTCACGTACCACCTCCGCCGTGTCGCCATCCACGGTGAGGTTCGATGCGAAGGTTCCCTGCGCCAAGCCGGTCAGTGCGGCGAACATGGGACCGGTCTGGCTGTTGTCACCGTCGATGCTCTGCTTGCCTAGAATGACGATGCCCGGTTGCTCCTGGTCGTAGATCGCCTTCAACAGCTTCGCGATCGCCAGCGGCTCCAGGTCCGGTTCGGTTTCGACCAGGATGGCCCGGTCGGCACCCAGCGCCAAGCAGGTTCGAAGCTGCTCCTGGCAGTTCGACTCCCCGACGGCCACGGCGATGACTTCCGCGGCCACGTCGGCTTCGCGCAGGCGTACGGCCTCCTCGATGGCGATCTCGCAGAACGGGTTTACGGCCATTTTGACGTTGGCGAGGTCGATGCCGGTGCCGTCGGGCTTGACCCGAACCTTGACGTTGGCGTCCACGACGCGCTTGACGGGAACCAATACCTTCATAGCGTGTTGATCTTCTCGAACCCAAGTTGTTGCCGATGCGCCCGACCCGGTGCGGATGCGTGTCGGGGCGCGGCATTTTCCTATATCCACCGGGTCGAGGGAAGCCGCCGTACTGTCCAACGCGAAGTGAGGGTGAAGCCAAAGGCCGATTCCAACGCGAA
>JAPPGK010000093.1 GCA_028821405.1 Gammaproteobacteria bacterium | reverse complement strand
CGGGGTCTGACGCACCAAACGCGACGGCCTTCGAATAGGGCGATGTTCGGTTCGGACGGCATCGGGCGCCGGTGGCTTGTCCACGCCTCGTCCACGGGGAACGATCCCCCAAAATCAACCGAGTCCCGGTGGGCGAGGGGTGGATAAGCCGAACGGGCCTCGCCATCGAAACGGCCATGCGCCGTCGAGACCGGGGGTCGTACGGACCAACGCGACCCGTCCTTTGAATGGGGCGATGTACGGTTCCGGGGCACCAGTGCCCGGCTTATCCACGCCTCGTCCACGGCGGTGGTAGAGCAGCCAACTGAGACGAAGCGGGCGAAAGGGTGCGGAACCCGAACCGGGGGGTGTTCGAAAAGGGCGATGTTCCGTCAGACTGGGGCTCGTACGCGCCGATGCGAGGAGCGCAAGCGACGCACGGAACGCAAGGAGAGGCCGGTTGTGCAACCCAATCGGTCGCCGGCTAACACAGCGGTTTCCCTAAGGGAGGTGATGGTTGCAGATGACGGCTTGGTGGCTGCTAGAGGAGTACGGTCGCGCTGCGCCGCTAGCCGTACACTGGGCGCATGCAAACGGGTTGCTGGCAAGTCGGCAGGGTTGCTCCTTGGTTGGGGTTGGCGGTGCTGCTGGCCAGTGGATGCGGATTCGAACGTGCGGGCGGCCGCGCGATGGGTACCACGTATGCGATTCAAGCCGACTGTCCGCAGGCATTGCCGGGTGATCGCATCGACGCGGAGTTGGCCCGGATTGATGGGCTCATGTCGACCTATGATCCGGACTCCGAGCTTTCCCGCTTCAACCGTGCGCCAACTGGCGAGCCAATGCTGGTTTCGAGGGAGGTCGTGGACGTTGTGGACGCCGCGTTCGGGGTCGCCGAGCGGACCGTGGGTGCGTTCGACGCGACGGTGGCGCCGTTGGTGGCCTTGTGGGGGTTCGGCGCAGAGGCCGCTCCCCGCGACCCCGGTCCAGAGCAGGTGGCCGCCGCGTCGCGCTCGGTGGGCTACCAGCGTATCGCGCATCGCCAGGACCCGCCCACGCTGGAGAAGCGTGCGCCCGCGACGTTGGATCTCTCGGGGATCGCCAAGGGCTATGCGGTTGATCGCCTTGCCGATGTGTTGGACGAGGCCGGCTGCCGGGCGTATCTGATCGAGTTCGGGGGCGAGGTGCGCGCTTTCGGGAATGCACGAGGCGGGGGGCCGTGGCGGGTTGGGGTCGAGTCGCCATCGGGTGCAGGGCTGGTTGCCGATGTTGAGCTTAGGAGCGGTGCCCTCGCGACCTCCGGGGACTATCGCCAATACCGCGAACTTGACGGCGTGCGGGTTTCGCACATCATCGATCCTCGGACGGGATTCCCGGTCGGGCACCGGTTGGCGTCGGCCACCGTGGTCGCAGACACGGCAATGATGGCCGATGCGTACGCGACCGCGCTCCTCGTGATGGGCGATGTCGATGGGCCCGCGTTTGCCGATGCCAACGGTTTGGCTGCGATCTTCATAGTCCGTGCGGAAGGGGGGTTCGAGGTCTTCCACAGCCGCGCCATGAGGCAGTACCTGAACCCGGGCAATCGCGCCACCACCGAGAAAGACTCGGGGAGGCGCGAAGGAGCAGGGGCTGAACTCGGCGGTGGCCGTTCCGTATCCCGTACACTTGTCCGGTCATCGGCACGCTAGCGTTCTTGCGAACTTCCGGATGGACACGCCCACGTCGACGAATCCCGCTGCGGCAACCCTTGCGTGCGCCCGTGTTGATATCCGGCTGCCCGCGTGCCTGCCGGTGGAAGTAGGGCCGCTCCTACGCGGCTCGCGTGGCGAGACGCACTAGCCATGTTCCGTCCGCTCGCCGTCAACATCGGCGTTCGCTATGCGCGCTCGCGGCGGAGCTTCATATCCTTCGTCGGTGCATTGGCACTGGGCGGGTTGGCGTTGTCCGTCGCCGTTTTGGTGTTCGTGCAGGCGGTGGTTGCGGGGTTCGAGCGCGAGATGAATGACCGCATCCTGGGCATCGTCCCCCACGTCAGGGTCGCGGCGTTGGGTACCGTGGGCGACAGGGGTGCCGTTCTGGAGACGATCCGCGGCGTGGCGGGGGTCGCGGGGGCGGCGGACGTGGTGCAGGGCCGCGGTCTCCTTGAGAAAGCCGGTCGGGTCGCCGGCGTGAGCTTGATAGGGGTTGATCCCGAAACCTATCCGAGGGTGTCCCGGATCGTCGAATTCCTGGTCGGCACCGAAGCGCGGATGCCGGGCGCGGGCGGTTTCGAGATCCTGATCGGCGCGCAGGTGGCGGAGCGGCTTGAGGTGGTGCGCGGCGACCGCGTCACCGTGGTTCTGCCGACGCCAACAGTCACGCCGTTGGGTGTCTTCGCAAGACAGAAGAGATTCCGTGTGGCGGGTGTAGTCGACACCGGCTCGCAGCTCGACCGGACATCTGCCTATCTGCACCGGGATGACGCCGCCAAGCTGTTTCGGGCTGGTGCGTTGGAGCACGAGGTCCACGTCAAGGCGGACAGCGCCCTGGACGCCGAGGCGGTACGTGCGCGGATCACCGGCGCGTTGTCCGAAGAGGGCTATCGGGCGATTAGCTGGATGGCGACCTACGGCAATCTGTATGCGGCGATCCGCTACACCAAGAATATGCTGTTCCTTCTGCTGTCGCTGCTGGTGGCGGTCGCGGCTTTCAATCTCGTTTCCAGTCTGGTCATGATCGTCAACGAACGGCGCAGCGACATCGCGATCCTGCGTACGATGGGAAGTCGCTCTGGCCTCGTCATCGTCGCGTTCCTCGTTGTGGGCACGTCGATTGCCGTGGTGGGGATCGGACTCGGCGTGGGAGCCGGCATCGGACTCGGTGTGCTCGCGGAGGCGGGTTTCCCGTGGCTTGAGGACTTGCTCGGCACCCGTTTGATGGGCGAGTACCTCATCACCGCGCTGCCAGTGGAATACACGACGCCGGACATTGTGCGGGTGGCTGCGACCGCCTTCGTGCTGGGACTCGCGGCGACGCTGTTCCCCGCCTGGCGTGCAGCGCGACTGAATCCAGCGGATCTGCTCCAGCATGAGTGAAGCCGATCACGCACTCGTCGCGAGCGGCGTCAGCAAGACATTCGCCCAGGGTGGCCAGCGTCTGGCCGTGCTGCAAGGTGTCAATCTGCGTGTCGCAAGGGGGCAGTGGGTCGGGGTCGTCGGACGATCGGGGGCTGGCAAGAGCACGCTGCTGCATATCCTGGCGGGCCTGACCGATCCCGACGATGGCCGGGTGGCGGTCATGGGCCAGGAACTCACGGGCGCCGGTCCCGGTCAGCGAGCCCGGATCCGCAATCGCCAGATGGGTTTCGTCTACCAATTCCATCACTTGCTGCCGGAGTTCTCCGCGTTGGAGAACGTCGCCGTGCCCCTGTTGCTCGGCAGTGCCCGTTTCGGCGAGGCATCGGACCGGGCCCGCGAACTGCTTGCCGAGGTTGGCTTGGCCGAGCGTATGCAACATCGACCGCATCAATTGTCTGGCGGGGAGCGACAACGGGTCGCGGTCGCGCGCGCGCTGGCGAGCAAACCGGCAATCGTCCTGGCCGACGAACCCACCGGCAACCTGGATCGGGAAAGCGCTGAAGGCGTCGTGAGGACCATGGCCGACCTGGGCAGAACCACGGGTACGTCGTTCATCGTGGTTACCCACGACGCCGACCTCGCGGCGCGTGGCGACGCATCCTACGCCTTGATGGATGGCGTTTTGAAACCGCTTGCCGGGGCAGGGTAGTCGACTCGATGCGGGGTGTCCGAACCGCCATGTGGATCGCCCGTCGCTACCTGTTGGCGCGTAGTCACGGCTACGCGACATTCATCAACTGGGTGTCCTTTGTCGGCCTTCTTCTGGGGGTGATGATCCTGACCGTCGTCGTGAGCATCATGAACGGCTTCGATCGCGAGATGACGAGCCGCATCCTGAGCGCCGTTCCGCACGGGTTCTTCGAGTACCACGGGGATCCACCGATTGCGCGCCTCGAAGCCATCGAAGGGGTCGACAGGGTCGTCCGGCTCTTCCAGGGAGAGGCGATGGCGACTCGTTATGGCGGCGTGGCGTTCATCGCGCTGGCCGGGGTCGACGAGGACGGTGTGCGCGCGTTGCCGCCAATCCTCTCCGAACGTGCGCTCGACGACTTGGTTTCGGTACCGGGCAGCATTGTGCTCGGTGCGGCGCTGGCCCGGGATCTGCGATTGGGCGTCGGCGACGAGGTGGTCCTGGCGGTCGCCTTGCCGTCGTCGACGGGGGTGCGTGCCCGGTTCGAGCGGTTCACGCTGGCCGGGACCTTCGAGATTCGCGCGCAACCGGATGCGGTGCTGGGGATCGCCCGGCGCGCGGACATCATCGAACGCGGGCTCGTCCCCGCCGGCATCGATGGTTGGCGGCTACAGCTTGACGATGGCCTCGACGCGCCGGGGCTGGCCGAGCGGATCCGTACGGTTTTGGGACCGGACGTCAACATTCGGTTCTGGATGGACGACTACGGCGAGTTGTTTCGGGCCGTCAGGATCGAGAAAGCCATCATGTTCGCGCTGCTGGCGTTGATCGTGGCCATCGCGTCGCTCAACATCGTCTCGGGCCAGGCGATGCTGGTGAACGACAAGCGCGGCGACGTTGCGATGCTGGCGACCATGGGAGCCTCGCGCGGCCTCCTCGTTGGCGTGTTCTTCCTACAGGGGTTCAGCGTTGCCTTTCTGGGCGTGGCTACCGGCCTGGTGGCTGGCATTGCCGTGGTGGTCAATGCCAATGACGTTGTGGCGTTGTTCGAGGGATTGGTTGGGGCGAGCCTGATCGAGGGGACCTACTTCGAGCGGATCCACTCGCGCCTCGAGATCTCCGATCTGTTGGCGATCGGGAGCGTGTCCTTGGGCTTGAGCCTGGCAGCGGTCCTGCGCCCCGCGTTCAAGGCGGCGGCAGAGAATCCTGCGGATGCGCTGCACGCGGCTTAGGGGCGACCCTTGCGGTCCGTGAAGACTCGACGCGGCGGCGTTGGATGGACGATGGCCGGCACGGGACGAGCCCGTCCCCGACCCCGGGTGGTGCGCGGGTCTTGCGTCCTGCCGGTCTGAGCGCCCAACCGGTCGCGAACCCGGGCAGCGGGGAGTCGGTTAGGCGGGATCCCCGGTGCCGACGGCGGCGGTCGTGCGCCTTGCGGCACGACGGGCACGGCGTTGACGCCACCGGCGGATGACATGGAATCGCCAAACCAGGCGCGATGCCACGGCGCCGGTCAAGCCGCTTACCCAACCGCAGACTAAACACCCCAGGGTGAGGGGCCACCAGATGGTCGCGAACTTCGAACCGAACCATTGCCAGGAGAGTTCAAAGGGTCCGGTTGCCACTTCCGCGCCGAGCAGCCACGCCCCGAGCTTGTAGGCGAAGTAGAACATCGGCCCGATGGTGAGCGGGTTGGAAATCCAGACCAGCGCCACGGCGATCGGCAGGTTGCATCGTGCCGCCAATGCCAGGAGCGCAGCCAATACCATCTGGGAGGGAACCGGCATGAAGGCGGAGAACAACCCAATGAAGAACGCGCCGCCCACCGAGCGTCTATGCAGGTGCCACAGTTCGGGGTTGAGTAGCAGATGTCGCACAGGCCGTAGGGCTTTATTCCCACGAATGGACTCCCGCGACGGCAGATACTTGGCTAACCAGTGGTTTCGCATGAACGCGCGGGATGGTGGCGGCGAGGTGGGCCATTATGCCGGGTACCGGGGTGACGATGCGTGTCCGAAATGCCGCCTTCGCCTTTGCGTTGGGCACCGTCGTTGCGCACTGGCTACCGGCTGCGCAGTCGCTATGGATGTTCTTGGCGTGTGCCGGCGTCGGCCTCGCGGTGGCGCGCCAAGCGCGCCTTCCCGCCGCCGCACTCTTGGGGCTCGCCTGGGGCGCGGTCAATGGCATCGATGCCCTCGAGGCGCGGATGGATTCCGGATGCTCGGCTATCTCGGTGGTCGGTCGCATCGTCGGTTTGCCGACGGAAGTCCATGAGCAAGGGCTGCGTTCCCGACGTTTTGTGTTCATGCCCGAAGCGTCGGAATGCGATTTGCGCGGTGCGTTGCGATTGTCTTGGGTCGACGGGCCGCGTCTTGGCGGCGGCGAACGGTGGTCGCTCGAGGTCCGTTTGAAGTCGCCGCGCGCAAGCGCGAATGCGCACGGTTTCGATGCCGACGCCTGGTTCGTTCGAGACAAGCTGGCGGCGACTGGCTACGTCGTGCGCGGGCGCCGGTTCGAGGAGCGAGGCGTCGACGCGGGGGAGGGCGCAGGTGGGACCCTCGATGGGATCCGGCAGCAACTACGCGACCGGCTCGACCGGCTGCCGTTGGTTCACGGCGGTGTGCTGGCGGCTCTGACGCTGGGCGACAAGGGCGCCATCCCGAGGGACAAGATCGACCTCTACAGACGCACTGGCACCATGCACCTGCTGGTCATCTCAGGCCTGCATGTCGGAATCGTCACCGCGTTCGGTTTCCTGGCCGGTCGGACCATCGGTCTGTTGGCGATGCTCCCGCCCCGAATGACGGGCGTCGCGAGTGCATTGGTCTTGACCTCCGCGTACGTCCTGCTCGCGGGTGCCGGCCTGTCGTTGATACGGGCTTTCGTGATGTCCGTCGCCGGCATGGTGGCGATCCTTGCGGGCCGGTCCTCGGCCCCCTCGACGGCGTTTGCGTATGCGCTTGCGGCGGTCTTGCTGATCGATCCGATGGCACCCTTGAGCGCCGGTTTCTGGCTGTCCTTCGGCGCGGTCGCCGTGTTGCTAGGATTCTTCGCACCGCGCCCGCGCCGGCGTTCGTGGCTGGTTTCCGCGGTGGTCGCGCAACTCGCCATTGCGGCGGTCTTCGTACCGGCGACGACGGGCATCACGGGCTTGATCCATCCCCTTTCGATTGGCGTCAACCTGGTGGCCGTACCAACCGTGACGGTATTGGTGGTGCCGCTGGCGCTGACGGGGGTCGCGCTCATCGGCACGGCGGTGGGGCCGTGGCTGTTGCACGCCGCGGACTTTGGCGTGCAGTTGCTCGAGGTCGTGCTCACCAACGCGGATCGAATTGCGCCCCTCTACCTGCCCGACCAGGGTGTTTGGCTTGCCGGCATCGTTGTGACGGCGGCGGCCGGAATATTGCCCACCTCGAGGCTTGCGAAAGGACTGCTGGTTTCCTCCCTGGCCGTGGTCTTGTTCTCGCCTCGCCCGATGGTGCCCGTGGGAGAGATGGACATCACGGTACTCGACGTGGGCCAGGGCACGGGTATCCTCGTGGAGACGGCGAGTCACACCCTGGTCTACGACACCGGCCCCGTCTATCCGTCCGGTCGCGACACCGGGAGCAGTGTTGTCTTGCCCGCTGTCCGCGGTCGCGGTTGGGCGCGCATCGACACCTTGGTGCTCAGCCACGCGGACGTGGACCACATCGGCGGTGCCGTCTCGGTGTTGGCCGGCTTCAAGGTGGGTCGGGTGCTGGCGGGGGAGGACGTCCCGGGTATCGAGGCCCGGCGGTGCCAGGCCGGGATGTCCTGGCGGTGGGATGGGGTGGCCTTCACGGTCTTGAGTCCCGTTCTCCATCACGACTTGGAGGGCAACAATGCATCCTGCGTGTTGTTGATCGAGACCGCTTCCCAACGCGTACTCCTTCCGGGCGACATCGAAGCAATCGTCGAGGATCGACTCGAACTGCCGCCGGTCGATCTCCTGGTTGTGCCTCACCACGGCAGCGCCACGTCATCCACACCGGGTTTCGTCCTCGCGACGAGGTCGCGATTCGCCGTGGTCGGTGCCGGGTTTGACAACCGGTTCGGGCACCCGCACCCGCGCGTGGTCGAGCGCTACCGCAACATTGGGACGCATGTCGTATCAACTGCCCTGGCCGGCGCGGTGCGCTGGCGCAGCACCGACCCCAACTGGGTGGCCGTCCAGCGCTGCAAGGCATCACCGTATTGGCGAAGGGATGGGGCAAAGCCGAGTGCGACCGCCGTGCGTTGCCGGTGGCGGGCACCATCGAGAGGCATTGAACTTTGGCCGGAAGGACGCACTTTGCAGGCATGGCCTTAAGAACGTAGGCATGGCCTGGAGCGACGTCCAAGGATGCGAAACGATCGAATAACGACACGGGTGCAATCCGCACTAGCCGAGGCTCAATCCCTAGCCGTCGGGCGCGACCACGTGGCCGTGGAACCGCTGCACCTGCTCGCGGCGCTGCTGGAGGATGGCGGCGTACATGGTTTGCTGCGTACAGCCGGCGTCGACCCAAAAGCCCTCGCCGGCGATGTCGGTCACCGTATCGCCAACCTGCCACGGATCGGTCGCCCGACAGGAGACGTAAGCGCCTCGCCGGATCTCGCGCGAACTCTGAACCTGGCCGATCGCGAAGCCCAGAGACGAGGGGACGATTTCATCTCCTCGGAGATCATCTTGATGATCCTCGGCGCCGAATCCGGTGATGCCGGGGCGGCCATGCGTGATGCGGGCTTCGACCCGGCGCGATTCGAAGCGGCCGTCGACGCGGCTCGGGGCGGGGAGTCCGTTCGCGATGCGAACGTCGAAGAGAACCGCCAGGCACTCGACAAGTACGCTGTGGATCTAACGGCGCGAGCGGAGTCGGGCAAGCTCGATCCGGTCATCGGTCGTGACGAGGAGATACGTCGGACCATCCAGGTGCTGCAGCGGCGTACCAAGAACAATCCCGTCCTCATCGGTGAACCCGGCGTGGGGAAGACTGCCATCGTGGAGGGCCTCGCCCAGCGAATCCTCAACGGCGAAGTCCCGGAAGGGCTCAAGAACAAGCGGATCCTCGCGCTCGACATGGGCACCTTGATCGCTGGCGCCAAATTCCGCGGTGAATTCGAGGAACGTCTAAAGGCGGTTCTGAACGAACTCGCCAAGCAGGAGGGCAATGTCATCCTGTTCATCGACGAACTGCACACCGTTGTCGGTGCGGGCAAGGCCGAGGGGGCGATGGATGCCGGCAACATGCTGAAGCCGGCCTTGGCGCGTGGCGAATTGCACTGCGTGGGGGCCACGACGCTGGACGAGTACCGCCTGCACATCGAGAAGGACGCCGCGCTGGAACGACGCTTCCAGCAGGTTCAGGTCGACGAACCCAGCGTGGAGGACACGGTGGCGATCCTCCGGGGATTGAAGGAGCGCTACGAACTGCACCACGGCGTTGACATCACCGATCCCGCGATCGTCGCCGCCGCCCGCCTTTCCCATCGGTACATCAGCGCCCGGCAACTGCCAGACAAGGCGATCGACCTGGTCGATGAGGCGGCAAGCCGAATCCGGGTCGAGATGGATTCGAAGCCGGAACCGATGGATCGCTTGGAACGCCGGTTGATCCAACACAAGATCGAGCTCGAGGCACTCAAGGACGAGTCCGACGACGCGTCCAACCAACGGCGGGAAGGTCTTCGAGAAACCATCGCGGACCTCGAGCGCGAGTATGCCGACCTAGAGGAGGTCTGGGCCGCCGAGAAGGCCAGTGTCAGCGACGCGCAGCAGGTGAAGGAGTCCCTGGATGCGGCGCGCCTGGAGTTCGAGGGAGCGCGACGAGCGGGTGATCTGGCCAAGATGGCGGAGTTGCAGAACGGGCGCATTCCCGCGCTCGAGAAACGTTTGGCTGACGCCGCCGAGAGCGACGTTCGCACCAATGTGCTGCTGCGCAACCGGGTGACCGACTCGGAGGTCGCTGAGGTCGTCTCCAAGTGGACGGGCGTACCGGTTTCGAAGTTGCTCGGTGGCGAACGCGACAAGCTACTCAAGCTCGAGGGCGCGTTGCACACTCGCGTGGTAGGGCAGGACGAAGCGGTCACCGCGGTCGCGAACGCGGTTCGTCGCGCACGCGCCGGGCTTGCCGATCCCAATCGGCCGAACGGCAGCTTCATGTTCCTAGGGCCCACCGGGGTAGGCAAGACGGAACTCTGTCGGGCGCTCGCCGAGATCCTATTCGACCGCGAAGACGCCATGGTTCGTATCGACATGTCGGAATACATGGAAAAACACGCCGTGGCGCGGCTGATCGGGGCGCCGCCGGGGTACGTTGGATATGAGGAAGGGGGACAGCTGACCGAGAGGATCCGGCGTCGTCCCTACTCCCTGATCCTCTTGGACGAGATCGAAAAGGCTCACCCAGATGTCTTCAACATCCTTCTCCAGGTACTTGACGACGGCCGCCTCACGGATGGGCACGGTCGGACGGTGGACTTCCGCAATGCGGTGCTGGTGATGACCTCGAACCTCGGGTCGTCAAGGGTGCAGTCCCTCACCAACGCGGGTCGGGAGGACAGCATTCGGGCGGCTGTCATGGAGGAGGTCGAACGGGAGTTTCGACCCGAGTTCATCAATCGCATCGACGATGTCGTCGTCTTTGCCCCGCTGAAGAAGGAAGACATGGCGGCGATCGCCGAGATTCAGCTCGGACACCTCCGTTCCCGCCTAGGCGAACAGGACCTCGGTCTCGACATCGGTTCCGATGCCGTCTCGGCGCTGGTCGAGCAGGGTTACGATCCCGTGTTCGGTGCGCGCCCGTTGAAGCGCGCCATACAGCGGGCACTGCAGAACCCCTTGTCGGCGGCGTTGCTGGAGGGTCGGTTTGTGCCCGGCCAGACCATTGGCGTGAGTCGCGACGGAGATGCCATGCGCTTCACCGCCGTTGAATGACCCCCGCGACGGCGAGTATGATCGCCATCGCCAACATTTCTTGACTGTCGTTTGTGTTGCAACCGGGATGACGCGTTGGGTTGTCGTCGGCCTTGGTTGCCACCGTTAGCGGGGTATGGCGCAGTCTGGTAGCGCACCTGCTTTGGGAGCAGGATGTCGGGAGTTCGAATCTCTCTACCCCGACCAGGTTCACAAGGGGCTTGCCCGCCAACGCGCCCGTAGCTCAACTGGACAGAGCATCGGCCTTCTAAGCCGGCGGTTGAAGGTTCGAGTCCTTCCGGGCGCGCCAACCGAGTGCGGGCGTACGACGACACTTGGTGAGACGCGCCGGCGCGGTCGCGTTGGTTGCGTCGTAAGCGGTAGAATGCGCGCCCTTGACGCCGTCATATGGTGGATGTAGCTCAGTTGGTAGAGCCCCGGATTGTGGATCCGGTGGTCGTGGGTTCAAGCCCCATCATCCACCCCAAGCGGCACCGTAAGAGCCCACTTTCCTTAACCATCGACCATGCAGGTATCCGTAGAAACGACGGGCTCACTCACCCGCAAGATGACCATCGCCGTGGCCTCGGCAGAGTTCGAGGCCCAGATCGCCAACCGCCTGAAGAGCACCGCCGCGAAGGTCTCCCTGCCGGGATTCCGGCGTGGCAAGGTACCTCTTCGCGAAGTTGAACGGCGCTTTGGCGCGACCGTGCGCAACGAGGTCGCCTCGGAGGTGGTCCAGTCGAGCCTCGAAGACGCGGTCCGACAGGAAGAGATCCCCATGGTCGGTACCCCGTCGGTGGAGGTCGTGAACGTTGACGCCGGCGCCGATCTCACGTTCACCGCGACGTTCGAGGTGCTGCCCGACATAGATCTCGTCGACCTGACGACGCTCAAGGTCAGAAAGCCCGTCGCCGAGATCGGCGAATCGGATATCGATGACATGGTGGAGTCGCTGCGCAAGCAGCGTACGGTGTGGAACGCGGTCGAACGGCCGGCTGCCGTCGAGGACCGGGTTGTCGTCGACTACTCCATCAAGGTCGACGGCGAGATTCAGGGCGAGCCCAACACCGACTTCACTTTCGTGGTCGGCGGCTCGCAGGCGCCTGCCGAACTAGACGCTGCCGTGGTCGGCATGTCCACGGGCGAGTCGCGAGCTTTCCCCTTCGCAATACAACGGGATAGCACCGAGGCTTCACACAATGCCGAGGGAATTGGCGAAGTGGCGTTGAAATCGGTTGAGGCACCTTCCTTGCCGGCGCTGGACGAAACCTTCTTCGAGGCCTTTGGCGTCACCGACGAAGCGCCACCGTCGGATGATGCTATCGCCGATGATCGGGCGTCGTCCGACGATGGCGCGACAGGTGATAGCGCGGCGCCGTCCATTGGTTCGGCGCCAACGGACAACCTAGGGGACGACACCGGAGAACCGTCGGCGGGCGACCAAGAGGGGCCGACAGCGGCCATGCAGAGGTTCCGCGTCAACGTGCGCGAACGCATGAACGCAGAACTCGAGGCGGCGACGCGGAACGAGACGCGCCGCCAGGTGATGGTCTCGCTGGCGAGCGCCCATGGATTCGAACTGCCGCGCGTGCTCGTGGAACAGGAACTCGAACAGGAGCGCCAGCGAATGGCCCAGCTGATAGGGATGCCCGTGCAGCTTGCCGACCTCGGGGAACCCATAAGGCAGCGTGCAGAGGATCGGGTACGCACGCGGCTGGTGGTCCGCGAAATCGTCCAGCGCGAGGGTCTGGTGGCGGAGGACGCGCGCATTCGCGCAAGAATCGACGAAATCGCCGCGGCCTACGAGCAGCCCGACGATGTACGCAACTGGATCTTCGGCGATGAAGACCAGCTTCAGCGCGTGGAACTTGGCGTACTCGAGGATCAACTCGTCGACCACGTCCTGTCGCACGCGGATGTGGAGCCCGTTCCCGCATCGTACAAGGATGTCGTCACCGGCCATTCGATCCCCGAACCCGCGGTTCAGGCGCCATTGGCCGGCCCCGCCGTCAGCAAGCCCACGTCCGAGACGCAAGAGGGCGACGAGATCGGTACCGGCGAGGGCGCAGGCGACCAATCCAAGGGAACCGCAAGGGGGCGCTTGCGCCGTTGGCTTACGGGACGCTAGTCACTCAACGAGGGAATCATGTACAGCAACACACCTACCCCCACCTCCCCCCCCACCCCCACGACCAATCTCAATCTCGTGCCGATGGTGGTCGAGCCGGAGGCTCGGGGCGAACGCGCCTACGACATCTACTCCCGGTTGTTGAAGGATCGCATCATCTTCCTGGTCGGTCCGGTGGAGGATACGGTGGCCAGCGTGGTTATCGCGCAGCTTCTGTTCCTTTGGTCCACGAATGCCGAAAAGGACATCCACATGTATATCAACTCGCCGGGTGGCGCCGTGACGTCGGGACTATCGATCTACGACACCATGCAATACGTCCCTTGCGACGTCGCCACGTACTGCATAGGACAGGCGGCAAGCATGGGGGCGTTCCTGTTGGCTGCGGGTGCCAAGGGAAAGCGGTCGTCGCTGCCGAATTCGCGCATGATGCTGCACCAACCCTCCGGAGGTTCGCAGGGCGTCGCCGCCGACATCGAAATACAGGCCCGCGAGATCTTGGCGATGCGCAAGCGCCTGAACGAGATTCTGGCCTCGCACACGGGGCAGAGCGTCGAGCGCATTGCGGCCGACACCGACCGCGACTTCTGGATGAGTCCGGAAGAGGCGGTGGAATACGGCTTGGTAGACACCATCAGGCACCCGGAGACGCCCTAACTGATTGATCTCCCGACGCTAAAGGGCACGCGCGGGCGTGCCCCGACGTCGCGAGTAGCGTACAACCATGGGCGAACCACGGGCGCGACGGGGTTGCAAATTGGGGTTCGAGCCCTCATCGTTTGGACTTCGCGGAGCCGATACGCAGGGTTGCCATGGCGAACAATTCGGGCAGTGACGATTCGGACAGGCGCTGTTCGTTCTGCAGCAAGAGCCAGCACGAGGTGCGCAAGTTCATCGCCGGCACCGGCGTATACATCTGCGACGAGTGCGTGGAACTCTGCAACGAGATTATTCGCGAAGGGGTTCCTGCGGGCTCAAACGGTTCGGACAAGCCCAAGCTGCCGGTGCCCGCCGAGATCAAGAGCACCCTCGATGAGTACGTGATTCACCAGGAACACGCCAAGAAGGTGCTTTCCGTCGCCGTCTACAACCACTACAAGCGGTTGAACTACAAAGGCAAGAAGGACGACGTCGAACTATCGAAGTCGAATATCCTGCTTATTGGTCCCACTGGCTGCGGCAAGACCCTCCTTGCCGAGACCCTTGCGCGTTTGCTCGACGTGCCGTTCACAATCGCCGACGCGACGACGCTGACCGAAGCCGGCTACGTGGGCGAGGACGTCGAGAACATCATCCAGAAGCTCTTGCAGAAGTGCGACTACGATGTGGAACGTGCCCAGGTGGGCATCGTCTATATCGACGAGATCGACAAGATCTCGCGCAAGTCGGACAATCCCTCCATCACCCGCGACGTGTCCGGGGAGGGCGTCCAGCAAGCGCTGTTGAAGTTGATCGAAGGAACGGTTGCTTCGGTCCCGCCGCAGGGCGGTCGCAAGCACCCCCAACAGGAATTCCTGCAGGTGGACACCTCGAACATCCTGTTCATCTGCGGCGGTGCGTTCTCGGGGCTCGACAAGGTCATCATGGACCGGTCCGACAAGGTTGCAATTGGATTCATGGCCGACCCGGGTGTGACCCGGAAGGATCCCAAGACCATCGGCGAAGCCCTGCGCCGCGTCGAACCGGAAGACCTGATCAAGTACGGCCTCATTCCGGAGTTCGTCGGGCGGCTGCCGGTGGTGGCAACCCTCGAGGAACTCGACACCGAAGCCCTGATGCGGATTCTCACCGAGCCCAAGAACTCCCTGACGCGGCAGTATGCGAAGCTCTTCGAGATGGAGGAAGTCGAGGTCGACTTCCGCGAAGATGCGTTGCGGGCGGTGGCCCAAAAGGCCATGGAGCGCAAGACGGGGGCTCGCGGGCTGCGATCGATCTTGGAATCGGTTCTGCTCGATACGATGTACGACCTGCCGTCCTCCGAGTCGGTGGCCAAGGTGGTGGTGGATGAGAGCGTGATCGAGGGCGAGAACGAACCGATGCTCGTCTACCAGAGCGTACCGCCTGGCGACGAGGAGGCCGAATCCGCCTCGAAGCCCGCGAGCTGACGACCGCGGGGACAAAACCATGCCGTTGACCGCCATGCTCACGGGGCTCGCGGTATTGCCGCTGCGCAAGATGGTGATCTACCCGCACGGCATCCACCCGCTGTTCGTGGGAACCAAGCGTTCCATCCGCGCGTTGGAGACCAGTATGGCGGGCGATCAGCAAATCCTCCTGGTCACCAAGCGCGACCCCGCGGTGGACGATCCGGGGCCGGACGATCTCTACGACGTGGGCACCGTCGCGACGATCCTGCAACTGCTGCCGTTGCCAGACGGCAAGGTTAAGGTGCTGGTCGAAGGCGGACAACGCGCGCGAATCGAACGCTTCCGGGCCGACGGGCCGGTGATCGTGGCCGATGTGTATCCGTTCGAGGAGGACGGGTTGTCCGCGAGTGCCGCCGAAACCATTCTTCGGTCACTCATGGGCCGTTTCGAAGCGCTCGCCAAGACGTCGAAGGAGATCCGCCAGGATGTCGTGGCGTCGCTTTCGAGCATCGACGATCCGGCGCGCCTGGTCGATACGATCGCGGCCCAGGCACCGCTGAAGCTCGATGCCAAGCAGGCGATTCTGGCGACTTTCGATCTCAAGAAGCGAATCCAACGCATCGAGGCGTACCTGGATGCGGAGGCCGAGGCGCGGCAGATGGACAAACGGATTCGTGGACGGGTCAAGAAGCAGATGGAGAAGACCCAGCGCGAGTACTACCTGAACGAGCAGATCAAGGCCATCAACAAGGAGCTCGGCGATCTTTCCGATGCACCGAACGAATTCGACAGTCTGAAAGAGCGCGTCGACTCTGCCGGCATGCCCAAGGAGGCTCGCAACAAGGCATCGAACGAGCTTGCGAAGTTGCGTCTGATGGCACCCATGTCGGCAGAAGCGACGGTCGTGCGCAGCTATCTCGACTGGATGCTCTCGATTCCCTGGAAGAAGCGACGCCGTGTCCAGCGCGACCTCAAGGCAGCGCAGAAGATCCTCGACGACGACCACTACGGTCTGGAGGAGGTCAAGGAACGGGTGCTGGAATACCTGGCCGTACAGGGCAGGGTCAAAAAGCTAAAGGGCCCGGTGTTGTGCCTCGTGGGTGCGCCTGGCGTCGGGAAGACGTCGCTAGGCGAATCCATCGCCCGGGCCACCAACCGAAAGTACGTGCGGATGGCATTGGGTGGCGTCCGCGACGAAGCCGAGATCCGGGGTCACCGCCGCACCTACATCGGTTCGATGCCCGGCAAGATCCTGCAGCGAATGTCGAAAGCCGGCGTTCGGAACCCGTTGTTCCTTTTGGACGAGATCGACAAGATGGGCATGGACGTTCGGGGCGATCCTGCTTCGGCATTGCTCGAAGTACTCGACCCCGAGCAGAACCATGCTTTCAACGATCACTACCTGGAAGTCGACTACGACCTATCAGACGTGTTCTTCGTCTGCACCTCGAACTCGATGAACATCCCGCCGGCGCTGCTTGATCGGATGGAGGTGATTCGACTGGCCGGGTACACGGAGGACGAGAAGCGCAGTATCGCCACGCGATTCCTGATTCCAAAACAGCAGCGGCAGAACGGCCTCGGCGATGACGACTTCACCGTCACCGACGACGCGCTCACCCATATCATCCGCTACTACACGAAGGAGGCGGGCGTACGGGGCCTCGAGCGCGAGATCGCGAAGCTGTGCCGCAAGGTGGTAACCGAGCAGTCGTTCGCGGACGAAGCGGAGGAAGCTGGCACGAAACAGATCGGGGCCCGGGACATCGAAACGTACAACGGAGTTAGGAAGTACACCTATGGCCGCGCGGAGAAGAAGAACCAAGTCGGTGTGGCGACCGGGCTGGCATGGACACAGGCGGGCGGCGAATTGCTCAGCATCGAGGCCTTGGCGGTGGTTGGCAAGGGGCGGCAGATCAAGACCGGGTCGTTGGGGGACGTCATGCAGGAGTCGATTCAGGCGGCTTTGACGTTCGTGCGTAGCCGTGCGTCAGCGTTGGGCATCCCCGAGGACTTCCACGAACGCTACGACTTGCACATCCATGTGCCGGAGGGTGCAACACCGAAGGACGGCCCGAGTGCGGGTATCGGCATGTGCACGGCCGTGGTCAGCGTCCTGACGGGGATTCCCGTCGCTGCGGATCTCGCCATGACCGGAGAGATAACCCTGCGCGGCCAGGTCCTGCCGATCGGCGGACTGAAGGAGAAGCTCTTGGCGGCCCGTCGTGGGGGCGTGTCGAGGGTCGTGATTCCGGCGGAGAACGTGCGCGACCTCAAGGAGGTCCCCGACAACGTCAAGGAAGATCTCGAGATCCTTCCGGTCGAGTGGATGGACGAGGTCATCGAGGCAGCACTCGAACGACGCCCCGCGCCTTGTCCTGACGAGCCGGACCCGACGCAGGTCCCGGTCGCATCGCCCGAGAGGGAGGACGAGGTGCCGATCAGCACCCACTGACCGCTCGCGGATTTATTACCGTAAAATGACGTTGTTGCACGGTATCCAATTGACAGCTTTTTCGATCGGCTGATATAAACGCTCATGCCTTGGCTACGAATGCCGGCTGCGGCTGCTGTTCGAAACGCACGCTGGTTGCAAGCCACCCACCAGAGGACAGATCCCAATGAATAAAGCAGAACTCACCGACGCGATCGCCGACGAGGCGGACATCTCCAAGGCTTCGGCGGCCCGCGCGCTGGACGCCGCCCTTAGTACAATCCAGGGATCGCTGCAGAATGGCGAACCGGTTGTTCTGGTGGGATTCGGCACGTTCTCGGTGCGGGAACGAGGGGCTCGTACTGGTCGCAATCCCCGTACCGGTGAGAACATCGAGATAGCGGCGGCCAAGCTACCTGCCTTCAAGCCTGGAAAGGCGCTGAAGGACGCACTCAACTAGGGGTGTTCGACCACTAGTCGAACGCAGGCGGTGAACGCCACGAGGCCCGCCTAGCAGAGGTCGCGCCCCCACGGGCGCGTTGGGAAGAGTCGGCGGGAAACACACTATGGTTCTGCAGAAGATGCGCGCTGGCGCGCAAGGAGTCTTCGCCAAGGTTCTTGTCGGCCTGATTGTCATCGTTCTGGCCGTGACCGGGTTCGGCGCCATCCAGTTTTTCTCGGGTGGCGAACCCATAGCCGCTTCGGTGAACGGCGACGACATCACCCAGCGCGCGCTCGAGCTGGAAACGACGCGGCATCGCGCCCTGCAGCGCAGCCAGCTAGGCGGCGACGTTTCCGAGGAACTCCTGGATCGCTTGGTCGACCGCCGTGTCGTGCTCGAATCCCTGATCGTCAACACCCTCGTCGAGCAGTTTGCCGACGAGCTTGACCTGTCAGTGAGCGATCGAGCTGTCCTTCAGCGGATACGGGGGTCCTTCGCCGGCGTGGAGGGTTTCGACGAGGCGATGTACCGCAACTGGCTTGCCGGCCTTGGCCATACCCCGAGTTCATATCAGGCCGAACAAGCAGACCGCCTGCTTCAGGCCCAAGTGAGCGCGAGCTTGGGGGAGACGGGTTTCGTCACCAAGCGCGAGTTGAGTCGCAGCGCTCGGATTCTCAGCCAGCGCCGAGACGTCGCATACCTGTTGTTCGATATCGCGGCGTTCGCTTCGGAGGTCGACGTCGCCGAGGAGGAGATCGAGGCGCACTACGGCAACTTCCTCGACGACTACATGACCCAGGAGAAGTTCGACTTCGACTACGTCCGGTTGCTTCGGGCGCCGGTCGAGGCGGAGGTCGTCATCGAGGAGCAGGCGATCGAGGTCGCCTACCAGGACGAGATCGCCGCGATGCCCGAACCCCGCAGACATGTCGCCCATATCCTCCTTGCGGTGAACGACGAGCGCAGCGTTGCCGACGCAACGGCGGCCCTGTTGAAGGTTCGCAGTGACATCGAACGCGGTGCCGGTTTCGAGGAACGCGCCCGTGAGCTCTCGGAGGATCCGTCCGCCGAAGACGGTGGCGACCTGGGTTTTCTGGGTCGGGATGTCCTCCCGACGGCGCTGGAGGACACGCTATGGGAGCTTTCCCCAGGTGAGCTGTCGGCCCCGGTCGTGACCGAGTACGGAGTTCATCTCGCCAAGCTGATCGCAGTGGAAGAGGTGGAGGTACCCTCGTTGGACGAACGCCGCGACGATATCGTTGCCGGATTGCGCCGGGAGCAAGGCGCTGAGCGCTTCGGCGAGTTGGTGCGCGAGGTCGATGAATTGGCATTCGAGGATGGCGACACACTCGAGGGTCTGCACGAACGCTTCGGCGTGGCGATCGAATCGGCGGAAGGCGTGACGCGATTTTCGACGGACGGGATATTCGCGGATGGTGCCCTACGCCAGGCGGCATTCGGGGACGAGGTGATCGTCGAGGGCTACAACAGTTCTGCCGTGGAAACGGCGGACGCTGCGGTCGTCGTGCGGTTGCGCGCACGTCATCCGCCGACGGAGCGACCGCTCGACGAGGTCCGCGAGCAGATCCGCAGCAGGCTCGCAACCGAACGGGCCCGCCAACTCACCGAGGACGCCGCGTTCGATGCGTTGACGCGGTTCGCCGACGGGGCCACACCGACGGAGATCGCCGAAGCCACCGGGCTCGACTGGCAGCGGGCGGACGGCGTGGAGCGCACCGATCAGACGGTTCCCACGGAGATTCTGACGGTGTCTTTCGAGATGGCGGCACCGCCCGATGGGGAACGGGCATCCGATATCGCATCCTTGGCCAACGGCTCGCGAGCCCTGGTGCTGCTGTCAAACGTCTCGTTGGGTGACTACGGTGCCATGACCGACACCGACCGGACCGCCCTCGCTCGCTCGCTGGCGCAACTTACGACCAGCCAGGACATCGCCGCGGTGGTCCGCACCCTGCGGGCCGACGCGTCCATCAGTTCAATCGACTTCGCCCCGTAGCGCCCCAAAGCCGTCCTGGCCGGGTTCGAAGGACGCGCCTTCAGCCATTCCCTGTTGCGCCGGATCGCGCCGTTTGCGGCCGCCCGAATTTGCTCGGTATGCGAGCCAACGGGCACGGTCGGTTCGATGAAAGCAGGGCCCTAATTCGGGATGGACAATTGCTGGCCTATCCGAAGGATGTCGTTCGGACCGATCTGGTTGGCTTGCATTAGCGCTTGGCGACGTAGACCCAGCCGTCGCGCGATACGCCAAATCGAATCGCCGCGCTTGACCACGTACACGCCGGCGAAACCTGTCGAGCGGCCCGAATAGGCTTCGTAGTACTGCGGAGGACTATGCGCGTTGGGAACCAGCAGGTGATCGCCTATTCGGATCAGCGTACCCGACAGTCGGTTGGCCTGCTGGAGGGTCTCCACCGTGGTGCGATAGGTTCGCGCAATCTCGCTCAGGGTATCGCCTTGGGAAACCGCGTGGCGAACCCAGGCCAACCGCTCGCTGTCCGGAATCTCCGCCAGCGCCTGCGCCGCCCTCGCTTCGACCGCAGCGCTGACCACGAGCTGGTGCGGGCCCTCCGGGTGGGTAGCCCATCGATTGAGCGCTGGGTTGCGCCGATAGATTTCGTCTAGATCGCAGCCGATGGCCTCGGCCGCTCGGGCAAGATCGACTTGGCCGCCGGTTTCAACCACTGCGAAAGACACCGACGAGTCGGACAACGGGAGCTGGATGCCAAACCGGGCCGGATCGGCGAACACGGCGGAGTATGCCAGCAGGCGGTCTACATACCGTGATGTTTCGCGCGGCACCTTGAGATCGAAGAAGCTCGCGTTCGATCCGGTGCGGCGCAACTCCCGGCTTACCCGTCCCTCTCCCCAATTGTACGCGGCAAGGGCCAGGAGCCAGTCACCGAAGCGGTCGTGGAGCTCTTCGAGGTAGTCGAGCGCGGCATCGGTCGCCAGGACGACATCCCGCCGTTCGTCCACCCACCAGTCGATCTTGAGCCCGAAGCGCTTGGCGGTGGCGGGAATGAACTGCCAAAGGCCGACCGCGCCTCCCGGCGAGAACGCGAAGGGATCGAGTCGACTCTCGACGATCGGCAACAGGCAGATCTCACCCGGGATGCCACGATCCCAGACCTTGTCGCAGACATAGGGTAGGTATTCGAGCAACCGGTCGCGTCGTGCGAGGCGTTCCGGGTGGCGCGCAAGCCACTCGATTTCCCTTCGAACGTTCTTGCGGTCCAACGAATGATCGAGGCGGAAGCTGCTGCCAAGGCGGTCGAGGAACCCGAGTTCCGTGGGTTCCACCTGGACCACGTCGGGCTCGTCGGTCGGCGGGGCTGCCGTCTCGATTGAAGGCGGCAGGGGGGCCTCGACGGTCGCAGGCGGGGCCGTTTCGACGGCAGGGGGCGGGGTGCTCTCGATGATCGGTGCGGCAGGTTCGCTTGGTTCGACACCGGTGTTCACCACTTCGGTTGCCTTCTCGACCGGGGGCGTGACGGGCGTGGTCGCGCAACCGACAACGAGGAGCAACCCGTATAGGCCGGACAGGCGCGTCGCCGGCCAATCAAGGCGCTTACCCTTCGCAGACCCCTGCCGAGGGCGCTGAAATGGAAATGCGAGCGCCCCATAGCCGGCCCGGCACTGCGCTTCGCTATGTGCCGGGTCGCGCCGCCTGCGGCGCGCCGCCTCCGGCCCAGCCACACCGACCTCCCACGGAACAAACGCCACGGTCGCAGGCTCCCTTTGGTGTTTGTTCCATGGAAGACGCGACCGCTTCGCGGTCGCCCCGAGAATCCGCTTCGCGAATTCTCCCGGCAGCGAGGCGGCGCTCACCGCCAGGCAACAAAGGACGGGTTTGTTCCTTGGAAGGTTGCAGAACACGGTGCGGGTAGTCAGAATTCCCTAAGACCTAGCACAAGTACTTTGCGGGAAAGCGGAATACTTGGCAAACGCCGGTAAAAAACATGGCGGGAAGGAGCCCTGCCGCGAACTTGGGGCCGCGGGTCGTCTCACCGGCACCGCCGCGAGGCAAAGCCGGCTGGCGGCTTGGCTCACCACGCCGGCTGGCTGTCGGCTGCTCGCTGCACAGCGTCCCTTGGTACGCGAAACGGTTCGCAGGTTCCACGGCGATTCACTGCTCTGGATAGGGGCAACCGCGGATCTTGTCGATACAACCGACCAGTGCATGGTGCGGGCCCGGATTTGCACGGCTCAGAGCCACGTGCCACCGAGGGCCTTCGTTGCGAAACCGACACCGGGTGTCGACATCGTTGCCGCGGATCCAACCGAATTGCCGTTCGCCAGTGCGAGCGTCGACGGTGTCGTCCTCTGCCACGCGCTGGACGTCGCGGCGGATCGGCGCGCGACGCTGCGTGAGGCGGCGCGCATTCTCAAGTCCGGGGGCAGGCTGGCGGTGGTCGGGTTCAACCCGCTGAGCATGTGGTTTTTGACCAAACCGCTTCCCGCGTTTCGCGAGCTGCGCCCGGTCAGCGTGCCCCGGTTGAGTGAATGGTTGACCGTTCTCGGCCTCGCGCGGGAAACACGACCGGTATACCTGAACTACCGCGCTGCATTGCCGACGGCGCTCGAGGGCGGGTGGTGGCAATCCGCCAGCGCTTGGTTGAATCGCGTGCAGCCGCCATTTGGCGGGGCATATATCCTGGTTGCCACCAAGGAAGGACGCGCCTTCCTCTACCAAGGCCACGATCAACGGCACGGGCGCCGCGAGCTCGCACCCGTGGTTATGCCGAACGCCACTCGCCAGGCTGACTCTGCGCAATGACGGATGGCATTGAGATCTTCACGGACGGTGCTTGCCGGGGGAATCCCGGACCCGGCGGCTGGGCGGCATTGTTGCGTTATCGGGAGGCGGAGAAATCGATCCGCGGCGCCGAAGCGCACACAACGAACAACCGTATGGAACTCACGGCGGCGATCGAAGGACTCGCCGCGCTCAAGCGCCCGAGCCGGGTGACGTTGACGACGGATTCCGAATATGTCCGGCAAGGCATTACGCGTTGGGTTGTGGGCTGGAAGCGTCGCGGTTGGATGCGCGCGGGCAACCGACCGGTTCTGAACGTCGATCTCTGGCGGCGTCTCGATTCCTTGAACGAGAACCACGAGGTCTCTTGGCGTTGGGTCAAGGGCCACAGCGGACATGCGGAAAACGAGGCCGTGGACCGCGCCGCGAACCAGGCCATCGACGAGATGCTGGCGAAAGACGACCCACGGACGGATGGGGCGCGCGAACCGGAGGGCAGCGAACCATGAGACAGGTGGTCCTCGACACGGAAACCACGGGCCTCGAACCGGAGGAGGGCGGTCACCGCGTCATCGAATTGGGTGCCGTCGAGATCGTCGACCGCAAGATCACGGGGCGCCATCTCCAACTCTACATGGACCCCGAACGGGAGATCGATGACGCGGCTTTCGAGGTACATGGTCTCGAGGCTGGCTTCCTCGCCGACAAGCCAAAGTTCGCGGAGGTCGCGGATCAGTTCCTGTCATTCGTCGGCGACGCCGAAGTGATCATTCACAATGCGCCGTTCGACCTCGCCTTTCTCAACTACGAGCTCTCCCTGCTGGACAGACCGGGTACCGCCAAGCTCGAAGACCTGTGCACGGTCACGGATTCCCTGGCCTTGGCACGCCGCAAGCACCCCGGGCAGAAGAACGGTTTGGATGCACTGTGCCGACGCTACGAGGTGGACAACTCCGCGCGGGACCTGCATGGCGCGCTCTTAGACGCCGAGATCCTCGCCGATGTCTATCTGCGGATGACGGGCGGCCAGATGTCGCTGTTTGGCGACGACGACGATGGGTTGGCGGAGACCCTCGGCGAACGCGAGATCGTCCGGTTGCCCGATGACCGGCCGGCAACCATCGTGGTGCGGGCATCGACCGAGGAACTTGTCGTCCACGAGGCGTATCTCGATGGGCTCGACGCGAGTGCAGAGAACGGGGCCGTGTGGCGAGCCAGGTCACGCGACAGGCCCGGAGCACCGGTGCCGTAGCGCCCCAATGCCGCCCCCGACGCGTCCGAAGGACGAGCCTTCGCCTCCGCGGCGGCTCGCCTCGCCTCGGGCCCAGCGCCGCGTTCGAACACGGAACCGCCTCCGAAGCGCGCGATGGCGCGCTTCGTCGGATGTTCCATGGACGGGCGACCCTTGCGGACGCCCGCATTGACTAAAGGCCCCAGGTCACGAAGATCCAGCCGGTGATCCCCATGGTGAACGTGTAGGGCAGGGCCATGATGACCATGCGTCCATAGGACAGCCGGATCAGGGGTGCCAGCGACGACGTGAGCAGGAACAGGAACGCGGCCTGGCCGTTGGGGGTGGCTACGCTGGGTATGTTGGTGCCGGTGTTGATGGCCACGGCCAGAAGATCGAATTGGTCACGGTTGATGATGCCGGCGTTGAACGCCCGTTCGACCTCGCCGATGTAGACCGTCGCCACAAAGACATTGTCGCTGATCATCGACAGCACGCCGTTGGCGATGTAGAACACCCCCGGCTGCTGGCTGGCGGGCAGGGTCAGGACGTAGTCGATCACCGGCTGGAACAGTCCCTGGTCCGATATCACCGCCACGATGGCGAAGAACACGCACAAGAGCGCGGTAAAGGGAAGCGCTTCCTCGAAGGCGTGCCCGATGCGATGTTCCTCGACGATGCCGTTGAAGGCGGTCTGCAACACGATGATCGACAGGCCGATCAAGCCAACCTCGGCGACATGGAAACCCAGCGCGAATACGAGGAATACCGCCGCGATGCCTTGTACGACGAGGCGGGCGTTCTCTTGACGCGTGCGTTTCGCGGACTCCGCCAGGTCGTATTCCTGGAGCACTGCCAGCACCGCCGGCGGAATCTCGGCCCCGTATCCGAACCACTTGACCCGTTCCAACAGGAGGCAGGTGACCAGTCCGACCGCGAGTACGGGCATTGTGACGGGCGCCATTCGTAGGAAGAACTCCACGAAAACCCATCCCATGCGCTCCGCGATCAGGATGTTCTGCGGTTCGCCGACGATGGTCGTTACGCCCCCCAATGCGGTGCCCACGGCGGCGTGCATCACGAGGTTGCGCAAGAACGCGCGGAACGCCTCGAGATCTTCGCGGTGCAGTTCCGGAACTTCCGCGTCGAGGTGGACCCCCCCCGAGGCGATACGGTGGTAGACACCGTAGAAGCCCACCGCCACGCTGATGACCACAGCGGTTACCGTCAGTGCGTCGAGGAAGGCGGACAGGATTGCGGCCACGAAGCAGAACATCACCGAAAGCAAGGCCTTGTTGCGCAGCTTCACCAACAGTTTCGTGAAGGTGAACAGCAGAAGCTCCTTCATGAAGTAGATTCCGGCCACCATGAACACGAGCAACAGGATCACCTGCCAGTTGTGCAGGACCTCGTACGCGACGCCGCCGACCAAATGCCCGCCATCGTCCTTTATGCCGGTGGTGGTCAGGCCCATGAACAGGGCCTCCAGGGCCAATAGGCCCCCCGGTTGCAGCGGGTAGCACTTGAGCGCCATGGCCAGCGTGAAGATGAACTCAAGCACCAGGGCCCAGCCGGCGACATAGCCGCCGAAGAACAGGTACAAGAACGGATTGACCAATAGGAAGCCGACTATCGTCAACTTGTACCAGGGCGGTGCCTCACCGAGGAAGTTCGTCCAATAGGCGGCCCACCAGGCCGAGTCGCGCGCTCCTGTCGACTGCACCATGTCCACTCCCTTATCGTCAACCGGGCTTGGCGCACCACCGCCGAAGCCGGGGTCTCGCTTGTACGGCAAACGGCAGCCTTGGACTTGCCGCGCCAGCAGCCAATCCGACAAACTCGTAAGCGAGAGCCTTAATCGGCGCGAGTATATCAACACACGCAGGTGACACCTTGTTCCACGACGGCCCCTCCAAGTTCATCTCCGAGGTGACTCCCCCCGCCAACCTGGACGTCGCGGACGCCCTCTACTTCGTATGTCTCGGTGACGATGTGCTGTCGATCAGCGAGCAGGGCGTACCCCGGCCGGTGACGGCCGACGAGTTCCGCTGGGTCGACCTGGAGGTGCATTACAAGCACTACCTGGGCCGTTGGGAAGGGCGCGCCTGTTATGCGCTGGCTGCGAACGGCGCCGTCCCGGACGGCTTCGCGGTATCGGGCTTGCGGGCGTGGCTGGGTCGGGTCGAACCCGATTTCTTCTCGTTGGCCGGGCGTGCGAAGCAGATCGTCGAGTGGGATCGCGACCATCGCCATTGCGGACGTTGCGGCGCGACCAACGTGGACCATCCCGCCGACCGGGCGAAGCAATGCCCGGCGTGCGGATTGACCACCTATCCGCGCCTGTCACCCAGCATTATCGTCTTGGTCCGCCGCGGCGAGGAAATGCTCCTCGCGCGCAATGCCGCTTGGCCCACGAGCATGTATTCGACCCTTGCGGGGTTCGTCGAGCCCGGCGAATCCATCGAACAGACCGTACACCGGGAAGTCGCGGAAGAGGTAGGCGTCGCGGTGGAGAACCTTCGCTACATGGGTAGTCAATCGTGGCCGTTTCCCAATTCGCTGATGCTCGGCTTCCATGCCGACTACGCGGATGGCGAGATCGTCTGCCACGACGGCGAAATCGCGGACGCCCGCTGGTTCCACTATGGGCAACTGCCCAATGTACCCGGCGGCACCGCCATCTCGCGCTGGCTGATCGATGCGTTCGTCAAGGAGATGGCCGCCGCGGCTCGTCGCGGGTAGCGGGCTGATCATGGCGGCGGTGCGGCGTCGACGCCCGGTCTGAACAAACCCAACAGAACGAAGGCGAGGGGCAGGTGCCCATCGGCCCTGAACCTGCCGTCCATGAAGGCGTCAATCGGCTCTTCCGATCCCGTGACGATACCAAGCGCAGTGGCCGCGCTGTCGAAGACAAACGTCACGTCGGCCTTGAGGTCGGCGTCGAAGCGCACCCTCCCGTCGGCCAGGGCGAACGCCGTGAGACGGGTGTCGCCGACAGCGAGAGCGATCGTGGCGTAGACGCCGAGATTCGCGATCTCTCGGATCCGCGACTTGAGCTCGGCTTCGAAATTCGTGCTTTTCACTGCTTGTCTTGGACGGTCGGATGGTCTTGTGATTCGAACGTTACAGTATCCACCCACCCGGTTGTCATATGCCCCCGGTGCCCCGATACAATTCGATGAGCTAACTTGCGCTCTAGCTGGAGAAGCCATGCAAGCGGTAAAGGTCGTTTTCCCGGATCACCTGACGTCGAACACCGGGGGCGTTCGGGAGGTAGATGTGGAATGCCGAAACTACCGTGGACTCGTGCGCGCACTCGAGGAGAAGTGGCCTGGCATCGAGGAGGTCCTGAGCAAGACCGCCGTCGCGATAAACGGGCAGATCTACCAGGATGCGTGGCTGGAGCCGATCGCGCCCGGCAGCGAGGTGTTCTTCATGGAGCGGATCGAAGGGGGCTGACGACGCGTCAGTTCAACACGGGCGACCGCCTACCCTCCGGACGCGTTGGGGTGGTCGCTCCTACGGAACTTTCCTTGCCGCGTCCAGGCGATCGAGCGCTTCGCTCGCCTTGCTGCGCCAGGACTCGTCGGGATGCCAGTAGGCGGTCTTCTTCAAGTGCATCCGCGCCCGATCCCGCGCGCCGGTTTGTCCATAGGCTTCACCGAGGTAGAAGTTGATCTGCGGCGACCAAGGTGCCCGGGCGTGGGCCGTGCGGAGGTATTCGAGTGCGTCGTCCGGGCGCTGGACGTAGAGGCTGATGATGCCGAGGCCGTAGGTGGCGACCACGGCGTGGCTTTCGGAATCCAATGCGCGGGTATAGAGGGATATCGCCTCAGGGAGCGCGTCGCCGCAGGCGATGCGGCCCGCTTGGCAACCGAAGACCTTCATCTCGGCCATGCGGACGGCGGCGGCAGGGTGGGTCGGATCGAGTTCGTAGGCCCTGCGTGCGAACCGCACGGCTCGGTCGTTCGATTCCAGCCGCGACAGCCCGACCAGGGCTTCGATATGGTCCGGGTCTTTCGCGAGGATCCGGTTGTAGCGGTCGATGGCGAATGCGGGATGGTGGAACGCGGCCACGTCGGCGAGGTGGTATTGGGTTTCCACGGCATTGAGGCAATCGCGGCGGAACGAGAGCTTGTCGCGCAACTCCGTCCTGAATCGGAAGACCGGCAGTTCATCGTCGGCGTAGTAGGTCCGCAACCGGCTCTTGAGGCCCTCGAGGTCCAGCCCCAGCGACAACTCAAGGGCTTGCTGACTAGTCGCACCGTCGTCGATGGCCGCAAGCATCTCCCCCAACCTGCTTGCATAACGCTCGCCATGGTCGTCCTCGGCGTGGTGGAGAAACCGGACGATTGCCCAGGCAATGCCATAGACGTCGGACAGGTCGTGACGGCGCGGATCGAGTTGGAACCGTTCGCGTATGACGTCCTCGATGCTTAGTCCCGGGGGAACGAGGACGCTTCTCAGGTAGGCGTAGGGGACCCGCCCAACGGTTACGACGCCCCTCGGATCCACGCTCAGCGTCGCCAGGTACGAGGCGAATCCCTCTTCGTACCAGATGGGCAGGTTGAGTGCCGCGCGACTGCGCAGAAGATAGTGGATGTATTCGTGGAAGACGTTGCGGTTGAGATGCCCGCCACCCGGGTCGGGCGCGGAAGCCAACAAGCTCTGGTCCAGGGAGGGACGCGTGAACCCCGCGACATGCCTGCTGTTGAAAACCGTTGCGAAGTCCCGAGGGCGTTCGAATGCCACCAGCTTGAGCGGTGGTCCCGCCGCACGGGGTTCGCCGGGCAAGAGCGCACCTGCCGCGGATCGGAAGCGGTCGAGATGGGCGACCAGGTCCAGGGCTTCTTCGCGCGGGAGATCCGAGACGACCTCGAAATGGTCGGTGTAGGTGATGCACCAATCCCGGTCCTCGATCGCCGCACCCACGCACGTGGCTGTTGCGAGACCGGCGATCGCCGCAACGACACGCATGTGCCGCACGAGCGTCATTCAAGCGCTCGGAGCAGCGGCTGCATGGCGACCGCGACCGATCCCGATGTGCGTGAACCCCAGCGATGCCAGCACTTGCGGGTCGTAGAGATTGCGACCGTCGAATATGACGGGATGTTTGAGCGCTGCTTTGACGGCACTGAAATCCGGGCTCCTGAATTCGTTCCATTCCGTGACGACGACCAGCGCATCCGCGTCCGCAAGGACCTCGTCCCGGTGTCGGCAGAGGACCAGATCTGCGCGTGGGCCGTACAGCCTCGCTGCTTCGTCAACCGCTCCCGGATCGTAGGCTCGAATCGTCGCACCCGCTGCCCACGCTGCTTCCATGAGCACCCGGCTGGGTGCCTCGCGCATGTCGTCGGTGTTCGGCTTGAACGCGAGCCCCCACAGCGCCAAGGTATGGCCCGCGAGCTTACCGTCGAAATAGTCCATGACCCTATCGACGATCACACGTTTCTGCCGTTCGTTCACCGCCTCGACGCTGCGGGCGATGGCGGCATCGTGCCCGATTTCGGCGGCCATGTGCGCCATTGCGCGAACGTCCTTGGGAAAGCACGAGCCGCCATAGCCGCAACCCGCGTAGATGAACTGATACCCGATCCGCGGATCCGATCCTATGCCGTGGCGTAC
Source organism: Gammaproteobacteria bacterium (assembly GCA_028821405.1). GTDB lineage: Bacteria > Pseudomonadota > Gammaproteobacteria > Pseudomonadales > Azotimanducaceae > VXYL01. The sequence continues at coordinate 13,691 of JAPPGK010000093.1, read as the reverse complement.
GGCCTCGATGTCGGCGCCAACCGCATCGGCGAAGTTCGCGAGTTCGTTCATCAGGCTGATCCGCGTCGCGAGCATCACGTTGGCAGCGTACTTGGTCAGTTCCGCGGACCGAACATCCATCCGCAGGATCTTGTCGTGATTCCGGTTAAAGGGTGCATAGAGGCGTTCCAGTGCCGCAGGCGCGCCATCGTCGTCGCAGCCGAGGACAATGCGGTCGGGCTTCATGAAGTCCGCGACGGCCGCGCCTTCCTTCAGAAACTCCGGGTTTGCCACCACGGAGAATCGAACGTCGACGCCGCGCCGGGTGAGTTCGCCTTGGATGATTCGTCGTATCTCGGCGGCCGTTCCCACCGGTACGGTGGACTTGCTGGCTACGACGGTGGGGCGGCGCATATGCTCGCCGATGGATATAGCGGCCGAACGCACGTGCTGCATCTCGATGGAACCGTCGGCGCGGGACGGGGTTCCCACAGCTAGGAACACCACTTCCGCGTGCGCCACACCGCGCTTGGAATCGGTTGTGAAGGCCAGCCGCCCCGCCGCCTGGTTGCTGGCCACCAGGGGTGTCAGGCCCGGCTCGTGGATGGGCACGCGACCCGCGTTGAGGGAAGCGATCTTCTCCGGGTCCACGTCCACGCAGACAACGTGGTTTCCCACCTCCGCAAAGCAGGCACCGGTCACTAGGCCCACATAGCCGGTACCGAAGATCGTGATGTTCATGAATCTCCCATGAAACGAAATCCGTGGCGGCAACGCGACCGTCGCGATGCTAACGGAATCCGCGATGCCCGACTATCGCGCGAGCGAGCCAGCACCGCACTACGGAGGGCGCGTCCCTAGGACGCGGCTCGGCAGACGATGCGCGTTTCCATGGAACGAATGCACCGCCAGTTGCCTAGCGGTCCGTGCCGCCTCCATGGACCATTCGCGCCCGGTCGCTTACGCTCCCGTTGGCGTGTGTCCCAAGGGAGGACGGTCTGGCGTGCGGGATTTCGACTACGACCTCTTCGTCATCGGCGCGGGATCCGGGGGCGTAAGAGCGGCTCGAATGGCCGCGGGTTTCGGTGCGCGGGTCGCCATCGCCGAGGAGCGATACCTCGGGGGCACTTGTGTGAACGTGGGCTGTGTGCCCAAGAAGCTGTTCGTCTACGGATCGCATTTCGCCGAAGACTTCGACGACGCCCGGTCCTATGGATGGCACGCGGGCGATGCCGGTTTCGATTGGCCGACCTTGCGTGACAACAAGACCCGCGAGATCGAGCGCTTGAACGGGGTCTACCACGCTTTGCTCGATGACGCCGGCGTCGAGATCGTCGCCCACCGGGCGCTACTCACAGGGCCGCGGGAGGTGAGCGTGGGCGGGCGCACGGTGACCGCCAGAAACATCCTGATTGCCACCGGTAGCTGGCCGATCGTGCCCCCGTTTCCCGGAAACGAACTCGCCATCACTTCCAACGAAGCCTTCTATCTCGATGAGTTTCCAGACCGCGTGCTGATAATCGGCGGCGGCTACATCGCCGTCGAGTTCGCGGGCATCTTCGCGGGCCTCGGCGCCGAGGCGACCCTGGCCTATCGGGGGGAACTGTTCCTACGCGGGTTCGACGCGGGAATACGGCGCTTCGTCGCCGAGGAGATTGGTGCCAAGGGTGTGGGACTGAAGTTCGAGACGCACATCGAGTCGGTGTCTCGCCGGGGCCGCAACCTGCAATGCCGGTTCCAGGACGGATCGCAGCTTGACGTCGATCTCGTCATGGTGGCTACCGGCCGGGCGCCGGCGAGTGCGGACTTGGGCCTCGCCTCGGCGGGCGTGTTGGTTGGAACCGACGGCGCGATCCCGGTCGACCGCTACTACCGGACCAATGTTGCCCACATCTTTGCGATCGGCGATGTGATCGATCGCCTGCAGCTGACGCCCGTAGCCATTGCCGAAGGCATGTGTGTTGCGCACAACCTGTTCAACGGCGAATGCCGGAGCGTCGACTACGCGAACGTGCCCACCGCGATCTTCTGTCAACCCAACATCGGCACCGTGGGACCCACGGAGGAGGCGGCGCGGGCGCAACACCCGACCCTTGCTGTCTACGAGTCGACATTCAAGCCGATGAAGCACACGATCACGGGACGTGCGGAGCGAACGATGATGAAGCTGCTCGTCAACGGCGACGATGATCGGGTCATCGCTGCACACATGTGCGGGCCCGAGGCGGGGGAGATCATCCAGGGCCTTGGTGTCGCCATCAAGGCGGGAGCGACGAAGGCTGATTTCGATGCCACCATCGGCATCCATCCGACGGCGGCCGAGGAGTTCGTCGCGATGCGCGAGCCCCGTCGATGAGGAGGACTTAGAATCAACGTCTTGCAACGCCTATTGAATCCACTTCTACTCATTTGCGTCCCTGCGGTAGCGTGGGCGGCGGAGGCGGCGTCGAATCCGGGCGTCATCCTCTTCGTGGGCGATGGGATGGGGCTCTCGACGGTCACTGCGGCGCGCATTCTCGATGGTCAGAACAAGGGGCTTGCGGGGGAGGAGAACCTGCTTGCGTTCAAGCATGCCCGCCGTCCGGAAACCGAACTCGATCCGACCGATCCGGACTACCGGCAGCGTGCGACCCATCCGATGATCGCAGAAACCCATGCCGGGGAAGATGTCCCGGCCTACGCAACGGGGCCCGGATCCGCGGAGGTAGGCGGTGTCATGGACCAGCATGAACTGCACGCCGTGATGCGTGCCGCCCTGTTCCCGGAACCCCGGTAGCGGCATGGACTCGGTCACATGGGCAATCGAGGAGGGTCTCGTCTTCCTGGACGGCATGCTCGGCCGTGCCGTCTACTTCCCCTGGGTTCTCCTCGGCGTCGGCTGCTTTTTCACGATCTATCTGGGTTTCCCCCAGGTTCGCTATTTCAAACGGGCCTGGGGCGTTCTGCTGGGACGCCACACGCGACCGGATGCCGAGGGCGACACCACGCATCTGCAGGCTCTGTCCACGGCGCTGTCCGGCACGGTCGGCACCGGGAACATCGGTGGCGTCGCGTTCGCGATCTTCCTGGGCGGCCCGGCTGCGCTGTTCTGGATGTGGGCCACGGCGTTCGTGGGCATGACCACGAAATTCGTGGAAGTGACCATTTCCCACAAGTACCGCGTCAAGGACGACAACGGCGAGATCGCGGGCGGTCCCATGTACTTCATGGAGCGTGGATTGAACATGAAGTGGCTCGCCGTGTTCTTCGCGGCGGCCACGGTCTTGAGCACGCTGGGGTCGGGGAACATGCCCCAGAGCAACAACATGGCCGAGGGTCTAAACGCCTCGTTCGACATTCCGACCTGGGCAAGCGGCCTGGTCCTCGCCACCTTGCTGGGGCTGGTGATCATCGGCGGCATCAAGCGCATCGCGCGGGTGGCAACGGCGATCGTCCCGGTCATGGGCATCCTCTACGCCATCGGTGCTTTCGCGGTACTCGCGACGAACTACCACGAGGTCGGTCCGGCTTTCCTGGCAGTGATCCAGGACGCGTTTACCGGTTCCGCGGCAGCAGGCGGATTTCTCGGCGCGACCTTTGCGTACGCGTTCAACCGGGGGGTGAACCGGGGTCTTTTCTCCAACGAGGCGGGCCAGGGATCCGCCCCCATCGCCCACGCGTCGGCGCGAGCGGACGAACCCGTGTCCGAGGGGCTCGTCTCGATCCTCGAACCGTTCCTCGACACCCTGGTGATCTGCACGTTGACGGGGATCGTCATCCTTGCGTCCGGCGCATGGAAGGACAAGTTCGACAACGAGTTCGACACCTTCGACACCCAGTTCCTGATGGGTGTCTACACCGACACCGACACGGGCGATGTCGCGAACCTGCATGCCTACCTGAACGGCGTCGATGCGGACACCGTGACGCTTGACGGCATTGCCTACAACGTCAGCGCGGTTGAACGAGCGACGGGCACTCTCGAGGTCGCCGACGGCCGTCTGCTGGACGGCGTCGTGACCGTGTTGCACAAACGGTCGGTGGCCGAGGAGGTTCGTTTGTTCGCGGCCAACGGCGAGCCTTTCAGCGGGACCGTCGAGGTCGAAGAGGGTGTCTTGGCCACGCAAGGCGTTACGCTTCGTGGCAAGTCCCTGGTGCATTCCGTCCGCCTGACTTCGGAAGCCTTCAAGCGAAGCTTCTTCGGCGACTACGGGCAATACGCCGTGACTCTCGGCCTGGTGTTGTTCGCGTTCAGCACCGCGGTCGCCTGGTCGTACTACGGGGACCGCGCCATCACGTATCTTTTCGGAACCCGGTGGATCACGCCGTACCGAGCCCTGTACGTGATCGCATTCTTCCTCGCGACGGTCCTCGACACCTCGCTCGTCTGGCTCGTATCCGCCGTGACCCTGGCGTTGATGGCGCTACCGAACCTGTTGGGAATCGTCCTGCTCGCCCGGGAGATGAAGTCCACCGTACGCGAATATTGGGCGAGTCAGTAGTAGCCGGGGCATGCCTCGCACAGGGCATAGATGTGCTGGGGGTCATTGAGGGCCCCGAGGTCCTTAAGCTCCCCGAACAATGCACCCCCCAAGGCACCGTGCAGCGGCCGCGAGGACTCACCGAAGCCGACGCCGTCGAGGAACTGCCGCATCAGGATCTCCTGGGGCGACAGCGGCTCCTCCATGTAGCGAACCTGGTAGTCGTCGAGGCCCGCGAGCGACGCGGCACTCGCGATGGCGTCATCCAAGTGGCCAAGTTTGTCGACGAGACCATGCTCCTTGGCAGAGGCACCGAGCCATACCCGGCCTTGCGCGATTGACTCGACGTCCTCGTGCGCCAGGCCGCGACCTCGGGCGACGAGATCGATAAAGCGCCGATAGCCGTATTCCACATTCGACTGCAGTGCGCGAGCCATCGCCTCGCCGACGCCCGCCATTGGATCGAGCGCGCCGACGAAGGGCCCCGTGGCGACCCCGTCCCGTCTGACCCCGACTTCGTCCAAGGCGTCCTCGAACGTGGGCACGATGGCGAATATGCCGATCGAACCGGTAACGGTTGTCGGCGCGGCCCAGATTTCGTCGGCGGTCGCGGCGATCCAGTACCCCCCCGAGGCGGCGGTTCCGGCCATGGACACCACGACCGGAATACCCCCTGCCTGCACGCGGGCGACTTCCGCGCGGATCAGCTCGGACGCGAAGGCACTACCGCCCCCCGAGTCGATCCGCAGCACCACGGCACCCACCCGGGGGTCGTCTCGTATATCGGCGAGTAGGCTGGCCACCGTATCGGCGCCGATGTAGCCACGGGGCATATCGCCCGTGAGTATCGTTCCCGTCAGCGGGATGACGGCCACCGACTTGCCGAACAACGGTGGCAGGTCGGGATCCACGTAGTCGCCCAAGGCGACGTGGGTAAACGCGTCGGCACCACCCGTCATTCCTTTCAGGTGATCGGCAAGCGCTTCGGGGTCAAGCAGCTTGTCGATGAGTCCGTAGTCCAGGGCCAGACGCGCGCTGTCGCCACCGGCGTCGCGGAGCAGCTCGTCGTATCGGTTGGCATAGGCGATCACGTCGGCCGGTTCGAGCCCCCGGTTTCCCGCGACGCGTTCGACGAAGGTGTTCCAAAGGCCGTCGACAATCGTGCGGTTCGCCTGCTTGGCTTCGTCGGACATGCCACCGCGCGTATACGGTTCGACGAACGCCTTGTAGGTGCCCACGCGGAAGACGTGGATGTTGACCTTGAGTTTGTCGAGCAAGCCGGCGTAGTAGCTGCGAAACGTGCCGTAGCCGGTGATCATGACCTCGCCCAAGGGGTGCATGATGACCTCGTCGGCGAAGCTTGCAAGATAGTATTGGTCGCGATCGTAGAAGTCGCTTTTGGCCACGATGGTCTTGCCGTCGACGCGGAACGCCTCGAGGGCGTCCCCGATCACCTCAAGCTGGGCGGGTGCCACGGATCCAAGCGAGGACACGTCGAGGACGAGGGAGTCGATGCGATCATCCGTCCGCGCCTTGTCGATGGCCGAGAGAACGTCCTTCAAGGGGGTTTCGCGCAACGCCCCCCCGCTGAGCAAGGCCAGGGGATCCTGCCCACCGGCCTGTTCGACGATTGCCCCGCCGGGGTCGAGGAGCAGCGCCGACGCGTCGGCCACCTCGACCCGGCCCGTGCCCGACGCGAAGATCATGACCAACAGCACGACGACTAGAATCACCAGGAGATTCGCGAGGGTCACCCGCGCAAAGGCGAAGGCACGGGACACCCACGAGTACAACCTGCCAAAAAAGCTCGCAATGGACATGGGGATTCCTAAGGCCTGACCAAACGCACGGGATTGTCGTTGCCCACCGCGCTTGAGCGCAAGCGTTGCCTATGTTGAAGTAGCCGGGCAACGACGAGCGATTACGACATCTACCCCCGTAGAATCATGAGGTTGCAAGAGTTTTCTAGATGACCAGACGATTGTGGTCGTACCAGGCGCTGGCAACCGCCGTGTCCGCAAGGCATGCCGAAGGTCCGGACATCTTCGGGATCGCCATCGACTCTCGCCTTACCGAGCCAGGCGACCTCTTCGTGGCCTTGCCGGGCGATCCTGGGCCCCGTTTCCAGCCGGCCGCGCGATCCAATCGCGACGGCCACGACTACGCGAAGCATGCTGTCGACAACGGCGCCGTCGCCGTGCTGGCCCATCGCGAGGGCGACTACGGCGCGCCGACACTGTTGGTAGAGGATACCCTCGATGCACTCTGGGCCTTGGGAAGCGCCGCCCGCAGGCGTCTGGACGGACCGGCCGTGGCGGTTACGGGAAGCAGCGGCAAGACCACCTTCAAGTCCTTCGCCGCCAGGACCCTCGACGCATTCGCCGCCTCCGGTAGTCTCAACAACCATATGGGCGTGCCACTCTCGTTGGCTAGGACGCCGCGGGACGCGACGGCCGCGGTGTACGAGATTGGCACGAACCACCCGGGGGAAATCGAGCCCTTGGCCCGCTTGGCGTCCCCGGATGTCGCCGTGCTGCTGAACGTGCACCCGGCACACATCGAGAACTTCGGCAGCCTGGAAGCCATTCGGCGGGAGAAGGTCTCGATCGCCCGGGGTCTGCGCCCGGGGGGAACATTCGTCCACCCGGTGGGATTGGCCCCGGACCACCGCGGGCGTTGCGTCACGTTTGGCGCCGAACCCGGGGCAGACGTACGACTTGCCGGCGTCGAGGGCGACGTCGCCGAACTCCGAGCACCCGGCGGTCGGTTTCGGGTTCCCGTCCCCGGCGGTGGGATGCACCGCGCGATGTCCGTCTGTGCGGTCGCGGGTGTGTTGACGGCTCTTGGAATGCCGCTACGGCGCCTGGAACGGCTTGCCGGCCTGGATGTCCCGCGGGGGCGAGGAAACCGCATCGAAGTCGCGGGCATCACCATCGTCGACGAGAGCTACAACGCCAACCCAGCGAGCATGGCCGCGACGCTCGATGCGTTCGCTGCGCAACCGGGGCGGCGAATTGCCATCCTCGGCGACATGCGGGAACTTGGCCCCGACACAGAGCGCTACCACTCGGAGCTGCTGCCTCACTGCGCCGACCTGGCCGGTGTCTTCTGCGTGGGTCGTCACATCAGCAAGCTATACGAGGCCCTGCCTGCACGACTACGGCTCGGCTCGAGCGACCGGGCGGATGCGGCGTTCGCCAGGTACTGCGCCGACCGGCTGCGACTGGGTGACCGCGTACTCGTGAAGGGATCGAACGCGGTGTTCTGGACCCACGACTTCGTCGCGATGCTTGCCCGCGAGATCGAGGCGCCGTAGGGCTGACCCTTGTGATGGCTCGGTGCGTCGCCGTGCGCTCTGCAGGACGGGACAAGCCCGTTCCTACGGCTTGTCGTCGCCACCGCGGACTCCTTGGGCCGGCGGCCTTGCCGCAGTCGCGTCGACGCGCGGCTGTCGAGTATGATGCTTTCTCCCCCGCGATGGAGTTGAGCGCTCACCGGCATGATCGTCGACGCCCAGGGAAGACGGTTCCGCAATCTACGCGTCAGTCTGACCGCTGCGTGCAACTATGCCTGCACCTATTGCGTTCCGGACGGCAAGCGCCTGCAAGCCGCGGTGGCGGAACTCGGTGCCTCGGAACTGCTGCGGGCCGTGCGCCTGCTCGTCGAATCCGCCGGCATCGACAAGCTGCGCATCACCGGCGGCGAACCCCTGCTGTCGCCGAAGTTCGATGAGTTCCTGCCGGCGGTCATGCGACTGCCCTTGAAGGACGTCTCGGTGACGACCAATGGCCAGTTCCTGCCGAAGAAGGCGGACCTGATCGTCGCGTCCGGCTTGAAGCGCATCAACGTCAGCCTGGACACCCTGAACGCCCTTCGCTTCCGCAGCATTGCGAAGAGCGGTGACCTTGCAACGGTGCTCGACGGCATCGACCGGATGCTTCGAGCGGGCCTCAACGTCAAGGTGAACATGGTGCCGATGAAGTCGGCGAACGTGGACCAGATTCTGCCCATGCTGGACTACTGCCTGGAACGGGGCATTGAACTGCGTTTCATCGAACTGATGAACATGGGCCATCTGAAATACAGCGCCGCCTACCAGCGGGACTTCTTCGGAATGGACGATATCCTCGCGCTGATCGGCCGCCGTTATGAGTTCGCCCGTACGGACGCGGCCTACGACTCGACGTCGGTGCGATACGAGATCCCCGGAGAGGGAACCTTCGGCATCATCGCGAATGAATCCGAGCCGTTCTGCGCGTCCTGCACCCGATTACGTCTATCGTCCAATGGCTATCTCTATGGTTGCCTGTCCAGCACGAAGCGGCATCCAATCGCGGACCTGCTTCAACTGCCGGACGATCAAGCCAAGACACTCCTTCAGACGCGCTTGATGGGTGCCCTGGGTGACAAGCAGACCGTGCAGTTCAAGGGCGAAGTCACCGTCATGAAGTTCATCGGCGGCTAACGCCCCGCGTGCCCTCGAGCGCACTTCAGAGCCTCCTCGACGCCGCGCAAGATCGTAGCCTGCCCCCGGTGGAGCGGTGGGACCCGCCACGACAAGGCGAGATCGACATACGGATCGCCGCCAACGGCGACTGGTACCACGAGGGGGGACTGATCCGGCGCTTCGCGATCGCGAAGCTGTTCGCGACCATCCTGCGCGTCGACGACGGCGAACACTTCCTGGTGACGCCGGCCGAGAAGCTCCGCATTCGGGTGGACGATGCGCCTTTCGTGGCGACCGACATGGAGACCGACGGCGAGGGCAGGGCGCGTCGCATCCTGTTCACGACCAACGTCGAGGACGTCGTCCTGGCCGATGGCGACCACCCAATCGTGGTCGAGGATCGCGCGGGCGAACCGCGACCCTATGTCGAGGTTCGCGGGATGCTACGGGCGTTGATCGCGCGAAGCGTCTTCTACCGCTTGGTGGACCTCGCGTGCGAAGGACCCGACGGGAAGTTCTTCGTGTGGAGCAGCGGCACGCGGTTCGTGCTGGGGTAGGAAACGCCTCGTAACCGTCCGTAACCGCGCGGCAATTGCGGCAAGCGAACGCTTGATATACCGTCGCGATCGGTCTAGCGGGACGAGGCCCATGGTCTGCGCGAAGGCAACCCGAATGATGCCCGGCCCGGCAGGGCGAGTTCCGCTTCGTGCGTTCGCTTGGGTGACCATGGCCGCGGTGTTGAGTACTGGCTGCACCAGCCTCCAGACGTCGCCGCTTTCGCCCGACGCGCTGCGCTCGGGAATACGGGCCGGCAAGCTCATCGAACCCGGCGAGGATGTGTGGATCACCACGGTCGACGGCAGGGAGCACGCCTTCAAGGTGACGGCGTTGGATGCCAACAGCGTCCGCGGGGAACTGCTCGGCGGCGAGCCCGTGAACGTCGCCGTGGCGGACGTCGTGGGATTGCGCACCGTGGAGCTGGAGGTTGTACCATCGTTTCTTGCCGCAGCAGGGATTTACTACCTGGCTGCGACGACCCTGGCCCTCGCGTTGCTTGTCGACGACCTATGAGGCCATCCATTTCTCGCAACCATCGCCCAGCCGGCGCTTGCATCGGGCGCGTTGCGGCCGGGTTTGTTGTCGCGGCGTTGGTCGGCGCCTGCGCGACCATGCAGTCTTCGCAACTGCCACCCGATGCCCTGCGCTCCGGCATTCGCAGCGGCGCTCTCGTCGGGCCGGGCGACAAGGTGAACGTCGTCACCGCCGACGGCAAAGAACGTGCCTTCACGGTTGCCTCCGTGGACGCCGAGATCATCCGGGGCGAGTCGTCGGGAACCGAGGTGGCGGTCGCCATTGACGACGTCATCGCCTTGCGGAGGCGGGAAATCGAACCCGTGCGCACGACGTTCGCGGCGACCTACGCGGCGCTCGGGGTCGCCATCGTCGCCTTCGTGATCGAGGTGTTCGATACGTGGTAGGGAGTTCCGTTGTGCGGGAGCAGAATAGGCGTCCGGGCCGCGTCGGCGTTCGCGGAGTGGGCATCGTCCTCATCGCCGCGATGGTGATGTCCGGTTGTGTCACCGTGCAGAGAGCCGATGGATCGCCCGAGACCCTGCGGGAGGCAATCCGGGCCGGTGAACTGGTCAAACCCGGCGACCGCGTGACCCTCATCACGCCGAGCATGGGTGAGCGCACCATGCGCGTGACCGAGGTCGACGACGACTTCATTCGGGGCGATAACACCGAGGTCCCCATCGACGAGATCGTCGCCTTGGAGAAACGCCACGTCGATGCCAGGAAGACCCTTGCCGTGGTCGCGGGGGGGTATCTGGGCCTGTACCTGTTGGCGGGTCTCGCGTTCCTCGTTGCGGTGGGCGACATCTAACGACCCTTAGGGGACGAGACTGGGGCGACGCGAGGACTCCCGGGGCGCGACCGTGGACGCGGGACGGGGCGACCCCGTCTCCCGTCGCACCTACATGTTTCCGTAGTTGGGCCCGCCGGCGCCTTCCGGCGTTACCCAGTTGATGTTCTGCGCCGGGTCCTTGATGTCGCAGGTCTTGCAGTGAACGCAGTTCTGGGCGTTGATCTGGAAGTGCGGACCATCGGGTTGCTCCACTACCTCGTAGACACCGGCAGGGCAATAGCGCTGTGCAGGTTCGTCGTATCGCGGCAGGTTGTCGCGGATCGGCAACTCGGCGTCGGCAAGGGTCAGATGGCAAGGCTGGTCCTCCTCGTGGTTGGTGTTCGACAGGAACACGGACGAGGGCTTGTCGAAGGACAACACGCCGTCGGGTTTCGGGTAGTGGATCGGCTGGGCCTTGGCCGCCGGTGCCAGCGTGTCGTGGTCGGGAATGGAATCGCGCAGCGTGAACGGCATGTGGCCACGGGCGAGCTTCTGATCGACGAAGGTATAGGCCATGCCGAACAGCGTGCCGAACCTGTGCAGCGCGGGGCCGACATTGCGCACCTGGCGGAGCTCCCTGCCTAGCCAGGATTCGTCCACGCGGCCGCGGAAATCGTCGAGCGCCGTGTTGGCGTCACCCCGCTCCAGGGCATCGAATACCGACTCGGCAGCCAGCATGCCGGATTTCATCGCCGTATGGGTACCCTTGATCTTCAGCATGTTGAGGAAACCCGCGTCGTCGCCCACGATCACGGCACCCGGCACCGTGAGCTTGGGGAGTGCCTGGAGTCCGCCCTTGACGACCGCCCGGGCCCCGTAGGCGACCCGGCGACCGCCACGGAGCACGTGCGCGAACAGGGGGTGGTGCTTCAAGCGCTGCAGTTCGTCGAACGGCGAGAGGTGAGGATTCCGGTAGGCGAGGTCGACGATGATGCCCAGTGCAACCTGGTTGTTCTCCTGGTGGTAGAGGAACGAACCCATCCCGGGGTTCGTGACGCGACCGAGCGGCCAGCCGACGTTGTGCAGGATCCGGCCCGGCACGTGGTGTTCGGGGTCGACGTCCCACAGCTCCTTGAGGCCGATGCCATAGTGTTGCGGCCCTGCGTCCGCGCCGAGGCCGAACTTGGCGATCAACTGCTTGCCGAGATGGCCCCGGCAGCCCTCCGCAAACACCGTGTACTTGGCGTGTAGCTCGTATCCGGGCTCGTAGGTCGGCTTCGGCGCCCCGTCCGCGCCGACCCCCATGTCGGCGGTGGCGACGCCTTTCACACTGCCGTCGTCGTGGTAGAGGATCTCGGCCGCCGCGAATCCGGGAAAGACGTTGACCCCCATGTTCTCCGCCTGTTCACCCAGCCAGCGGCAGAGATTGCCGAGGGAAAGCGTGTAGTTTCCCTTGTTCTTGGTCTCCTTCGGGGGTACCCATGACGGCAGCAGGATGCGATTGGTGTCGTTCACCAGGTAGTAGAAGAGGTCGTCAGTTACCGGCACCCCAAGGGGCGCGCCCTGGTCGGCGGCATCGGGAAAGAGCTCGTTCAATGCCCTGGGATGGAGGACGGCACCCGAGAGAATGTGTGCGCCGATCTCCGAACCCTTCTCCACGAGGCAGACGTTGAGGTCCACGCCCGCCTCCGCACCGAGTTGCATCAGGCGGCACGCGGTCGCGAGCCCCGACGGACCTCCACCGACGATGACGACATCGAACTCCATCGACTCACGGGCTTGTTCGGGCACAGACCCTCCTGCCTAAACGGTCCAACGCGCGATTATAGCGGCGAGGATCGGGGAAACGGTCGATCCGGGTGGGCAGGGCAGCGGGGTTCGTCAGCCCGTGGTCACAACGCCCTTTATGTAGCCTTCCACTTCTCCCGTGGTAACGCCACGCATGAACTGTGGAAACTCGTCGATGGGCACGACGTGGGTCACCAGCGGCCTAAGGTCGATCACGCCGTTCTGGATCAGCCGGATGGCTGCGGGAAACGGATCGCGGATCCGCGCCGAAGGCGATGAATTGACGATGGTGATGCCCTTGCCATGCCAGGTGGTGGGATTGAACGTGGCCTGTGTGCCCTTGATCCACCCGAACAGGTTGATCCTCCCGCCGCGTCGGACAAGCTCCGTTGCGAGGTCCAACCCCTGCTGGGATCCGCTGGTGTCGGCGACCACATCGATATCCCGGGCGACGAGGTCGCGTTTAATCTCGTCGAATCCCGAATCGGCGACGTTGTACGCCTCGGTCGCGCCGAACTGCCGAGCGAGTTCGAGCTTGCGGTCGTCAATGTCGAGGGCGATCAACTGGTCCGCCCCCACCCCGGTGAGCCCCTGCACCATCATGAGGCCCATGAAACCGCAGCCGACCATCGCCAGGCGCTGCCCCGCCTTGAGTTCGCAATGGTCCATGCCGGTGACCACGCACGACACGGGCTCCACGATCCAGTGCTGGTCGGCCATGTTCGATTCGGGAATCCTGTAGAGGCTACGCACCGGGGCGTTGCGCATCCGACCGAAACCGCCCCCGCAGACCCGCTGCCCGATCTCGATGCCCTCGACCCCCGATCCGAGCTTGGTCACATACCCGACGCCTTCGTGGCCGGCCGGGGCGAAGCCGCCGGCGCGAAAGGTCTGCAGATCCCACGAACAGATTCCGCAGGCCGAGTTTTCCACCTGGACTTCCCCCGGACCGGGCTCGCCGATCTCCTGTTCGATGATCTCGGCGCCGCCCCCTTGCGTATAGCGGACGTTCTTGAATTTCATGGCTCCCCCCACGAACGACAGCGTCGACATGATGGCACGATGCAGCCTTGATGTTCGAGGGTCGGGTTCGAGCTGACCCCGCCAAGTGCGCGCGGCCCCGCTGTCCAATGAGAAAGTGAGGGTGAAATCGACCGAACCGTGACGCGGT
>JAPPGK010000060.1 GCA_028821405.1 Gammaproteobacteria bacterium | reverse complement strand
CCGGCACGGCGACCGTGAAACGCATCGAAGGCCTCGCGGCCGACACGGCGTACGAAGTGCGGGTGCGGGCGTCGAACGCGGCGGGCGCGGGCGACTGGTCGCCGTCTGCGTCGGGCCGCACGGGCGCATCGGACGGCGCGGCGGAGGGCGACGTGCGCCTGGTGGACGGCAGCACGGAGCAGGAAGGCCGCGTGGAGATCTACCACAACAGCGAGTGGGGCACGGTGTGCGACGACCGGTTCGTCTCGGAAGACGCCGAGGTGGTCTGCCGGCAGCTCGGCCTCACGGGCGGCGAAACGCACACGCGGGCGGCGTTCGGCGCAGGCACGGGGACGATCTGGATGGACGACGTGCAGTGCGCGGGCAGCGAGTCGCGGCTGGCGGACTGCCCGTTCGGAGGCTGGGGCCTGCACAACTGCCGCCACACGGAGGACGTCGGGGTGTCGTGCGGGGCGGCGTCGGGCAACTCGCTGGCGAGCGCGACGGTGTCGGGTTCGGCGCTGACGCTGCGCTACGACCGGCCGCTCGACGGCGGCTCGGTGCCGGCGCCGGGCGACTTCGTGGTCGCCGCGGGTTCTGCCGCTGGGGGCGGTGGCGGTCCCGGTGGAATCGGTCGCCGTGCCCGACGGCGAAGCGGTGCTGACGCTGACGCGACCGGTCGAAGGGTCGGCGGACGTGTCCGTCAGCTATCTGCCCGCGGCGATGCACCCCCTGCAGGACGCGTCGTACAACCCGGTGCCGACGCTGACCGGCCAGCCGGTCCGGCAGGTCGAACGGCCCGATCGGGATGAAGCTGCGCTGCGGAACATCGTCCGGCCCGATCCGCTGCCGGTGACCGGATTCCGGAGCGCGGCGAAGGTGGAGGCGCTCGACCTCTCGGCGAGCGGTCTGTCGGACCTGTCGTCGCTGTCGGGACTGCAGGATGTGGAAGTGCTCCACCTCGCCGGCAACCGCGTCGACGATCTCCGGCCGCTGGCGGCGATGGCCGGCCTTGAGGTGCTCGACCTCGGCGACAACGCCGTGGCGGACCTCTCGGCGCTCGCCGGTCTTCTGGACCTGCGCGTGCTCGACCTGTCGGACAACGCGGTCTCGGACCTGACGCCGCTGGCCGGACTGACGCGCCTGCGGCGGCTGGACCTGTCGGAGAACCAGGTGACCGACCTCCGGCCGCTGTCGGAACTGCGCCGCCTGGAGGTCCTGCTGCTCGACGGCAACCGGATCTCGGACCTGGTGCCGCTGTGGGGCCTGCCGGACCTGGCCCACCTTGGTCTGGGGAACAACCGCCTGGCGGACGCCGCGCTCCTCCGAGAAGCACGGTCGCTGCGCCGGCTGGACCTCGCGGGCAACCGGTTGCGCACTGTCCCGGTGCTCGGGGACCTGCGCCAGCTCGTGTGGCTGCGTCTGGCTGGGAATCCGGTCGCGGACCTCTCCCCGCTCGCACGGCTGACGGCCCTGCGGTGGCTGGTCCTTGACGCCGGGCCGTCCCGTGCGGAGCCGTCTCCCTGGTTGCTCGGCGAACAGGCGCCGCTGCGGCTGATCGAGACGACGGGCGGCAAGGCGGCCGGCGGACCGTAGGACAGCGGTGGCCCCATGGCACATCCGCACCACTGGGAGTTCGCGGGCCCGGTGCCGCGGCGCGCGTGTTTCGAATCGCACGGCATTGAAATGTTGCGGCACCAGGCAAACATCGGCGAGCGTTACCACCGCGCCGCAGGCGTAGGCGGACTGGGGATGCTTCGATTGCTTCGAAGCCGAGGCCGATCCAATGCCGGATCCACTCGCCCACATGCGATTCTTCAACGGCCAGATCCTGCCGCAGCCTGTTCAACACCCTTAAGTTTGCGATCGGGTGGATGTCGCAGGCGACGCACTGCGCCAGGCTGCGCACGCGTGCCCGAGCCAGGGGGTCGGCCGGCAGAAGCGGCGGTTCGGGAAGGGTCTCTTCGAGATACTCGCAGATGGCCAGCGACTGGCTGAGGAGTCCCGACCCCGTATCCAAAGTCGGCACCAACTGTTGAGGATTGACGGCGCGGTAGTCGGCGGAACCGACCCAAACTCAAGCCTTGGGGCCGCCGCGGCACTTTATGGACGAGAGTTCCCGCAATTGGATGCGGTCAAGGCGCTGGTTTACTTCGAGGAGGGCGATGCGAAGAACGTCGACGAAACCACGCGTGATGTCCTACGCCACCATGCGGCGTCGTGGGACGGTTTCGTTTCGCGCATGGGCTAGCGACCGTCTGAGCATCACCAACGGCGTCACCTAAGGGGGGCGGTGGTGGTTCGTGCCGGGCGTTGCAGCTCGCTATGAACAGCGTCCGGGCCGCGATATCCCCATTCCCGCTAGAGGTCGTCGATCACGTCCTTTCGAAGGAGCACCGGCTCCGGGTATTGCAACCTCGAGATCAACCATTCGCCCTCGGCGCGCCTGAACTCCCAATACCACCGGGTGATTGACCTCGCAGTATTGAGCTCACCACCGACCCGGCCGCCCTTAGGGTCGGTCAAGTCCTCAGATTCACGATCCGCAACGTAGTGCGTAACGTAGTTTGTGGCCCGGGCGTGATCGTCGTCATCGACATCGATCAACAGATTGCTGCAAAGGTTCACGTTGACGTTGTCATCGACCGCCTCGATCCCGGCGAAGTGTTCGCGGATCGCCTCCCGCCCAACATGCTTGAATGCTTGCCCGTCCTCGGTGAAGAGATCCGCGGTTTTGCCTTGCTCACCCTCAAGTACGCGCAGGAACCGGTAAATGAGCCGTTCGCATCGGTCGCGGATTTCGAATTCGTTTGCAGTTGCCAACGGTAGGTCGCTCGTTGTTCGCCTGGGTCGGGCCTACCCGGGTTTGGACCGGGTGCCGACGGCAACGTCACGGGACGCGGCATGCTCCCCCGGTTCGCCGACGCGTGGGCAATGCGCCGACAAGTACGGCGTCGGACGCAGGGCCTCGTTGTCGCGCATGCGGAGCAAGCGGTAGCGTTCGCTCAGGGCATCGAGTTGCTCGATTCGGTAGCGTTCCGGGCGTCGGGCGAAGTCGTCGCAGAGCCTCGTCATGCGACGCTGCAAGTACGGAACAAGCGCCTCAACGTAGCTGGCGGGGTTGAGCATCTCGTCCCACAACGGATTGACGTGGTCGGCCCACGTGAACGTCCGTTGACGCACCGGTCGTCCCGATTGCCAGCGGAACATGGGTCCTTTGCCTTCCACCACTCCGCCATGGAACAGCCCCCGGAAGAACCGGTATCCCTCGTAGTTGGCGACGAGGTCGGCGTTGGAGTAGATGCCGGACATCAGGCGCCCCCAGATCAGAGCTTCCCATGCGGCTGTGAGGCGCGCGGCGCGTTCTTCCGAGCCGTGACGCTGGACGCGCCGGTAGAACTTGCGCCCCTGGGAGATGAAGTGGCCGATCTTGTCCGTGCCGATGTAGACGCCGTTGACGTTGATTGTGGGTGCGAGCCCGATTCGCGCCATTTGGGCACGAATCAGCGGCACCTTGGCGAACACCGCGTCGCGGCGGGTGGTCGGCAGTTTGTCGACCTCGGGTGCGTCCATCGCCCACCGCTCGAGGGGGTCGACCCAGTGGAAACTGCCGAACCTCCTGTACACGGCGGTAATGAACGCCCACTCGTTCTCCCCGCGGTCCCAAGACGCGGCGAGCCGGTCCAGGGCAACGTTCACCTTCTCGTCCAGGATCTCGAGGCTGTCAGCCAAATCCATGTCGCGATGGGTATAGGGATCCGGCTCGATCGCGACGGCAGCCGCGGCGGCAAGGAGCATTGCCGCCAACCCCGTTAGCCGGTGCGCCAACCTAGGCGGGAATCCGTTGGGCCCGTCACAACGCCGCAGCGAACGTACGGCGAGGATTGTCCAGCGATTGCCTCTCACCAACTCGTTTCCGTCGCGACGGTTCGTGCCGGGAGCCTATCCCTTTGTGTTTTGGCCGACAACATGGCGCGGGAGGTTCACCGGCCACCTCATGCCGGGGCTCACCCAGACGCGATGGGAACCACCATCGCGACAGGCCGCGCCCGCGAAGGTAGGGCAAACTTTCCGCGCCGTTGCCTCGACAGACGGAATGAACTCTCCGGGCGACATCGATGCGAAGTGACGCTTCCGACGAAGCCTTGGTTAGGCGTGCCCTTGCCGGGTCGGACAGTGCTTGGACGAAGCTCGTGGGCCGCTACCAGCAGCGCGTCTACAACTATGCGCTGCGGATGATCGGCCACCCGGACGATGCGCAGGACCTGATGCAGGAGGTGTTCGTGGGTGTGTTGCGCAACCTGCCCGGCTACCGAGGCGAGGGCGCCTTCGCAGCCTGGCTGTTCCGCATCGCCGCGTACCGTTGCACGGACTACCTGCGCAGACGCCGCGTAGCCGTACCCTTGGACGAGACGGCATTCGATGGCGTGGACGGCGAGGCGGTCGAGGCCGAGACGCGCCTTGATGCCAACCGGCCGATCGCCATGGCGCTGGCCCGTCTGCCCGCAGTACAGCGCCACGTCGTCGAACTGAAGTTCTTCCAGGAGTTCACCTTCGACGACATCGCCGGCCAACTCGGCATTTCGCCGAACACGGCGAAGACGCGTCTCTACGGCGCGTTGCGCAAACTGCGCCAACACGAGGAGCTCAAGGATGCTTTGTAAGGATGCTGGACCCAAGCTAGTCGATTTCGACGACGGCTCGCTCGACGACGAGACCGCCGTGAGCCTGCGTCGACATCTCGCCGACTGTCCCGACTGCCGTGCTGACCTCGACACCCTGCGCCGCTGGCGCGGGCTCGCGACGTCGTGGCGCGACGAAGAGGTTCCACCTTGGCGCCCGGGCCGGATCGGCCAACGTCCGTGGTTGGAGCGTTGGCTGCCCTTGGCGGCCAGCGTCGCGGCGCTGACGCTCGCGACGATGGTGTACTTCGAGCAAGGCGATGAGGCGCCACCCGTCGTGTGGGAGGATCCGGGCGTCGCGTTCGACGACCCCGGTCAGCTGCAGCCGGTGGATTGGTTTGGAGAGGAGGGTCTGACCCCCATGGTGGAGGCCATGCTCGCGGCACACGACACCCAGCGGCGCGAGGAGATCGAAGCCCTGGCGGTGCTCCTGCTCGGCGTCGTCGACCGTCAGGCCACCGTCACGGAAGACAGCCTACGCTACGTCATCACCCAACAACTGGCCGATCAGAGACGACTGGACAACCTTGCCCAACGGTTTGAATTGGCGAGCTACGGACAGGAGGACATGCCATGAAGACGCTCTTTTTCCTTGCTGCGCTGTTCGCGGCCGGCACCCAGGCACGGGAGCCGGAAGACTTGGCGGCGCTGGTCGATGAGATGGCTGTCCTCGAACGGATCCTCGGGGCGGCGCTAGAGAGCGAGACCGCCATGTCTGGACCGCCTTTCCCTGACGGTGCCCCGGGGGCATTGCTGGACTATGTCGATAGGCACATGCAGCCCTGGTTCGAGACTCGTGTCGGCACCATCGAGTCGGAATACCTCGCTCGGCAGGGAATCCTGGTCTCGCTTCATCTCCGTAGAAAGCCGTCCGTGCAGGATCTCCCGAATGCGTTGTTCACGATGATGGCGCAGATGGGCGAGACCCGCTTGCCCATTCCTTTCGCCTCCTTGCCACCGGACGAATTAGCGGCGCTCAAGACTCTCGCCGACGAGCTAGACGAGACGCGGAAGAGACAAGATGGGTTGACGCGAGATTGGCATCGTGAGTTGCGCGACACCGGTGCTAGCGGATCGGTTCGGCAGGAACCCAGCGAACCGGTCATGCAGGAGATGCGTGCGGTGGCGGCTCGGGAACGCGAGCTGGATGCTGCCATCGACGCCGAGATCAAGCGGTTGCGGGACATAGTTGAACCCAAACAGGAGCCATCGACGGACGACGTCCACGCCGCATTGGTACAGGCGGTGTGCGACTACGCGATGCTCAAGTCCCTGCCGGACGACGAACACCTGACATTGAGGGTCGGCCAAGACACGGCGCCCCGAGACGGATGGCGACCAGGGCGGCAGTGGACATACTACGTGCTCGCCAAACAGGACGTTGTGGCGTGTCGCCACGGATCCATCGACGCTGAGGCGTTGCGCGAGCGCGCCTATGTCTACTCGCGCGAGCGTCCTTGACTTTTAGGTAGCGTTGCTGGGCGGCGACGTCTGGCGCACATCGCCCAGCACACGGTCCATTTCGGCGGAGACGGTCCGCAGGGAGCCTTCGTCCAACGCCCGACGGAAGGGTTCGTCATCCTTGAGCCGGCGCCGTTCGGCTTCCGACAGCTTGTCCCACACGTGTACCACGATGTCGGGCGAAAAGGCCGCGAGGGCGATGCGCACGGCTTCCTCCTCCTCGTCGCGCTCCTTCTCGCAGCGGTAAAGTACGATGGCGTCGCTCTTGTTGGTGACGCCGACGCCGCCCAGGACCACGGCCCCGCGTAGGTCGGCCCCCCGCATGGAGACGAACACGGGCTTCCTGCCGACGCTTGCACAGTGCCTTTCGGCGACGGGATTGGACGATTCCAGGATCTTGCGGTAGGGCGCCTGGAAGAAAATGTCCCGCCAGATCCGCACGCTGACTTCGGCCTTCATCTCGCTGAAATCGGAAAGCGTCCCCGGCTGGACACTCGCGCAACCGGCCATGGCCACGCAGCAGCCCAAGAGGGCCAGCGTTCTCATTGTCGTGGCCCCGCCGTCATTGGATATCTCCCGCCGCGCCCGCGCAAAGACGCGCTCGGCGGCGAGGATTGCGTGATTAGCCATGTTTACCCTCCCATTCCAATATATCGATCCTAGGACCGCTAGCTGAACGGAAACTGAACGACCACACCCATACTCTCAGTTGCGCGGTGGCTCGACCATCAACCGTTCGATCAAGTCCACGAACTCTTCCTCGGACCGCTTTGGGCCGACGTAGGTCCGCCACCCGGACTTCAACTGCCAGGAATATCCGTTTCGCAGGCTTCCCGTGCCGCTTGCGACATCCTTGAACCATTCTCCCGCGCCATAGACGGCGTAGAGCACGGCAACTTGGTCCCAGCTTGATCGTCCCTCGAACCTACCACCGAACCAGCGGAAGTAGGCCTCCCTGACGGGGTTGTCTGCGGACGTGTCGGCGAGCGTGGCACCGGTGCGCACGCGTCCGCCGTAGTCCGAGATGGCCAGCGGCGTCGGCCAGTTCTCGATCACCTCCTGCGTTGTTTCCAGGAGGCCGTGGCGGACGAGGTTGAAGCCGTCGTTGTGGCGGCCGCCCATGACCACCAGTTTCCGGACCTTGCTCGCCACGAGATCGGCCTCGGCGCGCAGCAGATCCGCGAGGTTGTTGAGGAAGCCCACGCTGACGATGGTCACGGATCGCTCGCCTTCATCGCCCAACACCCGTCGATAGACGTCCAACGCATCGGGCGCGCCGTCGGCCGTCAGGCGGCGCGGGAAGGTCGCGACATGATCGAGGTAGCGGGAAGCGTCCGGGTCGGGGAACTCGCCCCGGTACACGCCGACGGGTATGTCGCTGCGTCCGTAGAAGGTGTTGATCGCGTCGATGGCGGCGGCGCCGTTGGGGTGGACCTCGTTGTAGTTCACGGCGAGGATCTTCACGTGTCCGGCGTCAGCCAACGTATGCAGTACCGCCATGGCGCCCACGTCGTCCACATCGAAGGTGATGTCCGTCTCCAGGATGATCCGCTCTGCGTTGTCGTGCAGGGTTGCCTCGTCGGCGTGTGCTGCTGAGGCCATGGCGAGGAGCAGCCCGAACCAGGCTCGGGACACGGGCAAGCGTTCAGGCGGGCCCGTAGTGCCCCATAGCCGGGCCGGTAGCCCCGCGCTTTGCATTTGCCGGGTCGGCCCTGCGGGTTCCATGGAAGCGCCCCATAGCCGGGTCAGCGCGCAAGCGACCCTAGCACAACCCCTCCGTGGCGCGTCGCGCAGTGTGGCGTTTTCATGCACGAAGTGGTGGAACTCGGTACGCTTCGACCACCGATGCCCGTCCCGACACGGAGCGCCGTCCCGGACCCAGATGCCCAACGCCGCCGAGATCAACACCGCGAACTCGCGCCCGGCGAGTGCCACCGTCGACGCGATGGGACGGCGGCGTGCGTGGGGGTTCCGTTGAGCGCAGCGCCCGCAGCCGAGGCAGTCTTGGCCGTCGAGGACATCCAGACCCGGTTCCACACCCAGGAAGGCGTCGTCCACGCCGTCAACGGCATCGGCTTCGAGCTAGGTGAAGGCGAGGTCCTCGGCGTGGTCGGCGAGAGCGGATCGGGTAAGAGCGTGACCATGCTTTCGCTACTCGGGCTGCTACCCACACCGCCGGCGGAGATCGTTTCCGGCTCGGCGAGGCTGGAGGGCGAGGATCTGATGGCGCTCGACGCGGATCGGCTGCGCAAGGTGCGGGGCGCACGCGTCGGTTTCATCTTCCAGGATCCGATGACGTCGTTGAACCCCGTGCTCACCGTCGGCTACCAGTTGACCGAACCGCTGCGACTACACCTCGGCATGGACAAGGCCGCCGCGCGCGAACGGGCCGCGCAGTTGCTGGATCTGGTGGGCATCCCCGAGCCAACGAGCCGCTTGAGCGACTTCCCTCACCAGTTCTCGGGCGGCATGCGGCAACGAGTCATGATCGCCATCGCGCTGGCGTGCAGTCCCAAGGTATTGATCGCGGACGAACCCACCACCGCGCTCGATGTCACGATCCAGGCCCAGATTCTCGATGTCGTGAAGCGACTGCGCCGGGAACTCGGCATGTCGATCATCTGGATCACCCACGACCTCGGCGTCGTCGCGGGCCTCGCGGATCGTGTCATGGTGATGTACGGCGGCCAGGTCGTCGAACGGGCCGACGTCAAGTCCCTCTACGCGCGACCGAAACATCCCTATACCCGGGGTCTGCTGCGCACGCTGCCGTCACCCGATGACGAGGACGGATCCTCCGGGCGCCTCGCGAGTATTCCCGGACACCCGCCCAGCCTCCTTGAAGCGCCGGCGTCCTGTCCGTTTGCGCCGCGCTGCGAGCATGCCTTCGATCGCTGTCACCGCGAGAACCCGATGCTGGAAACACGTGGCGAGGGCCACGAGGTCGCGTGCTTTTTCGACGTGGATCGCGGAGCGCCCCGTGCCGACTGAATCCGCCATGGCGAAGGCGTGCGTGCAGTCCGATGACGCGACTCCCGTCCTGCTCGAAGTCGAGAACCTGGCCAAGCACTTCCCGATCATGCGCGGCGTGTTCCGGCGCCAGGTAGGTAGCGTACGGGCCGTGGACGGGGTGGATTTCCACATTCGCGAACGCGAAACCTTGGGCCTGGTGGGCGAGAGCGGTTGCGGCAAGAGCACGGCCGGACGGGTGATCCTTCGCCTCTACGACCCGACGGCCGGGCGCATCGCGTTCCGCGGCGAAGACATCGGGGGCGTGCGCGGCGAGTCGCTGCGCCGGTTGCGGCAGAGCATGCAGATGGTCTTCCAGGATCCCCAGGACAGTCTCAACCCACGCATGACCGTGGGCAGCATCGTCGCCGAGCCGCTTGTCGAACACGGTGTGGCGAAAGGCAGGGCGCTCGACGATCGCGTCGACGAACTGCTGAACGCGGTGGGCTTGAGCGCGCGCTTTGCGAACCGCTATCCCCACGAGTTCTCGGGCGGGCAGCGCCAGCGCATCGGCATCGCCCGGGCGCTGGCCCTCGAACCCGAGTTCATCGTCTGCGACGAACCGATCGCCGCCCTGGACGTCTCGATCCAAGCCCAGGTCGTCAACCTCCTGCAGGATTTGCAGGAACGGCTCGGGCTGACCTACCTTTTCATTTCCCACGACCTCGCCATGGTGCGCCACATCGCCGACCGGGTTGCCGTGATGTATCTCGGCAAGATCGTGGAACTGGCACCGAGCGATGAACTCTACCGGGAGCCCTTGCATCCCTACACGCGAGCCCTGATGTCCGCGGCCCCGGTTCACGATCCGGAACTCGAGGCGGCCCGGGAGCGAATCATCCTCACCGGCGACGTGCCGAGCCCGGCGGATCCACCGCCGGGATGCCGATTCAGCACCCGGTGTCCGATGGCCACGCCCGAGTGTTCGGCTAGGGAACCCGAGTGGCGGGAACTGCGGCCGGGCCACCGGGTGGCATGTCACTATGCGGGGGACGCCTGACAGTGCCCGCCGTCAGCAAAACAGGAGAACCAGGATGACTTCCATGCGACGCTCACGAAAAACCCACGCTGTGTCGTACAACCGCGTTGTGACGATCACCCTGACGGCGATCCTGGTCGCGGGCTGCGGTCCGGACGAGATCGTGGAGGAATTCGTCGTCCCCGAACCCCTCGAGAACCGGCATGTCAACATCCTCTACTGGCAGGCGGTGTCGACCATGAACCCGTACCTGTCGGGCGGCACGAAGGAGATCGAGGCGGCATCGCTCGTGATCGAGCCGCTGGCGAACTACGACGACAACGGCGAGATGTTCCCGGTGTTGGCCCTTGGGATCCCGACCCGGGAAAACGGGGGGGTCGCCGACGACATGCGCAGCATCACCTGGAAGCTCAAGCAGGATGTCGTGTGGGCGGACGGCACGCCGTTCACGGCCCGTGATGTCGTGTTCACCGGCGAATACTGCCTCGACGAGGAGATCGGGTGCAGCGCCGATGCGTCGTTCACCGACGTCGAAGGGTTCGAAGCCCTCGACGACCACACGGTGCGGGTGACGTTCAGCGTGGCCAAGCCCGTCCCCTACGGGCCGTTCGTCGGTGCGGTGACGCCGATCATCCAGGCCGAACAGTTCAAGGACTGCTCGGGCCTCCGGGCGGCGGAGTGCACGACGGAGAACTTCGGCCCCATCGGCACGGGGCCCTTCAAGGTGGACGAGTTCCGCGCCAACGACGTGATCAGCTTCTCGGCCAATGAACACTATCGCGAGCCGGGCAAGCCCTGGATGAAAACCGTGACGTTGAAGGGCGGCGGCGATGCCGCATCCTCGGCCCGGGCGGTGCTCGAGACCGGCGAGTACGACTACGCGTGGAATCTGCAGGTGGAGCCCGAGATCTTGGAGCAGATGCTGGCCGCCGGCAAGGGCGAGATCGTCATGGGGTTCGGCACCAACGTGGAACGCCTCGTGATAAACCAGACGAACGCGGATTCCAGCTTGGGGCCGGAGCGCCGCTCCCTGCTCCTGGACGGTACCAATCCGCATCCGTTCCTCTCCGATCCGCGTGTGCGCCGAGCGCTGTCGCTGGCCATCGACCGGCAGTTGCTGGTCGAGGCCGGCTACGGTCCCACGGGCCGCGTGACCTGCAACATCGTGCCGGCGCCGCCGATCTACGCCTCGACCGCCAACGAGGATTGCCGAACCCCGGATCCCGACGCGGCCAAACGACTCCTCGACGAGGCGGGTTGGGTTCCCGGACCGGACGGTGTGCGTGCGAAGGAAGGCGTCCGGTTGTCGATCCTCTACCAGACCTCCACCAACTCGGTACGCCAGGGCACCCAGGCGTTGGTCAAGCAGATGTGGCAGCAGATCGGCGTCGAGACCGAACTGCGCAATGTCGACGGCGGCGTGTTCTTCGGCGGCGATCCGGCGAGTCCCGATACCTACCAGAAGTTCTATGCCGACGTGGAGATGTACACGAGCAACTTCCAGGGCACGGACCCGGAGTTCTACATGGCGGCGTGGGTCTGCGACGAGGCGCCCGGGCCGGACAACCAATGGCTTGGTACGAACATGTCCCGGGGCTGTTCCACCGAGTTCGACGACTTGGTCGACAAGCTGGCGGTGACGCCCTACGGGGAGGAGCGCTTCGAGACCGCGAAGCGCATGAACGACATCGTCGTCGAGAACCATTTCCTCATCCCGCTGATCTGGCGGGCGTCGACTTCCGCGCGTGCGAAGTCGCTGAAGGGCGTCCGCATGAACCCGTGGGATTCGGAGCTATGGAACATCGAAGACTGGCACCGGTAGGGCGCGCCGCTTCGCGGCGCGTTGGGAGAATGCTCCGCATTCTCCGGCGTGCGCGGTGGGAGAATGCTCCGCATTCTCCAGCGTGTGTGGTCGGCAAGTTGTTGATCTGGATCCAACGCCCCGGGTGTGCGGGCTAGGGTGAGGCGATGATTCGCTACATCACTCGGCGCCTCCTATTCGCGGTGCCGACCCTCATCGCGATCAGCTTCGCGATCTTCGCCTTGCTCGACCTCGCGCCCAGCGACCCGACCGGCCAGTTGCCGCTCACCATTCCGCCGGAGACACGGGCCCAGATCCGCGAGTCGTTGGGACTCGACGAGGCGTTCCCGATTCGCTACGCGAAGTGGATGGAGCAGTTCTTCGTCAACGAACCGCTCAACCTGATCGAGAGGGCCTTCGACGTCGAGATCGGTGACTCCGATTCGCGCACGCGGGTCATCTCGTACGCGACCCGGAGTCCCGTCGTGGACATCATCGCGGAGCGTATGCCGCAGACACTGTGGGTCGTCGGGCTGTCCTACGTGGTCGGCATTTTGATCGCGCTGCCCATCGGGATCGTCTCGGCCTACCGGCAGTACTCCTGGTTCGACCAGGTGGGCACGTTCGTTTCGATGGTGGGATTCTCGGTGCCGACGTTCTTCACCGGCCTCGTTGCCATCATCGTGTTCAGCGTGATGCTCGAGTGGCTGCCGTCGATATACGACACCACGCACCGGGTCACCGACCTGGCGAGCTTCTGGGTGCAGATCAAGCAGATCATCATGCCGGTGCTGGTGCTCGCGTTCTACAACGCCGCCCAGCTGAGCCGCTTCATGCGCTCGTCGGTGCTCGACAACCTGAACCTCGACTACGTGCGCACGGCCCGCGCCAAGGGGATGCGGGAGCGCGCTGTGCTCCTCGTGCATGTCCTGCGCAACAGCATGATCCCCGTGGTGACGATGATCGCGCTGGGCATTCCCACCATCTTCGGTGGCGCAATCATCACCGAGCAGATCTTCCGCGTGAACGGCCTCGGGCAACTGTTGATCGTCGCCATCCAGGGGGCCGATATCCCGATGGTGCAGACCCTGACGTTCCTGTTCGCGGTGCTGATCGTCGGCTTCAACCTGATCGCCGATGTGCTCTACGGCATCCTCGACCCGCGCATCCGGTACGAATAGCCTATGGCCGAGCAAACGTACCAGGACGCCCCGCTGCACGAGCATCGCTCGCTGTGGATGGACGTGTGGCTGGCATTCCGCAATCACACCGGCGCCCTGGTCGGCGTCGGCGTGTTCGCGTTCATCGTGTTGGCGGTGCTCCTCGGTCCGTTCCTGCACGGCATTGATCCGCAGTACCTGGATATCCAGGCACGCAACGCGCCGGTGTCTTGGACCCATCCGCTGGGGACCGACAACCTAGGCCGCGACATGCTCGCGCAGATGCTCGCGGGCGGGCGGATTTCGCTGGCGGTCGGGTTCACGGCGATGCTACTGTCGCTGGTCCTCGGCACCGGGGTCGGCGTGCTGGCCGGCTACTTCAAGCGCCTGGACGGTCTGCTCATGCGCAGCACGGATCTCTTCCTGGCGCTGCCTCTGCTGCCGTTGCTGCTGGTCATCATCATGCTGTTCCGCGACACGCTGCGCGCCGCGTTGGGACCGGAGACCGGCATCTTCCTGCTCATCGTGTTCGTGATCGGCATCACGAGCTGGATGCAGACCGCGCGCATCGTGCGCGGCGAAGTGCTCGCCATCAAGGAGCGCGAATTCGTGACCGCCGCACGGAGCATCGGCACCCGGGAACGGCGCATCGTCGCCCGTCATGTGCTGCCGAACGTCATGAGCCCGATCATGGTGTCGGCGACCCTCGGCATCGCCAACGCGATCATCACGGAGTCTGCGCTGTCGTTCTTGGGGCTGGGCTTCCCGCCCGACTTCCCGACCTGGGGCCGCCTGCTGTTCGACGGCGCGAACTTCATCTCCATCACGCCGGCGCGGGTGATCTGGCCGGGCCTCGCGATCTCGCTGACGGTGCTGTCGGTCAACTACATCGGCGACGGTCTGCGGGATGCCCTTGATCCGCGGTTGCGGGGGACCTGACCGCTATTCGGCGGCGCTCCCTGCCGGCACACCCGCGAGCTGGTGCGCTGCCCGCCACCGGGTTCCTTACACAGCGGAAGTTGACGTGCCCAGTTTCCGCACCCTCATTCGATTGGTGAGCGTCGATAGACCAACGCATTGCCGTTCTTGCCGCAGACTTCGCTCAAACCCGCTTGCCGGAAGCAGAATGCCGCCTGTTGGGCGAGCCGGCGGGTCGAGCGCATCGCGTCCGCTAGGTCGGCGGTTGTGAACTCGGCCCCTAGCTTGGCGTCGAGCATGGCGAACAGGTCGGCCATGTTTTCGATCCGGTGGATTGCGACGATCTCAACCAAGCGACGGTCGACGGCTGTCCAACCGCCACGGCGCCGGTTGCGACGTTCGTCGGGCACCCGCACTTCCTCTTCCACGGTCATGACGATTTCAAGCGTGAGGTTCGAATGGCCGAGCAGCGTCGGAATGCTGGCGAGTGCTCCGAAGATCGCGAACACCGACCCGTGTTTCGGGGACATCCGCCGGCTCATGACGCCTTTGCCATCCGCCGTCGGCTTGACGAGGTAGCGGTCCCGGGCGATGGGATGGACCAGCGTCACCGGATGCCGTTCGAGGAGCCGCGGCAGTTTCCGCTTCAGGGGCCAGAAGATGCCGGTGTGGATCTCGATGAGCCGATCGCCGATGACGATGTCGGCGACATAGCCGTCAATGGTGTGTTCCGTGAGGCTCCCGGGTGTCGCGTAGTGGGCCTTCAATGCCCTGTGCAGCGACCGTTCGTTGAGTTCGCCGATTCCCGCCGCGGTGGCCGTCGGCGTCTCGGTGGAGGCGGTGGGCCCGGTCATGGCAAATTGATCCCTCGGCGCCCATCATACGAGAAGTCGCCGCGCCTGATCGAGGGACACCATGCTCACCGCCGAACAGAACGAGACGTTGACACGCACCGGTCCGGGAACACCGATGGGCGATGTCTTCCGGCGTTACTGGATGCCCGCGCTCCTGTCCCGGGAGTTGCCGGGTCCGGATTGTCCGCCGGTCCGCCTCAAGATCCTCGGGGAGGACTTCATTGCCTTCCGAGATTCCACGGGTCGCGTGGGCATCGTCGAACCCCGTTGTCCGCATCGGGGCGCCAACCTGTTCTTCGGCCGCAACGAGGCCTGCGGGCTTCGCTGCGCCTACCACGGCTGGAAGTTCGATGCCGAGGGGCGCTGCGTGGACATTCCCAACGTCACTCCCGACGTGGCGGAGCGCATGAAGCCGAGAGCGGCGATCCGTGCACTCCACACGGCGGAGGCGGGCGACATCGTATGGGCATACTTCGGCCAACCCGATGACGCGCCTGCGGTGCCGGACTTCGAGTTCGCTGCCGTCCCCGCCGAGCACCGTTTCGTGGGAAAGAAGCGCCAGCAGTGCAACTGGGCGCAGGCCTGCGAGGGCGGTCTCGACACGGCGCACTTCTCGTACCTGCATGCCGGTATCAACGAGGGCCGAAAGGTCGGCCTGCACCAAGTGGGGCGGGTGCCGTCGGGTTCCGGCGACACCCGGGAGCCGCCGAGACTGGCCCGGTTGCGCTGGCTGATTGAGGACGGCGCCCCCCGGTTCACGGTCCTGGACCACGCCGCGGGTCTCTTGCTGTGCGCCGCTCGAACGGCGGACGACGATCACTTGTACTGGCGCATGACCCAGTTCCTGATGCCGAACCACTCGCTGACACCGGGCAACTTTTCGGAGGACACCGCCTTGGCCAACACCTGGGTGCCCATCGACGACACCTCGTGTTGGATTTTCTGCTATGCGTGGCACCCGGATCGCCCCATTGGCGATCGCGAACGCGAGCGCCTGTCCCGTGGTGCTGGCATCTTCGCGGAAGTCGACGACGACTATGTGCCCATCCGGCGCCGGGAGAACGACTATCTGCTGGACCGGGAACTCCAGCGGAACGCGAGCTTCACCGGTATCGCGGGGATTTCCGAACAGGACCAGGCCATCGCCGACAGCCAGGGGCTGATTGCGGATCGTACGCGGGAGTTGCTCTGCCAGACCGATCTCGGTGTGGTCCGGTTTCGGGATCTCATGTTTGAGGCCGCGCAAGGCGTCCGGGAAGGCGAGACGCCCTTGGGGGCGCGAAACGCCCGCGCCTACCGCGTGCGCTCCGGCGACGCCGTCGCCCCGCACGACCTCGCCGTCGAGGAAGTCGTCCGCGAGCGCTTCGGCGAGCGTTGGGGCGTTCGTTTGAACGCGCAAGACCCTTAGGGGCGTCACTGCGGTCGCTTGGGAGACGCACAGCGTGACGACTCGGTGGGGACACCCACAACGGCGACTCGTGACGACTCGGTGGGGACACCCACAACGGCGACTCGGGGCGGGGTACACCGACAACAGGACTACGCGGGATCCCGCTGTTCCCCGATCCGGGTCCACGGGCGAGATTTTTCCCAACCTCGGCGAGCAATGCGGGCTAGAATCGACCGAGGAGTTCCGCTCGCAACAGTAAGGACGCGATTCATGCAGTTGAGCATTTCCGGACGCCATCTCGTCGTCACCCCCGCGCTCAAGGACTACGTCACCAGCAAGATCACCCGCCTCGAACGTCACTACAACCACATCACCAACGTCCGCGTCGTCCTTGCCGTGGACAAGCTTGAGCAGAACGCGGAAGCGATCGTCCATGCGGGGGCCGGCCACGAGATCTTCGCCGACGCGGCGTCGGACGACCTCTACAAGGCGATCGACGCACTGTCGGACAAGCTCGACCGGCAGCTCATCCGCCACAAGGAAAAGCTGACGAGCCATCGCTAGCAATTCGAGGGCGCGCACCCCGGTGCCCGGCGCTCGTCGCCATGATCGAGTTTGAGAAGATCCTTACGCCGAATTGCACGCGGGTTGACGTCGACGCTCGCTCCAAGAAAGGGGTGCTCGAAGAGGCGTGCGAGTGCCTCGGCGCCGAGTTCCGCGAGATCGAACCGCGACGGTTGCTGGAGGGTCTTCTGGTCCGGGAGCGATTGGGATCCACGGGACTCGGTGATGGCGTGGCGATTCCCCATTGCCGGTTCGAGGACTGCGCCTCGCCCATGGCCTGCTTCCTGAGAACGCGGCAGGGAATCGACTTCGATGCGCCGGACGATCAGTTGGTGGACTTGCTGTTCGTATTGGCCGTGCCGTTGCACGAACAACGCATCCACCTCGAGATCCTCGGCGCGTTGGCCCGCGCATTCGACGATCCGGGCAACGTGGCGTCGTTGCGCCGCGTAACAACGGATCGGGATCTGTTCGACACCCTGCAACGCCAACTCGCGATGTCACAGCGCGAGTAGCCCATGACGCGCGTGTCCACCCCTTGGCGGGCGATGGAATGAGGCCTTGAAGACCGCACCCATCGACATCGTCAACAAGCTCGGGATGCACGCTCGAGCGGCGTCCAAGCTCGTCAATCTCACCAAGACGTTTGCATCGCGCATAGAACTCACCAACCCGGCGGGCGAGACTGCGGACGCCAAACGGATCATGGCCGTGATGATGCTGGAGGCAGTCTGCGGTACCACGCTTGAGCTCACCTGCGACGGCGACGACGAAGAGGAAGCCTTCGCGGCGATTTGCAGCCTGGTCGCGGATCGCTTCGGGGAACGGGAGTAGCCCCTCGTCGCGCACGGTGCTGTCGACCGTCGACCGGCCCCCCCCACGTCGCCCGGCCCAGCCCGCAGGCGCGACCCTCGCCTATCGCCCGGATCGCGCACGACGCGGTCGAACCGGAGGGGAAGCCCGTCCGCGACGGGGTCGGTCAAGGCGCGGTGCGGATCCTGATCTCCTCGACGGCGGCGAAATCCTCTAGCGCTCGTAGCGCCGGTTCGACCTTGGGCAACTCGAACCGCAGCCGCGTCGCCCATGAGGAATCCACGACGTGGATCGTCAGCCGGGCGCCGTCCATGTCGCCCACGCTGCAATGCGGTGCGATGGCGGGCGGCAGCACCGCACGCAATTGCTCCGTCCACGACTCGCGCAGCGCCGCGTGCTTGATGAGTCGCTCGAGGGCGTTGCGGGGCCGATGGCGCTCCTCGAGCAGATCCTTCACCACTCGCGCGGCCCGGCGACCTTTGCGACGGCGATCAGTCGCCATGGGGACCGAATGGGCGGCTCATCGGTAGCGGGCCGCCTGGGTGTTGAACATGGCCGCGTATTTGCCGTTGCGTGCGATCAACGTATCGTGGTCGCCCACTTCCGTGACGCGGCCGTCCTCCAGGACGACGATCAGGTCCGCCATGCGCACGGTGGAAAACCGGTGGGAGATGAACACGACGGTCTTGTTGGCCGACAGTTCGGCGACCTGTTCGTAGAGGCGGTGTTCCCGAAAGGCGTCGAGCGCGGCGGTCGGCTCGTCCAGGATGAGGATCTGCGCATCGCTTAGGAACGCGCGCGAGATCGCCAGGTGCTGCCACTCGCCGCCGGACAGATCCACGCCTTCGTCGAAGGTTCGACCGAGCACGGTGTCGTAGCCCTTGGGCAGCGCTTCGATGATGTCGTGGGCACCGGCCTGCTTCGCGGCCGCCTGAATCCGGTCGCGGTCGTTGAGGGCGCGGACCTCCCCGAATCCCACGTTGTCGGCGGCCGAGAGGTCGTAGCGAAAGAAATCCTGGAATACCACGGCGATATCCCGACGCACTTCGCCCAAGTCGTACTCTCGCAGGTCGCGCCCGTCAAAACGGATCTCGCCCTCCACGGGGTCGTAGAGTCGGGACAGCAGCTTCACCAGCGTCGTCTTGCCGGCCCCGTTCTCGCCCACGATGGCGACCTTGGAGCGTGCCGGGACGTCGAACGACACGGTGCGCAGAATCCACTTGTCCGTGCCGGGATACTTGAACGAGACGTTGCGGAATTCGATGCCCCGCGTTATGGGCTTGGGGATCGGCGCCGGGGTTGCGGGCGGCGGTGCCAGGGCGGCCTCCACCGACTGGGGGTCCATGTCGAGCAGGTCGAAGAAGCGCGTCGCGAAGAGCGCCTGTTCGTAGACCTGCCCGCCGGAACCCACCAGGGCGTTGAGTTGGCTGCGGGCCTGCTGCGCGGCGTTGAACACCAGGGTCAGGTCGCCGACCGTGATCCGCGCGAGTGCCGCCTGGTAGACGGCATAGGCCCAGATCGACGCCACGCCGGCCAGCGACACGACGTCGAGTCCCGTCCTTACCCGCAGCGAGCGCAGGATCATCCGCAAGTAGGCGCGAAGCTGGGTCTGGCGGAAATCCTTGAACCGGGAAACCAACGCGTTCTTCAACGTGAAGATCCGGATCTCCTTGGCGCTGTCCCTGGAGGTCAGCAGCTCCTTGAGATAGTCGAGCATGCGGTAGTTCCGCACCCATTGGGTGTCGAAGTCGAAGTAAAGGCGCGCGAAGAAGCCCTGCATCAGGAGGCTCGGCAGTACGGTGACGAAGAGAACGACGATCGCGAAGGGGTGCAGGATCGTGAGCAGGCCCGCCATCGCGGTGAGGCCGACGCCGGATCGAAGCAGCCCGATGGACGACCAGACGATCCCCGTGACCTGGTAGAGCTGGTCCTGGGCATGGCGAAGCTGGTCGTAGAACTTCGGGTTCTCGTAGAATGCGATGTCGAGCGATCCGGCCACCTCGACGATGCGTTCCTGTGCGCTGAACTGGACCCGCTCGGACAGCATGTCCTGAACCATGCTCTGCACCGCGCCGAGCAGCGTCTCGACGAGCCACAGACCGAAAACGACGGCAACCGGCGTCACCAGGTCCGTCCAGTGGCCCCCGCCCGACGCGGCCTCCACGACGCCGTCCACGATCACCTTCGTCATGTAGATGATCGCCGCCGGAATGAGGGCGGTGACGACCATGATTGCGCAACTGGTCACGAAATAGCCCGGCGAGACCTGCCACAGGAAGCCGTACACGCGGGGCACGATGCGCACGATTTCGCGTAGTTTGCGACGCAGGCTGGCGTCCAGCGGACGGAAGTTCTCGTCCATCGAATCGGCGGTCGGGGAAGTGGGGCGATGCTACGCCTAGCGGGGGTGCGCCGACAATCGAAATCGTGACAGCCGAAGGGTATGATCCGCGCCCCGTTTTCCCACGCACGGTTGGGCATGAACGCATCGGAAGGCGAAGCGTCGGGCTACGTCTATTCGGCGACCCCCGGCGGCGCCCCCATCAAGTCCTGGACGAAGGGCGTGCCCGTCGAACAACAGGCCTGGAACCAGGTCCAGAACGTCGCGCGCCTGCCGTTCGTGCACCGCCATGTCGCCGTGATGCCGGACGTGCATTGGGGAATCGGCGCGACGGTTGGATCGGTGATCCCGACTTCCGGAGCGATCGTGCCGGCGGCGGTAGGCGTTGACATCGGCTGCGGGATGATGGCCGTGCGGACCTCGCTCACGGCTGCCGACCTGCCTGATGACCTCGGCCGACTTCGCTCGGAGATCGAGCGCCGGGTGCCGCACGGGCGGACGCCGGGCCGGGGACGCGACAAGGGATCATGGGAGGAACCGCCCGCCGAGTTGGCGCAGGACTGGCTGCCGTTGCAGGGCGGACTCGACGACATCGTATCGCGTGCGCCCAAGTTGACGCGACCCGCTCGACGCGCCCGACTCCACCTCGGGACTTTGGGTACCGGCAACCACTTCATCGAGATCTGCCTCGACGAGGAGGACCGGGTCTGGGCGATGCTCCACTCCGGTTCCCGGGGTATCGGGAACGCCATTGGCCGTTTCTACATCGAGCAGGCCAAGGAGGACATGCGGCGCTATTTCATCAACCTGCCCGACAAGGACCTTGCCTACCTGGTCGAAGGCACCGCCCACTTCAAGGACTACGTCAGGGCGGTTTCCTGGGCGCAGCGATTTGCCTACGCAAACCGGGAGGCGATGATGGACCGCGTCCTGGGTGCGTTGCGCAAGGTGGTGCGCTCGTTTGAGCGTACGGAGCAAGCCGTCAACTGCCACCACAACTACGTTGCCCGGGAGGATCACTACAAGAAGAGCGTCTGGGTTACCCGCAAAGGGGCCGTGCGGGCCCGAAAGGGCGACCTCGGCATCATTCCCGGTTCGATGGGCGCACGCTCGTATATCGTGGTGGGTAAGGGCAACCGGGATTCGTTCGACTCCTGTTCCCACGGCGCGGGTCGGGTCATGTCCCGGGGCGACGCACGTCGGTCGTTCACATTGAAGAACCACCGCGATGCCACCGTCGGCGTCGAATGCCGCAAGGACGAGGGCGTGATCGACGAGACGCCGGGCGCCTACAAGGATATCGACGCCGTAATGGCGGCGCAGACCGCGCTGGTCGATGTCGTGCACACGTTGAAGCAGGTCGTCTGCGTCAAGGGTTGAGGCGGTCGGTGAAGTCCGACCGACGCATCAATTCGTACGTCCACGACCTGGCGTTCCGCTTTGCGGTGCTGGACTAGGCGAGATGGCGTGCGGGTCGCCGACTTGCATGAACCTCAACTGGGCTCAACAACGCCCATCTGCTTGCTGCGGCAAAACGTGTCGATGCGCTCGCGTTTGGTGGCGATGTCGGCGTGGCGTATGTTTCGTCCGGTGCAAATGACTCCGACTTGTACCGAAGCGCCGCCGTTTCTCTCGGGCCATTGCCGCAAGCGGCTAGCGGCGCATCGGAGTAGAATGCCCGCCCCAACGTAGCACCGACGTCACACCGAATGATTGCCAGCCTCGTTCGCAAGGTCATCGGCAGCCGCAACGCCCGCGAACTCAAGCGCATGGCCCGCGTCGTGGCGGGCATCAACGCGCTTGAGCCCGAGATGCAGGCCCTGTCGGATGCCGAGCTTGCCGCCAAGACCCCTGCGTTCAAGGAGCGCATCGCCCGGGGCGAGTCGCTGGACGACATTCTCCCCGAGGCGTTCGCGGCGGCTCGGGAAGCGAGCCGGCGCTTCCGGGGCGAGCGCCCCTACGACGTGCAGTTGATCGGCGGCATCACCCTGCACGAGGGCAAGATCGCCGAGATGCGCACCGGCGAGGGCAAGACGCTCGTCGCGACGCTGCCGGCCTATCTCAACGCCTTGGGTGGCGGCGCCGTCCACATCGTGACCGTCAACGACTACCTGGCGCGGCGGGATGCCGCGTGGATGGGTCCCATCTACGATGCCCTCGGCATGACCGTGGGCGTCCTCCAGAGTCAGCAGGACCGGGACAGCAAGCAGGCCGCCTACCGCGCCGATATCACCTACGGCACCAACAGCGAATTCGGTTTCGACTACCTGCGGGACAACATGGTGTTCACGAAGGAGGACCGTTCGCAGCGGACGCTGGATTTCGCCATCGTGGACGAGGTGGACTCGATCCTGATCGACGAGGCCCGGACGCCGCTCATCATCTCGGGCCAGATGGAGGAGAGCACCGACCTCTACGTGAAGATCGACCGCCTGGCCCCGAGGCTCAAGCGCCAGGAGAAGGTCGAACGCGGCTTGCCGGCGGTGCTCGCGGGCAACGAACCGGAACCGGAGGAAACCGGCGATTTCTTCGTCGACGAAAAGAACCGGCAGGTCGAACTCACCGAGCGGGGCCACGAATTCGTCGAGAACGAACTCAAGCGCTTGGGGCTTCTCGACGAGCACGACACCCTCTACGCGGCCGCGAATCTCGGTCTGCTTCACCACGTCCATGCGGCTCTCAAGGCTCACTTCCTGTTCCAGCGCGACGTGCACTACATGGTTCAGAACGGCGAAGTCGTCATCGTTGATGAACACACGGGGCGTGCGCTGCCGGGGCGGACGTGGCGGGACGGCATTCACCAGGCCATCGAGGCCAAGGAACGCCTGCAGATCCGCCGGGAGAACCAGACCGTCGCTTCCACGACGCTGCAGAACTACTTCAGGCTGTACGGGAAGCTCGCCGGGATGACGGGTACGGCCGATACCGAGGCGGTGGAGTTCAAGCAGATCTACGGCTTAGAGGTGGTCATCATCCCCACCCACATGCCGATGATCCGCGACGACCGCAACGATCTTGTCTACCTCACCATCGACGAGAAATACGACGCCATCGTCGAGGAGATCGACGAGGTGACCGAACGCGGTCAGCCGGTTCTGGTCGGAACCGCTTCCATCGAGGCTTCGGAACGACTGTCGAAGGAGCTCAACCGGCGCAAGATCAAGCACAGCGTGCTGAACGCCAAGCAGCACGAACGGGAAGCGGAGATCGTCGCCCAGGCGGGACGTCCGAGAGTCGTCACCATCGCCACGAACATGGCCGGCCGGGGCACCGACATCGTACTCGGCGGCAACTGGGAAGCCGAGGTGGCCGCCTTGGGCGACGCCAAGACGGAGGAGCAGGTCGCTGCAATCAAGGACGCCTGGGATGAACGCCACCAGGCGGTGATCGACGCCGGTGGCCTGCATATCGTCGGTACCGAGCGGCACGAGTCGCGGCGTATCGACAACCAGCTGCGGGGTCGTGCCGGTCGCCAGGGGGATCCGGGTTCGTCGCGTTTCTTCCTGTCCATGGAAGACGAACTGATGCGCATCTTCGCCTCGGATCGGCTGCGCGGCTTCATGCAATCGCTCGGGCTCGAGCGCGGCGAGGCCATCGAGCACCGCATGGTCAACAACTCCATCGAGAAGGCGCAACGCCGGGTGGAAGGCCGCAACTTCGATGCGCGCAAGGAACTCCTGGAATACGACGACGTCGCCAACGACCAGCGGCACTACGTCTACGCGCAGCGCAACGAGTTGATGGATGCCGAGGAAATCGAGGATACGCTCGCCGACATCCGCGAAGAGGTGATCGATGACGTGATCGGCGACTACATCCCGCCGGAGAGCATCGAGGAGCAGTGGGACGTCGAGGGTCTCGAGCAAGCCTTGGCCGCCGAGTTCAACTCGCCCCAGCCGATCCGCGAATGGCTGGACGAGGACGATTCGCTGACCGAGGAGGGTCTGCGCGAGCGCATCGTCGCCACCGTCACCGACGAATACAAGGCCAAGGAAGACGAGTGGGGCCAGGCGGGCATCGACATGCGTTCCATCGAAAAGCAGCTGATGCTCCAGGTGCTGGACCAGAAGTGGAAGGAGCACCTGGCCACCATGGACGACCTGCGCCAGGGCATCCACCTGCGCGCCTATGCCCAGAAACGGCCCAAGCAGGAGTACAAGCGTGAATCGTTCACGCTGTTCCAGGAACTCCAGGACAGCATCAACCACGAGGTGGTCCGCCTCCTGTCGCGGATTCAGATCAGAAGCGAGACCGAGATCGAAGAGGCCGAACGCCAGCGTCGCCTGCAGGCTGCCCGGAACATGAGCTACAGCCATGCGGAAGCGGCGACCGCGGCCGGAGAGAGCGAACGCGATAACGGCGCGCCTCAACAGCGCCGGCGCGGGCAAGGCCAGTCGGCGCGCGTCGAGACCTACGTGCGGACGGAACGCAAGGTCGGACGCAACGAACCGTGCCCGTGCGGCTCCGGCAAGAAATACAAGCACTGTTGCGGTAGAGCGTAGCGTCGACCCGCGGGGTCCCCTGAACGAAACACGGCTCCCGTCAACTGTCGCTTCAGCCCTCGGCAACCGGCAATCCCCGTGTGAACATCAGCGCCGGTTCAAGGAGTTAGACCCATGGCAGTCAATCTACCTCCGACGGGCGAGTTGCAGCCCATCGACGGAATCCGCTTGGGTGCCGCCGCCGGCGGCATCAAATACCCTGATCGCCTGGACGTGGCGGTGGTTCTGCTCGACGAGGGCAGCACGGTCGGAGGCGTTTTCACGGCGAGTGCGTTTCGGGCCGCGCCGGTGGTCGTGGCCCGCGAGCGTGTCGGGGCCGCGCGAGCACTCGTCATCAACAGCGGCAACGCGAATGCCGCCACCGGGGATCGCGGCCTCGCCGACGCCCGCTCGACGTGTGCACACCTGGCAGCCACCCTCGGCGTTGCCGACACCGCGGTGCTGCCTTTCTCCACGGGCGTGATCGGCGAGTTCCTGGATATGGACGCCATGCGGCGGGGGATCGACGCGGCGACCGCAGCGGCTCGCCCTGACGGATGGGCGGATGCCGCGCGGGCGATCATGACCACCGACACGGCACCCAAGGCTGTTTCGGTTGCCGGCGCGGTGGACGGCACGCCGATCCATGCCACGGGCATGGTCAAGGGCGCCGGGATGATCCGTCCGGACATGGCCACGATGCTGGCGTTCATCGGCACCGATGCCGCGGTGACCGGGGACGCCCTTCGCTGCCTGGCCGCAGACCTGGCCGAGGGCAGTCTCAACCGGGTGACGGTGGACGGCGATACGTCCACCAACGACGCATTCATCGTGATGGCGACCGGGCAGGCTGGCGGGACGCCCGTTTCGAGCCGGGGGGAGCCGAGCTACCGTGAATTGCTCGACACGCTCAACCCTCTGGCCGTGGATCTCGCCCAGCGCACGGCCCGGGACGGCGAAGGCGCCACCAAGTTCGTCACCGTACGCGTCGAAGGCGGCCGGACGAACGCCGACTGCCTGGCCGTTGCCTATACGATCGCCCACTCGCCGCTCGTGAAGACCGCCATTTTCGCCGGGGACCCCAACTGGGGAAGGTTCTGCATGGCGATCGGCCGGTCGGGCGTGGCAGGTCTCGATCCCGACACCGTGGGCCTCTACCTGGACGACGTCTGCGTGGCGCGCGGGGGTCTTGTCGCCGACGACTATACGGAGGAGGCGGGGGCCGGGGTGATGGCACGCGACGAGTTCACGGTGCGCGTGACCCTGGGCCAAGGCAACGCCTCGGAGACCGTGTGGACAACCGATCTGTCCTACGATTACGTCCGCATCAACGCCGAATACAGGACGTAGGGGCGACCCTGACGCGCCCGGCGGGAAGCGCGGAAGCCCGTTGGATTCTGCATGGCTTTGGTCTGTGCCACGAGAATGCGGCAGCATTCTCGATCGCGCCCGCAGGGTGCCGGGACGGGACACCGTCTCCTATGCCGCTAACCTCAAGTAACGTTCGTGCAGCCGGTCCACGGCCTGGTGCAGATCGTCCAGGCTGCCGTCGTTGGTGAGGACGTCGTCGGCCAACGATAGCCGGGAGCGGCGGTCCAGCTGGCTGGCGAGGATGGCGCGGGCCTGGGCCTCGGGGACGCCGTCGCGCGCCATCGCGCGCTCAATCTGGATGCACTCGGGGACGTCCACGACGAGAATGCGGTCGGCGCGGGGGTCGCGTTGGCGCATCAGCGGATTGACGAGGATGGCGTAAGGCGACCTCGCGGCTTCTAGCACGTCCCGAACCCATCGGTTGATGAGCGGATGCAACAGCGACTCCAGCCAGCGGCGTTCGTTTGCGTTACCGAAAACCCGTTCGCGTAGCGCGGCTCGATTCAAGGTGCCGTCGGCATGCAGCATTGCCGTGCCGAACTTCTCGGCGATGGTGCCGAGTGCAGGCTGGCCAGGTTCGACCACGCGGCGCGCCGCCACGTCGCAGTCCGCGACCTCGATGCCGAGGGAGTGGAGCCGTTGCGAGACCGCAGTCTTGCCGCTGCCGATTCCCCCGGTGATGCCGACGACGTAGCGCCCCGGTCCTGTCCCGAGCGCGTCGGCAACGATGCGCCCTTCGTCGGATGGGCCAGACACGGGCATCGGTCACAACACCTCGAGCCCGAAGCGAGCGGATAGGAAGAGGACGGCTGTACCCGCGATGGCCAGGAAGGGTCCAAAGGGGATGGGCGTCGTTCGAGTGGCCGTGCGCCGGAGTATTCTCGCCGTGGCGTAGGCGAGGCCCAGCACGGCGGCGATCAGGATGACGGCTAGCGTGCTTTGCCAGCCGAGCCATGCGCCGATGGCGGCCATGAGCTTGAAGTCGCCGTAGCCCATGCCCTCCCGCCGCGTCACGAGCTTGAAGACCCAGTAGACGAGCCATAGCGACAGATAGCCGGCAACCGCTCCCGTGACGGCATCCAAGAGGGTGGGCGTGGCCGTGAACGCCGCCGCCACCAACAATCCGAGCCAAAGCAGGGGCAGGGTGAGCTGATCGGGCAGCACCGTCGTCTCGGCATCGATCAACGCTGCCGCCAGGAGCATCATCACGAACACGTAGTACGCCAACGCCGTCCATTGGATTCCCCAAACGCCGATGACGGCCAGGGCCAACAACCCGCCCGCCAGTTCCACGGCAGGCAGTCGCGCGGAGATCGCCGCATCGCAGTTCGCACATCGGCCGCGGAGCAGGATCCAGCTGACGACGGGAACGTTGTGAGCCACCTTTACTGCCGCGCCGCAGTCCGGACAGTGGGAGCGGGGCAGCGCGAGGTTGAACGTGGGGGCCGCTGGCGGTTCGATATTGAGCGTCTCCAACGCTTGTGCCCGCCATTGGCGCTCCAGCATCACCGGCAGCCGGTCGATGACGACATTCAGGAAGCTGCCCACGCACAGCCCGGCGAGCGATGCGAGGACGACGACGGTCCATTGCGGGGACAGGAGTAGGTCGATGGTCTCGATCCTTTGGCGGGGGCGGGCATTGTAGCCGCAAGCAGGTTTGTCGGGGAGTGTGCCTTGCGTCCCAGTCAGCCGCCAAACGCCGTGCCGAGCTGGAAAACGGGCAGGTACATCGCGACCACCAGGCCGCCGACGACCACGCCCAGGATCGCCATCAGCAGCGGCTCCACGAGTGCCGTCAGACTGTCGACCGCGGCGTCGAGCAGCGATTCGTAGTGGGTGGCGGAGCGGGCCAGCATGTCGTCTAGGCTGCCGGCTTCCTCGCCGATGGCGACCATCTGGACGATCATGTGGGGGAACACCTGGCAATCGCGCATCGAGGCGGCGAGAGGCTGTCCGGTCGCGACCTCGTCTCGAAGTCGCTCGATGGCTTTCGCGTAGACGACATTGCCGGTGGTGCCGACCACGGCGCGCAATGCGTCGACGAGGGGCATGCCGGCGGACAGGGACGTGGTCAACGTCCGCGCGAAGCGGGCGACGGCTGCCTTGACGACGATCTGGCCGGCAACCGGGAGTCGCAGCACGCATCGGTCGCGGATGTCCCGGAAGCGCGCCGATCTCCGGTTCAGGATGGTGTAGCCGACGACGAACCCGGCGACGCCGCCGAGCAGCATGGGCCACTGCGCGCGCATGTTGTCAGAGAGCCCGATCACGAACCGGGTGAACCCGGGTAGATCGGCCCCGACGCCGGCGAACACCGTCTCGAACTGGGGAACGACGTGGATGAGGAGTAGCATCGTCACGACGGCGGCAGCCAACACCACGACGCACGGGTAGGTCATCGCCTTGACGAGTTTGCGTCGCGTGGACTGCGTCCGCTCCTGGTAGGTCGCGATGCGTTCCAGCATGGGTTCCAGCGCCCCGG
This sequence comes from Gammaproteobacteria bacterium, assembly GCA_028821405.1. Classification (GTDB taxonomy): domain Bacteria; phylum Pseudomonadota; class Gammaproteobacteria; order Pseudomonadales; family Azotimanducaceae; genus VXYL01. Next base: position 15,961 of record JAPPGK010000060.1, on the reverse strand, counting down.
ATCGTTCCCCCACGCCGATCAGGTTGACGTAGAGGCTGTCGAACACGGCGGGGAACTCGGCGAGCGCGGATGTCAGCGATGCCCCTTCCGCGATGTTCTGGCGCAGGGCGTGGATCACGGCGACCAGGCGTGGGTTTCGCGCGCTCTTGGCCACGACGTCGAAGGCACGAACCAAGGGCACGCCGGCTCGCATCATCGTCGCCATCTGCCGACTGAAGAGCGCGACATCGGCAGATCCGACCCGGGATCCGCGCCACCAGCCCGGTCGTTTCGCCTGCCGCTTGCGATGCACGCGGCGTGGGGCAATGCCTTGCCGGCGAAGGGCATCGCGCACGGCCGCGGATGAGGGGCCGAGCATTTCGCCGCCGGTCTTGCGGCCGAATCGATCAACGCCCGTCCAGGCAAATACGCCGACGTCGGCCGCCTCGCTGAGGGCAAGCCTCCCCCGGCCCCCCGACGTCGTAGCGGACGGGCTTGTCCCGGTGCGCCGAGCTCCGCCAGAGCCGATTCCCGACCACGCCAAGCGGGTTTGCTTCATGCCTAGCCTCGTGCCGTCACACGGTTGATCTCGCGGAGGCTGGTGATCCCTCGTCGGACTTTTTCGAGGCCCGCCCGGCGCAGGTCGACGAAGCCGCTCGCCCGCGCCTCCGCCGACACTTCCAGGGCGCTCGCATCGGCCAGTACGAGTCGCTGCAAGGCCGGCGTCAGCGCCACGACTTCGTAGATCCCCGTGCGACCTTCATAGCCCTGGTCGCAGCCTCCGCAGCCGTTCTCGGAGGCGTCGAAGATCTCTACGCCCGCGCCGACCTCGGCTTCGTCGAACCCTTCTTCGATCAACACCTCGGCGGACAACGGGAAGCGTCGCCGACAGTTCGGGCACAGCACCCGGGCGAGTCGCTGCGCGACGATCAGCGTGACCGACGTTGCGAGGTTGAACGCCGGCACGCCCATCGCGCGCAGCCGACCAAGGGTCGCCGCCGCCGAGTTCGTGTGCAGGGTCGACAGCACGAGATGACCTGTCTGGGCCGCCTTGATCGCCGTCTCCGCGGTATCCCGGTCGCGGATCTCGCCGACCATCACGACATCGGGATCCTGGCGCAGGAAGGCGCGCAGGGCCGTCGCGAAATCCAGGCCGAGGTGTGGATTGACTTGCACCTGGTTGATGCCTTCGATGTTGATCTCAACCGGGTCTTCCGCCGTGGCGATGTTGCGTTGTTCGTTGTTGAGGCGTTGCAGTCCGGCGTAGAGGCTCACCGTCTTGCCGCTGCCCGTCGGCCCGGTGACGAGGATCATGCCCTGTGGCTGGTCCAGGGCATCGAGATACAACCGCGTCTGGTCATCCTCCATACCGAGTTGGTTGACGTTCAGGCGGGCGGAGGATTGGTCGAGGACACGCAGCACGACCTTCTCGCCGTGCATCGTCGGCAACGAACTGACCCGGAAGTCCACCGTGTCCGTGCCACCGCCGCGGTCGAACTTGATGCGGCCGTCCTGGGGCAAGCGCCTTTCGGTGACGTTCAGTTCGGACATCACCTTGAGCCGCGCCGCCAGCCGCGGTCCGACGCTCGGCGGTGGACGGCCTGTCTCGCGCAGGATTCCGTTGACCCGCGTCCGGATTCGGTAGGCGTTCTCGTAGGGTTCGAAATGGATGTCGGAAGCGCCGGACGCGACGGCGGCGGCGAGCACTTCATGCACGTACTTGACGATCGGCGCCTCGTCGGCGGTGCGTTCCACGCCGCCAAACGACGGCACCTTTGTCTGGCGTTCGTCGGCCTCCAACTCGGCCAGTTCACGATCACCCGAACCGGAGCAATGCCGTTCGATGGCTGTTTGAAGTTCGCCGGGCGCGACAAGGATGCCTTCCAAGTCCGCGCCGGCATGGAACTTGAGCTCGTTGAGTATCGCGAGACTAGCCGGATCGCCGATGGCGACGGCGAGCCTGCCGGCCGTGCGTCGAAGCGGCAGCACGTTGTGGCGGCGGATGATCTCCTCGTCGAGAAGGCCGCTCGGAATCGATGCCAGATCGAACGCCGACAGGTCCAGGAGCGGTAGGCCGAACTCGGCTGACATCCTCGTAAGGGCGTCATCCGACTCCGGCGTCCCCTGAGCATCTAGCTCGAGTGCTTCGGATTGCATGGGTGGGCGGCGAACAACGGGACCGACCGTGTGGGTACCGACTTCATTGCGAAACAAGGACTCTATCCGTTGCGAATCCGTCGCGAATTGGCAGATCTCCCAAGGCGATGTCGGAAATCTCCTTTTTTGCCGTAGGAAATCTGCCATTGCCCGGGGTGGCGATCCGGCGACATCGTATTTTCCCGTGGCACTCGCGTTTGGGATCTACGGAGGACGCTGGGAAATGCGATTGGGAACACAGCACGGTTTTTCGCTCATCGAGTTGATGATCGCCGTGGCGATCATCGGCGTTCTGGCGGCGGCCGCGATTCCGGCGTACCGGAACTATGTCGAGAGTTCGAACATGACGAAGGTCACCACGCACTATCGCCAAGGGATCCGATTCGTCGAGAGCGAATTCCGTAGGCTACGCACGGAAATCGCCATCGGTACGCTCACCGCCACCCAGGCGGATGCCGACTACACCGACGCGACGTGGATCGAGGCACTGAACGGCGAGGGCGGAAAGGCGCCGGACGGCTCGGACGCCTATGCCGAGACGGCGAGCGATGCGGCAGGCGTCGTGGGGGTGGCGACGTCGGGGGCGTTCTCATCCGACGACTTCGTCCTCACTTTGACGCGGCCCCAATACGGCGACTTCACGGCCGTCGAGACGCGCAGCATCGCTTGGGCCGATGTTTGAGCCCGCCGATGGCGGATCCCCTCGGGAAGACACCCGCCCCGGGTTCGGATTTTCGCTGCTGGAACTCCTGATCGTCCTGGCGGTGATCGCCGTCGTTGCCGCCATCGCCGTGCCGGTGTACCGAGACTACGTCGGCACGGCACGCGACGCGGCGCTCGTTAGGCAGATCGCGATGCTGGAAGTCTTCCAGGAGGACGTCAAGCTGAGGACCGGCGCCTACGGCACCGGGGTCTACGACCCGGCCAACGGCGTCACGAGCCTGGTCGACGCCATCGACTGGCGGCCGTCCAGGGACGACGGGGTTGCCTTTGAAGTAACCGCCGACGGCGGGACCACCTGGACCGCAACGGCAACCGATGCGACGGGCCGGCGTGTCTGCCGTGTCTTTCCCGGCGCCACGCCTTGCCCCACCGCTGGTTGACCGCCACGTTGGCCGCCACGTTGTTGGCGTCACCGGGCCAACGGGGTAAGCTTCGCGGCCCACGATCATCGCCTGGATTAGCGCCGGAATAGCTCAGTCGGTAGAGCAACTGATTCGTAATCAGTAGGTCGGCGGTTCAAGTCCGCCTTCCGGCACCATCTTGGATTGGATTGATCCGCAAGTCAGCCCGCGATGGTGGCGTTTGCCGGGGTGGCCGCAGCGTGGCTCACTTGGGTGGACTATGGTCCTTTTTTCTTGATCCAGTCGGGGATCTTGCCCGCAACGAACACCGAAGCAAGGGCGACAATGGTCCAGGAACCTAGGGACGTTGCGAACTCCTCTTTGTCCAAGTAGAGCGCCCAATGCATGTAACAAGGACTGCGATGACAACTCCAGCCGCTACGCCTCGGGCCCAACGTTGCTCGCTACGCTCGTGCCGCATTGCCTCTGCCTCCAGGCGTTGGGCATGGGCAGCGAAACTCTCTGCCATTGACACAATGCGATCGGGGAATGTCGAGTCGATACGACCGTAGGCTTCGAGGTCTGACGCCTGCGGTAGCGGGCCGGAGTAGTGCGACTCCGATATCGTTGTAACGGTTGCTCCTGAGCCATGACCCGGGGCCGGTACTTCACCTGTTGGTCGGGGCCTGGCAGGTTGTGGTGGGTTTGCCTTACGTCGACGCTTTCCGCGTGCCATGTCGCAACGATTCTCCCTGCATCGAATCTACGCCGTAGCGAAGGCAGCCACCCACCCTGTCGAAGTTCCGTTGAAGCCGCTCGTTGAAGGACTCCCGCGGCACTAGTTGGACGAACCTGCCCGTCGGTGCGATGTCGAGGACTGAACCCGCACCAACAAAACACGAAACATAGACGGGTCGCCGTCGTTTGGGCCGTGCCTTGGTCACCTTTTCAGTTACTTCCGTCATGCCAAAGCGTCAACAGTTCTCGCAGGGGTGGCAAAACTATCCAATGTGGCAACTGTCGGTCAATAACGGGACGACTTCCATGTTACGCCACCATGACGCCGTAGCGCCACGTCGGCCCGGAAGCCCGGAAGGGTCATTTCGAGCACACCCACCGCCATCCCCGCATCGTGGACCAGAAACGGCGCGACGGGGCGAAACCGCAGAGCAGTTTGATTCAATCGGCAGGGCGTCGGTTCAAATCCGCTTTCCGGCACCAGTCATCGGCTTCTTGGTCAGTGGTTCGGCGGCGTGCCGACGTCGGTGGTGGGACATCGAGCCTGCCGTCCTCAATCCGCAGCGAACCGCATCGACAAGTCGAGGGGCGCGACGCCCTTCGTTAACGCCCCCACCGAGATGTAGTCAACGCCGGTCCCCGCGACCGCCGCGATATTGTCGAGCGTGATCCCGCCAGAAGCCTCAAGCGCTACCCTCTCCTCGGTTGCGGCAACGGCGGCGTGCAGGTCGTCGATGGAGAAGTTATCGAGCAGGATTCGGTCCACGCCTGCTGCAATGGCGTCGGCGAGTTGGCGTTGGTCTTCCACCTCCACCTCTACTGGCATTCCCGGGTGCCGATGGCGTGCCTCGGATACCGCTGCGGCGACTCCGCCTGTTGCGGCGAGGTGGTTCTCCTTGAGCAATAGCGCGTCGAACAGCCCCATGCGGTGATTCTGGCCGCCGCCGATACGTACCGCGTACTTCTGGGCAACACGTAGACCGGGAAGGGTCTTGCGCGTATCCAGGATCACGGCGCCCGTTCCGACGACGGCGTCGACGAAGCGACGAGTCCGCGTTGCCGTGGCCGAGAGCAGTTGCAGGAAGTTCAATACCGTGCGTTCTGCCGTCAGCAGGCCGCGGGCCGGCCCGTCGAGATCGACCAATACGTCGTCGGCCTCGATCTGCGCGCCGTCGTCGACACGCCAGTCGAGACGAATCGCCGGGTCGACCTGTCGGCACGTTTCCTCGGCCCACGCGCGCCCGCAGAATACGCCCGGCTCGCGGGTCACGATGCGCGCACGGGCATGCGTCTGCGCGTCGATGAGATCGGCGCTGACATCGCCGCTGCCGACATCCTCGGCGAGTGCGGTCGCGACGTTGCGTTTGACCGTGTCGGCGTCGGGTTCCATATTGGCGAGTATATGTACACCGTCACGGTCGATCATTGGCTGCGGGGCGCAAGGCGAATGGCATCGCCGAACGCCAGCGCGCGTCCGGATCCCAGCGATTTTTCCCTCGTCGTGATCCACGGCATTTCGCTGCCGCCGGGGAAGTTCGGGACGGGACGGGTCGAGGCGCTGTTCACCAATACCCTCGACACCGCGTTGGATCCGTCGCTCGCGGATCTCGCGGGGGTGCGTGTATCGAGCCATCTACTGATCTCGCGGCGCGGTGATGTGTCCCAGTTCGTGCCGTTCGACCGCTGCGCGTGGCACGCTGGCGCATCGAGCCATCGGGGTCGCGAGCGGTGCAACGACTACTCGATCGGCATCGAACTCGAAGGCACGGACTACCGGCCCTATACCGAACCGCAGTACGACAGCCTGGTCGAGGTGCTCGCCGCGCTCCTGCGTCACTATCCGCGACTGTCGCTTGCGGACGTTGTCGGCCACTCGGAGATCGCGCCGGGGCGCAAGACGGACCCTGGGCCGGCGTTCGACTGGCCGCGGCTCTACGGGGCGCTTGGGCGGTGAGCGGGGGTCTGCGCATCGGCATCGACCTCGGCGGCACGAAGATCGAGGCAGTGCTCCTGGATCGTGCCGGTCGGGTCGTCTCCCGCGAACGCATGGCCACGCCCCGGAACTACGAGGGCACCGTGGCACGCCTCGCCGACCTCGTGGCTCGGATCGATGCCGCATGCGGAGTTCGGCCACCGGTTGGCATCGGCGCACCCGGTGCCTGGGTCGAGTCGACGCGAACGATGAAGAACTGCAATTCGACCTGGCTGAACGGCAGGCCGCTGCTCGACGACCTGAACGCGGCCTTGGACGGGCGCGTACGAATGGCCAACGACGCCAACTGCCTGGTCCTTTCGGAAGCGGTGGCCGGTGCCGGCCGGGGAGCACGGGTGGTGTTCGGCGTCATTCTCGGCACGGGTGTCGGCGGCGGGATCGTCGTTGACGGGCAATTGCTGACCGGGGCCAACGCGGTGGCGGGGGAGTGGGGACACACGCCATTGCCATACCTGCGTTCGGACCCGGCGACGATGGCTCTCGAAGCGGGCCTGGCGGATCGATCGTGCTATTGCGGTCGCGTCAACTGCGTGGAGACATTCCTGTCGGGATCGGGTCTCGCGGCGACGCATCGCGAACTCGGTGGCGAACGGCTCAGTGAGGAGCGGATTCCCCCGGATGCGCCAAGCGTCGATCTCTACAAGACGATGCTTGCCCGGTCGCTCGCACAGATCGTCAACATCGTGGATCCGGAGGTGATCGTTCTCGGCGGCGGATTGTCGAACATCGAAGGATTGGCGGACGACGTCGCCCGGCGCATGGGGGACTACGGATTCTCCCACGAGGGGCGGACACGGGTAGTCAAGGCGGAACATGGCGATACGAGCGGGGTCCTCGGTGCCTGTCGATTGTGGCCGTCGTCGGACGAGGGCTGAGTCACCGTTGCACGCCGGCGCGTTCGCTCAACCCCGTCGTGGTCAGTGGACTGTTTGCCCCGGCGGCGGGCGTCGGCGGGACCGCAATCGTCCTATAATCCGAACCCGGTAGAAGGACCGCCCGATGGCCGACCCCAGGGAACAGTCGCCGACACGGATGCTCGATGGACAGCGTCTCGACGGTGCGTTGGGCACCAACGGCCGGGATCCGGATCCCGAGGAGACCGGCGAGTGGCTCGAAGCGCTGGAGTACGTGCTCGACAACGCCGGCATCGAACGAGCCAACTTCCTCCTCGAACGGTTGTCGTCCCGCCTCACCCAGACCGGGGCGCGGTTGCCGTACACGATCACCACGCCGTACCGGAACACGATCCCCGCGAACCACGAGGCGTTCATGCCGGGCGATCTCTTCATGGAGCGCCGCATCCGCTCGCTGATCCGTTGGAACGCGCTGGCGATGGTCGTGCGCGCCAACCGCAAGAGCGGCGACCTCGGCGGCCACATTTCGACGTTCGCCTCCGCGGCCACGCTCTACGACGTCGGCTACAACTACTTCTTCCGGGGTCCCACCGACGAGCAGGCCGGGGACCTGATCTACTTCCAGGGCCATAGCTCGCCGGGCATCTACGCGCGGTCGTTCCTGGAGGGGCGGCTGGACGAGGCGGCCCTGGATTCGTTCCGTCAGGAGGTCGATGGCCAAGGCCTGTCCTCGTATCCACACCCCTGGCTGATGCCCGACTACTGGCAGTTCCCCACCGTGTCCATGGGCCTCGGGCCGATACAGGCGATCTACCAAGCGCACATCATGAAGTACCTGGACAGCCGCGGTCTCATCCCCATGGGCGATCGCAAGGTCTGGGCATTCCTGGGTGACGGCGAGTGCGACGAACCCGAATCGCTGGGCGCGCTAGGACTCGCCGGGCGCGAGAAGCTCGACAACCTGATCTTCGTCGTGAACTGCAACCTGCAGCGCCTGGACGGGCCGGTGCGCGGCAACGGCAAGATCATCCAGGAGCTGGAAGGTGCATTCCGCGGTGCTGGCTGGAACGTGATCAAGGTCGTTTGGGGGCGGTTGTGGGATCCCTTGTTCGCCAACGACACCCGGGGCCTCATGCAGCAGCGCATGAATGAAGCGGTCGACGGCGAGTACCAGAACTACAAGGCCAAGGGCGGCGCCTACACCCGGGAGCACTTCTTCGGCAAGTATGCCGAACTCAAGAAGCTCGTTCGGAACCTATCCGACGACGACATCATGCGCCTGAATCGGGGCGGGCACGACCCGTTTAAGGTCTACGCCGCCTACCACGCGGCGGTGAACCACACGGGCGAGCCGACGGTGATCCTCGCCAAGACGGTCAAGGGCTACGGCATGGGCGATGCCGGCGAGGCGGAGAACACCACCCACCAGGTCAAGAAGCTCGAGTTCGAGGACCTGAGACACTTCCGCGACCGTTTCGCCGTGCCGCTCACGGACGAGGAACTGAAGGACGTGCCGTACTACCGGCCGCCCCCGGATGCGCCGGAGACCCTCTACCTCAAACGCCAGCGGTCGAGCCTCGGCGGACCCATCCCGATGCGGATGACGGACGAACACGCCATCGAGGTGCCGGCCCTCGACGCCTTCGACGCGCAGCTTAAGGGAACCGGCGAGCGTGCGGTTTCGACCACGATGGGCTTCGTGCGCATCCTGTCCACGCTGGTCCGCGACAAGTCCATAGGCCAACGCATCGTGCCGATCATCCCGGACGAGGCCCGCACGTTCGGCATGGAGGGCATGTTCCGGCAACTGGGCATCTATTCCTCGGAAGGGCAGTTGTACGAACCCGAGGACCACGGCGAGATCGCCTCCTACCGGGAGTCGAAGGATGGCCAGGTCCTGGAGGAAGGCATCAACGAGGCGGGATCCTTCGCGGCGTGGCTGGCGGCCGCCACCTCCTACAGCACCCACCGCTACACCTTGATCCCGTTCTACATCTTCTACTCCATGTTCGGCTTCCAACGCGTCGGCGACCTCGCCTGGGCGGCAGGGGACATGCAATCCCGCGGTTTCCTGCTTGGCGCGACAGCCGGCCGCACGACGTTGAACGGCGAGGGTCTGCAACACCAGGACGGGCACAGCCACCTGCTCGCCGGCGCGATCCCGAACTGCGTCGCCTACGATCCCTGCTACGGCTACGAACTCGCGGTGATTGTCCACGACGGCTTGAAGCGCATGTACGCGAACCGGGAACGGGTCTTCTACTACATCACCGTGATGAACGAGAACTACCCGCAGCCCGCCATGCCGAAAGGGGCGGAGCAGGGCATCCTCAATGGCATATACCGGATCGAGAACCACGGTCGCAGCCGGTCGAAGAAGGTGCGTCTCCTCGGTAGCGGCACGATCCTGCGCGAAGTGCAGAAGGCGGCGCGACGGCTGCACGAGGACTACGGCGTGTCGAGCGAGGTCTACAGCGTGACCAGCTTCACCGAACTCGCCCGGAACGGCGCCGACGTGGCTCGCTGGAACCTGCTTCACCCCGCCGAGGCGCCGCGGCGCAGCCACGCGGCGGAGACCCTGGACGGCGACTGCCCGGTGATCGCCTCGACGGACTACGTAAAGGCCCATGCCGAGGCCATTCGCGGTCACTTTGCCGCCCCGTCGTACCGGGTGCTGGGTACCGACGGCTTCGGGCGCAGCGATACCCGCGCCAAGCTCCGCGACTTCTTCGAGGTGGACGAGCGGTTCGTGACCTTGGCGGCGTTGCGGGAACTCCAGGATCGCCAGGTCGTCGCCGCCTCGGAAGTCACCAAGGCCATGACCGACCTCGGCATCTCGGCGGACAGGGCCAACCCGAGGCTCGTCTGATGGACGTGACCATCCCGGATATCGGCGATGCCGAGGACGTGGAGGTCATCGAGATCTGCGTTGGCTCCGGGGATAGGGTCGCGACGAACGACGCGCTGATCGTCATCGAGTCGGACAAGGCGTCGATGGAAGTCCCCGCCCCGTTCGCCGGAACGGTGGGCGAGATTCTCGTGGCGTTGGGCGACGTGGTGAACGCGGGCGATGCGATCCTTCGCATGGACGCGGTCTCGAACGGCGAACCCGATGCGATCGAGGCGGCCCCGACGGAGCAAGTAGACCCCCCGACCGCGGACGGAGCACCACCCGCCACGGCGACAGAACGCGTGGAGATCCGCTTGCCCGACGTCGGCGAAGCGGAGAACGTGTCGGTGATCGAAGTCGCCGTGGCCGAGGGACAGGCAGTGGCCGTGGACGATCTCCTAGTCGTCGTCGAGTCCGAGAAGGCTTCCATGGAGATTCCATCGCCGTTCGCGGGGACGGTGGTGGAGGTCGCGGTCGGCGAAGGCGACGATGTCGAAGAAGCCTCCCTGCTGGTCGTGCTGGAAGCCGAGCGGACGGCGGGTTCGTCCTCGCCCGCGGTGTCGACATTGCCCCCCCAGGCCAAGCCGGTCGAGCCTGCGGTGGCGGCGACAGCCGCGGAGTCCATCGAATTGCCCCCGGATCGGGTAGCCACGACGGCCAAGGTCTACGCGGGACCCGCGGTACGTCGCCTGGCCCGGGAACTCGGCGTCGACTTGGCGACGGTGAACGGCTCGGGCGCCCGGGGCCGGATCGTCAAGGACGACGTCAAGTCATTCGTCAAGCACACGCTCACCGCGCCGACGGCGCCGGGACTCGGCATCGCGCCAATGGAGCCCGTCGACTTCTCCCGTTTCGGCGAGATCGAGGTCGTGCCGCTGTCGCGAATTCGCGTCCGGGGCGCGGCCAACCTGCATCGAAGCTGGCAGCACGTCGTGCACGTCACCCAGCACGACGATTTCGACGTGACCGACCTAGAGGCGTTCCGCAGCTCGCTCAAGGACGAAGCTGCGGCAGAAGGCGTCAAGCTGACGCCACTGCCATTCATCATGAAGGCCTGCGTGCGCACGCTCGAACAACACCCCCAGTTCAATGCCTCGCTGGACCCGGGCGTCAAGTCGCTGATTCTCAAGCGCTACCATCACATCGGTTTCGCCGTGGACACCGAGGACGGCTTGGTCGTTCCCGTGGTGCGCGACGCCGACGGCAAGGGGGTCTACGAACTCGCCAAGGAGATTTCCCGCCTATCCGAGGCGGCCCGCAACAGGAAGCTGAAGCCCGATGAGATGCAAGGCGGCAGCTTCACGATCTCCAGCCTAGGCGCCGTCGGGGGCACGGGCTTCACCCCGATCGTCAACGCGCCGGAAGTCGCGATTCTCGGCGTGGCTCGGCTCGACACCCGCCCGGTTTGGGACGGCACAGCTTTCGTCCCCCGCAAGATCCTTCCGGTTTCGCTCTCCTACGACCACCGCGCGATCAACGGCGCGGAGGCGGGACGGTTCGTCGTCGACCTGGGTAAGCTGCTAAGCGACTTCCGGCGATTGGCGCTGTAGCACCCCGGCCTCCGTCGCCGGAACTGGAGTCGGGCGAGGGAACCGGGAAGTGGCGCCTCACCGTGGAGTCCGCGCGTCCCCTACATGCCATGAGCTTGCTCGCGAGCCCCACCGGGCACCTGACGAACCTATCCACGGTATCCGCGGTGCCGTACGGCGCGGGGTGGCTCGTGCCGATGTTTCCGAGGGCGGCGGTTGCCGTGATGAGTCTCCTCGACAACCCCTCCGGGCATCTGACCAACTTGTCGTCGGGACGGGCGGATTAGCTTCGTTAGTCGGATCTGTTGGGCTCGCCCAACGGCTCCCAGAGAACCTCGGTCCGGGCAAGTGTGCGCGCCAACACGAACAGGTAGTCCGCCATCCGGTTAAGGAAGACCCCGCCGTCCGTCTCGGCGAGTTCCCCGGTGTCCGCAGCGGCCCGCCACCAAGCCCGTTCTGCACGCCGGACGACCGTTCTGGCGACGTGCGCCGTGGCCGCGGCGCGGCCGCCGCCCGGCAGGACGAATTCGCGCAGGGGTTCCAGACGCTCGTTAAGGGCCGCCGTATCCCGTTCCACGTCGCTGGCGAGTGCGGACCAGTCGGCGGCGGACCGGCCCGTCGCTGCCAAGGCACCGAGGTCGAAGAGGCGCGACTGTAGCGCCCTCAGGCGTGTGGCGGTTTCGGAATCCGTCTCTTCGGCGAGCAGACCGATGAAGCTCGTCGCTTCGTCGAGTGCACCGACCAACTCGATTCTCGGATGGTGCTTGGGGTAGCGCCGGCCGTCGGCGAGCGAGGTCTCGCCCGCATCGCCGCCGCGCGTGGTCACACGGTCGATCCGGTTGCGGCGTGAACGCTCGTTCATGTAAGTTCGAGGGCGATGGGCGTTCGACTTGCCCGACCGCCTTCCCGGGTGGAGGACTCGATTATGCCTGCCTTCGACGTGGTTTCCGAAGTGGACCTGCAGGAGGTCCGCAACGCCGTCGACCAGTCGTCGCGGGAACTCCGGACACGTTTCGATTTTCGGGGTGTGGACGCCGGCTTCACGTTGGACGGCGAGGTCGTCACCGTGTGGGCGCAGGAGGAGTTCCAGGTCAACCAACTCGTCGACATCCTGAAGGACAAGATGACCCGGCGTTCGGTGGACATCGGCTGCCTCGACGCCCGGCCGCTGGAGGCATCGGGCAAGCAGAAGCGGCAGCCGTTCGGCCTGAAGCGCGGTGTCGACCGGGACGCCAGCAAGAAGATCGTCAAGACCGTGAAGGACACCAAGCTCAAGGTGCAGTCACAGATCCAAGGTGATCAGGTCCGGGTGACGGGCAAGAAGCGGGACGACCTCCAGGCCATCATCGCCAAGCTCAAGGACGGCGACTACGGCGTCCCCCTGCAGTTCACCAACTTCAGGGACTAGCGTTCGTTTCCGGGTTTTGGTTTACAACTATACGGACCACCGACAACAACACAGTTTGACCCGGTCGCCGTCGAAGGTGACGCCTTCGTCGAGCAGAAGCTCTCGCTGGCGTAGGCCCGCATCGCCCGGCAGCGAGATTCTCCCCGACGCGTTGACGACCCGGTGCCAGGGCAGCCGGGTTCCGGCGGGCAGCCGGGAAAGGCACCGCCCGACCCGTCGAGCGCCCCGGGTTAGTCCCGCCAATTCCGCCACCTGGCCGTAGCTCGCCACGTTGCCGAACGGAATGTCGGCGACGACCTGCCAGATGCGTTCTTCCGGGGTGGGATCGGTGACCGGCGACGTCACGCCGGGCTCCAGTCCCTGTATCGAACCGGGTCGGCCCAGCGCTGTCCCACCTCGAGGAAGCCCCGTGGCCCCCGCCGCCCGTATTCGAAGGGATCGCCGGTGCCCTCCATCCACCGGTGAAGCCGGGACTCCATCTCTTCCACCGCGCCCCGGGCTTCGGGTGCCTCGGCGATGTTCCGGGTTTCCAAGGGATCGGACTCACGGTCGAACAGCCAGGGGCCGCGTTCGTTTTCGTACCAACGGGCGTAGGTATAGCGCTCGGTTCGCACACCACGCCAGCGACCGACCCACGCTTTCCGATTCGGCCAGCCGTTGCCCATGTTCATCAGGAACACGGAGTCGCTGCCACCGGGGGTGAGCTCGGTGTCAACCGGTGGCGGCTCGCCGCGCCATACGCCGGACACGTCTCGACCCTGCAATCCATCCGGGGCCGCTACCCCGCAGGCGCCGAGGAGGCTCGGAACGATGTCGATGGCGCCCATGAAGGCGGAGGTCCGGGAACCGGGCGCTGTGCCGCCCGGCCAACGGACGAGGAACGGAATGTGTGCGGATTCGTCGTACGGAGTTGCCTTGGAGGCCCGCATCGACGGGTGCATCCAGATGTCCTTGGGCTTGCCATAGCCGTGGCTCGAGAGATGATCGCCGTGGTCGGAGGCGTAGCAGACGATCGTGTCGTCGGCGAGCCCCAGGCGGTCCAGGGCATCCAACAGCCTCCCCATCTGCGCGTCGAGTCCCGTGCAGCAGCCGTAGTAGTCGGCGATTTCGCGACGGGCGAAGTCGGCCATCTGAGGCGGCACGTTGCCCGGCAGGTCGACGTCGGCGGGATCGTAGAGGCCGTATTCGTCCGGATACTGCGGGTAGGGCCAGTGCGGCGGGCGCCAGGAGACGAAGAGCGCGAAGGGATCGTCCTGCCGCTCTGCCGTGTGGGTCTCGAGGAAACTGATCGCCATATCCGTTTCGACCACGGGCGACCATCCCTCATGGCGCTCGGGTCCCCGCTCGTTCTCGAAGTAGCGCTGGTCGAAGTAGTTGCCGCCGATGCCCTCCACCGCCGCCAGGTAGTCGAGACCATAGCGATTCTCGGGAGAATAGGGCGGTACGCCGAGGTGCCAGACGCCGATGTGGCCGGTGTGGTAGCCCGCCGAGGAGAGCACGCCGGGCAGCGTGGGAATGTCTCGGAAGGGCTCGTACTCGTTGCAGATCACGCCGTTGCGCCAGCCGTACCGCCCGGTCAGCAGGATGGCCCGGAACGGCGAGCACAGCGGGTGATTCGAGAACATGTTGTCGCAGACCATTCCCTCGGCCGCCATGCGGTCGAGGTTGGGGGTTCGGACCACCGGATTGCCGTTGGCACCCAAGGCGGTGTAGCGCTGTTGGTCCGAGAACACGAAGAGGACGTTCATGCAGGATTCCTTTCACGATTCGCAAGTATTGTCGCGAAGCGGGTAGCATCGGTTAAGCGACTCGCTGGCGGCAAGTAGGTATGACAAGACCCCGAGAGGATCAATTCGTGGGCGCTCTCATGGGGTGCGCGGTGGGCGATGCCCTCGGTGCGCCGCTGGAAGGGAGGCCCCGGGAGCAGATCGCCGCGATTCAGGGCATCACGGACGGCTTCCGCCCCTTCCGGCACAAGAAGGATGTCGAGTTCCCCCCGGGCCAATACACGGACGACACCCAACTCACCCTGGCCATCGTCAAGAGCCTGCTGACTTGCGGACGCGTGAATCCCGCGGACATTGCGGCGGAGTTCGTCAAGCTCTGGGAGTCCAACGAAATCGTCGGCGCCGGCCAGGTGGCCCATCGGGCGGTGAACCGGCTGAGGGAGGGCATCCGCTGGGAGGACGCGGCGGCGGCCGACGATCTGCCGTGGAACGGTGCCGCCATGCGCATCGCCCCCGTCGGGCTTTGGCATTTCGACGATGCGGATCAACTCGCGCGCGACGTGGAACTGGCCAGCGTCGTCACCCATCGCCACCCATTGGCCGTGGACGGGGCCATTGCCGTCGCGACGGCGGTTGCGTATGCGGCCACGTCGAGCGAAGTCGATATCGCGAGCTTTCTCGATGCGGTACACGGTTCGATCGCGCCTAGGAGCCCGGGATTCGCGGATCGCGTTGGTGAGCTTCACGAGTGGCTGGCGCTTGCCGAGACGGCGGCCTTGGAGGCGATCGTGGCAGGCGAAGGACGGGCCAAGGGCCGCGGCTTTGGCGTCCCGGTGCGGGTTGAACCCACAGTGCTGGCCTCGCTGTACGTGTTCCTGAAGTCGCCGGGCGACTACTTGGCGACGGTCGATCGTGCATTGCGTGTCGGGGGCGACGTGGATACCGTCGCGGCCATCGCGGGTGCCATCAGTGGCGCACACAATGGACTGGGGGGCATTCCGGCCAACCTGGTTGCCGGCGTGAAGGACAGTGCGGAGATTCTCGAGCTCGGGGCAATGCTGTTCGCGCGTCGGTTCGCCGCCACCCCATAGACGATATGCTTCAAAGGACATGCTTTTAGGAAATATGCTCAAGGCGCTGCTCTTCGGCATCGGGTAGGTTGACCTCGTCCGATCCCGCCGGGGGCGATCCAAATGTCGTTTCTCACCGACCATCTCGATGAAGTTGGTGAGTCCTATTGGGAACACATGCTGAAGGCGGCCGGCTTCGCGGTGGCGATGCTCGCGGGCGGGGTGGCGTGCCTTGTGCATGCGTTGCTGCCCTTCCTGTTCGTAAGGACCGGGAGCACCCGGGTTCGACATCTCCACGAAGTCATGGTCGAGAACCGCTTGGCCCCGGACCGCCAATCCGGGGAGGACGGTTCCGGGTCCGAGGTCGACAACGACCCGCCGGGCGTCATCGCAGGCCCCGGCAGCACTGCCTAGAGACTAGAGCGTCCCAAAGTCGGTCGGCCTCGCCGGTGACCCCGGCGTCTTCGCATTCGCCGCGCCGACAAATTTCTGCCCGCACGGGGGTTGAATCTTGTGAATCCGCCCCTATCATAGCGCCGCACGGATTAGCAC
>JAPPGK010000005.1 GCA_028821405.1 Gammaproteobacteria bacterium | reverse complement strand
GGTACTTCCACCGCCTCGACTCGCCGTTCGGCGAGCGCCATGTCGAAAGCGTCGATCCCGATGGCGTTATCTGGCGGAACATCGGACCCGAGCGAGCCGTCGGCTGCGTGGTCTACCCCTCGGCGGAGATCGTCGAGCCCGGCGTCGTCCAGCACCTGTCCGACAACAAGATGATCCTCGGCGAACCGTCCGGCGAGCGTACCGAACGGGTCATCGCCCTGGCGGCGTTGTTCATGGCCGCAGGCCTGAAGGCGCCCATCCGCCCAAGACTGCGCAACGAGATCTGGATGAAGCTCTGGGGCAACTTGGCGTTCAACCCGCTCTCCGCATTGACGTGCGCCACCTTGGACGTGCTGGCGAGCGAGCCGGGCACGCGGGGCATCGCCCGGGCGATGATGCTCGAAGCCCAAGCCGTCGGGGAGGCCTTGGGCGTTCGCTTCGCTCTCGACGTCGAGAAACGCATGGACGGCGCCATCGCGGTGGGCGCGCACCGGACCTCGATGCTCCAGGACCTGGAACTCGGCCGACCGCTCGAAACCGACGCGCTGGTGGGCGCCGTGCAGGAACTCGCCGCGTTGACGGGCGTATCGACGCCCACCATCGACCTGATCCGCACGCTCCTTGACCAGCGCGTCGCCTTTCGCTAGCGCCACGAGACCTCTTGCCACCCCTCTGTCCACTAGCTGTGGTGATCAAATTGACGGTTAAGGGTCCTATGGGCCGTGTTTGGCTGAGACCATGACGGACACGAGGGCAGATGTCTGGGAGTTGACGGCGGCTGGGGGCGAGCAGTCGGGCTACGAATCTCGCAATCGTCGAAGGGACCACGCCGAGTGGATGAGTCGATTGGCGGATCACGTTGCGGAGGTGGAACGTCGGTGGTCGCTCGCGGTGCAGGAACCTCTCGGCCCCTCCAACGGTTACGTAGCCCGGGCCAATCGTGAAGGCGGCGGAGAAGTCGTAGTCAAGCTGGGTGTTCCAGGCATTGAGTTCGCTAGGGAACTGGAAGCACTCCGCCTGTATGGCGGCCGCGGAGCCGTGATGCTCCTCAAGGCTGAACCGGCCCATGGGTCGATGATGCTCGAGAGCGTACGTCCCGGGAGGGTGCTTTCCGATGTGAGCAATGACGAGGAGGCGACCACGATCGCAGCGAGTGTCATGCGGAACCTGTGGCGTCGGGCCCCGGAACAACACCCGTTTGCCGCCATGTCCGAGTTCGAGGGTGGTGTTGAGTGGCTTCGGACCTGCCGGGCGAACAAGCGTGGTCCTATTCCGACGACCTTGGCCAGCAGGGCCGAGGGCTTGCTTCGGGAACTCGCAACGGCACGGGTCGAACCGGTACTGCTACACGGGGACCTGCACCACGACAACATCCTGTCCGCGGAGCGTGTTCCTTGGCTCGCAATCGATCCCAAGGGCGTTGTTGGCGACCCCGCTTACGATGTCGGCCCCTTTCTCTACAACCGCTTGTTCGAGACCGATTGTCCGGTCAAGGTTCTCAAGAGGCGTGTTGACCAGATGGCCGAGGCGTTGGGGTTCGGGCGAGACCGAATCGTGGGGGCCGCGATCCCCCGCGCCGTGTTGGCCGCATGGCCGTCCGGTGCAAGTGGCGAGCCGTGGCGCGAGCCCTTGAGATGCGCCGAGCTCCTCACCGAGCAAGGTCCAATCTCTGGTAGACGTGTCGACGCCCACCATCGACCTGATCCGCCCGCTCCTTGACCAGGCACCAGAGCGTCGCCTTTTGGACTTGATCTGGACGAGAATAGCCTTCTCGACCACAATGCGCGCCTCGGAGAGGTGCCAGAGCGGCCGAATGGGCCTGACTCGAAATCAGGTGTGTCCTAGCGGGCACCCAGGGTTCGAATCCCTGCCTCTCCGCCACACATCATCAGTAACTAGTTGAAATAAAAAACAAAATTGTTTAGTTTGTCGAATAGGTATCACTTCAAGTATCAGAATTGCGAAGCTGTGCGGTTCGCGATTTCCCAGACTTTGGCTCTCAGGTTCTCGTGGGTCTGAACGTTCACTGATCGGTTTTGTCCTTCCGGGGGCTTTCCGCGAGCGCTTACATGGCCATCGGCTTGGCAGCATCGGCGGTCGGTTGTCGCGCAGTCCTCTCGAGTTTGCCGGTCATTCGGTCGTCCAGGGATCAAGGACATCGACTCCCGTTCCTTCGAAGTCCCGTACGTTCCGCGTAACGAGGGTGGCTCCGCGCGAGCGGGATATGGCCGCGATCTGGCAATCGGCTTCGCCGATTGGCCGACCGGCCTCACGGCGGTCAGCGGCAATCTCCGCATAGGCGCAGGCCGCGGCACTGTCGAACGGCAGAATCCGGCCGGCGAAGCCAATCTCGAGCCACCGACGCATTGCAGCCTCTAGGGCGGTACGTCGTTTGCCTGCTGGCAGGATCGCGACGCCGAAGCGCAACTCAGCTTCGCTTACTGCGGTCAGGTACATTGCGGAAGCATCGCGCTCGGCGATACAAGCCACGACGCTGGGAGTCGGCAAAGGGCGCATAAGCTCGGACGCGACGTTAGTGTCTATGACAAGCATAGCTGCCGTTCAGCGGAAGTCCGGCGGCTCTCGCATCGGACCGCTCCTAGGAGGAGGCTCTAGTTCTACGCCGCCGAGCGGCGCGAAGCACTCCCGAGTGAAGGCTGCGAGGTTGCGGAGCACGGTGCGGTCTCCGTTCACCGCATCCCGCAGGATGATGCGTACCTCTTCTTCCATCGACCGGTGATGCTCGGCGGCGCGCACGCGAATTCGCGTCTTCACGTCGTCGTCGAGATTGCGGATTGTGATGCTGGCCATTGGCCCCTACCTCCGAGTGGTGAGGACGCGTTCAAACTACGCCATGCTTGCAGTGCAAGCAAGTCTGGACACGGACCAGAGACGCGCTACGCGTCGCGGGCTGGACTTTTCACCTGAAGCGACGACCGACGCGGTCGCGGCGTGGGGCCGACACATCGGGGCGTGGGCGGGACGAGTGCCGAGGAATGGGCTGGGCGGATCGGTACTCGCTGGCCCGCAAAGGATCGTGCCGGTTGTCCGGAGGCCCTCAGGACCGCTCCGACGACGCCCCCGCAAGCGTGCAGTTCTTCAGGTTCCACAAGTGAGCAGATTTTTGGTTGCCATTGACGGTGCATGGGACTGGTCTGCTTGACGACGACTGTTGCCGTCGACTAGTGGTGGCGGTGACGTGTCGTCCGCGTAGCCTAGCCGCCTGTCACTACCCGGCGGCGAGTCGAGGCGGATGGCAGAAGGGGGTAGTGACAGGCGGCGGCCTGGGCGCCCGGCTTCGGCGTCGGCTGAAAGCTCGAGGTGCTGGATCTCGGTGGCAACCGGGTGTCGGACCTGCGGCCGCTGGGCGGGCGAACCGTGTTGCCACGGGTCACCCGCGCCCCGCTCGCCATCGCCTTGCAGGACGTCCACCGAGGTGCGGGGCACGCGGTTTGGCGCACGAAGGGGCGAATAGTCCCCAACTTTGGGGACGCGCGCCGGGCAAAGCCCCGGCTAACGTTTCGGGCATTGTCACTGCCAGACGCTGCGTGAACCGGTGCCGGTTCATGGTGCGGCATGCTGTCGAGAGCTGTATATGCCACATGGGCCGAGCGCCGTCGCGACGTTGTTCATCAGGTCAACCGCTGCCGTTGTCGCGACCCTGGCCGCAGCTGCGGCCGCGGCCGTTGACGAGCACGGGGGTGTGGTTACGCGGCTCGAGGGGAGCACCGGATCCGGGGAGCCTGCGGGTGTTTCGGATAGCGACGACGGCTCGTTCGTGACTTTCGCCGACACCTTGGCGTCCGGCGGTCTGGGCCCGGTGATGGTGGTGATTCCGGCGGGGTCGTTCCGCATGGGGTGCCTGAACGACGACGGCTGCTACCTGGACGAGTTTCCGGTACACACCGTGGATGTCCCGCGATTCGCGTTGTCGAAGTACGAGCTGACGTTCGAGCAGTGGGACGCGTGCGTGGATGCCGGGGGATGCAGCGGCTACCGCGCTCACGACCGCGGCTGGGGTCGCGGCGATCGTCCGGTCATCCGCCTGAATCACGCCCACGCGCAGGCGTACGTATCGTGGCTGTCGGAGCAGACGGGCAAGGACTACCGTGTGCCGAGCGAGTCCGAGTGGGAATATGCCGCACGCGCGGGTACGGAGACGCAGTACGACTGGGGCAACAGCATCGGCGTCGACCGGGCGAACTGCACGGAATGTGGCAGCGAATGGGACCATGCCCAGACGGCGCCCGTCGGCAGCTTCGCCGCGAACCCGTGGGGAATGTTCGACATGCACGGGAACGTCTGGGAGTGGACGGCGGACTGCGACAACGCAAGCTACGACGGCGCTCCTGCTGACGGCAGCGCGTGGACCACCGGCCGCTGCACCATGCGAGTCCTGCGCGGTGGCGCTTGGGACAGCCACCCGGACTTCCTCCGCGCCCGCTACCGCGGGTCGGCCGACGTCTCGCTTACCACGGATGTCATCGGGTTGCGCGTGGCCCGCGAGATCGATGTCGTGCCTTCCTCCGGCAAACCGGATCTGGAGGCTCGAGCCGCGACCGTGACGGACGCCAATCCCGAGCCGGGCGGGGCGTTCACGCTGGCCGCGACCGCGAGGAACGCCGGCGCCGGCGCGTCCGCGGCGACGACGCTTCGGTACTACCGGTCGGCGGACGCGACGGTGTCGACGTCCGACACGTCGGTGGGCACCGATGCGATCGCGGCGCTGGCCGCTGGCGGCAAGAGCGCGGAGTCGGTCCCGCTGACGGCACCGGCCGGGGCCGGCACGTACTACTACGGCGCATGCGTGGACACCGTGGCCGACGAGTCGGACGCCCCCGACAACTGCTCGGCATCGGTTCGGGTGGACGTCGGCCTTTCCAGCGATGCGACCCTGAGCGGTCTCGGCCTGACCTGGGACGACGGCGGCACCGGAACCGACA
>JAPPGK010000020.1 GCA_028821405.1 Gammaproteobacteria bacterium | reverse complement strand
CCCGGGATGGAAACTCGCATGGAACAAACGCCAAAGGGAGCCTGCGACCGTGGCGTTTGTTTGATGGGCAGGTCGGCGTGGCTGGGCCGGAGGCGGAGTCGGCGCATAGCGCAAGCTAAGCGCCGGGGACGGCTATGGGGCGCTTCCATCCCCGTAGCAGCCCAAGGCCGTCCCCGGCGCTTCGCTGTGCGCCCTAACTAACGCCCCGCTTGCGGCGCGCCGCCTCCGCCAACGGCCCAGCCACACCGACCCCCATGGCGCACATCGAGGGGGACATCGCCCCTACGTCAAGGTCTTGAAGCTCGCTTCGTAGTGGGCGCGCGAGCGCACGTAGAACTCGGCGTCCACGGCGCGTGCCGCATCGAGTGCAGACAGGGCATCCACGCGCTTCAGCGCGCCCTCGCGCTTCAGCGCGCCCTCGCGCGGTTGCAGGCCGAGAGACTCAAGGGGGATGGAACGGGCCCGCAAGGTCCGGAATGCCAGCACCTCCGCAGGCAACGCGTCGGCGTTCAGGACCTTGAGCCGCGTGGCCACGGCACGCAGCTTGCCTTCGTCAACCACCTTCAGATGTGCTCGGACGCTGGCCGTCAAGAGGCTGTTCAGCCGGTGCCACACCCGTTCGCGTTGATCGTCGCTGTAGCCGTTCCATTCCACGATCTCGTGGGCGTAGCGCTTGCAGCCGCGGCAGACGAGGTCGCCATAGGTCGTCGAGCACACGCCCACGCAGGGCGTTCGGCGGAGGGGGCGCGAGTTCGGTGCAGGGGTCTCCGCGTCGCCACCGGGGTCAGGCATGGTTGTGCAATTCGATCACGGTGGCATCGCCGACGTGCTCGTCGTCGCGACGCCGCTTGACCGTGTCGCTGCGGGTGCGCGACAGGTGGTTTAGGTACTCACCGTCGATGTCGCCGGTGACGTATTCGCCGTCGAACACCGAACATTCGAAACGCCTGAGCTTGGAATTGCCTTCGGCGGCGGCGGCCACTAGATCTTCGATGGACTGGTAGACGAGCCAATCGACGCCGATGGCTTCCGCGATCTCGTCCTCCGTCCGGTCGTACGCCAGGAACTCCCGGGCGGCCGGCATGTCGATTCCGTAGACGTTCGGATAGCGAACCGGTGGCGCCGCCACGGCCATGTACACCTTGCGAGCCCCTGCCTTTCGTGCCTGGCGCACGATCTCGCCGGTGGTCGTGCCGCGGACGATGGAGTCTTCCACCAAGAGCACGTTCTTGCCCTGGAACTCCAACTCGATGGCGTTCAGCTTCTGCTGCACCGATTTTGTGCGTTGGCTCTGTCCCGGCATGATGAAGGTTCTGCCGATATAGCGGTTCTTGACGAAGCCTTCCCGAAACTTCACGCCGAGGGCGTAGGCCAAGGGAATGGCACAGGTGCGGCTCGATTCGGGAATGGGAATCACCACGTCGATGCCGTGGTCGTGGCCGAAACGCGCGAGAATCCGCTTGGCGAGTTTCTCGCCCATCCGGAGGCGCGCCTTGTAGACCGAGACGTCGTCCATGATCGAGTCCTCGCGCGCGAGGTAGACATGCTCGAAGATGCACGGCGTATGGGCAGCCGGCGCGGCGCACCGCTGGGTCACGTACTCGCCCTTGCAGTCGACGAAGACTCCCTCTCCCGGCCGGATGTCGCGGACGAACTCGAAACCCAGGATATTGATGGCGCTGCTCTCCGAGGCGATCATCACTTCCCGGCGCCGCCCGCCGTTGCCGTCGTCCACCATCCGCATTCCGAACGCCAAGGGCCTGATGCCGTGCGGGTCCCGGAACGCGGCGATGCCGTGCCCGTTGATCATCGCGACCGCCGCGTATGCCCCCCGACAACGCCGATTGACGCCCGCGATCGCGGCGAACACGTGCTCGGGCCCCGGGTCGAACACACCGACCTTGTGGAGTTCGTGGGCGAAGACGTTGAGCAATATCTCCGAATCGGATGTGGTGTTCACGTGACGCAGACCGGCGCGAAACACGTCCGTCTCCAACCGATCGGCATTGGTCAAGTTGCCGTTGTGAGCCAGGCTGATGCCGTACGGGGCATTGACGTACATGGGTTGCGCTTCCGCGGCGCTCGATGTGCCCGCCGTCGGGTAGCGCACATGACCCACGCCCATGTTGCCGCGCAGGCGATTCATGTGGCGTTCCTCGAACACGTCGCGAACCAAACCGTTGCCCTTGCGCAGGTTCAACCGGTTGGAGTCGTCCCAGGTCACCATTCCGGCCGAGTCCTGGCCCCGGTGTTGCAGGGCCAACAGCGCGTCGTAGAGTTGCTGGTTGACCGGCGAACTACTGACAATGCCGACTACGCCGCACATGGCTCGCCTCCCGGATACGCCGATCCCGTGGCACGAGCGACGTCGAAGGGTCGGGATTGCTTCGCCGAATTGAACGGCGCCGACTCAACCGATCCGTTGAGTTTCGCCGGACCCGCAACGGCGTCCATGACGAGTTGGAATAGTTCCACCACCTCGTTTTCGAAGGTCAGCAGGGGCGGTGCGATCCTGGACTCCCGCCACCAATCCCGGGACTCGGCGAAGGGGCGCAGCAGGATGAGGGCCACGAGAACTACGGCCGCGCCCCGCACGGCCCCGAATACCAGCCCAAGCGTTCGGTCGGTACCGGTCAAGCCCGTGGATTCCACCAGTCCCCCGAACAGCCGCTGCATCAGAGCCCCGACCACGAGCACCGCCACAAATACGATGGCGAAACCGATCGCGGTCTGCAAACCGGGGCTCACGGCCAGCCCGAGCAGCCCGGCCACGGGTGCCGCGAATGCCATGCCGAGAAGCAATGCCGCCCCCCACACGACCAGCGACAGCACCTCGCGGACGAGACCACGCATCAATCCGAACACGGCCGAAACACCGATGACGATGACGATGACCACATCGGCAACGGCGAAGTCACCTACCGGCATCAGGGGCTGAACCTCACGAGGACGGCTTCGAAGTCGTAGCGCCGGTCAAGCTCGGCCTTGAGCCTTGAAGCGGATTCCCTTTCGATGACCGGCCCCACCGCCACGCGGGTAGCCCGTTCGCCGGCTTGCTTGACGCGGGAGACGAACGCGGCATAGCCGTCGCCC
Organism: Gammaproteobacteria bacterium; assembly: GCA_028821405.1. GTDB lineage: Bacteria > Pseudomonadota > Gammaproteobacteria > Pseudomonadales > Azotimanducaceae > VXYL01. Next base: position 41,701 of record JAPPGK010000020.1, on the reverse strand, counting down.
CGCAAACGTTCGATCAAACGATCCGCATTCTCGTCCTGACTGAAGCTTGCCACCTGCACGGCCCATTTCAGGTCGGCCGCGTTGTCGTCATCGTCATCGAGCAGGACGGTGTCGCCGATGCGCGTACCGGTGTCCGTGGCGTAGCCGTAGTCGTCAACGGCCGACTCGAGTTGCTCACGTGCCGCCACCACGGTGGTCATGTCGGGCGGCGGGTCGACATCCCGTTCCACCTCGAAATCCCCACGGGGCAACGGATCGAGTTGCATCGGTTCGACGCCCTCGCCATCGAAGAGCATCGGCAGAACCACGGCGGCGACGGCGAGTAGGAACACCAACCCCGTGAGTCGATAGCGAGTCTGGTCTGTCAACACGTTGAACGACGCGGCTTCAAAGGACCCGGGCTCGTGTCCACGACCTCAACGACCGCGAGGATACCACCTTGTACCCCCGTTATCGCGAAAATCACGCCGCGACCATTGTCCCGCCAAGGCTTCCGCACCGCCTCGACGGTCCGCGAAAACGGACCCGGCGCATGGACGAACCAGCCGCAATAGGCGCGAGTGCGGGCGACCGGGAGGGTCCCCTACGGGTTGTTCGCTCGGCCGTCGAGGACGGTCACGCGCAATCGAGCATGTCGCGAACACGCTCCACGACATCGAAGGACCCGAACACCAGTATCACGTCGCGGTCGTTGTCGCACCGGGTTCGGAGATGGTCGACAGCATCGTCCAGGGCACCTGCAAAGGCGGGCAGATCGTCGACGGCGGCCCGAAGCTCCGAACCCGACCGGCCCCGTGCCGAGCGGGTGTCCGCGTAGGCAAACTCGGCAACCAGGGGTCGGAGCGGTCCGACGATGCCGCGAACGTCCTTGTCCGCCAGGCATCCCACGACCGCGCGGATCGTGCGGCCCGCGAAGCGCGCACGCAGCCGGTCGCGCAGGAAGTTCGCGCCGTGCGGGTTGTGGGCGACATCGAGGATCCAAGTCAGGCCGCCGCGTTTGAGGATCTCCAGCCGACCCGGATTCCGAACCGACCGGCAGGCCTCGACAACCGCCCGCTGGGTCAACTCGAATCCAGCGCTGGCGACGGCCTGAACGGCTGTGGCCGCGTTGATGGAATCGACCGCCGAGGACGCGAGCCGAACATGCCGTTGCTGTCCACCCGGCGAACGGAACCAGACCTCCCCGCCTTCGTGGCCGAAGTCACGCCCGGCCATCAGGAGCGGCGCCCCCAGTTCGCGCACCCGGTCGACGATCGACCCCGGGGGATCCGGATCCCCGCACACGACCGGCTTGCCAACGCGCATCACGCCCGCCTTCTCGGCGCCGATCAGTTCGCGGGTGTCGCCCAGGTACTCCTGATGCTCGAGAGCGATGGTGGTGATCACCGCGACGTCCGCGTCGACGACATTCACCGCGTCGAGACGGCCGCCGAGCCCGACCTCCAGAACCGCGCTGTCGAGTGATCTTCGCGACATCACGAGCAACGCGGCCAGTGTCGCGTATTCGAAATACGACAGGTCGATCTCACCGCGGCCCGCGGCGATCGACTCGAACGCTCCGACGATCGCGCCGTCGTCCACTTCGGCGCCGTCCAGCCGAATGCGTTCGTTGAACCGGTGCAGGTGGGGCGACGTGGTGGTACCGACCGATTGCCCAGCCGCCAAAAGAAGGTGTTCCGCAAACGCCGCCGTCGAGCCCTTGCCGTTCGTTCCCGCGACCACGATGCTCTTGCCGGCGGGAGGCAGCACACCCAGCCGATCGGCCACGATGCGTACGTGGTCCAAACCGCGCTCGACGCCCCGCGGGTGTTCGGCGCCGACCCTATCGAGCCAGGCGGAGGGGGCGTCGGCCATTAGTCCAAGGCGTCGCGAATCTCGCGGACCTGGGCTTCGAGGCGGGCGGCTACGTCGGGCACCGGCGTCGACCCCATGGTCTCCACCAGGGCGCTGCCCACGACGACGCCATCGGCGTGGGCCGCGACCCGAGCTGCGGACGCGCCATCCCGGATGCCGAAGCCGACCAGCACCGGGAGGGCGTTGGCCGCCGCCCGGACGAGGTTCAGACGCTCCCCCACCGCCGCCGCGTCGGCACGGCGGGCACCGGTGACACCCTTGTAGCTCACGTAGTAGAGAAATCCCGATCCCTGGGACGCGATGTAGGCCGCCCGTTCGGCGGTCGTAGTGGGTGCCACGAGCAGGACCAGGTCCATGCCGTGCGCGTACAACGCACCCCGGAAGGCATGCGCCTCCTCCGGCGGCAGGTTGACGACGATGACCCCGTCCACACCCGCCTCGGCGGCGCGGACGCAGAAGCCCTCGTAGCCCATCCTGAGAAACGGGTTCAGGTAGCCCATCAATACGACTGGCGTGTCCTCATCCTCCCCGCGAAAGACCGCCATCATGTCCAGCACGTCGGCGAGGGTCACATCGTGTGCCAAGGCCCGTTCGATGCCGGCCTGGATCGTGGGACCCTCGGCTTCCGGGTCGGAGAAGGGCACGCCCAGCTCGATCAGGTCCGCACCGCCGCGCGCCAGCGCGTGCATGGCGCCGACCGTCACGGCCGGATCGGGGTCGCCGGCGACAATGTAGGCGTTCAGGGCCTTCCGCCCCTCGCTGGCGAGCGCGGCGAGTCGACTACCGAGTCGGGACATAAGCTAGACCTCGATGCCGTCGATGCCCGCGACCGTGTGGATGTCCTTGTCGCCCCGCCCGGAGAGGTTGACGATCACCACGTCCTCCACAGGGCGCCGGGCAGCTTCCGCCAAAGCCCAGGCGACCGCGTGGCTCGACTCCAAGGCCGGCATGATGCCCTCGGTTCGGTTCATTATGCGAAACGCCGCCAGCGCTTCCTCGTCGGTCACGCTGGCGTACGTCGCCCGTCCGATGTCCTTCCAGTAGGCGTGCTCCGGGCCGACCCCGGGATAGTCGAGTCCCGCGGAGACCGAATGCGTTTCCATGATCTGGCCGTTGGCGTCGTCCATCAGGTAGGTGCGGCTACCGTGCAGCACCCCCGGGACGCCGGCATTGAGGGGCGCGGCATGTCGGCCCGTTGCCAGGCCCTCGCCGCCCGCCTCGACGCCGACGATATCCACGCCGTCGTCGTCGACGAAGGGATGGAAGAGCCCCATCGCGTTGGACCCGCCGCCGACACACGCCACCAGCAGATCCGGCAGCCGACCTTCGGCGGCAAGGCACTGCTCCCTCGCCTCCCGGCCGATCACGGCCTGGAAGTCCCGCACCAGCATGGGGTACGGATGCGGCCCCGCCACGCTGCCGATGATGTAGTGGGTGTCGTCGACGTTCGTGACCCAGTCCCGCATCGCCTCGTTCATGGCGTCTTTCAACGTGCGCGAGCCGGCCGTCACCGGTGTCACCTCGGCACCCAGCAGTTTCATTCGATAGACGTTGATGCTCTGGCGCGCGATATCCTCCGAACCCATGTAGACCCGGCATTCGAGGCCCAGGCGGGCCGCGACCGTGGCGGTCGCCACCCCGTGCTGACCCGCGCCGGTCTCGGCAATGAGACGGGTCTTTCCCATGCGCGACGCCAACATGGCTTGTCCGACCGTGTTGTTGATCTTGTGCGCCCCCGTGTGGTTCAGGTCTTCGCGCTTCAGGTAGATCCGCGCCCCGCCCGCGTGCTCGGTCAACCGGTCGGCCCGATAGAGCGGCGTCGGACGCCCGACGTAGTCCGCGAGCTCGGCCGCCAGAGCCGCCTGGAAGTCGGGATCACGGGACACCGCCGCGTACAACCGGGTGAGTTCGGTTAGCGCGTGGATCAGGGTCTCCGCGACGAAACGCCCGCCGTAGTCCCCGAACCGCCCGTCCTCGGAGGGGGCCCCGTAGGGTGGAAGGTTAGAACCGGGCACGTCCCGCCTCCGCCACAAACCGTCGCACAAGCTCTGCATTCTTGCGGCCCTTGACGCTTCCCTCCACGCCGCTTGCGACATCCACGGCGTAGGGTTGCGTCGCGGCGATGGCCGCGGCGACGTTGTCCGGGCCCAGTCCGCCGGCGAGGATCAGGCGTCGATCCGAGGCTGGCCAGTTGGACCAGTCGAACGGACGCCCGGTACCGCCCGCCAGGTTTTCGTCGTGGGTGTCCAGGAGCAACGCCTGCGCGTCGGGATAGCGGGCCTCGAATCCGGCGAAATCGAAATCCGGCGCCACTCCCGCCACCTTGATATAGGGAAGCCCGAAGGCACGGCAGAACTCCGCACTCTCGTCGCCGCTGAACTGCAGCGCGTCAAGCCGTACTCGGTCAAGGATGCGCCGCACGCGGTCGCCATCCGGGTCGACGAACACCCCGACAGCCGTCACGAAGGGCGGGAGTGCGGCGGCAATCTCGGCCGCCATCAGGGGACCCACCGAGCGGGGGCTCGGGGGATGGAAATTGATTCCCACCGCGTCCGCCCCCGCATCTGCCGCCACCCGCGCATCGGTGGGCGCCGTCACTCCGCAGATCTTGACGCGCGTCCGCGCTGCCGCCACCGATCAGCCCCCTGTGAAAAACGGGCATTCTACCAGCGGCCATACGCCGGGCCGTCAAACACGGCCGAGTCAGATAAGCCGTTCGAAGTCCTGTTCCGAACGGCAGGCCAGGCTCGCCGTCGCGATCGCCGCCGCAGACGCCCGCGCCAGGGCCGCCCGGCAGGACGCCGTCGGAAACTCCGACGACAGGGCCATGCCCCGGGCCCGCAGAGTCTGGCGGACGAGCTCCACGCGCTCGCGTATTCGGCCTTCGGCACCGCCTTCCGCTCGACTCTCCCGCCGGTGCGCAGCCAGCAGCAGGTCATCGTCCGGTCCCGTGCCGTCGCGCGAACCCAGCTCGGCACCGACACGGCGCAGGGTCGCATTGATGGCCGGCGTAATCGCCGGTTCGTTTATGGCCAAGTGGATCTCTTCGGCCCGCCAGCCCGGAAAGGCGCGGCTCTCGGGCGCGATCTCGTAGCGGCCGTCGCGGTTCAGCAGGTAGACGGTCAAACCCGACAGTTGGGACCGGCGGCGTCGTGGCGGTTCGTGGTCCCCCACCTCCACCCATAGTTCCGGAAATGCCCAGGATTCGTACACCCTGAGCTTGCCGCGCCGTACATCCGTGGTGTAGTCGACCTCGACGACGACATCCGGCGGATCGTTCTCGCCGACAGTGAGCGACCCGGCCGTCGGCAGATCCGCGCGCTCCGGATAGAGGTACAGGCACTCGTCGGGCTGCATGGCCCGGCGGTTCCCCCCTGCGCCGTAGCGCGTGAGGCCGAGTTCGCGGAACCGGGCGATTCGCGAGCCCCGCTCCTGGGCGATCCGTTCCACGATGCCCGCCAGCAGACCGATCGGCTGCTCGTGACCAACGCCCGGCAGCGAGTCGGCGATCATGGCGATCCCGGCGGCCTCGTCCCAGAACTCCAAACGCTCCTCGCAGGCCTCGTACTGGGCGCTCGTCATGGGCACCGCCACGCAGCCCGGGAACTCCAGGCCATCGAACACCGGAAAGCCCGGGTCGTCTTCTTTGCGGTCCGCGTCGAGAAGGTCCTCGAGCTGCGGCATTGGGTCCGGTTCACTCATCTCGTACACCCCTGTTCGTTTGCCGGATTCGCCGCGCCCGACGGGGCGCTACATCGTTCAATCGTCCGAAAATAGCATCTCTCATCTAGTTGTGGTTGACGGGATTATGTGAATGTGGTCATTGATATCGTTAAGCAGTATGATGCGATTGAATCCATTTATGTTAGGTAAAGCGATGGATATTTCAAAGGCCAAGTGCCTCGATTGCCATCGTCCGCTCAGCATCGAACGCATGGTCTGCCGAGGTTGCGGGCTGGCCGTCGAGGGCGAGGTCGAAGTTGCTGCGCTCGGTCAGCTCGACCTCGAAGACCAGGTGTTCGTCACCGCCTTCCTGCGCAGCCACGGCTCCCTCAAGCGCATGGAGTCGCTGTTCGGGATCAGCTATCCCACTGTTAAGAACCGCCTTAGCCGGATCGTCCAGCAACTGGATGCTTCAATCGTGCCGCCAACGACCGACAACGCCGAGGTACTCGACCGGTTGGCGAGCGGAGAGATCACCGTGGACGAAGCCCTCGCGGCGATGTCTTGATGCCGCCTGCCGTTGTCCTGATCGGTGTCGGGCGGGGGCGATGGTTCGTTCCGGTCCCGCTGCCCGTATTCGTGCTGTGGCCGCTGCTCGTCGCGGCCATCGTGCATCGGCTGTTCGTTCGCAACTCGGCCGCCATGCGGCTGGCTCGCATGGCCGTGGCGATGCGGGGATTGCGGATCGCCGTCACGTGTCCCGGGGGCGAGCGGCTGCTGCGCGTTCTTTGAACTTCAATTCCAACCGGAGGAAACCGATGAACGAAGAGCGCCGCAAGATTCTCGACATGCTGGCCGAGGGAAGGATCGATGCCCATGCCGCCGAACGTTTGCTCGACAAGCTGGCCGACGCACACACCGTTGCCGAACGAACTGAACTCATGCCCACATCGCCGCGATACCTCCGTGTTCGGGGTCACGCCGACGGTGCGCAGTTCGATGCGCGCATTCCGTTGGCGCTCATCAGGACCGGCATCAAGCTCGAAGCGATGCTTCCCAGCGACACGGCGGAGGATCTCAAGGGGCATGGCATCGACCTCGGCCAGTTCGCGGGCATGGCCGCCGACGAGCTGGTGGAAGCCTTGGGCGAACTCAAGGTGAACGTCGAGGGCGACAAGGGCGAGCAAATCCAGGTGTATTGCGAATGACGAAGACGTTCGCGGCCGTCTTCCTCGCCGAGGTGCGTACGGCACGGCGCCTAGCCCGGACATGGGTGTTCGGAATACTCGCCGTGGTCACAGCCTGCATCGGGTACCTCTACTTCACCACCCTGCACGCGACGATGTCCAACATCATGCCGTCTGTGGTCACGTCTCCCCGGTTCCTTGTGGACTCGTTCGGCGGCTACCTGCTCTGGTTTCTCATGGCGGCTGCCGTGTTCCTGGGTTTCGATATCGGCATCCGCGAGCAACGCGAACGCATCGCCGATGCGTTCCACACCCGACCGGTGTCCAACCTCGGGTTGCTCGCCGGTCGGCTGGCCGGCGTCGTCACAACGCTTGCCGTACCTGTTGTCGCCTTCCTCGTCATCAGCCAAGGCGTCGGTGCGCTTGGCCACGCGTTCGACTGGCCCATCAGGGCGATATTCGAACCGGCCTCGGTCGGGGTTTTCCTCCTGGTTGACGCCTTGCCCACGCTCGTCCTGTGGGTCGCAATCGTATTTCTCCTGGCTGCGGTGCTCGGCAACCGACTCGCCGTCGCCGTTGCGGCGTTCTCCCTCGTCACCCTCGCGCTCTGGAGCTTGTCCCGAGCACCCCACTGGCTAGTCGAGTACGTCGCGTTCGCCCCCGACCGGCTGGCCTCGGACCTTGTCGCCGCAGTGCCCGACGTCGCGACGTTCGTGCAACGCCTTGCGGTTGTCGCGATAGCGGCTGGCGCACTCGTCACCGCCGCGCTCTGTCTGCCGCGGCCCGACACGGGATCGCGCGTTGCGCAACTGGTTGCCGCAGCGGTGCTCCTTGCCGGCGGTGCAGCCGGCATCGCCGCGGTCGTCGACCAAGCGCACGCCGAGCTGGACGCGCGCGCGCATTGGCGAACCGTGCACCAGTCGGTAGTTGGCGGGGCGCCCGACATCACTTCGGTCGCTGGCCAAGTCGAAATCGACCCCGGGCGCGCATTGAACATCGATGTTTCGCTGACCGTTGCCTTGGCAGACGATGCCGTGCCAGCCCTGTGGTTTCGGTTCAATCCCGGCATGGCGACCCGGGAAGTCCTGATCGACGGCATGCCGGTGGCATTCGAGCATCGCGACGGACTGTTGCGCACCGACCTGCCCCGAGATTCACACGACCAAGCAACCGTGACGGTGCGCGCGGACGGGATTCCCGATCCAGAGTTCGCCTACCTCGACAGCGCCATCGACTACCGCACGATCGCCGGCGCGAATCCCCTCAAAAGCCTCGGCACCGAGGCCTCACTCTTCGAACGCGGCTACGTCGCGTTGATGCCCGGGGTGCATTGGCTACCCGGCACGGCAACCAACGTGTCAGCGACGCGCGACTTCGCCACCGTCGATCTGGTGGTGCAGGTACCGGAAGACTGGCTGGTTGCGGGTCCCGGCCGTCGCGAATCCCTCGGCGGAGGTCGGTACCGCTTCACGCCCAGGTCACCCGTGACGCGGATCGCCCTGCTGGCCGCCAACTTCGAACGGTTCGCGACGACGATCGACGGCATCGAATTGGAACTGCTGCTCAGCGGGCGCCATACCGCGCCGATCCGCTACTTCGAGGAGTCGGCAGAGAATATCAGCGAAGCCTTGGCGGGCGTCTTCCGGGATGCGGATGCTCTTGGCCTCCCCTACCCCTACGACGCCTTGCGCATGGTCGAGGTGCCCGCGCGGCTGCGCGGCTACGGCGGCGGCTGGCGGATGGAGAGTACCCTGGCGTTGCCAGGCATGCTGCTGCTCCGCGAACGCGGATTCCCCACGGCCTACTTCGGCGCGACCAGGCTTTCGACTGACGCGCCTCCCACCACGGAAAAGCTGGAACTCCTCAAGAGCTTCTTCCGGGAAGACCGCCACGGGGCCGACCCGTTCGCGGGACTTGCACGCAATCTGTTCCTGCACCAGACCGGCGCCCGAGGAAGTGCCGCAGTCGCCATCGAATACCTGTGCCAGGCGTTGGCAAGCCGCCTGCTCGAGGACGCCGACGGGTACTTCTCCGCGCACATCTTTGCGTCGAGTCCGTCGGTTCGATCCCTGCTGACGGGTTCGATCACCAGCTTCGTCACCGGTGGCTCGGGCAGCGTTTCGGGGGACGTCTTCGCGCCGGTTCGACCGCCGATGGTCTGGGAACGGGCCTTGGGAACCCCGCTCAATGATCTAGATGGCCTCGAACCCACCCAAGCGATCAACATCCTGACGATGAAGGTCGACGCGGTGGCCCGCATCCTGTTCGATGGCCTCGGCCGCGAAACCGTCGCCCGGCTTCTCGCCGAATTGCGCAAGCAGTATCGCGGCGCATCCTTCACCGCCCGTGACTTTGAGCGCGTGGCCGAGGAAGCCGGGGTCGACTTGCCCGGCCTCCTAGGAGACTGGCTGCACGACGCCTCGCTGCCCGGTTTCATGGCGTCCGCCGTCAGGACCGAACGGCTTGCGGACAGTGACGAGGGCACACCGCGTTATCAACTTCGCGTCGACGTCTTCAACGGCGAGGATGTGCCTGGTCTCTTTCGGTTGCGATACCGGTCGGGGGACGATTCGACCGTCCACCAGAGCGACCCGATCCGCGTACCCGGACACGCAGCGATGGAAACCGGCCTAGTGACGCAAGCGCCCGTTCACGAGCTCTGGGTGGCCCCCTACCTAGCCCTGAATCGCCACGAGTTCCCGTTGCGGGTTCCCGAGACGGATGCGAACACGATCTCGGACGCAGCGCCGCTTGCGGGAGCGCTTCCGAGCGACTGGCGCCCTGTACGCGGCCGCGGCATCGTGGTCGACGATCTCGATCCCGGATTCGCCGCCACCGTGCCGCCGCGCGGGGATTCGTCAGCGTCCGGTCACGGGTACGACACCGACGAGGGTCTGCCCGTCTACCAGCACGTCGACCCCGTCCTCGAGGCGCACTGGTCGCGCCAGGAGCAACCCACGAGTTGGGGCCGGTACCGCCACACCATCGCCCGGGTGACACCGGGCGAAGGCGACCGCGAGGCGACGTTCTCCGCAGTGCTCCCCGAGGCCGGGCGTTGGCGCGTCGACTACTTCCTGCCCGATCTCAACGTTGGCTACACGACGCGACCGCCGTCCCTGTTTCAGCTTACGGCCAACCTTGAGTTCACGTCCCCCGGCAACCGGGGCCCGCAACTAGGCAACTACGACATGAGGATTTCGAGCGGCGGATCGGTTCACGCCGTGGAGTTCGACGCCTCGGCTGCGGAACCGGGTTGGACGACACTCGGTCGATTCGATCTGGATGCCGGCGACGTCAGCCTGGTCGTGACCAACCGGACCGACGGGCGCACGGTCGTTGCCGACGCCGTGCGGTGGGTTCGCGACACCGACGACTGACCCGATTCGGGTTAGGCGATCACCGGTGGCGGGCGGACCGGCGTGTCCATGCCCGGATAGCCGACGCCGACGAGGTATAGCCCCTGCGGTGGTGCCGTTGGCGGTGCACGGCGTCGGTCCCGTTCGCGCAGCAGTTTCCGAAAATCCGTCGAGCCGAGTTCGCCGACACCCACCGCGCGCAGCGCGCCGGCGATGTTGCGCACCATGTGGAGCAGGAAGGCGTTGGCCGTGATTTCGATCGCCACGTAGCGATTCTTGCGGGCTACCCGGATGGAGTGTACGTTCCGATACGGCGTCTTCGATTGGCAGCGGGCAGCCCGGAACGCGGAGAAATCCTGTTCGCCGAAGAGACACTGCGCCGCCGCGTGCATTCGCTCCGGTTCCAGCGGCGCCTGGCACCACGCGACCAGACCGCGGTGAATAACGGGCCGTTCGGGTGCGTCGCTGTACACATACACATATCGCCGCCAAACCGCATCGAAACGGGCGTGGAACGATTCGGTGGCGCGTGCCCACACGATCCCGACGGTGTCCGGCGTCAGACTCGAAACGCCCCGGCGCCACGCATCGAGGGGTCGTTCGGCGGCGGTGCGAAAGCTCACCACCTGTCCGGTGGCATGAACGCCCGCGTCGGTTCTTCCGGCAGCGACGATCCGCACGCGCTCGTCGGCAACCTGGCCGATGGCATCCTCCAGCGCGTCCTGAACGCTTTCGGCGTGGGCTTGGCTCTGAAAACCGTGAAACGCGCCGCCGTCGTATTCGACGCCGAGTACGATGGTGCGTTGGCCCGGTTCCACGGCAACGGCGTCAGCCGATCAGCTCGCGCACCTCTTCCGCGATCTGGATGCTGTTGAGTGCCGCGCCCTTGCGGACATTGTCCGAAACGACCCACAGGTCGAGGCCGCGTTCGTGGCTCGGATCCCGCCGGACGCGTCCCACGAACACGCCGTCGGTACCAGCCGCATCCACGACCGGGGTGGGCGCGCTGGTTCCTTCCACAAGGACGACGCCGGGCGCGGCGCGCAGAAGGTCCCGAGCAGCCCCCGGCGAGATCGATTCGCGCGTCTCGAGATGCAACGCCATCGAATGCCCGTAGTAGACGGGTACGCGCACGCACGTCGGATTCACGCGGAGCCCGTCGTCCTCCATGATCTTCCGGGTCTCGTTGACGACCTTGGTCTCCTCGTCGCTGAAGCCATCCTCGCCCATCGTCCACGCATGGGAGACGACATTGAAGGCCATCTGCGACGGATGCACCGGAAACTCGTCGATTGGATCGCCGCGTAGGGCCCGGTGGGTTTGGTCGTCGAGTTCCCGAACCCCCGAGGCGCCGGCCCCCGAGACGGACTGGTAAGTCGCGACGTTGATTCGCTCGATACCGACCGCGTCGTAGATGGGCTTGCAGGCCACCGTCAGCGGGATCGCCACGCAGTTCGGATTGGCAATGATGTTTCCCCCGATTCCGTCCGGGATCCGGTGTCCGTTGACCTCGGGCACGACCAGCGGAACGTCCGGCTTCTGCCGGAACGCCGACGTGTTGTCGATGACGATGGCCCCCGCCGCCGCGGCCCGTGGTGCGTGTTCAAGGGAAATGCCGCTGCCCGTGGAAAACAACGCGATCTGCGAATCGCTGAAATCGAAGTCGTCAAGCACCTCGACAGTCCGCGAACGTCCACCCACGGTGAACCGCCGGCCGGCGGAACGCGCACTCGCCAACAGGCGGATGTCCCCCGCCGGAAAGCGACGCTCGTCGATGATCCGCCGCATGGCCGTACCCACGGCGCCGGTGGCGCCCACGATCGCGACGTTGAGTTTGTCCATGCCTGCTACTGCCGGGATTGGCGCAGCAGCGCTTCCAGTTCCGCGACGCGCGCTTCCGCCGCGTGGCGGGCCGCTGCCTCGTTGTCGCGCTGGGCCGCCGCTTCGTCGCGCTGCGCCGCCACTTCGTCGCGCTGCGCCGCCGCTTCGTCGCGCTGCGCCGCCGCTTCGTCGCGCTGCGCCGCCGCTTCCACTGCATCCGGCAGGGTCTCACCAGTCGCGGGATCGCGGAATCGGAAGCCGCCGGGGTGGAGGATCAGGTCCAAACCGAGCACGTCGCTCCTCCAGCCGCCGCCGCGCACCGCCGGCACGGGCCGGTACGTCCCCGACGCGTCGAGACGCCGGCCGATCATCGGGTCCGACAGCCTGCCTAAGGGGTCGAAGATCCAAAACTCGCGCACGCCGAGCGCCTCGTAGAGCGGGGGCTTCACCTCAACGTCGCGCCGCCACGTATTCGCCGACAGCAGCTCCAGCACGAAGTCCGGAACGCCGCCTTCCTCCCAGGCCTTGTAGCACGATCGGTACCCGCGTCCCGCAGCGAACGACACGAACACGTCCGGCACCAGCAGCGCCGACCGGTTGCCGCGCTCGAAGAACACGCCCAGGTTCGACGCCACGAGCACTTCCCGTCGTGCCGCATAGCGCACCCGCAACGCCGTCTTCGCGTAAGCGCACAGCTCATCGTGGACAGTGCTCTCCACCGGCTTGTTGTCCTCGCAGGGATAGCCGTGGTCGTCAAAACCGACCGGCGGCACCGGCCGGTAGAGCGCCCGCGCATGCACACGGGCAAGCGACACAGGGGGTTGTGTCCGGGCGGCGCCGGAATCTCCCTTCTTAGTGTCGACCCGCGACTGCACGGGCAGCGGTCGGTTGCGCATCGTCCGAAAGTACCACAGGTGTCTCTCGTTCGGTGGCGAAGCATTCAGCATCGGCTATCGCGCGCTGGCTGCGCTAGCGAGATCGCCCCGGGACTATGTGCGACATTGCCGCGTTGTCGCCCGGCAGGGCAAGGATTCGGTCCCGCGCTTGCTACAGCGCCCCGATGACCGCCTCGGCCATCGCTTGTGTGCCGACCTTCCTTACCCCATCCGCGTCTTCAACCGGCACGATGTCCGCGGTGCGAATCCCCTCCTCCAACACCCGATCCACGGCCGATTCGACGCGGTCGGCGGCTTCCACCTCGCCGAGGCTGTAGCGCAGCATCATCGCGGCGGACAGGATCGTCGCCAGGGGATTGGCGACATCCCGGCCAGCGATGTCCGGCGCGCTGCCATGCACCGGCTCGTAGATACCTTGGCCTCTGGCGTTGAGAGACGCCGAGGGCAGCATCCCCAGCGAACCGGTGAGCATGGCCGCCGCGTCGGACAGGATGTCGCCGAACAGGTTGCCCGTGACCATCACGTCGAACTGCTTCGGTGCCCTTACGAGCTGCATTGCCGCGTTGTCGACGTAGAGGTGATCCAGTTCGATGTGCGGAAAGTCGGCGTGGACCTCGGTGACGACGGTGCGCCAAAGCTGGGTTACCTCGAGCACGTTCGCCTTGTCCACGGATGTGAGCCGCCCGTTGCGTTTGCCGGCGAGATCGAACGCCACCCGGGCGATCCGCTCGATCTCGTCCTCCGTGTAGACGTCGGTGTTGAAACCTCGCCGTCGGCCGCTCGCGTTCTCAACGCCGCGTGGTTCGCCGAAGTAGATGCCGCCGGTGAGCTCCCTAACGATGAGGATGTCGAGTCCCGCGACGAGTTCGGGGCGCAGCGACGAGGCGTCGGCCAATGGGGCGAACAGCAGGGCCGGACGCAGGTTCGCGAACGCGTCGAGCCCGGCGCGCAGTCCCAGCAGACCCTTCTCCGGGCGCTGATCCATGGGCAGGGCGTCCCATCTCGGCCCGCCAACCGCGCCAAGCAGCACCGCATCGGACGCCTGCGCCGCGGTGAGCGTTTGGGGTGGCAGCGGCGTACCGTGCCCGTCGATCGCTACGCCCCCGAGGTCGGCCTCCTCGATCGACAGTGCCACGTCGAGCGCACCGAGAACCCGAAGCACGTGGGGCATCACCTCCGCCCCGATACCGTCACCGGGAATGACCAGGATGCGGTGCGTCATGCGGCGTTGCCGTCGCGGGCGAACACCCAAGGCACGGCTCGGCGATGGCGCGACTCGAACTCGCGGATGGTATCGGCATACGCAAGGGTCGCGCCGATGTCGTCGAGTCCCTGCATGAGCAGACGCTTGCGTTGGGGTTCGATGTCGAAGCGCGCTTCGAACCCCGGTCCCCGTACGGTCTGCATCCCGAGATCGACGTCGAGCGCGTAGCCCGCTTCGCGATCGACAAATCTGAACAGTTCGTCGACATCTTCCTTTGAAAAAACAACAAGAAGCAGTCTGTTCTTCAATGAATTATTGAAAAAGATGTCCGCGAAGCTGGGGGCGATCACACATCGGAAGCCATATTCCTGGAGGGCCCAGACGGCATGCTCCCGGCTCGATCCGCAACCGAAGTTGTCCCGCGCCAGCAGGATGCTGGCACCGGCGTAGCGCGGCTCGTTGAGGACGAAGTCGTGGTTGATGCGACGCTCGTTGGCGTTCTTGCCGATCTCGCCTTCGTCCAGATAGCGCCAGGCGTCGAACAGGTTGTCGCCAAACCCGGTGCGCCGTATCGACTTCAGGAACTGCTTGGGAATGATCTGATCGGTGTCCACGTTGGCGCGGTCGAGGGGGGCCACCGTGCCTTGGTGCCGGACGAATGCCTCCATCAGAGCAACTCCCGCACGTCGACGAAGTGGCCTTCGACGGCGGCGGCGGCGGCCATCGCAGGGCTCACCAGGTGCGTACGACCCAAATGTCCCTGCCGACCTTCGAAGTTCCGGTTGGAGGTCGCGGCGGACCGCTCCCCCGGGTAGAGGCGATCATCGTTCATGGCGAGGCACATCGAGCAGCCGGGGTCGCGCCACTCGAAGCCGGCGGCACGGAAGATCGCATCGAGGCCCTCTTGTTCGGCCTGGTGCTTGACCAACCCCGAGCCAGGTACGGCCATTGCCTGGGTGACGCTCGGCGAGACGCGACGACCGGTGAGGATCCGGGCGGCGGCACGCAGATCCTCGATGCGGCCGTTGGTGCACGAGCCGATGAACACCCGGTCGACGGGCACCGACGCGATGGGTGTCCCGGGATCCAAGTCCATGTATTCGAGTGCGCGCTGGCAGAGCTCGCGTTTGGCGGGGTCGGCAAAATCATCCGGGGCTGGGACTTCCTCGTCGATGCCGAGCACGAGTTCCGGTGAAGTGCCCCACGTGACTTGCGGGACGATGCCGTTCGCGTCCAGCCCGAGTTCCGAATCGAAGTGTGCGTCCGGGTCCGATACCAGGGTTCGCCAGTAGTCCTCGGCCCGGTTCCACATCGAGCCCACGGGCGCGAACGGACGACCATGCACGTAGTCCAGCGTCGTATCGTCCACGGCCACGAGTCCGGCCCGGGCGCCCGCCTCGATGGACATGTTGCACAGGGTCATCCGCGCCTCCATGGACAGCGACCGTACCGCGTCGCCCGCGTATTCGATGGCGTGTCCGGTGGCACCGGCGGTGCCGATGGCACGGATGATGGAGAGGATCATGTCCTTGGCGCTCGTGCCCGGCGGCAGTTCGCCGTCCACGACGATGCGCATGTTGCGGCTCTTGCGCTGCACCAGGCACTGCGTGGCGAGCACATGCTCCACTTCCGATGTGCCGATGCCGTGGGCCAGGGCGGCGAACGCACCGTGGGTGGACGTGTGCGAATCACCGCACACGATGGTCATGCCGGGCAGGGTCGCGCCTTGCTCCGGGCCGATGACATGGACGATGCCCTGGCGCCGGTCTGTCATCTCGAACTGCTCGATGCCGAACCGCTTGCAGTTGTCGTCGAGTACGACTACCTGCTCCCTGGCCACCGGATCCTCGATGCCGTCGATGCCCCGGGCGCGGTTCGTGGTCGGCACGTTGTGGTCGGGCGTCGCCAGGTTCGCGTCCGCCCGCCACGGCGCCCGCCCCGCCATCGCCAGCCCCTCGAACGCCTGCGGCGAGGTGACCTCGTGCAGCAGGTGTCGATCAACGTAGAGGATCGTCATGCCGTCGTCGCGCTCGGCGACGACATGGGCGTCCCAGATCTTGTCGTAGACGGTCTGTCCGGCCACAGTCGGCTCGGTGGGCTCATTAGAAGGAGCGCGAATGTTAGGGGGGCGGCCTGCCCAAGACAACAACGGGTCATTCCCCACAGCCTCGGCGGCGGCGTCGTATCGCCGGTGTGTAGAGCGCTGACGCGTTGCAACGGTTCCCCCGTTTGCGCAGTATCGAGGGTCGAGGGAATGGACGAATGGCCTGCACCTTGTCGACGAGGGGTCGAAGCTTGTTGGCGATTTGCGTCGGTCTTGCCGGGGCGACCGCGACCGGCAACTTCGCGTTCGCCACGCCGTCGGCGGAGGCGCCCAAGCCGGTTGCCAACGCCGCGGCCTTCGTCCGCACCTACTGCGCGAGCTGTCACACCGAGCGGACCCAGCACGTCCGGTGCCAGCGCTGCCACACCGAACACGGGGATTCGACTTTCGCCGATCTCGACCTCGGGGAAGTCGCCAGCCATCGCGAGACCTGGGAGAAGGTCGTCGTGAAGCTTCGCGCGGGGCTGATGCCGCCGCTGGACGCGAAACAACCGGAAGCCCCCATCGCCGACAGCTTTCGACGCTGGCTCTCGACGGAGTTGGACAGCGCAGCCGACGCGGACCCGGACCCCGGTCCGTCGCCCGTGTTCCGGCGTCTGAATCGCAACGAGTACCAAAACGCGGTCCGCGATCTCCTCCATGTCGACATCGACGCGGCCCACTACCTGCCCGCCGACGACTCGAGCCACGGCTTCGACAATATGGCCGGCACCCTGCGCGTCTCGCCGCTCCTGATGGAACGCTACCTCGCGGCCGCCAAGGCGGTGAGCCGCTTGGTCGTGGGCAGCGCGGCGGCGTTCGACAGTCGAACCTACCAGATCGGCACCGAGGCGGAGCGCCGGGTCCGATCAGGCGACCCGGCTCCAGGCACCGAGGGGGGCACCCAGATCCGGCACTACTTCCCGCGCGCTGGAATCTACGAGTTCACCGTGTCCCTCGAACCCGTCAACAGACCCGGCGCCCGGCGAACGACGCCCGTGCTCGTGGACCGGCGGCTCGAGCTCGCTGTCGACAGCCGCCAGATCGGAACCTTCACCGTTGCCAAACCCGACCGGGAGATCCGCGAACCGCCCAAGTTGCGGGTGAGAGCCCCGGTCGACGCCGGCGCACGCGATGTGGCCGCGCGGTTCTACAAGGCGCCGTTGAACCTTGTCGATGGCCTCTTGGAACCTCTTGTCAACGAACGCGGGGAAGGGGAAATCGCCGGTGCCAGCGGTTCCGTGCCGCGGCTGAAATCGATCACCGTGGAAGGACCCTTCGAGGCGGGGGGCCCAGGCCAGACGCCCAGTCGTCGGTCGCTTTTCGTGTGTCGCCCGCAGACCGCCGCCGAGGAGTCCGCGTGCGCCCGGACCATTCTTGCCCGACTCGCCCGGCATGCCTTTCGCGGCACCGACGCCGGGGACGAATTGCACTCGCTGATGGCGTCCTACCAGGAGGCGCGGGATCGCGGCGGCGACTTCGACGACGGCATCGGCTACGCCGTCCGCCGGCTCCTCGTCAGCCCCCACTTCCTGTTCAGGATGGAAACCGACGACCAATACGCCGATGCAAGCCCACGGCCGGTCAACGCCATCGAGTTGGCTTCGAGGTTGTCGTTCTACCTGTGGAGCAGCATTCCCGACGAGGCACTGCTCGCGGCGGCCGAACAGGGACGCCTGCAATCGGCGCAGCAAATCGAGGCCCAGGTTCGTCGCATGCTAGCGGACCCCAAGGCGTGGGCACTCACGACGAGTTTCGCGAGCCAATGGCTGGACCTGCGCAGCCTCGCGTTCTATCGACCCACGGCGCCGCTGAGTTTCCACTATGACGAGTCGCTGCGCGACGCCTTCCAAGCCGAAACGGAACGATTCTTCGACCACATTCTGCGCAACGACCGTCCCGTTCAGGAACTCCTCACCGCCCGTTACTCGTTCCTCAACAAACGTTTGGCCGATCACTACGGTATCCCCGGCGTGCAGCACGCCGACCTGCGTCGGGTCGATCTGCCGGCGCAAAGCGCCCGGGGCGGACTCCTGGGGCACGGCAGCCTGCTTGCGATCACCTCCCACGCCGACCGAACCTCACCGGTGCTGCGCGGGAAATGGATACTTGCCAATCTTCTCGGCACCCCGCCTCCCCCACCGCCGCCCGACGTACCCGACCTCGAAGGCGGCAAACCGGGCACGAAGGCACCGACCCTGCGCGAGCAACTCAAGCGACATCGCGACCACCCGGCGTGCGCGAGCTGTCACAACCTCATCGATCCGGCGGGCTTCGCATTGGAGAACTTCGATGCCATCGGCCGTTGGCGGGAACGGGACGACTCATGGAATCCGATCGACGCCAGCGCGCTACTGCCGGACGGCACGATGGTCCACGGCGTCCGGGACTTGAAGCAGGCGCTGGTCCGACAGCCGGAGCGGTTCGCGACGACGATCACGGAGCAACTTCTCACCTACGCGCTGGGTCGGGGGCTCGAGCCCTACGACGCACCGGCGGTGCGCAAGATCGTCTCGGCGGCTGCCGAAGAGGGCTACCGCATCCAGTCGCTCATCATCGGGGTTGCCCAGAGCTATCCGTTCGTGACGCGCCGCCCCGCCACGCCGGGCGACGGCAAGCGGGACACGGCATACGATAGCCGAGCCGCCGATTGACCCGTTCCCGGATCCGCGGCGCCTTCAGGGAGCGAGTCGCGTAGGGGCGACGTGGTCGCCCGGGCCGGGGAAAGCCATTTCGCCGACCCGGGACAAGCCCGTCCCTACAGTCTGTGCGTCCGTCTACAATGTCGCGAAGCCAACGCGGGATTCGTGCTGGTTCGGCAGGCAGCCGTTTCCGAGATCAACAAGGAGACAACATGATCGACGTCCATTTCTGGCCGACGCCCAACGGATGGAAAATCACCATCATGCTCGAGGAGTGCGGGCTCGAATACAACGTCTTTCCGGTCGACATCGGCGGAGGAGACCAGTTCAAGACCGAGTTCCTGCGCATCTCGCCGAACAACCGGATGCCGGCGATCGTCGATCACGACCCCTTGGGCGGGGGCGAGCCCCTAGCGATCTTCGAGTCCGGCGCGATACTTGAGTACCTCGCCGAAAAAACCGGCAAGTTCCTGCCCGCCGACCCGCGCGGCAGATACAGGACCTTGCAGTGGGTTCACTGGCAGATGGCCAATCTCGGGCCCATGATGGGCAACGCCAACCACTTCAAGAACTACGGCAGGAACCTGGCCGACGACCCCAAGCAACTGGAATACGGCGTCAAACGCTTCGTCGGCGAGGTCGACCGGCTGGCCGCGGTCATGGATGCCCAGTTGTCCGTCAACGAGTACCTAGCCGGGCCCGAATACACCATCGCCGACATCATCAGCTACCCCTGGGCGTTCCTGGTCGGTCGCACGCTCGACGAGGACCTGGCGAAGACGTTCCCCAACGTCCAACGCTGGATCGACCTCATACATTCACGACCCGCGGTGGAAACCGGGCGTCGCGTGGGGCGTGACTTCGGCCAACGCAAACTCACCGAGGCGGAAGACAAGGCCCGACGCGAGTTGCTGTTCCACCAGACCACCGAGTCCAACAAGAAGTTCAGGGCAGCGCGGGAAGCCGCTGCACAGGCAGCGTCGTGACAGAAGCGGCACTGCCCGTCGACCCGGCGACCGCCGCCGCCCACAACGCGACGCTCGAAGCCGTGGCGGCACCCGGCGCGTGGTGGAACGGCGCAGATCGCCTGGCCATCGTTCGCGCTGCCCGCTCCGCACCGACATGTGCCTTCTGCGCCGAACGGGATGGACCAACGCTCCCCATCAGCGCCGAACACGACGACGACGGCGAACTGCCTCCCATTGCAGTGGAGGCGATCCACGCCATCCGCAACGACTCCGGGCGCCTTACCCGACGATGGTTCGACGACGTGATCGACTTGGGGCTCCTGCCCGAGGCGTACGTGGAACTCGTTGCGGTCACGGCCAGTTCGGTGATCGTCGACACCTTCGCCCAGGGTATCGGTCTCGACATGCCCGACCTGCCCGAACCCGTGGGCGGCGAGCCGACCCTGGAGCGCTCGGACGACCTTGAGGACGCCGACGCCTGGTTGCCGCTGGCTCGCCAAGGCCGCGCCAACATCCTCCGCTCGCTCGGACTGGTGCCGAGCGCTCTCAAGCTGTTTTTCGGGACGTTCGGACGCTCCTACTACATGGCACCCGATTCCCATTTCGCGCTGGACCGGGCGCAGGTCGAACTGGTGGCGGCACGGGTGTCCGCGGTCAACGAGTGCTTCTACTGAACGACCTCCCATACGGTGGCGCTCCGGGAGAGTGTCGGGAACAGCAAGCGCAGTAGTACGGAGCCTGACCTGGGCGTCGTCACGGGGCGTTCGGACGGGGACACCGGGGTTGCCCACGGCGCATTGCTCGTTGGCTTGGCCGAGGCGGTCGCCGGCTGGCGCTGGGAGGAAGTGAAGGTGCTACGCCAGCAAGGCATCGATTCGATGGGCCCTGACGCGACACGCGATGCGATCTTGGTCGCCTCCGGCTTCAACGGCATTACACGGGTCGCCGATGCCATCGGCATCCGGCTGGACACGCGCACCGCAAACGCTTCCGTCGAACTGCGCGCACAGGTCGGCATCGATGACTTCGCGCCGACGGAGAAGTGGTTGGCGTAACGCGTTGTCGCCGGAACACGGGCGCGTTGGGGACAGGCTCCTCTCCCGTGCCGGCAGCCCGTTGGTCCTGGCGACTGCCCCCCAAGGGCGCGTTGAGACCGGCGCCCACGGGCGTTCAGGTCCGCCCCTACAGGTGGTGGAGCGAATACACCGTCGCGCGCGGATAGTGTCGCTCCAATCGGTGGCGCGTCCGGCTCGCGTTGGACCGCGCGACTTGGCCAGCCCGCTTGAAGCTCTCGTTGGCTGCCACCGTATCGCCAAGTCGGGTGTGGAGTTCACCCGCAAGTAGGTGGAAGCGGTGGTCCCTACGATGCAGGCGAATCGCGCGCGACACCAGTTCCAGAGACTCGCCAGGCGCTTCGGCCAGGTAGGCACGTCGTGCCAGGGTGTAGTAGGCGTAGGCATCCCGGGTCCGCGAGTGCGCCATGCGCCGTTGATAAAACTGCGCCGTTGCCGCCTTTCCGAGCGCCCCGTAGGCGTTCGCCAGCCCACGGATCGCGCCGCGGTGGTTGCTGTCGCGGCCCAACGCCCGACGGTAACTCGCGATTGCCTGTTCGAAGTGCCCGCCCCGGGCGTAGAGCACACCTAGATTGGTCCAGAAGTCAGGGTGTTCGGGTGCCTGCTCGATCGCCTTGCGAAGGTAGACAAACGCCGAGCGGTCGTTCGCGGCCCTGTCGCCGGAAAAGGCCAGATTGTTGTAGTGCAGCCCTAGGGCGAACCGGTCATCCACAACGCGTCGGTCATGGATGCCGCTGGCGTACTCGCCGCTGAACTCCACGCTGACCGCCCCGCGCCCGGGTATGTGCTCCACCCGGGCGTTGACATGCCTTATGAGCACGACCATGTCATTGATGCTGTCGTAATCGGGCGGTACGTCGACGACTTGGTATCTCGCATCCAGACCTGTCTCCCGGGCCAGCGCGATGAACAGGTTCGTGTAGGACAGGCAGTTCCCGCGCTTCTCGGCGAAGGCTTCCCGGGCCGTCAGATTCACGTACGGATCGTAGCCGCTCGGTACGTAGCCGCCCGCCCGCATCCTGTCGAGCAACCGGTCGAACCGGATCGCCTCGTTGGGCACATCGCGAACGTCGGCGACGAAGGCGCGCATGGCGTCGCTGGTGGCTACGATGTCGAGATCTGGAAGCTCCGAACTCGACACCTCCTCGCCGAAGATGGCCTTGCCCGACAACAGTTCGGACTCCGGCGGAAGACCATCGTGCAACCCCACGGGGGTCTGACAGGCGGAAAGCGCCAGGAGAAGCGTGCCAACCGTGCCGAAATTGCCAGACCCGCTCATACAGGAACACTCAATCCGCGGGCGCAAGTTCCTCGATCGCCCGTCGGGCGACCAACATGTGTCCGCCAGCGTCCAAGCCGCCGCCCAGTGTTCGTAGGCAAAGGTGGCTCAAGCCCTTGGCGCGCCAACCGGCAACTCGGTCGCGCCACTCAGCCTCACGGGCACCCACCAACGCCACGCCGGCTTCGGTACCGATGTCTGTTGGGTCACGGTCCGCGGCTTGCGCGGCGGCGTCGATTTCCGCCTTGATCGGATCGTATTGGTCCGGCGAACACAGCACGAACCAACCGTCCGCTTGTTGCCCTATGCGACGCAGGATCCGAGGTACGGGAACACCGCTGGCACCGATCCAGATGGGTATGGGCCGTTCCGGACGTGGGTCCAGACCACCCTCCTCCACCTTGTCCCACCGGCCGGCAAACGACACCTCCCGCTCGGTCCATAGACGGCGCAGAAGCTCGATCTGTTCTTCGCACCGCGCACCCCGGGTGTGGAAGTCCGCACCAAGTGCGTCGTACTCGGCAGCACTGCCGCCCACGCCGACGCCGAGCCGCACGCGGCCACCGGACATCACGTCGAGGCTGGCCAACTGCTTGGCCAGCAGCACGGTCTGGCGTGCCGGCGTGACGACCACGGAGGGCACAAGTTCGATGCGTTCGGTCACCGCCGCGACGTAGGCCAGCACCATCAGGGGCTCGTGCAAGTGGCCGCTCCCAGGGCGTAGCACCTGGTCGGGAACCCGTAGGTGCGTGTAGCCCAAGCCGTCGGCCATCTGGGCAAACGCCTTGACGGCGCCGAGATCGTCCCGCAATTCGCGGATTGGAAGGGATATCCCGACTTTCACTCGAACCCGACCCTCCTTCTACGGTGGACTGCGCATCTTGATCGTACCGGGGCAGTCGGCCCCTGTCAGCAATCGCCAGTAGGCATCGCGTTGGTCCGTGCTTGTCCGCCGGGTGGCGACAAAGCCGGCGTGCTGATCCGGATCGGCATTCGGGTCGAGCTCGATTCCCCAAAGCGGCTCGATCTCGTTCGGCACCACCGAGTAGCGCATATCGATGACCCGCGCTGGATTGGCGGGATCCAGCGCCAGGTAGTTGTCCGAAAACCATCGGAATCGCTCGACGTCTCGGGCCTGCACACTGTTGGCGTCGAGCCAGGGAAGGTCCCGGCGAAGCGCCAATGCCGGGACGCTGGCGCCCGGACAGACCGCGATCTCGAGCCCAGCCCGAACGGCATCCACGTAGTAGTGCCCACCCGACTCGTAGATCACCTTCCAGACCAGTAGATTGCCGAAGCCCGCCTTGACGGTCAGACGTTCAGCCTCGTGTCCTCGAACCGCGGCCATGGCGGCACCCGCCGCCTCCACACGCTGGGTTTGAACGACGCCGAGGAGCAGGTAGCCCGCCGCCCATGCCAATCCGATCGCCGCAAACCCACGGCGGCGTTTCACGACCGCCACGACAACGAAGGCGACGAGCGGCAAGGTGAACAACGGATCGACCACCGAGACGTTGTTCCAGGCAACCCGAACGTCCGAGAACGGCCACATCAACTGCGTGCCGTAGGAGGTGCAGGCGTCCAAGAGGCCGTGGGTGGTGTAGCCCACGGCGCACGCGAGGTAGGTCTCAACTGGTCGAAGCACATGGCGCACCGGCCAGTGCAATGCCAAGGCGACGAACCCCGCGCCGACGGGAATGAACACCAGTGCATGCGTGAATTGCCGGTGGTATTCGAGGAACAGCAACGGGTCGGTCGAGGATCCAATCAGGATGTCGAGGTCGGGCGCCATGCCCGCGATACAGCCGAGCACGGCAAATGCGCGCAACCTCTGGGTGCCGGCCACGGTCGTGGACGCCGCCGCCCCGAGCGCGCCCTGGCTGAAGGGGTCCAAGGGAGTCCCGTAACCGTTTCGATTGACCTATCGGGGCCGCGGTCGCGTCGAACTGCCTCGCTTGCCGGCCGGGCGTCTCTTCCGCGCCGTCTTCTTCTCGACCCGTGTCTTCGATGTCGGCGATGCGGCGATCCAACGACCGTCGCGATAGAACAAGCTGTATTTGGTCGCC
Source organism: Gammaproteobacteria bacterium (assembly GCA_028821405.1). GTDB lineage: Bacteria > Pseudomonadota > Gammaproteobacteria > Pseudomonadales > Azotimanducaceae > VXYL01. The sequence continues at coordinate 17,609 of JAPPGK010000020.1, read as the reverse complement.
TTCCCATCCTTTTCAGAAACAACGTATTGCGACCGGTTCTTCCTGGAAAACCGCACGACAGTAGGATTGCCATCCGGATCCTGCTCCGGTGCCGTCAATAGAAAGGCGAACTTGGGATCGAGTTCGTTGCTGTGCGCCTTCAGTTCGGCGACGAGGGGTGCCCGGGTCTCCCTGTGCTTGGGGAACTGACTGGCGGCGAGAAAGATGCCCGCGGCGCCGTCGCGTAGCACGTAGTGGTCGTCGACGTTTGCGCAACGCAACTCCGGCATCGGGACCGGATCGGCCTTTGGCGGTGCCGGCTGGCCACTGCGGAGCAGTTTCCGCGTATTCGTGCAATCTTCGGCGGTGCAGCCGAAATACTTGCCGAATCGTCCCGACCGCAATTGCATGTCGGCGCCGCACTTGTCGCATTCGATGACGGGCCCTTCGTAGCCCTTGATGCGGAATTCGCCGGTCTCGACCTCGAATCCCGGGCAGTCGGGGTTGTTCCCGCAGATGTGTAGCTTGCGTTTCTCGTCGATCAGGTAGCTGTCCATGGGCGTCCCGCACTTGCCGCATTTGCGCTTGGCGCGCAGCAGCCGCGACTCGCCTTCCGCATCCTTGTCGACGTCTACCGCGTCGTCCCCGGGGACGAGGTTCAAGGTATTCGTGCATCGTTCCTTGGGGGGCAAGGCATAGCCGGAACAGCCGAGGAATACGCCGGTTCCGGCCGTGCGGATCTGCATCGGGCGATCGCACTTCGTGCAGGGGACATCCGTGGACGTCGGGGTGTTGGCGCGCATCCCGTTCTCGCCCTTGGCCTTCTCGAGCTTGCCGGAGAAGCCGTCGTAGAAGGAGTCCAGAACGCCGAGCCACGCGCGTTTGCCCTCGGCCACCTCGTCGAGACTCGCCTCCATGTCCGCGGTGAAGGAGAAGTCGAGCAAGTCCGGAAAGTTCTCGATCAGGCGGTCGGTGACCAGTTCGCCAATCCGTTCCGCGTGGAAGCGGCGATTCCTCAACGTCACGTAGCCGCGCTCCTGGATCGTCGAGATGATGGGAACGTAGGTCGATGGCCTGCCGATGCCGCGCTTCTCGAGTTCTCGCACTAGGCTCGCCTCGCCGTAGCGCGGGGGTGGCCGCGTGAAATGCTGCACGGCCTCGGTGTCGGCGAGATCAAGGGCATCGCCGATGGCGAAATCCGGAACCGGCGACTCGTCGTCGGAACGCGAGACCGGCGCCAGCACTCGGGTGAAGCCATCGAACTGCACGATGCGGCCACGGCGAACAAGCTCGAACTCCCCCGCCGCCACGGTGACGGTGGTTGAGAGGTATTCGGCCTGGGCCATCTGGCATGCAACGAACTGCCGCCAGATCAGGTCGTAGAGGCGTCGGGCGTCGCCATCGACTGCGGCGGACCCAGGGATGCCGTTGAGGTCCGTGGGACGGATCGCCTCGTGCGCTTCCTGGGCCGTGGACTTGCTGGCGAACACCCTGGGCGACGCCGGCAGGTAGCGCTTGCCGTATTGATCGGCGACGTGGGCCCGGACGGCCGCCACCGCCTCGGGTGCCAGATTCGTCGAGTCCGTACGCATGTAGGTGATGTAGCCGGCCTCGTAAAGGCGCTGGGCAATGGTCATGGTCTTTCGGACGCTGAATCCCAAGCGCGTGGACGCCGCCTGCTGCAGGGTCGACGTGATGAACGGCGGTCCGGGTCGGGCTGTGGTCTTCCGGTCGGCTCGGTCCTTGACCGAGAATGGGCGTTCTTGAAGGCGCGCGACCGCGTCTTCCGCCGCAGCCTGGTTCGGGGGCCGGAAGTCCTTGCCGTTCTCTCTCACCACTTGGAAGCGCACCGGCGATTCCGTTCGCGCCTGCCGATGGTCGCGCCGGAGATCCGCGAAGGCCTCCCAATACTCCTCCGGCGTGAAGGCTCGGATTTCCCGTTCCCGCTCGACCACCACGCGCACCGCAACCGACTGGACGCGGCCCGCCGACAAGCCACGCGCAACCTTCGACCAGAGCAACGGCGACAGCTCGAAGCCGACGACCCGATCCAGGAAGCGCCGCGCCTGCTGGGCATTGACGCGGTCTTCGTCGATCCGCCCGGGATTCGCAAAGGCCTCCTCGATGGCACCCTTGGTGATCTGGTTGAACACCACCCGCCGGTACCGGTCGGGCGAACCGCCGAGGACTTCGGTGAGGTGCCACGCGATCGCTTCGCCCTCGCGGTCGAGGTCCGTGGCGAGATAGACGCGTTCGGATCGACTGGCCAGGGCCCTGAGGTCCCGAACCACCTTTTCCTTGCCCGGAATGACCTCGTAGGACGCCGCCCAACCATTGTCGGGATCGACCCCCATGTTCCGAACAAGCTGCGAGCGGGCGCGTTGCTTGCGGTATTCCTCCCGGCGCTTGGGTGAGAGCTTGCGCGTCTTGGCCGCCTCCTTTGCGCGCTGTTGGGCGCGTTCCTTGGGGTCGCCGACGGCGCGGCGCGTTGGCAGATCGCGGACATGCCCTGCGCTGGATCGAACGACGTAGTCGCGTCCCAAGTAGCGGTTGATCGTGGGGGCCTTGGTGGCCGATTCGACAATCACCAGGGATCGGGCCATGAGGCTCCTTATTCTCGTTGTGGGGACGGGCACGGCCTGCTGCAACCACCGAGCGGCCCGTCGGCTGTGGTTTGGCGGCGCATATATACGCCCGTTTCCGGCGCTGTCAACCGTTGTAACGAATTCGCGACTTGGCTACTTCGGTGCGTCCCGGTCCCCGCCGTCGAGTTTTTCGTGGAGTTCGCCGATGGCCACGAGGCCGTCCCGAATGCCGGCCACAACGGCTTCCGGGCTGGATTCCCGCAACCGTTCACGGCCGTACCAGGTGACGTGGCGGACATCGGACTCGACGGCGCGGCATCCGCCGGGAAGGTGGTCGATGATTGCCCCCACAGCCCGCCAGTAGGGCTCCTGTCGGGCCGGAAGTCGACGGGGTGGCGACGGGGTCGTCCAGCCGTCGAGGTAACGGTTCTCCCGATCCGACTTGACGAGAAGCCACCTCGGCGCGTATTCCAGCCGGCGTGGCAATGCCAATCGATAGGCGGCGCAATCTTCCTTCGCGTCCCTCGCCTTGCCGCCGGCGGAAACCCGTTCCTCCGGGCGGGCGTCGACCTTGGGCACGGTCGCGAGTTCGACGACCAGTCCCGCCTGTCTCGCCGCGGCCCGCATTTCGCCCTGCGCCCGGTCGCGTTTGGAGGGTAGAAGCCAGAACACGGGCCCTATCGCCGCCACGAGGACGATGCCGATGACGAGCCAGACCAAGGGGGACAACCGATGCGTTGTGGGTTGAGATCGACCGCCAACCGTCTGGTCAGCGAAGTTGCCCCATCCCCTGCCGACCGCTTACATGAAACCCGGGGCGGCCCTGCGACCGCACGGACTCGCGACGCACCGGCGGTTGACGCGACCGTCGACGCGGGACGGGACAAACCCGTCCCCTAGGGTGCCGTTGTTCCCTGCGTGTCGGCAGGGAGATGCGGCTTGTTGTTGTGGCGAAATCCATGACTGTGTATGGTCGCGCCGATTTCGACCGGGGGCAACACGGGCCAAATGGCCGACTATCAACGCGTTCTTCTAGCTGTCGACCTGACCGAGGAATGCCGTCGCGTGGCACGCCGCGCCCAGGCCTTGGCCATCGCCTCGGATGCCGAGTTGCACATCGTCCACGTCATCGAACCCTTGAGCCTCGCCTATGGCGGCGACGTACCCATGGACCTGTCCTCCGTCCAAGACCAGATCCACGAGCAGGCGTGCGCACACCTAGCGGAGTTCTCGGAGGACTTTGACGTGCCGGAAACGCGGCGGCACCTCGTCTTCGGACGTCCGGAGAGCGAGATCCATCGCATCGCCGAGACCGAGGCGATGGACTTGATCGTCGTCGGAAGCCACGGTCGGCACGGCCTGGCCCTGCTGCTGGGCTCCACCGCGAACGGCGTACTCCATGGTGCATCGTGCGACGTACTTGCAGTTCGTGTGGGACGCGATATAGCCCCAGATGACTGAAGGCCGCGTCGCTTCGTGACAGCCATCGGGATTTCGAGCCCCCCAAGGACCGGGGCATCTGTTCACGGGTGCATCGCGTTCCTGCGTCTCATCGGCATCGCCGTGCTTTGCACGGCGGCAATGGCCGACGGGCACGCCAGCAACGAAGCCGTTGCTACCGTGCTGGACGATGCCGATCTCTATGAGCAACGCATGGCGTACCGGCGCGCTTCGTTCGCGGCCCGAACCGGGCGCAGGAGCGAATACACGCAAGCGCTTGTCGATCTCGCCGACTACCCGCTTCGCCCTTACCTCGTGTTCTACGACGCCCGTCGCCGGGCGTCCGGCCTAAGCGCCAAGCGCGCACATGAGTTGCGCACGGAATTCTCCGGCACGCCCCTCGAGGACAGGTTCTACCGGCATTGGCTGAACACCCAAGCACGACACGGTCGTTGGAAGACCTATGCCGAGAACTACGAACCGACCCCCGACGTCGTCGCCCGGTGCCACTACCTGCGCGCACTGATCATCACGGGAAGACGAGAGGAAGCCTACAAGCAGATACCGGGCCTCTGGGTCTCGCCACGATCCCAGCCGGACGAATGCGACCCCGCGTTCCAGTCCTGGATCAACGCCGGTCGACTTGATCAGGAAACCGCCTGGACGCGGCTCTTGCTGGCGCTGGGCGAGAACGAGGTGACACTCGCCCGCTACCTGCTCCGGTTCTTCAATCGCGCCAACGCCAGCGCCGCCCGGCTGACCTACGATGCCCACGTCCGACCTCAACTGGTGCGCTCGCTTTCCCGGTTCGCCAACGACGAACTCGGCCGACGGGCACTGGCCCATGCGATCGTCCGCTACGCCAAGCGTGACGCGGAAAGGGCGCTTGTGGTGTGGCAAAAGGCGCGCGAGTCATACGACTTCCAGCCGAGCAAGCGCGAATACATACAGAGCCGGGTCATGGCCGAGGTCGCCAATGCGGGTTTGATCCCGCAAGACGGACCCATCGGCTATGCCCCGGCGGTCCTCGAAAGGATCGCCGAGGGACTGGTGCGCCACGCCAACTGGTCCGAGGCAGTCCTGTGGATCACGGCGTTGCCCACGGATCTGGCCTCCCAGGGCCGGTGGCGATACTGGCTTGGCCGTGCCCTCATCAACAGCGCCGAGGGGGAGGAGGCAGGCCGCGATCACTTGGCTGCGATCGCCGGGTGGAATACCTACTACGGCCTCCTTGCCGCGCAGGATCTCGCACTCGACCCGGCATTCCGACCCCGCCCGCCATTCAATGACCGCGGTGCCCAGCGCTCCTTGATGAACACAACCGCGGTGCGTCGGATGGTGGAACTGTTCGCGGTGGGGGACACGAGCAACGCCGTGCGCGAATGGCAATACGCGCTCTCTTCCCTGCCTGCGGACCTCCACCAGCACCTGGTCGAACTAACACTCGCCATGGGATGGGTCGACCAGGCCATCAGCGGGGCGTGGAAAGCTGAACTCAAGGATCTCGTTGCGGTGCGCTTCCCCACCCCCTATCTCGACCTCTACCAGCGCAACGCCTTCGAGGCCAACCTCCCCACGGGCCTGCTCCTCGCGGTGTCCAGGCGCGAAAGCGCCTTCAACCCCCGGGCCCGCTCGCCCGCCGGGGCACGGGGCCTGATGCAATTGATGCCCGCCACGGCCCGCTTGATCGCGGACCGCATTCGCGACAAACGTCCGCACACCGACGAACTCTACCGGCCCGAGACCAATATCCGTTTCGGCGCACACCATCTTGCCAGGCTGATGGACCGCTACGGACGCAACCGGGCCTTGGTAGCTGCCGCCTACAACGCCGGCGAAGGCCGGGTGGCGCAATGGCTAAAGGAGGCAAGCGGTATGGCGACGCCGGTCTGGATCGAACGCATTCCGTTCCGCGAGACGCGGGACTACGTCAAGAACGTGCTGTTCTACGACTACATCTACCGCCACAGGTTCGGTGAGCCTGGTGCGGTCCTGGACACCCACGAACGGACGATTCCTTGATCGACATCGGGGCGAATCTTCTCGATTCGGCGTTCGACACCGACCGGGAGGAGGTGCTTCGGCGGGCCAGCGCAGCCGGCGTCGAAGCTGTCGTGCTGACCGGCACGAATGTCGCGTCAAGCCGGGCGGCGGCGGAATACGCGCAACGCCACCGCGTCTTTGCGGGCCCAGGCGACGAGTCACCCGCCAAGGACATGCCCCGGCTGTATGCAACGGCGGGCGTGCATCCCCATGACGCGGCTGCGGTCGGCGTCGGTTGGGAGGACGAAATCGCCCGACTGGCCAGCCGTGCGGAAGTGGTGGCGTTAGGCGAGACGGGACTCGACTACTACCGCAACTTCTCGCCCGGGGAAAACCAGCGCGCGGTGTTTCGCCGCCAGGTGGAAATCGCGGTCGAATTGCAGATTCCGTTGTTCGTACACGACCGCGACTCCGGCGGCGACACCCGACGCATCCTCTCCGACCATCGCGCCGACTTGACGGCGTGCATCCATTGCTTCACGGGCGACGCCGATGACCTCGAGGGTTATCTCGACGATGGCTACTACATCGGCATCACGGGTTGGATCTGCGATGAACGCCGCGGTGGTCGGCTCATGGATCTGGTTGGTCGTATCCCCGCCGACCGGCTGATGATCGAAACGGACGCCCCGTACCTTCTACCGCGCACCATCGTTCCGAAGCCGCGCTCACGTCGCAACGAACCCGCGTTCCTGATCTGGGTGGCACGACAGGTGGCACGATGCCGGAACGAGGATCTCGAACAGATCAAGCAACAGACCCATCGAAACGCCACGCGGTTCTTCGGCCTGTAGGGGACGGTTGTTCCCTCCCGTCGCATCGCAGGGGCGACCCTCGCGCGCGCCGTTCACCCGCGATAGGGACGACCAGGCAACTGCCGCGGGCGTCCACGAGTGATGCGGGTTAAACTCGGCGCACGACGTCCGAAACGGTATTTGACGCCGAGTCCCAACGATGCCCCGGCCACTGCGACTCGTGATCCGATTCATGGTGCTTGCCGGCGCGACGGCGGCGGTCGCATACGGCTTGTTGGCATGGCAGCACCGGGAGTTCTCCCTGGTCGGCGTATGGCTCGTGGACAACGACTGGCGCTTACACCCCGTGCACTTCCTGGTCATCGGGATCGGATTGATCCCGCCAGCAATGTGGGACATCTTCACGTTGGACGCACATGCCGAGGGGCGACGGGCCGACGAGCACTCCGGTGGTGACTCCGGTGGCAAGTAGTTCCGCGGCGCCGAACCCGGCTTCGCGACGCCGGCTCGGAATCGCTCCGGCAGACCGTACGCCCCGCAAGGCGTCGGAAGAGCGTGTCCTCGAGCATCCCAAGACCTACTTCCGCCGTGTGAAGGCTTCCGATCGAAAGGAATTGCTAGCGCTGACCCGTTCCAGTCGCGAGTTGCACTATCCGTGGATCTCACCACCCCTGACATCCCACATGTTCAAGGTCTATCTCCGACGAACCCAGCGCGACGACCACGAAGGATTCGTCATCTGCTTGGACACGACCGACGAAATTCTCGGCGTCATCAACGTCAACAACGTCGTCAAGGGTGCGTTCCGCTCCGCGTCCATCGGCTACTACGCCTCGCAGGCGCATGTCGGGAAGGGATACATGCGCGAGGGCCTGATGCAGGTCAAGCAGTTTCTCTTCCGTGAACTCGGCCTGCACCGTATCGAAGCCAACATCCAGCCCGACAACGCGGCGTCCATTCGCCTGGTACGTCGATGCGGTTTCCAGTATGAAGGCTTGTCGCCGGCGTTCCTCTACATCAACGGCGCGTGGCGCGACCACGAACGCTGGGCGGCGATCGACCCGCGCCCGGGACTGACATGATCGCATCGCCATGCGGCGGTTGGCGCTCGCCCATCGACGCCCGGACCGTTGCCGCCGGTTCCAAGGGCTACGGCGAACTCCGGGGGAAGGACGGAGCCTTGTTGTGGACGGAATCGCGGCCCGAGGAATCGGGTCGGTCGACGCTGGTCGCATGCGTCGGCGGCGCCGTCGGAGAACTGACCCCGCATCCCTTCAATCCACGAAGCCGCGTCCACGAATATGGCGGCGGCTCCTATTGCATCGCTGACGGGGGTGCGACGGAGAAGCGCGTCTACTTCGTCAATTTCGCGGATCAGAACGTCTACGAGGCCGCCCTGGCCATCGGCGGCACCCAGGCGCCGCGACGCGTAACGCAGGGCGACGCTTCAGAGCGCTTTGCCGATCTCGCGTGGGACGGCCAATCGTTGCTTGCCGTGCGCGAACGCCACAACGCCGGTGGGCCCGAGCCGGTCAACGATCTCGTTCGCATCGACGTCGGCCACGGCACCGTAAACGTGCTCCATGAGGGCCACGACTTCTACGCGTCGCCCCGCCCATCCGCCGACGGACGCATCGCGTTCCTGGTCTGGGACCACCCCAACATGCCCTTCGACGGCTGCCAACTTCTGATCGCCAAAGACGGTGGGCACCGGCTACGCAACCCGACGGTCGTGGCCGGCGGCGCCAACGAGTCCATCGTTCAACCCGAGTGGAACGGAGAGCGGCTGCTGTTCGTGTCGGATCTACAGGGCCATTGGAACCTCTACGCCCACGACGAGTCCGGGGTCTACGCCGTGCTGCCCGACGCCGCGGAGTACGGTGGTCCCGGCTGGCTTTTCGGGAGCACCTACTATGCGCCGGTCGGTCCCAACCACGTTGTCGCCCGGCGCGTCGAGGACGGCGTGCCGTCCCTGGTGCTGGTCGATCTGGAGCAGGGCTTGGCCAGTCCAATCGACGACGAGTGCTCCTCCTATACCGATGTCGTGCGAACGCCCGACGGCGTCGCCTACATCGCAGGGCACGCCGACAAGACCCGTCAAGTCGTGGGCTTGGGGCTCGACAAGCGTTCGCGAACGGTCGTGGCCCGACACGACGGCCCAGCCGTGGACTCCGGCTTCATCGCAATCCCCGAGCCCCTGACCTTCCCCTCGGCGGCAGGCGACGCCCACGCGTTCTTCTACCCCCCCACCAACGTTGAGCACCGCGTTCCGGAACGCGAATTGCCACCGTTGCTCGTCACCACGCATGGCGGTCCAACGTCGAATGCCTGGTCGGACCTCGACTGGCGGGTTCAGTACTACACATCCCGGGGCTGGGCGGTGGTCGATGTCAACTACGGCGGCAGCACGGGCTTCGGGCGAGCCTACCGGCAAAGGTTGGATGGGACTTGGGGCAAGACGGACGTCGAAGACTCCGTCGCCTGCGTACGGCATCTCATTGCCCAGGGTCGTGTCGATCCGGCTCGGGTGGCCATCAAGGGCGGCAGCGCCGGCGGCTTCACCACGCTCGCCGCGTTGGCCTTCACCAACGTCTTCCGCGCCGGCGCCAGCCACTACGGCGTGGCCGACCTCAAGGCATTGGCCAGCGACACACACAAGTTCGAGTCCCGCTACCTCGACACGCTGCTCGGTAGCCCCGAGGCGATCGTCGAGCGTTCTCCGATCAATCACGTCGAGGGGCTGAACTGCCCGGTCATCTTCTTCCAGGGCGCCGACGACAAGGTGGTGCCGCCGAACCAGGCGGAGTCCATGCGCGATGTACTGGCCGCCAAGGGGATCCCCGTTGTCTTGTTGCTCTTCGAGGGAGAGGGGCACGGGTTCCGTCGCGCCGAGAACGTACGCCGGGTGATCGAAGCCGAATACGCCTTCTTCGCGAAGGTGTTCGGCTTCGAACCCGCCGACGACCTTCCCGAGCTCCCATGGAACAACCCGTAGCGGCGGCCGCAACGCGCCCGAAGGGCGCGCGGACGGCTCGGCTCGCGACGCGGCGACGGCGGACGCGGGACGGGACAGGCCCGTCCCCTACGGCGCTTTCGGGCGTGGTGTGCCGTGCGCGCCCGCGGTTCGGCGCCGGGGCGTGCGGGGAGGCCGGATAGGCGTGGCCACGGCGCTCCGCATCGCGGTTCTTGCGGGTGGCAACTCCGCCGAAGCGGAGGTTTCTAGGTCCTCGGCGGGGGGCATCGCCGCAGCGCTTCGGACCTGGAGCCACGAGGTCGCCGTCATCGAACTGGACCGCGAACTGGTCAGCGCACTCCGTGCTTTCGCGCCGGACGTGGTCCTGCCGATGCTGCACGGTCCGCCGGGCGAGGATGGAACCGTGCAGGGCCTGCTCGCAATGCTCCAGCTTCCGTTCGTAGGAAGCGGCGTGCAGGGCTGTGCGGCGGCCATGGACAAGTACCTCGCCAAGGCGCTGTTCCGCGGCGAGGGGCTGAACGTGGCAGACGATGAGCTCATCGCCCCGGGCATGTCCGCCGAGTCCGCCGCGGATCACGTTGCGGGCAGGCTAGGCGATCGGGTGGTCATCAAGCCGCGACGCCAAGGATCGGCGCTGGGCGTGACCCTGCTGCCCGACGGCGGGGATCTCGTTGCCCCGCTCCGAGAAGCGCTGGAGTTCGGCGGCGGCGCCCTGGTAGAGCGCTACGAGGTGGGTCGGGAAGCTACCGTTGCCGTCCTCGACGAACACGGCCGGCAGGCGATAGCACTCCCGGTCATCGAGATCACCGTGGCCCACGGCGAGTGGTATGACTACGACAACCGCTACACCCCTGGCAAGAGCGAGCACATCGTGCCCGCCGAGTTTCCGCAAACGCGCCTTGACGAAATGGCCGACATGGCGCTACGGGCGCACCGCTGCCTCGGGTTGCGCGACCTTTCGCGGGCGGATTTCGTAGTCGGCGACAACGAACTCTACCTGCTTGAGGTCAACGCCCTGCCCGGCATGACGGCGACCAGCCTCTATCCCGACGCCTGCCGCGCGGCGGGGATCGACTTCCCCGAACTGGCCGAACGCCTGGTACTGAGCGCGCTGCGAAGGGGCCCCGAACGCACCGAGCGCTAACGCGCAGACCGGTCGCGTCATATACTGGTCGTTTTTTCGTTGGAGAAGGACGAATGACAGACACGAAGTACACGGTGGTGGTGCAGGTGCCCGCCGGCGTCTCCCAGGACCAGGTCGATGCCGGCTTTGCGCTCGAGCGGGAAGCGCTCGATCCCATCGGGGCGAAGATCGTCGGGGTATCGGCCAAGACCGAGGACGAGTTCATCGCTGCGGCCAAGAACGCCGACGCGCTGATCGCCCGCGGCCGCCGCATCACCCGCAACGTCATCGCGGGCCTCGACAACTGCGTCGTCATCGGCCTCGGCAGCGTCGGCGCGGACACCGTGGACGTGGCTGCCGCGACGGACCACGGCATCGTGGTCACCAACGTTCCCGACGTGTTCATCGACGAAGTGGCCGACCACACCATGATGTTGTTCCTGGCGGCCTACCGCCGGGTTCTCCTCATGCACAAGATGACCCAGGAGGGCCGCTGGGGCGAAGGCCGTCCCTACCACAACGACATTCCCCGGCTGTGGGGGCTCGCGATCGGCCTGATCTCGTTCGGCAACGTCGCCAAGGCCGTCGCCCGCCGATGCCACGCGTTCGGCCTGCGGGTGCTCGCCTACGATCCCTTCGTGAACGAACTCGCGATGACCAGCGCCAACGTCGAGCCGGTGACGGGCCTCTACGAACTGCTCGAGCGCTCGGACTTCGTGTCGATGCACGCGCCGCTCAACGCCGAAACGCACCACATGCTCTCCGACGGGCATTTCGCGCGGATGAAGAAGACGGCGCTGTTCATCAACAACGGCCGCGGCCCGACCGTCGACGAGGCGGCGCTGATCCGCGCGCTGGAAAGCGGCGAGATCGCGGGGGCGGCGCTCGACGTGTTCGAGCAAGAACCCGTGTCCACCGACAATCCTCTGCTGCAGATGGACAACGTGATCTGCACGCCGCACATGGCCTCCGCCAGCGCTCGCATGGGCCCGGAATCCCGCCGCCGTCTCGGTCGGGAACTCGCCATGTGCCTGATGGGCAGGTGGCCCCGTAGCGCGGTCAATCCCGCCGTGCTGCCGAAGACGAACCTAGGGCGCTGGCAGCCCCTCTAGCAACGGCACCGACGATCCATTTCCCGTGGCGGAGAAAGGGGTCATCGCCAAGGCCTGGCAGGAAGCATCCACGGTGCTCGGCGGTGCCCTCGGCGGATCCTTCTTCGCCGATCCGTCGTTGGCGCAACTGGCCGCCATCGTCGGTTTCGTTGTCGTCTACGCGACGGCCATCGTGTTCTTCGCTCAAATCATGGGACGTAGTGGGTTACCCGGAAACATCCCGGCGTGGCTGGACAACACATTGTCGGTGCTGATGGGCGCAGGCGTCGGCCTGGGGATGGCATATTCGGATACGGTCGGGATCGGGCTCGCCATGTCGCTTGCTGTCCTGGCGGCGCTGATCCCGACCGCCTGGCGGCAACGGTGGCGCGAACGCCGGGTCTACCGCCCCGTGCTGGGGCCGTCGCCAAGCGACGAAGAAAACGGGCCGAACCCGGACTCCTTGATCCCTGTCCCGTAGCGCCCCAAAGCCGTCCCCGGCGCTTCGCTTCGCTGTGCGCCGGGGTTCGCCTCCGGCCCAGCCACGCCGACCTACCCATGGAACAATCGCCACGGTCGCAGGCTCCCTTTGGCGTTTGTTCCATGCAAGGGGCGACCCTTGCGGCCACCCGCCGGGAGTCCGAAAAAGGTCGGGACCAACGGGGACAAGCCCGGGTTGTCGCCCCGGTTATTCGGCCTGGAACCGGTGCAGGGGTCGGATCCAGATGTTGCGGAAGCGGACCCGATCACCGTGGTCCTGGAGCGTCAGCGGCCCCCGAGGGCCGTGGGGATCGGCGTAGCTCGCCAAGCGACGGTGCAGCGTCGGCCCCTGCAGCTCCTGACGGTGATGCATCAGCAAGGCGTTGTGGAACACCGTCATGTACGCCGGTGACGCCAGTTCGCCGTCCCGGTACACGGGCGCCTCGAAGACGATGTCGTAGACATGCCATTGTCCCGGCGGGACGCAGGCGTTGACGAGCGGCGGGTACTGGCCATAGATCGCCGCGGTCGTCCCGTCCGCGTAGGTGGGGTTCTGGTAGCCGTCGAGCACCTGGATCTCGTAGAGGCCGAGCAGGAATACGCCGCTGTTGCCACGACCCTGGCTGTCGGCACGGATCTGTGTGGGCGCGCTCCACTCGACATGCAACTGGCAACTGCCGAACGACGCCCGGGTGTGGATGTCGCCCGTGCGAGGCTCCACTTCCATCGCGCCGCCATCGACGAGTCTCCACTTCGGCGCCTCGCCGTCGCGGCCGACCCAAGCATCGAATCCCGACCCGTCGAACAGCACCACCGCATCCGATGGCGGCGTGCCCGGGCGTTCCTGAGTCGAGGAAGACGGTGGACGGACCACCGGGGGCGCCGGTCGGGCGATGTCATGCACACGCCAGGGCGACCCGGGCAGGACCGGCGTGTCCGTGTAGCCCTTCGGCAACTCCCGGATCTTGTTCGCCACGCGCGGCCCTAGAGGCTGTAGCCGCGTTCGTTGTGCGAGACGAGGTCGAGCCCCTCGGTCTCCTCTTCGCCCGAAACCCGGTTGCCGACAAGCGCATTGGTGATCTTCAGGATGATGAACGTGCCGATCGCCGTATAGCCGAGGGTCACCACAACGCCGAGCGCTTGAACCCCCAACTGGGTGGGTATCGAAATAGCCTCTTGGCCGCTGAACACCCCGAGCGCCGTGCTTGCGAACAGGCCCGTCAGGATCGTCCCCAGTGCACCACCCACCGCATGCACGGGGAAGACGTCGAGCGAATCGTCGATCTTGAGCTTCTGCTTCATGAAGTTCGTGGCGTAGAAACACACCGTACCGGCGCAGATGCCGATGACCAGCGCTCCCGCCGGCCCGACGAAGCCGGAGGCCGGGGTGATCGTGCCGAGCCCCGCGACCATCCCGGTCACCGCGCCAAGCGCGCTTGGCTTGCCGTAGCGAACCCACTCGATCATGAGCCAGGTGAACGCGCCGGCCGCCGCGGAGATGTGGGTGACCGTCAACGCCATGGCCGCGTCGCCGTTGGCTGCCAGCGCGCTGCCGCCGTTGAAACCGAACCAGCCCACCCAGAGCATCGCCGCACCCGCCACCGTCAGGGTCATGTTGTGCGGCGGCTGGACGTTGTCGGGGAACCCTTGCCGGGAGCCAAGCACCACAGCCGCGACCAGTGCGGCGGTTCCCGCCGTGATATGCACCACCGTGCCGCCCGCGAAGTCCATGACCCCGACCCCGAACCATTCGCCGAACCAGCCGTCGGAACTCAAGAGGCCCCCGCCCCAGACCCAATGCGCGATGGGTGCGTAGACGAGCAACGACCAGAGGGCCGTGAACAGCAGCACCGCGGAAAACCGCATCCGTTCCGCGAACCCGCCCACGATCAGCGCCGGCGTAATGATTGCGAAGGTGAGTTGGAAGGCCGCGAAGATCGACTCCGGGATCGTCCCGCTCATCGAGTCCTCGCCGACGCCGTTGAACAGGAACTTGCCGACACCACCGACGAGGTTGCCGTCGCCACCGAACGCCAGGCTGTAGCCGATGACGACCCAGAGAATCGTCACCAGGCAGGTGATCGTAAAGCACTGCATCAGCACCGAGAGCACGCTGTTCGAGCGCACCAGGCCGCCGTAGAACAGCGACAGGCCCGGAATGGTCATGAACAGCACCAGCGCCGTGGCAGTCAAGATCCACGCGCTGTCGCCGCTGTCCAAGGTGTCGCCGTAGGCGGCGACGCCCCCAAGCAACACCGCGACGGCAACCAGCCGTTGAATGAGCGTTCTCATACGAATTCCCTCCCCTAGATTCCTTGAGCGCACTTGATGCTTACACTCACGCTGCAAATGGGCAAGTGCCTGATTCTGTTCCCCAACGGCTCGTGTACTCGCGAGACGCGCCAACGGAAGTAGAAAAACACTGCAGCCGATTCCCCCACCGGGGGTTGGCCTTCGCTCCCCCTAGCCACGCCAAATTACACAAGACGGCAGCTATGATCCACCTGCCATGCGTCGCACCAGCGCCGGACCTTCGAATACGAGTGCCGAATACACCTGCACGAGGTCCGCTCCGGCCTCGAACATCGCCGTTGCGTCGGCGGCGCTCGCGATTCCCCCGACACCGACAATCACCGGCCCCTCGCCCACCGCGTCACGGGTCCGGCGAACCGCGTCGAGGGCAAGTGGAAACAGGGGGCGTCCCGATAGCCCTCCCTCCTCCGTGGCCTTGTCAGAGCGCAGCGATGCCGGGCGCGACACCGTGGTGTTGGTGGCCACGATCCCGTCGGCGCCCGCCCCCAACGCCGCCAGGACCGTCGCCTGGAGGTCGTCGGGCGCGAGATCCGGGGCGATCTTCACGAACAACGGCGGCACGGGTGCCTTCTCCGGATACTCGGCAGAGAGGCGTTGCCGTTCGGCGACCAACTCGCCGACCAGGGCGCGTGCGGCGTCCGCGGCTTGTAGATCCCGGAGTCCGGGCGTGTTCGGCGACGATAGGTTGACCACGATATAGTCGGCGATGGTGTAGACCGTCGCGAGGCAGGCAAGGTAGTCACCGACGGCCGCATCCGCCGGTGTATCGCGGCTTTTGCCGATGTTCACGCCGACCGGCACGGGAATGCAGCCCCGAAGTCGCCGCAGGCTCGCCGCCACCGCGGCGGCACCGGCACTGTTGAAGCCCATCCGATTGATGAGTGCCGAGTCGTTCTTCAGCCGAAACAGGCGGGGCTTCGGGTTGCCGGGCTGCGGTCGCGGCGTGACCGTGCCGACTTCCAGGAAGCCGAAGCCGAGTTTCGCGAGGCCCGCTACCGCCGTGCCGTCCTTGTCGAGTCCGGCAGCCAAGCCGATCCGGTTGGGAAACGACAGGCCCAGCAACTCGGTGCTCGATCCCGTCGACGGCGCCGCCCCGGGCCACATGCCGAATCCCCTCAACGCCGCAAGCGCAAGTTTGTGCGCCAACTCGGGAGGCAGGGCGAATAGCAGCGGTCGCAGTGGGGAGTACATGTCCCGATCAAGGGTGGGCGGTGGGTGTGGGATCCCGCGCCGGTGCAAGCCGCCGTCGAGCGTTGAGTTCACGCACGATCTCGGCATGTCGCGCCCGCGTCAGGTCGTAGTGTAGGTAGCACCACACGGAAATCACCGAAAACCCCGCGACGACCGGGCCGTAGAGCAGTCCGAGATGGACGATGGTCTCCACCGGCACATCCGCAGCCGACTGTATCTCCGTACCCGTCGGCCACCTGATGATGTCGAGTCCGAGGCCGCCAATGAAAGTACCGAATCCGGAGGTCGCCTTGTGCGAGAACGCGATGGCACCGAAGAAAATGCCCTCCTGGCGCGCACCGGTCTGGTAGTCGTGCTCGTCTGCCACGTCCGCCATCATCGACCCGAATGCGGTGAGAGCCTGCTGCACCATGAAACCCTGCACAAACCGGAACGCGACAAGGGTGTAGAAGAGAGCGATCGTGCCATTGGCCGGGAAGACTTCGAGCAATCTGAGGACGACGGGAATCACTTGGCACACCGCCCACACGATCGTGCCGAGCAGTACACCGAAGCGCTTCTCCGTAAACCGGAGCAGAGCCACGGTCAGGAATACGCCGAGCATCAGCCCGGCAACGCTTGCCAGTTGCAGGTACCACATCTCGTCGCTCGTCAGATCCCAGAAGTACTGGAACATGTAGAGGTCGAGGGCGCTGTTGACGCCAGCCATAATGAACACCACGAGGACGCCGAAGAACAGCCACCGGAACGACCGGTTCCGGAACGCTTCGCTCAGATCGAGAACCATCTGCGCCAGCGGGTTGCGTTTGGGGCGTGGCGCCGGCGCCGAGAGGAATGGAATCTCCTTCTGTGTTCCGTAGGCGGAATACCAGATCGTCACGACCATGAGGATCGCCAACGTCAGTGCGTAGGGCATGTAGTTGCCCGCGTCGACCCGCCCCCCGCGTTCGTCCGAGAAAAACCAGCCGAACGCGATGTAGTAGGCCGTCAGGACACCCAACGCGGCGAAGAACTGACGATAGGCGACCACCCGGGTGCGTTCGTTGAAGTTCTCCGTCATCTCCGCCCCGAGCGCGAGATGCGGGACGTGGTAGAGCGTCATCGCCATTCGCGTAAGGACGGCAAACACCACGAGCCACGCGAACAAACCCCATTCGCCCATACCCGATGGCGGCGCGAACAGGCCAAGGAAAGCCAGACCCAGGGGCACCGCCGAGGCGTACATGAACGGATGACGCCGGCCCAATCTCGACTTGAAGTTGTCGGACAGCGACCCGGCCATCGGATCCGTGATCGCGTCGAACAGCAACGCGATGAACAACGCCGCACCCGCCAGGGTTCCCGGTAAGCCCAGTACCTGGTTGTAGTAGAAGAGGACAAACGCACCGAAGGCGGTGTTCTTGAGTCCTTCGGCGAACTGGCCGACGCCGAACGCGAGCTTACTGCTGAACGGAACCAACCGGTCCTTGGAACCGGCGGCTACCACGCGGCGGGCATTCCGTATGGGCAACGATGCACGGGCCGGCTCCCCCTCACCCTTCCTTCGCCATCGCTCGTCGGGAACCCGACGTCGTGGATTGCGAGTCGTTGGTCGGGGCGGCCGGATTTGAACCGACGACCACCACACCCCCAGTG
>JAPPGK010000026.1 GCA_028821405.1 Gammaproteobacteria bacterium | reverse complement strand
CTGCCACCGATACGCCCAGCGCCGAGCGGAACTCCGACGATGTGAAGTGGTATTGCCCCCGCGCGGCGAACTCCACCACCAAATCCCGCGCGGTGGTCGTTTTTAGTGCACACATGGCGCTCGTAATATATCATTTTTCGTTATCTTAAGCGGTCCTAATGGCCTCTCTTGTCCTCACCAATCGGTGAAGACGCGTCCGCAGATCCAGAACGTCAAACAGGTCCTCATTCGCCCAACTTTAATGAGCATCACACCGTACAACGCCGCCTGTGGCCACCACGTTCCACGCGCGAAGCGGTAGCCATGTCTAGCATTCAGTCGACCGCACATCTTGGTCTGTTTCACCGTTTAGGCTCGTTTCATCAAACGATGAAACACGTCAGAGCAGAGAACGAGCTAGAAGAAGTGGGTTCGGCAGCGATCCGGAATCTGCTTCGCTGCCTTTCTGGCGCCAAGGTCACCTAGCTCGCCGAGGTCAGTCAGGCCGGGGGCCACCGCCAAGCCGACGGATTGTTCGGGGCACGGCACCGCCGGTGTCGATCTCGCCGTCCATACCATAGCCCTAGGCGATGGCGAGTACACGCGGCTCGTCGAGTTGCTCAAGCGTCGAGGCTAGGGGCCGTACACGTGGGCGAATCCACCCAGGACCTTCGATAGCGGTTGCCACTAGGAGGCGAGCAGGGCGCGCTTGACGGCGGCGGGTTCCTTGCGGATGACCTGAAGTAACGCCGCAGCGGGGCCGCTGACGCGCCGCTTTCCCTGCTCCCACTTGCGGTAGCCGGAGGGGCTCATGCCCAACAAGGGCGCCATCTCGGCTTGCGTGAGGTGCAGGGCCTCGCGAACCTCGCGCGGCGAGACTGCCTTGTGAACGATGGCAGGGCCCTCGCCCTTGGCGTGGGCGAGCGCTTCCTGGAGGGACCGGACGAGGTCGTCGCCGAAAGTGGTCATGGTTCGCTTCTCCTTGTCTCAGTTCTGATCGCTGCGACGAGTCGTGCAACCTTTCGGCGCTCGACTGGCGTGAGATCGGTCCTAGCGGACTTGGCGTAGGCCAGCAGCGCGTAGACGGGCGTTGTGTCGTAGGTAGTAGTAGACAACGCGGCCGCCCCCACGCTTGCCAGTGCCGGCCGCGGAGAAGCGGAGCTTGCGCACGCCGCCGGTTCCGGGGATGACGTCGCCAGCAAGCGGGTCGGTGGCGAGGAGGTCGATCAACTCGCGTTTTCTCGTCGTCCGCGAATAGCTTGCTGGCTTGGCGGGTGAATGTTGACGTCTCCGCTACGGTGTGCTTCCCGATCCTATAACCCATTGGGGTACTGTGGGCAAGGTATGTCCGGTTCCGACGCCAAGGGAACGCCGTGAGGGTTCACCGAGCTCGCCGTGAATCGACGCTAATACCGTGTGCGACGTGTGGTGTTACCGGGAAACGCTCACATCAGCGCGGGGAGCGCAAATCAGGCGGGCGGCCTCGGCTCGCAGCCCGGCATGAGCGGTACACTCCTTTTGGCGTCTTCAAGATCGGCCTCCGAAATGAAAGCGGTCGCCATCTGGCGGGAGTCTCACGGCCCACGCCACGGTTGAACTGCTCAACAAAGTGCTTTGGGTATGCATCCTCCGGTATGAGTCTTGGGGGATCCTGATATCCCTTGTGGGGCATAGGAAGACGCTCGTCGGGCCACCGAACGTCGGCTCTTTTCACGACCCACACGGCCCAGAAGACGCTACTTGGGTACACCAAGAAAATCTGATCGGGCTCAACCGCACAGCCTCGCAGCAACCCAGGCAGCTGTTCAGCAATGTACCGGTCATGGTGAAACGGCAGATCGATAGCCTCCAAGATCAGAACTGTCAGGGTGTCTGGCGAAAGCTCCTTGCAACGCGCCAATTTTGGGCACTTCTTCTCGAATGCCCCTCGCAGAACTTTGATGAATGGCAACTCCGGGTCGTCCGGCGATCCGACAAAGAGAGCGAGCGATCCGGCCTCTCTCGGCGGGAGAACCCCATCGCTTGAGCGTGCCAGCGTGAACTCGCAGTCCCAACCGTCAGGTCGACCACTGAGTTAGTCGAGTTCATACACATGGGGCGACCATCGGCGCCGCGCTGGTGCGCGGGCCTGCAGAGCGTCCACCGAGGTGTTGATCCAAGCGTGAAGCCCCGTCCGGCGGCGTTCTCCCTGCGCGCCGCGCCCTGGGCGTGGAACACCCCGCGGCAAATAGATCTCGTAGAAGGCGTCTCCCGGCAATGGCCCAGGGAACCACTCCGACAGACAAGCACTGATATCCTGGTGCGCTCTCGCTGCCTCGATACGGTCGTCAAAGGGCAAGATCTTTGTGTGTTCGAGGGCGTATTCCTGGTCGCCCACCGTAACGCAAAATCGACAGGCGGCCCTTCGCCGGTCAATTCGGGATCGGAGACAACCGTTCGCTTGGTTCCCGTGGCTCTCTCTATCTGCCTGATAACCGCATCGCAGCACTTGCCCTCTCTGTTGGGGATCACCATGGTCTTGTCGGTCTACGCCCAGCCGAGTTGCGACCATCCCTTGTCCGTCAAGATCTCTGTCGCCAGCTCGATCTGCCGAGGCGAAAAGCGGTTCTTGCGCTCGTTCCATTCGTGCGTCCGCGCTACGACCTCCTCCAGCGATGCCGGACCGTCGTGTTCGAGTACCCAATGCACAGTGGATAGCAGTTCCAAGCCAAAGGCCGATTCGAATCCGCTGACTAGGTCAGCGACCCTATCGAGTCTCTCTTGCGTCCTGGGCGAGCGACGGAGAACGGTGGCAGCCTTCTCAACGGCACCGGGGAGGACTACCAGTTGCTTGTTGGGCGCATCGCCGCCGTCGGCGTAGCCCAATACGAAATGCCCCTCAATGACGTTGAGGACATGGCGCAGGTTCCCCGCATACGGGCCGTACGGAGCCTTGGCGAACTGTAACCGCAACGGCTGCCCTGCCGCCTGCATGAAGTACATCAGCTTGTGGACTTCCAGGAGCGTGGCGAAGGGATCGAGCAGGCCGTTCAGGTAACGGTTCATCAACTCGACCAGCGCCGCCTGTCCCGCAGTCATCTTGGGAACTTCACGGCTGGATACGATGTTCTCCGTCACTGCCGTCCTCGGGTTCGAACGGGCGAGAATCGAAAGTACCAGCCCAGTCCGCGTTCCCCAAGAGGCGATGCTCCGAGCCAGGATCTGGATCTCCGATGCCAGACGCCAGCTCTGTTGATTCCCTCGGTCGGGGAGAGGCCCCACTCGGGATCGACGGATTCAGCCCCCAGCTACCTGGCTTTGCCTCGACGGGAAGTCCTGATCCAGATCGTCCAGACGGATGCCGTAAAGCTTCTTCCCACCTGGCGAAACCCGCGGCGTGACGAAACACTGGTTCCGTTCGGCGATGTAGTCCCTGACCACGTTCCTCGGCAGGCCCGCGTCTCGCGCGATGCCGCCCACCGTCCGCCACCGCCTGCCCTTCCCGACAAACGCTAGCTTGACCTTCCTGCCTACGGGGTCTCCGTCAAGAATCATTGTTACTCCCTTCCGCAGCCCGCCGTCTATCACGCGACGCAAGTTTTTCCTCGACGATCTCTTCGATTGCATCTCTGAATCCTTCGCCGTTGATTACGTCTTCGAGTTCCTCAAGCTTCGTCTGCAAGTTCTCTGGGCGCAGGAACGTTATCACACCGACCATGACCACCACCACGAGAAAGAGCCCCGCCATGATCAGGACCGCGTAGAAACGTTGCGAACCGTCCAGCGCAAACCAGCACGTAGCCTGATCGCCCCGTCCACCACGAGCAGCGCCAACGCGTAGAACCTCAGCGGCCGGTCGACGGCGTCGAGTACCTGCGCCCATTTCCCTTTAGCCATCGGTACGGCCCAATCCGAAGCTCGGTCGCGCACTGTATCGCGCTGCCGCATCGCGGATGACCAACCTACAGGCCACCCTCGTTCCGTCCATTGATCGCCACCCAACAACCCATCGGCTCCAAGGCACCGCAAGAGAGAAGAACGCGCGCCAAAGTTCCCTCGCGTCCAGACCCCAGACCGGCCCTGACCATCGCCGTCCTAAGCCGGGCGCGACCCCACCATCGAAGCCAGCAAACAGGTCGCCTTTTGTACAATAGTGTGCGAAGGAGCGAGCGCTCCCAAGGCCACCCGGAGGGACATCCCTAGGGATTGCTCCTCGAGGTTCAGGCCGTACAAGGGCTCTACGGGGACGGACGAGATGGAACCATGATCACCGGTGCGCTGAAGTCCAAGGTGGACCGAATCTGGGACACGATGTGGTCCGGGGGCATCTCGAACCCGCTCTCGGTTATCGAGCAGCTCACCTACCTGCTCTTCATCAAGGAGCTGGACGAGCTGCACACGCGTAGGGAGCGACAGGCGGCCCGCACCGGCAAACCGATCCAGGAGCGGGTGTTTGCCGCCCGCCAAGACGGTCTGCGCTGGTCGCGTTTCAAGGAGCTTGCGCCGGAGCAGATGTTCGAGGCGGTGCGCGACGAGGTGTTCCCGTTCATCAAGTCGCTCGGCGAGACGGAAGGCTCGGGCGAAGGATCCACCTACACGCATCACATGCAGGATGCACTCTTCATGATGCCGACGGCGCGGGTGCTGGCCAACGTGGTCGACCAGCTCGACGACATAGACATGGCCGACCGGGACACCAAGGGCGATCTCTACGAGTATATGCTCGGCAAAATCGCCACCGCCGGGCAGAACGGGCAGTTCCGCACGCCGCGCCACATCATCCGCCTGATGGTGGACATGACCGCGCCCACCCCCAAGGACGTTATCTGCGATCCGGCCTGCGGTACCGCCGGCTTCCTCATCGCCGCCTCCGAGCATCTCGTCGAGCACCATGGCGACCGCATCTACAAGAACGCCCGGGCCCGCCAGCGGTTCAACGAGGGCACCTTCCACGGCTACGACTTCGACAACACGATGCTGCGCATCGGAAGCATGAACATGCTGCTTCACGGGGTGGAAAAACCTGACATCCGCTACCGGGATTCGCTGGCCGAGAACGACCACGCAGCAGCGGTGGACGACGCCGAGCGGTACTCGCTCGTCCTCGCCAATCCGCCGTTCGCAGGAAGTCTCGACTATGAGTCCACGGCCAAGGATCTGCAGCGGGTCGTCAAGACGAAGAAAACCGAACTGCTGTTCCTCGCCCTATTCCTACGCCTGCTCCAGACTGGGGGCCGCGCCGCCGTCATCGTCCCCGACGGCGTACTGTTCGGGTCGAGCAAAGCGCGCAGGACCCTGCGTAGGATCCTAGTCGAGGAGCAGAAACTTGACGCCGTCGTCTCCATGCCCTCCGGCGTCTTCAAACCCTACGCCGGCGTATCCACCGCCATCCTGCTGTTCACCAAGACCAACTCCGGCGGCACGGACCACGTCTGGTTCTACGACATGCAGGCAGACGGCTACTCGCTGGACGACAAGCGCACGCCGCAGCCCGAGCAGAGCGACCTCGCCGACATCCTCGCCCGCTGGCGGAACCGCGAGGCGGAGCGTAAGCGGGCCCGGACGGACCAGAGCTTTCTCGTGCCCAAGGCCGATATCGCGGAGAACGATTACGAACTCTCCGTCAACCGGTACAAGGAGGTCAACTACGAGGCGGTGGAATACGACCCGCCGAAAGCGATTCTAAAGTCCCTCGCAAAACTCGAGCTGGAGATCGGCGAGGGCCGCGCGGAACTAGAGAGGCTGTTGCGATGAGCGCCTTCCCCACAACATCCCTGTCCTCTGTGTGCGACATATCGATGGGACAAGCGCCGAGGGGTAGCAGCTACAACACTACGAAAAGTGGCTACCCGTTGATTGCAGGGGCGGGGGACTTCGGTGAGCTGACTCCTAAGCCCAAGCACTATACGGATGCGCCAACGAAGCTGTCCAAGCCCGGTGACATCATACTGTGTATCCGCGCGACGATCGGTAATCGAAACTGGTCAGACACAGAATACTGTCTTGGACGTGGAGTGGCCGGTCTAACCGCCAAGGACGCTGACTTGAACCAAGCCTACCTCGGACATTGGCTTGATCATGCCACCCCCGTGTTGCGCACCAAGGGGCGAGGAGCGACATTTCTCCAAGTCTCGAAAGGCGACATCGCCTCCCTTCAGATCCCCCTACCCCCGCTCGCCGAGCAGAAGCGGATTGCGGCGATTCTGGATACGGCGGACGAGTTGCGGACAAAGCGGCGCCAGGCCCTCGTCCAACTCGACACGCTCGTCCAATCCACCTTCCTCGACATGTTCGGCGACCCCGTGACGAATCCGATGGGATGGGAGCAATGCATGCTCGGCGATGTGGTGCATTCTGCAAACGACGGTCCGCATGTAAGTCCAAGGTACGTCGAAAACGTCGAAAGTGGCGTTCCCTTCTTGTCAACACGGCACATCAAGCCGGGCGAGGTTGTGTGGGAAGACTTGAAATACATCGACCAAGATGAGGCTAATCGACAGTGGAAGAAGTGTAAGCCTGAACCCGGTGACATTCTCTATACCAAGGGCGGCACGACGGGAATCGCAGCTCGCGTTATCACTTCCAAGCCATTCGCTGTCTGGGTTCACGTTGCTTTGCTCAAACCCAATGTGAAGGAGGTGCATCCAATCTGGATGGAGACGATGCTGAACTCAGCCTATTGCTATACACAATCGCAACGATATACCCACGGGATTGCGAATCGTGATTTGGGTCTAAAGCGGATGGTCAAGATACGGATGTACCTTCCGCCGCTAGCCCAGCAGTGCGACTTCGCCAGCATGGCTGCGTCTATTCAGCATCAGAGAGCCAGCCAGCGCGCCCACTTGGCCGACCTCGACACCCTCTTCGCCTCATTGCAGTCCCGTGCTTTCCGGGGAGACCTCTGAGCCGGCATGGAGGTCTCCGCCAACTTCGTATTCCTGAAACAGGAGTTCCCGCATGCGGCGGAGAGCGCGAGTTTCGCGGAGCGGCACGTCTTCGGCGATCCGCGAGCCTCTTGCTTCCATGCCCGGCACGCCCTGGAGCGCCTGGTGAAGCGCGTCTACAAGGTCGAGAAGACGCTGACGCCACCCAAGGTCTCGAATCTGGAAAGCTACATCGGCGACCCCGCGTTCCGCGAGCTCGTGCCCGCGGTCGTTTGGCAGAAGGCCGAATACGTCCGGAAGACCGGCAACGTGGCGGTCCACGGCAACAAGCCGCCCACGCCCGAGAAGGCGCTGGGTGTCGTGCGGGAGCTCTACCACGTTCTCTACTGGGCGGGGCGCACCTACCTGCGCAAGGGCGCGGAGAGCCTGCGTGGCAAGACCTTTGACGAGTCCCTCGTCCCGAGAGTGGATCCGGCAGCCACTCCAGCCAGCATGCAAGGGATGGAGGCCGCGAAAGCCAAGCTGGATGCTGAGGCGGACACCCGAACGGAGATCGAGACCGAACTGGAAGCGTTGCGCGACCGTCTGGAGGCCATCAAGGCCGAGAACGCGGGTGTTCCCGAGACCCACAACTGGAACGAGGAAACGACGCGCAAACTGATCATCGATCTCGATCTCGAACGCGCCGGTTGGCTGCTAGACGACGAACGGGACCGTGAATACAGAGTTGCGGGCATGCCGAACGAGTCCGGCGTTGGCTATGCCGACTACGTCCTCTGGGGCGACGCCGGCAAACCGCTCGCGGTGGTTGAGGCGAAAAAGACGACTGTCGATCCGGGCGTGGGTCGTCAGCAGGCCAAACTCTATGCGGACTGCTTGGAGACCATGCACGGCCAGCGTCCGATCATCTTCTACACGAACGGGTACGAGACCCACGTATGGGATGACCTGTTCTATGCGCCCCGCCCAGTTGCCGGTTTCCACAAGAAGGACGAGCTAGCGTCACTAGTACATCGCCGGGCCCACCGCGAGCCGCTCGACGTGGCGCAAGTCAAGGATGTCATCGTCGAGCGGTACTACCAGAAGCGCGCCATTGGGAGCATCGGGGAGGATCTCGAAAAGAAGCGGCGCAAGGCGCTGCTGGTGATGGCGACCGGCAGCGGCAAGACCCGCGTGGCGATCGCACTGGTCGACCTGCTGCAACGGGCGGGTTGGGTCAAGCGGACGCTATTTCTGGCGGACCGGGTGTCGCTGGTGAACCAGGCGGTGGGTGCGTTCAAGGCCCACCTGCCGGAGTCGAGTCCGGTGAACCTAGTGACTGAGAAGGACAAGGCGGGCCGGGTCTACGTCTGTACCTACCCGACGATGATGGGGCTGATCAACGAGACGTCGGGCACCGAGGCCCGCTTCGGCGTCGGGCACTTTGACCTCGTGATCATCGACGAGGCGCACCGTTCCGTGTACCAGAAGTACCGGACCATATTTCAATACTTCGACTCGCTGCTCGTCGGCCTGACCGCGACGCCTAGGGACCAGGTCGACCGGAACACTTACGAACTCTTCGACCTAGAGCCAGGCATGCCCACCGACGCGTACGAACTCGCGACTGCGGTGGCGGACGGCTTCCTAGTGCCGCCGAAGGTTCAGCAGGTGGACCTTAAATTCCCGCGCGAAGGCATCGACTACGACTCCCTCAGCGAGGAAGAGCAGGCGCAGTGGGAGGGCCTCGACTGGAGCGACGACGCGGACGATCCCGGTGTGCCGGAACGCGTCGACGCATCCGCCATCAACAATTGGCTCTTCAACATCGACACGGTCGACAAGGCCCTCCAGCATCTCATGGAGAACGGCCATACCGTCGACGGTGGCGACCGACTGGCCAAGACGATCATTTTCGCGCGCAATCACGACCACGCGAAGTTCATCGAAGAGCGGTTCAACCACCACTACCCGCAATATGCCGGGCATTTCGCCCGCGTCATCGATCACTACGCTGCGTATCCCCAAAGCCTGCTCGACGACTTCGCGCAGCAGGACAAGGCACCGCACATCGCGATCTCCGTGGACATGCTCGATACCGGCGTCGATGTGCCCGAGGTGGCCAACCTGGTCTTCTTCAAGCCGGTCTACTCGCGGATCAAGTTCTGGCAGATGATCGGGCGCGGCACCCGCCTGTGCCCCGACCTGTTCGGGCCTGGGGACGACAAGAACGACTTCCGCGTTTTCGACTTCTGCTTCAACTTCGACTTCTTCCGCGAGCGTCCGGAGGGGATCGCGGAGAGTGGCGGCGTTCCCCTGCGTACGCGGCTCTTTAGGTCGCGGGTGCAGTTGCTGACCAACGTCCAGACGACCCCTGACCTGGACGCGGAGGCGGCGCTGGCCGAGTCGTTGAAGACCGAACTCCACGGGGAAGTAGCGGCGATGAACCGCGAGAACTTCATCGTGCGGATGCAGCTCGAAGCCGTCGAACGTTTCCAGCAGCGGGAGTCATGGGAACATCTCACCGCGCCCGACATCGAGGTACTACAGAGCGAAGTTGCCGGACTGCCCAGCGAAAGCCAGACCGACGACATTGAGTCGCGCCTGTTCGATCTCACGGCACTGACGATGCAACTGGCCCTCGCCGAAGGCGACATGGGCACCTTCGAAAAGCGTCGCCGACGGGTCGTGGAGGTCGCCATGCTGCTCGAAGAGAAGAGCACGATTCCGGCAATCGCGGCTCAGCTCACTTACTTGGCTTCAGTGCAGGAGAGCGGCTTCTGGGAAGGCATCAGCTTGAACGATCTCGAAGCGCTGCGCGTGAGCCTGCGTGGCTTGGTGCCGTTTCTGGACAAGAAGAACCGCAGGATCGTCTACACGGACTTCCAGGACGAGATCACCGGTGTGCGCGATGGCGCCGCTGTCGACTTGCCGAAGATGACCGGGGCCGAGTACGAGAAAAAGGTTCTTGAGTACCTGAAGAACCATCTCGACAACATCGTGATTCATCGCCTCCGGACCAACCGACCCTTGACGGCCGGCGACTTGCAGAGCCTCGAACGGACGCTGGTCGAGATCGGCGAGGACGACGGCAAGACGCTGTTGAACTCCCTCCTGGCCCGCAACGAGGCCCCCTCGCTTGCCCACTTCGTACGGAGCCTAGTGGGGATGGACCGCGCCGCCGCACAGGAGGCCTTCTCGGAGTTCCTGTCCAACCGAAGCCTGAGCACGCAGCAGATCCGTTTCATCGAGATGGTGATCGACCAACTCACAGCCCGGGGTGTCATGGAGCCATCCGCGCTCTACGACGCGCCGTTCAGTAGCGTCCATGCTGGCGGTCCCGAGGCGTTGTTTGACGGCAAGAGCAACACAATCGATGGGATCTTCGACAAGCTGAAGGCTCTTCAACCCGAGTCCCTGGCCGTTATCGGCTAACTGAGTACCGGTGCTGATGATCGAGAGCCTGTCGTTGGCGCTTGGCTGAAGCATCAATGGATCGGCAAGACGAGCATTGCGTCCCGGGTGGTGTTGTTTGTCGGACCAGTGGACGCCGCACCCAGGAATACGTGCGCCTTAACGCCCAAAGCGCAGCAGCAGCGTCAGGTGTCGCATCCACAACGCGGTGAGTGAACCGACATAGTCTCCATTGGGTTTCAATACCGCCGAGCGACCAGCTACGGCGTGTTGTGTGGGCGTCACAACTGTTGAGAACGCCCGCGCGTATAGTGCGACTTATCCGGTGACCGCCGGTATCTGAGGCCACCAAGTTGGGAATGGGCTTGGTTGTGACCGTGGCACAGGGTGTGCGCTTTGAGCCGCTATACGACAGAGGCCGAAGCCGATTTCGACTACACCATCGTAGCGACTATGTCGCCCATTGGCGCGGCACGGATGCTCCCCGTCATCGTCGTCCTTAGTACGGCTCGACGACCGCACCGCGTATTACTAGGCCACTTCCCTCGCAGTCGCTTCTCGTTCCGCTCACTACCTAGACGCAAGCAGCCAAACCCAGCAACAACGCAATCCTAAACGCACTCATGCCTATGCTTCAGGCAAATTCACTCGACCTTCGCCCCCTCCCGCCGGACTATCCACCCGCTCCGCATCAAAGAGCTCGATTCCGCTTTCCCTGGCCCAACCATAGAGATCGCGGTAGAGCGATGTGCGTGCCAAGAACTTGCCGTCATAAGCCAGGCGTAAGATGCGCTCCAGATGCTCCCTCTTCGTCTCTGCTCCTGACCTATTCCCGACCACCCTCCTAAGCGCCTTCCCAACGACTTCCATGACGTCATGGCCGCAACAAATCTGATATAAATCGTGCTGGGCTCGCCCCGCCATCAACTCCAGCAGCCTGTCAAACGTCACGCCGTTTTCACGCCTGCCCGAAAGCGCCAATACTCGTCCGATCAGCTTACGTTCATCCACGGACAAGTCATCTTCCACCAACTTCCCAATCGGCAGCCCCTCGAAACGCAATGACAAACCACGGACCCTAGACACATACCGAAGTTGGCCAATAACCGCCGCGCCCTGCAAGACCGCCAAACGCACGTCCCTGCCAAACTTCTCCAACTTCGGCCTTGACGCAAGAGCCGTTACCAAGTCTTCGAATGCACCCGACCGAACAATCATCATCTCTATGTCATGATCGTCCGTTAAAAACAGGCCTGGGCACCGAGGAGCCGTATCATCAATCCGTCCGAAGTCCACATCGACAACACCAGCTACAGCACGATACTCCTCCACTGCCACAAGGTGCATCGCTGAAATGACCTTTTCCTTGTCACCAACGGCTACTACAGCAACCGTCTGCGTCACAAATCGCCGAAAAAACTCAACATCGCTACCACCCTCGACAAAGAGTATAGGCTCAGCGGTACTCGATCGCGCGAAAACGACCGAATCTACAATCGACTCCAGACTTTGCTCCATCGAATCGCTCCGCTCGGCCCTAGTCCGTAAGGTTAACCATCAAGTCACGCCTCCCGTTGGTGATCGCCGGGGAGTGTGTCGCGATGAGAAAGTCCAGATCACTCGTGTGCGAAATGCTCATCAGATCCTCTAGAACCTTCCACTGCCATGTGATGTGCAAGGAAAGTTCCGGCTCGTCGATGAAGATGGTCGCTCCCGACGCAGCTCGAAAGAGTAGTTCGTAAAGGAGAACAATCTGATGCTGTTCACCGGACGACAATGCAGTTAACGGCACCGCACCGCCGTCGTGTTCGGAAACAACCAAGAACCCTACGTCTGAGCGGACGCTAAACGACTTGTACAGGAACCTGGAATTCAATATCCGGGCGAACAGCTCTATTCTCGGTAGTAGCGTAGCAAAGACGCTCAGCTTAGCATTGACATCCTCAAGGTATATCGACAGCACCCTCCGATCTATCTCTTCCATTCCCCGATCAGGCAACGTCACAGTGTCTGCGGAAATGAGTCCCGCGTCCCGAAGACGTGTCATGTAGCTGGACCGTTTCGTGTATTCATCGCGGACGGTCTTCTCTTCCAGCAACTGAAATGATCCATCCAGCAATCGTTGGGGGAACGTACTATCCAAGGAAGAGCCCGTTTCCAACGATTGTCGCTGCAAGAGTTGTATCCTTGACACTAGGTCGCGGGAGTACTTTGTGACGGCACCCTCTCTCACCTGCCGGCCCCTTCGGTTCGACCTGGCAACTTCCTCGTCAACGTCATCAGGCCCCGCAAGCCGATCCGTTCCGATGAACACAATGCTCGTATTGCTCAACACCCGATCCAATTGCTGCGGCATATCGCCGACGATTAACTCCTGAATGTCCTGTGGCAGATAGTGGTAGTAAGTCGCCACGACGTCGTCGTAGGACATCTCCCTCTGCGTTGTTCCGTCGAGCCAAACCGAGGGACTAATCCGCTCGACTTGCGGGATCTCCCTCTCTAGGGAATACGATGGGACGCGTACTCGTCGGGCTAGTCGCTCTCTCGGGAAGGTGTATCCGGTCGTATGGCGACCTGCTCGGTAAGTGAACAAAAGCGTTGGTCTCCCCCCAGACTTCAACATACGTTTCACCGTCAACGTACTACTAGGATAGAAGCGGACAACTATCCTTTCGAACGGTGTAGTGAGTAGCGAATAGAATCGTCTTTGGAACACGTCGCTGACAAGCCTGAGAATCGTGGTCTTGCCGACGCCGTTAGGTCCGTGGACGATAGTTATTCTATCGCTCAGATTGAGTCGTACCTTGTGGTCAAAACGGCCGAATAACGAGCGAACTTCGATTTCTTTCACGCGCATGACTCGTCTCTCATCGTATCTTCGGCGTTGACCGTGCAGTTGCCGGCACCTGACAAGTAGTGTCGATCACTTACTCGTTGATCTGTGGATCCTCATTGCGCCATCGTCTCACACGGCCCAACCGGTTCATCGAAATACCGGCTCGCCCATTTCCCTAGGTACGGGATAGGCGACCCCAAAACAGCCGCAATCTCCCGATCGACACACTCGGCCTCGCACTGGGACCGTCCCTGGTCGATCAGTGCACCGTTGCAGTCGCATTCGTTACCCGACGTCTTGCATTGCCGCCTCGCCATTCCCATGCCGGAGCAGCGGGCACACCCGGCCATCCCGGTTCGATGGCGATCGCTACGGGCCAGCCTGTTGTACTGCATACCGAACCTCGGCAGGTCGAGTCTCGGTCTCGCGGCCTTGATCCCTATTGAGGCCGCGTTCGCCAGGTCTGCGGCTACGCGTTACGGGCCAACGCCCACTCTAGCAACGACGCCAACGAACCCGATCTGATCATACCCATCCGTCCCCGGTTTCTCACGCTTGGGCCGCCGCTTAGCGGCCTGCCCGATTGAGCAACGCTGAAGCGAAATAAGTCCGTCGCGACGTTCTCGCCCGTCAGCCCCGGCTCTCGCGCGACGACACACTCACCCTCACCGATTGACGCACCATCCGAAACCTACAAGCTGGGCGGCGCCCGCTCAGCCTCCAACCTCAGGGAAACCCCCGGGCTGGCCGTACGCGACCGCGACCGCGCCACGATCCATCGCCCGCTATGGTCAAACCTCACCGATCTCCACCTGCGTGATGTCGAACAAACCCGCGCCGTCACGGGACACGATTCCTCCGCCAGACAACCAACCTCGCCTGTCGGCTTCCGGGCCGGCCAGCGCACCCGCACTGATCCCGTAGATCAACGTCGGCTCCCCAGATCCGGCCCGGTCCTGCGCCCGAAGCGCCGCCTCGAATCCTAGTTGATCGACGATCGGCGCAATCCCGAAGCGAGTCATGACCGCCGCAACGTACGCGTCCTCATGCCTCTCCCGGGAACTCGGTTCGGCCTCGCGACGCGCTACCCCAACCGGCTCCACATCCTTCCCCAGAAAGAGCCGTTCGTCACCCAATCCTTGCGGAACCGCCCGCACTTCGTCCGCCTCCGGCGGCTCCGACGGCACCGCTGCGACGCGAACGATCCGGCCCCCCGGCGCTGTGCTTCCATCGGGGAACCCCGGGTGGCCGAGTGCCGCCGCGATGTTGCCTACGCGCTGTCTGCGGACAGCCGCCGCATGTTGCAGAACCTCCTCCTCGAGCAGCTGTTCCCCTTCCCCGTTCGGGTCCCAGAGCAGACACACCGGCCCACGTCCGCGCCTGTCCGTACACCAAAGGTTCGCCGCCACCCAGTTCGTCGTCGCGATTGTCCTACGGTGCGCGTCCCGTACCTCAACCCGCTGGAACTGCGCCTTGCCCGACGTTATGCACGCGGGCGTCTGCGACAGGTACCCCCGCAAGTTACCGCCCAGTCTTCCCTTCGCCTCCGCGATCACGTACGACCGCGAACCCGGATCCCAAGCGATCCAGTCCGGAACGTCCCCCCGCTTCACTCGGATCACCTCTGCCACATTCCCCACCGGCGTCCGGTCGGATTGAAGCGGAATGAAGTCCTCGAACCCGAATCGGCTCGCGAGGAACGCACGCCCGAAGAAGCGGCCGTACAGCGCCGAGTAGGCCCGACGCATCTCCGCACTTTCCGCCAAGTCTCCCGCCCAACGCAATTCCGACCTATCGATCTGACTCAGGTGGCCTTCGAAGAGTCTCAGCCAGGCCGCTGCGAGCGGACTGCCCTGAATGGTCTCCTCGGCCGCGGAAACCGCCGCCCACCAAAGATTGAACAGTCCGACTTCCACCACATCGGTCCCGGCTCCCGGATCCACGATCCTCGTAAACGCGTATCTGTACGACATATTCGGGTTCCTCAACGGCTACTTTTCAGTCCGCCTGCCTTCACGCCTTACCGTTCCAACGAGATCCTGAGCCGACGGGCACGATCTCTGAAGGCTCTCTCCCCGCCTTCAAGGATGTCGCACACCACCTTGCGGATGTCCTCCTCATCCAAGCCGCCGCTCCTATAGGTGAACGCGGGCAGCCCTTCCACCGGCTGCGGCCCAGCATGCGCGACCACGATCTGGTCCGCGTCCGTATTGACGACAAGGTTCGCATTGTGCGTAACCATAATCACCTGTCGTTTCTTCTTCGCTTCCTCAAACAACGGAACCAGTTCGTCATAGATTGATTTCGGATCTAGGTTCTCTTCCGGTTGATCAATGATTAACGGTCGATCATCGCCATCGTCGAGCGCGAGGTAGAGAAGCACTAGGACGACTCCCCGCGTGCCCGGTGATAGCTTCTCCAGCTCGATTCCGTCGTACCTGATGCCGTACTCAAGCGAGATGTGATTCGTGCTGTAAAGCCATTGCGCGAAACGCCTTGACCACGGTCGATATTTTTTGCGATCCGAGCGTGGGTACGGAGCCTTCTCGAGAAGTGCATCCTGGTGCTTGTCGCGAAACGCGGCCATGGCTTCGGAAACCGTCTTCGAGTCGCCTGTCCGCCAGGCGTCCCTGAGCATGTTGTTTGCCTCCTTCTCCAGTGACCCGATGCCTTTGAAAGGGCCTCCCCTGAGATCAAACAGCTCGTCCTCGCCTTGCTTTGCCCACGTTCGCACGTCGGCCACCCTGGTCACGGAGAACGAGAGCTTCCCCAGCGTGCCGCCCGCCTCGGTTAGGCGCCGAACCAGAGGCGCGTACAGCTCGTTCAGCACGCCTTCTTCCGCAAGCAGGGCATCGAAGACTCGAATGTAGCCTTCCTCACGTTCGCCAACCAGCATCTCCGCCCTTCCCCGCGCGCCCTTACAGTCGGCGTGCCTCTCCCTCAAGCTCGCGATCGCGTTCCTCTCTTCAGCGATCCGTTTGGACACTGCGGCGACCTTGCGGGCGCTTTCCCTGTCCGCAGCCACGAGCTGCTCCACTCTCTCGATCTCTGCTTCGAGGACGGCAAGCGGTGTCCGCGCTAGATCGGACCCTTTTGCTAGGAACGCCCCGCTTCCGTCCAACGCGGCAGCAGGCTTCTTCCCCTTCCATTCATTCGTGCTCTTCTCGACTTCCTTGGACTTTGCCGTCACGACGCCGTCCACGTCACCAACGTATTCGAGGAGGAAACGCTCCCACTCGGCCTCGTTGAAGCCCAGGTTCTTGTAGTTCTCCTTCATGACCCGGAGCCCCTCGGGTGCCCGGTTCTGACGCAAGTCCCTGATCTCGTTCTCGACCCGGACGATAGACGCCCTTCGATTCCCGAGAGCTCTGAGGTAGCCGCGTACCTTTTCAGCGGCGGCGACAAGCTCCTGAAGCCACTCGCTCGTCTTCTTGTCTCCCTTCGGCAACAGCGCGTTGCGGTCCTTTTCGTAGCGCGCGACCAGCTTTTCCTTCTCGTCGATCTTCGCCTGGAGCTGGTTGACCTCCCGCGCCTTCTCCATCTCGATCCCGATCTGGTCCGAGACGTTAGCCAAGGCGGATTCTTCCAAGGATCGCGTGTCACGATGGCCTCCCGCCCGGCGTTCGAGCAGCTCGCCGAAGTCGAAGGCTCCTTCGCGTTCCAGCGACGGGTGGGCTTCGAAGATCACCCGCTCGATCTCCGCGATCAGCTTCGGCATACCCTCGACGGAGCAGAGATCCTCAACGAACTGCTGCGAAAGATACCGCGCACGCGGATGAGCGTCCGACGATCGATCCCCGGGTGCATCGAGCGCCCGCCCGTGCGAAGCCTCGCCACTCCGCCACTTCACAACTACCTGCGATCCCGAGAGGTGTTCCTTCGCCCGGGCGAGAAAGGACGGATTCCCTTCGGACTCCTCGTAGGAGCCGCAACCGGCCGCTATCGCGTCCACCAGCGCTGTCTTGCCGGACCCCCGCCCGCCGATGACCGCCGTCAACCCCGCGTTCAGATCCAAAACAGGTGTCTTGATCCAAGGCGCGTTTTCGATGCGTACCTGGTCGATCACTTGCGATCCAGCCATCCAGGACGGCGGGGCCGAACCGACGTAGGCACGTTCCGGCACGCGATACGCTTGGCGCAGCGTGTCGAACGCCGCCAATCCCTTCAACCAGCAAAACCGATCTTCCGCAGGCTTTCCGACTCTCTTGAGATCGTGCGCGTCACTACCCCAGATACAAGGCTTCGGTCCACCGTATCTCTCCTGAAGCTCAGTAAGGCTTGCAGCTCCGTTCCCGAGCCAATAGTCCCGCTGTTTCAAGCTTGACGCGAGAATCACGTGCGCGGCCTTATCGATTTCCTGTCGCAGCGTCGCGTCAGCCGCGTCCTTCACGCCCGAAGTGCCATCCGCTGTTCCAGCTACCGCGATCACGATGTTCGCTTGAGCCCACTCGATGTTGCGGTACGTTTCCAGCAGATTGTCCAGCGACACCTTGAACTGCATGACTCCTTGTTTCAGGGCCGCCTCTTCGTCGAGTTCTTCACCGGCGAAGCGCCGTCCCAGCCGCGCCAACTCCGAAGGCGTACATGTGAACTCGTCGTCGAAGGCGGCGAAGGACAGTCGGCCGAGAAACCGGTTGAGTTCCTCCACGTGCCTCGGATCCTCGGGACTAACCAGAAGATGGATGTTGACGAAGTTTCCCTTGACCGTCCCGACCTTTAGGCGTAGTTCCACATTCGGAAAAAGCAACTCGCATTCCTTCAGGCGCCCTTTCTCTTTCTCCTCCCTCATCCGCTCGTAAGATCTGGTGATGCAATAGTCCGTGACGCCGATCGCCCGAATCCGAGGCGACACGGCTTCCAGAGCATCCAGGTACAACTCCCATCCGTTCTCCTTGGGGAATCTGTCCTCCAACACCGTACCTGGCGTGTGGATGTGCGGCTCCCATCGACGCCAGACCGAGCCGCGATTGCCAGCCTTCAACACGCTGTCCTCCATGCCATCAACACCTCACTGGCCCGTTTGCACTCTCCCCGCAACAAGCTACCGCCCCCCTCGACCTGCGGACCGTCACGCATGCCGCGATCGACAACGCTTCGGCACCGACCTCCTCGATCCAGTGGCCGGCGTAAGGGAGCATTCACGCTCGAGCGCCTCTGGGATCACGCCTCACATGCTCCAAGATGCGCGTGACCGACCGCGCGAACGCCGCCGTGGCATGCCGCTCGTCGCACTCAATCTAGACCGCAATCAACAAGGACTCCTCGCCCAAGCCGCCCAAGACTGGCGTACGGGTTGGGCCACAATATCCTAACGTATTGTATTTATTTAGATAATTGGCGGAGCGGACGGGACTCGAACCCGCGACCCCCGGCGTGACAGGCCGGTATTCTAACCAGCTGAACTACCGCTCCGTGGTGGGTGTTGCAGGGCTCGAACCTGCGACCTACGGCTTGTAAGGCCGTCGCTCTCCCAACTGAGCTAAACACCCCGTATCAAGGGGACGCGTATCTTAGCGTGGCCCCTTGGGGTGTCAATGGCGGGAGGTCCGAAATGGCGGGAGGTCCGAAAGAGGCGGTCTTCGCCGGACCACACCGGGTGCGTGGACCCACAATGCGGGCCGCCACAAGGGCGGCCCCTACGTCCTCACGTAGTGGCGGGGACACGTCGGGAGGGACCGATCGTTTCTGAGGCGGGGTTCGTTAGCTGCCCAATTTTCCGCCCGCCAACGCCGCCGTGTGTTCGCCATGCTCCATGGACACTTCGCCGTTGACGTTCACCTGGGGCTGGGGATCATCTACTCGACGGCGTCCTTGGACTGGTCGAGGTCCGGATACCAGATCTGTACCCGACCCCGGTGCTTGCGGTTCAGTTCGACGAACGCCGCGACCTCGGTCTGGCCGGTGCGTTCGGCGTAACGCGGCCAACGTTCGGAAGCGGTCGTGGACGTAGTCGGTCAGGGTGTAGGCGTTCACCAAATCGATCACGGGCGGCGCTTCGAGTTCGAGCAGGCGGGCGCGGAACCACGCGTCCGCCAAGGCGCGTACGCGATCGGTCTTCCGTTCGCAACGCAGCTCTATATAACACTCGTTATATAGCTGATGGACCTGACATGCTCGCGTTCAAGATAACGACAGTCGGCTCGTCGTCGGGCGTCATTCTGACGAAGGAAGCCATGGCCCGACTCAAGGTCCGCAAGGGCGACACGCTCTTCCTGACCGAAGCGCCGGGCGGTGGCTACCGACTGACCCCGTACGATCCCGAGTTCGCCCGTCAGATGGCGCTGGCCGAGGAAATCATGCACGACGACCGAGAGGTGCTCCGGGCCCTCTCGAAGTGAACGATCCTGGATCGTCGGATTGGCGCGGGATCGGGTTCGAAGTCGTGCAAGCCATCCACGAGAGACAGATCGACGAGCACGGCGGCGCGGATGGAATCCGCGATCTCGGTGTGATCGAAAGCGCACTGGCAAGGCCCATCAACTTGGCGAGTTACGCCGATCCTGATGCGGCTGACCTCGCCGCTGCCTATGCGTTCGGGCTCGCGAAAAACCACGGCTTCGTCGATGGCAACAAGCGCACCGGCTGGGTTGCCGCAAGGCTCTTCCTCGCCGACAACGACTACCGAATCGAGTTCGAGCCGGCGGATGCTATCCGAACCATGGAGGCGGTCGCAGCGGGCTCGATGGGCGAAGCGGACCTGGCAGTTTGGTTCCGGGACCGCGTCGATATGTGATGCCAGCCCGCTAAGAGCGCCGTTCGCGCCAAGAGGGCGTCCTGACGCACAGCGTCGCGAAGGCGCGTCGTTGTCGACGCGGTTCGGGACGCCACAAGGGCGTCCCCTACGATCGCAACGTCCGGCCTGCCAACGCCCCCGTGTGTTCGCCGTGTTCCATGAACACCTGGCCGTTGACGATCACCTGTTCGTAGCCGCGTCCGCGCTGCACGAATCGACCGGCGCCGGCAGGGAAGTCGTGCTTGTACTCCGGCAGTTCCATCGCCAGGTTGTCGAAGTCGATGACGTTGATGTCGGCGTAGGCACCTTCGCGCAGTACGCCCCGGTCCTCGATGCCGAAGATGGCGGCGGTGTCGCTGGTCCAGCCACGGATGGCCTCTTCCAGGCTCATGACGCCTCGGGTCTTGACCCAGTAGGACAGCAGCCAAGTCGGCGAACTGGCGTCCATGATCTGGCCGACGTGGGCGCCGGAGTCGCCGAGGCCCATGGCGACGGTGGGGTTGGTGATCATCTCCTCGATGGCGTCCATGGACTGGTTGAGGCCTGGATGCCAGATCTGGACGCGACCCCGGTGCTTGCGGTTCAGTTCGACAAACGCCGCGACCTCGGTCTGGCCGGTGCGTTCGGCGTACGCGGCGAGTGTCCGGGAGCGGTCGTGGACGTAGTCGAGATCGTCGTCGGTCAGGATGTAGGCGTTCTCCAAGTCGATCACGGGCGGCGCTTCGAGTTCGAGCAGGCGGGCGCGGAACGACTCGTCCTCCAAGGCCGCCAGGCGTTGGTCGAACGGGCGTGCGGCGAGTTCGCGCCAAGCCGGGGTGCCGTGGAACGGCGTTCGGTGATCGAGGCCGAACAAGCCGCCGATGCCCCGGGAACTGGTCTGCGGGCGAAGTTGGGCGCCCTTGGCGTTTTCCTCTTCCGCGAAGCCGATGACGCGCCGGTAGAGATCCGGCCGCCGATAGCTCTGGGCGAGGCCGAAGGTGACGCGGACGTTGTTCTCCCTGGATAGTTGACCCACC
Organism: Gammaproteobacteria bacterium; assembly: GCA_028821405.1. GTDB lineage: Bacteria > Pseudomonadota > Gammaproteobacteria > Pseudomonadales > Azotimanducaceae > VXYL01. The sequence continues at coordinate 24,193 of JAPPGK010000026.1, read as the reverse complement.
CAGCCGATCTCGGCGCGGGTCTTCGGGAGGTGTTCTTCGCGGTCCCGTTCGCCGATCCGGAGCGCGCCTTCGAAGACGCCCTTGCCGCGGCGTCCCAGCACTCGGCCGATGGCCAATAGCTCGCTGGGGTCGGCGTGGGTACCGGGCACGTAGCGGCCGTCCGGCACCTTGTGCAGGAACGTCCGGGACGTCGAGAAGCCCAAGGCGCCGGCGCCGATGGCTTCGTCGACGAGATCGCACATCCTGGCCACGTCGTCGTCGGTTGCCGGTTCTTCGTCGAGGCTGCGCTCGCCCATGGCGTGGATGCGCACCGCGCAGTGGCCGACCATGCCGCCCACGTTGACGCCCTTGTCCATTCGGTCGATGGATTCGAGATACTCGCCGTAGGTTTCCCAGTCCCAAGGCAGGCCGGCGTTGATGGACTCCTTGGGGATGTCCTCGACGGACTCCATCATCTCCGCCAGGTAGCCGCGGTCCTCGGGCTTGCAGGGTGCGAAGGTGACGCCGCAGTTGCCGATGACCACGGACGTGACGCCGTGGTAGCAGGACGACGAGGCGATGGGATCCCAGGCGATCTGGGCGTCCAAGTGCGTGTGGATGTCCACGAATCCGGGCGTGACGATCTTGCCGGCGGCATCGATCTCCCGCTTGCCTTTGCCGTTCACGTCCCCCACGGCGACGATGCGGTCGCCCTGCACGGCGACGTCGCCGTGGCGGCGGGGTGCGCCGGTGCCGTCCACCAACGTGCCGTTGCGGATGACCAAGTCGTATGCCATGGCGAGATTCCCGTTAGTCGTTGAGGAAGTAGACGCCGATCCGGTACTCGCAGCTCTGACGTTCACTCGGCTTCTCGGGCGGATTGGGCTCGTCGAAGGCCGAGTGGAAACAGGTTCGAAGCGTCGGCGGCTCGTCCTTCCAGCATTGGAAGTTCTTGAAGGCGAGTGCTTCGCCTGTGGTCATCGCCGGATAGTAGTACCAGCGCTGTTCCGGGTTGTAGCGCATCCCGAGCTGGTTCGACGGGCGACCGGTCGGGGTGAAGTTGAGCAGTCCCGTCGAGAGAACGTCGTCCGGTTCGACCGAGTAGGGGTCGCAGATCGTCAGCGGCATGTGGCGGAGCGGTTCGTTCATGTAGACGGTCCGCCAGAAGTTGATGACGAGGAAACCCGCCACCTCGTCCCGGTCGTACTGCTTGCGCCAGGCGCGCGCATGCTCGTCCGTGCCGTAGGCCGCCACGTTCTCTTCGTAGTCGTCAGCGCGCAAGCCGTAGTCCTGGTGGACGACGGTACCGTAGAACGGGTTGGGCGTCTGTGGACCCCGGCGAAGCAGGTACGGCACTTGGGGAATCTCGAGGCGGTAGCCTGGCAACAGCCGCTCGCGGATGATCGTCGCGACTTCCGGGTAGTAGACTCGGGCAATATCCGTCTCCTCGGGCGGCGCCGCTGGATCGATGTTCCAGTTCTGAACGTCCGAGGCGTGATCGAGGAGGACGAAGCTGTGTTCCTCGAAGAACCCCGCCTCGGTGAATGACGCGTCTGTTTGGGCCCGCCTTTGGAGTTCGCGTCCGTTGCGGATCTTCACCGTTGGCGCTTCGGCGAGTAGGCCGGGCGTGGCCGTCAACCCGTTGGCGTCCATCAGGACGCGGTCCTCGGCGGTGAATCCCGGATCGAACAGGCTGTTCAGCCGTGCCTCGACGTGCGCAACGTCGGTCATGCAGGTTCTCCGGGTGCCGCAACCCAAGGACTATACGCGAAACGTCACACGTACCACCGATCGCAAGACAGGGAGGGCGCACGACAAATCCTTGGTGAACGGCGCGGGCGACCGCGCGACCTGCGGGCGCGATAGGGTCGCCCCTACGGGACGTTTCCGCGACAATGCGCCGCAGCCTCGGAGATCACCATGGACAACCCGAAAGCGGGCAGTTTGGGATTCGCCTACGACCCGGTCACCTTCCGGACGGATCAAGTGCGTGATGTCCGCCGGGCGTGCTTTCGCGTCCGCAAGGTCCTCGAAGGCGTCGTCCACGACACCGTTGCGTTGGAGGGGAATCCATTCACCCTTCCCGAGGTCAAGACGCTGCTCGATGGCGTTACGGTCGGCGGGCACCGGCTCGAAGACGAGCGCCAGGTCTTGAACCAGGCGGCAAGCTGGAAGGAACTTCTCGCTCGGGCAGAGGAAGGACGTTTCGAACTCAACCGAGAGACGTTCTGCGACCTTCACTCCTTGGTTGCCCGCGAGGAGGCCCTCGAATGGGGCTTCTTTCGTACCGGTTCCGTCACGATCGCCGGAACGGACTACAAGCCCCCGGACTGGGAGTCGCTGGAATCGATCTTCGAGGAAGGACTGGAGACACTGCAGAGGATTGGCAGTCTCCACGAACGTGCCATCGCGATGTTCCTGTTCGGGTCGCTCAACCAGTTCTTCTACGACGGCAACAAGCGTACGTCCCGGCTGATGATGAACGGCATTTTGCTCGGTGCCGGCGAAGACGCGATTTCGGTCCCGGCGCGTCGTCGGCTCGAGTTCAACGAGGCGATGATCCGCTTCTACGACACTCGCGACGGGACCGAGATGATGCGGTTCATGGCTGGTTGCTCGCTGGATCGCGGGCTTCGCGTTCACGAGTAGGCCAGCAACGAATGCCTGTGGGCACTCGTCGTGGGCCCGGATAGGCTACAGGCTCACAGGCTCTCGGGTGCTTTGCTGGCCCACTCGCGAGCGTGGAAGAGCACCGGTGCGAGGTCGCGACCACCCCAAACGGGGTCGTCCAGTCCCCAATAGAAGAAGTGGACCTTCCGACCGTCGTCCATGAGTCTGTCGGTGTCGCCGCCTTCCTTGGTGTAGACCACGACGAGGTCGCCCACATCGACTTGCTTGTCGGGGAACCAAAAGGGATTGCGGGCAGGCGAGGTGAGCCGGTCTCCCTGGACGCCGGCCGGCAGCAGCAGGTAGTTACCAACCTCGGTTCTGCCGTTCGCCTTCAGCAGCAGCCGTTCATTGTCCAGCTTTCCCTCATCGGCGACCCGGACGATGTCGAGTCTCATGTCCGTACCACCTTCGCCACGACGCCAAGAACAACCAATATCGAACCGAATGCGAGAGCGACCCATCCGCTCGGCGGCGATGACCAAACGGCGGGGGCATACCCCAAAGCGGCGGCCCCCACGGCCAACCCGGATGCCGAAACGAACTCGCCGGAAACGCTCTTCTTGATCTTGTTTTCCAACAATGCCGCCCGTTTGTCCACCTCGTGGAATCGCTCCTGATAGGAACGAAGCAAGCGATTCTCTTCGTCCAAGCGATCAACTTCCGCCAGCAGGAACTTCCTTGCGGCCGGGCTGGACAACTCGTCATCCGTGATCTCGCGGCTGATCCTACGAAACGCAGGATGCGCCCGCAACGTCGGCCGCGTCGCCGTTGGCAGGTCCTTCGGGGTCAAGTCAGCCATGGGGGTATCGTAGTCATGGCACGAAACGCCGTCTGTAGGAAAAGGCTTACAAAACCGGCTTCTTTTGGTCGGTGACCGGCATCGACGCATGGCCATTCCCCACACAGCGCCCGGGTTTCGGCGTCGGTTCCCCGCTCCATCGACTGTGGGTTTACACTGCACGCTTTTCGTTCGAGCCTTAAGGATTCCAAATGTCCGAACACCCCGCCGAGTTGCTAGAGCAACTCGCCACCATCGATACGCCCACCGTCTGCAATGCGCTGGAGGTCGTGGCATCGCACCGGCGCGGCTTCGGCTATACCGTCGAACCCTTGGTCTGCACACGTCCCCAACTCGGGGTCATGGTCGGCTATGCACGCACCGCCACGATTCGCGCGCGGCATCCGGCTGATCGTCGGAATACGCCTGGCGACTACTACGACTACATCGACAACGGCGGGCCGAAACCGGCGATCTCGGTGATCCAGGATCTCGACGGCGATTCGCGCGGCTACGGCTCGTTCTGGGGCGAGGTGAACAGCAACATCCACAAGGGGCTGGGATGTCTCGGCGTCATCACCGACGGCAGCGTCCGCGACCTCCCCGACGTGGCAGACGGCTTCCAGATGCTGGCGGACCGGGTGGGGCCGTCCCACGCCTTCGTGCACGTGGTTTCCTTCGGCGCGCAGATCAACGTCTGCGGCATGACCGTCATGGACGGCGACCTCGTGCACGCCGACCAGCACGGCGCGGTCGTGATTCCCCACGACGTCGCCGACAAGGTGATGGATGCGGCCGCCGGCATCGCCCGGCGTGAAGGCGTCATCATCAACGCCGCGAAGCAACCCGGCTTCAACATCGAGAAGCTGCGCGAGGCGCAGGGCAGGTCCGCCGAGATCCACTGACTTAACGCGCCCGTCATGGCAAGTGTTCTGCCCCCGTTCTCGCTCGCCGACATGGCGGGCGAGGACCGGGCGTTTCCGACCGGTTCGCTTACCGTGGTCTGTTTCGTCAAGGAGGACTGTCCCACCTGCAACCTGGTGATGCCGCTTCTGCAGGCGGCCCACGATGCCGGCGACGTGACGCTACTCGCGGCGGGACAGACCGCGGAGGGCAACCGGACGCTGATCGAACGCCACGGTCTGACCATGCCGCTGCTCGACGACTCGACGTTGAAGGTGTCGTTCGCCTACGACGTGGAGACGGTACCGCTGGTGCTCCTCGCCGACGCCGACGGCGAAGAGGCCGATCGCCTGGTCGGCTTCGACCGGGCCGAATGGCGCACCTTCTTCGAAAATCACCTTCCCGATGCCGACGTGGACTGGGAATCGCTGCCCAAGTGGCGGCCCGGCTGCGGGTCGCTGACCCAGGATCCCGTGATCGCGGAGCGCCTGCGGGCCGCGTCCGAGAACAGTCCGCTGCGTGCCCGCAAGATCGAGATCGCACCGGCCGACGACGTCCACGAGTTCCTGTTCGACCAAGGCTTCACCGATGGGCTGCCGGTGGTGCCCCCGACACCCGAGCGGGTCTTGAGGATGCTCGGCGGGACACGGCGGGACAGCCAGGCGGTGGTCGCGGAGATTCCCCCGAACTACGCGCCTGCCACGGTCGAGAAGATCGCCATCAACGCCGTGCTGGCCGGCTGCAAACCCGAGTACCTGCCGGTGGTCATGGCCACCATCGAGGCGATCTGCAACAAGACCTTCAACATTCACGGCGTGAACGCCACGACCATGGGCGCTTCGCCGGTGATGATCGTCAACGGCCCCATCCGCGAACGGATCGGGATGAACATGGGCCTCGGCGTGCTTGGGCAAGGCAGCCGGGCAAACGCCGCCATCGGGCGAGCTGTTCGCTTGGCGGTACGCAACATCGGCGGTGCCAAGCCGGGGGGAACCGAGCGCTCCACCTTGGGCAATCCCATGAAGTTCACGATGTGCTTCCCCGAGTGGGAGGAGCGCAGTCCTTGGGAACCGCTGCACGTCGAACGGGGCTTCGCGCCGGAGGATTCCGTGGTCACGGTGTTCGCGATGACCAGCGGACCGGCCTTGTGCGTCGATCAATCGTCGCGCACGGCGAAGCAGCTAGCGGGTAGTTTCGGCTTGTCCATGGAAGCCGCGCACCACGTCCGGGCGCACAACGCGGGTGACGCGCTGCTGGTGATCTCCCCGGAGCATGTGGACACCCTGCAGCGCGACGGCTTCACCAAGCACGACATCCGCGAGCAGATCCAGAAAGCGACAGCCCGTCCGCTCGCAGATCTCGCATCCACCGAGGACGCCGGCGGCGGATTGTCGCCGGAACGCCTGGCGGCGATGCCGGAAGAGCGCCGCAACCGACCGACGCCGAAGTTCGCCTCCACGGGCAATATCCATATCGTGGTCGCAGGCGCCGAGGCCGGCAAGTTCTCGGGGGTCTTCCACGGCTGGGCGGGCGGCGAGATCGGCTCGATGCCGGTTTCCCAGAAAATCGACCCGTAGGGGCCGCCCTTGTGGCGGCCCGTGCCATCGGACTTGCCGACGCCGCCACGAATCCGACACACTGGAAAACGAAGAAGGAATTGGAGGAGGAACCATGACCACCATCCTAGACCCAACGGACGAGCGGGTGCCGGTGGCGCGCACCGTGACGCCGCGCACGGGTGCGATCCGGGGCAACGTCGCCCTGCTCGACATCTCCAAGCCGCGCGGCAACATCCTGCTCGACCGGCTCGAAACGCAGCTTGCCGAGCGCTTGCCGGATGTCACCGTCAACCGCTACGCGAAGCCGACGTTCACGAAGCCGGCCCCGGACGCGCTGCGGCGGGACATCCGCGACGCCAACGACTTCGTGATCGAGGCGCTAGCCGACTGAGGCTCCTGTACCACGTGCAGTTTGCATGACACGGTATGGTTCGAGATCCAGGGAGTTCCCTCGGTCAGCATCGCTTCCTCGGAGTTCGTCGACGCGGCAACGGCGCAAGCCGAAGCCCTTGGCATGGACGACGCGCGCCGGGTGTTCGTCGCGCATCCGATTCAGGACGCCACGGACGCCGAGATGCGCGCCAAGGCGGACGAATGCGTCGACGCGGTGGTGGATGCGTTGACCGCGTAGGGGCCGGGCTCGTCCCGGCCCGCGCCGAATCTTCGTCAGTAGACGGCGCCGCTGGCGCGCAGTTCCTCGATCTCGTTCGGCGCAAAGCCGAATTCAGCGAGCACGCGGTCGCTGTCGGCCCCAGGATCTGGGGCGGCGTGATCGAAGGACTCGGGATGGGGGAAGCGCGACAAGTTGATCGGCGAGCGGATGAGGTTCACCTCGCCGAGTTCGTCGTGCACGGCGGGCTTTGCCATACCCAAGTACTTGGCCTGCGGGTTCTCGAACCCGCCTCGAATGTCGCCGATGGGGCCGCACGGGACACCCGCCGCGTTCAGTTTCCTGACGACCTTCTCCACCGGCAGATCGGCAATCGCCTTTTCGATCTCCGTGTTCAACTCGACCTTCGCGGCGCGCCGTTTGCGCACCGAGTCGTAGCGCTCGTCGGCAAGTAGCGAATCAGCCCCGACGGCTCCGCAGAAACTCTTCCACATCCGATCCGACGGCGCGGCGATGTTGACATGGCCGTCCTTGCACCGAAACGCGCCCATCGGCGTTGCGATGGGATGGTCGTTGCCCTGCTGGCCGGGAACGTCGCCCAGCATCGTGTAGCGGGCACCCTGGAAATCGAGCTTGTTCAACATGGCTTCCAACAGCGACGTGTGCACCCACTGCCCCTCCCCGGTTTTCTCGCGGTGCAATAGCGCCAGCAGGATGCCTTGACCTAGGAACATGCCGGCGGCGGTGTCGCTGATCGCGATGCCGACCCGCATCGGACCCCGTCCTGGCTCGCCGGTGATGGACATCAGCCCGCTCATGCCCTGGACGATCTGGTCGACCCCGGGCCGTTTGCTGTACGGGCCGTCCTGGCCGAAACCGGAGATGCTCGCGTAGATGATCGACTCGTTCACGGCCTTGACCGACTCGTAGTCGACCCTCAGCCGATGCTTCACCTCGGCGCGGAAGTTCTCGACGATGACGTCCGCTCTTGCCGCCAGGGTCATGAACAGCGCATGGCCCTCCGGGTCCTTCAGGTTAATGCACAGGCTGCGCTTGTTGCGGTGCAGGTTCTGCTCGTCCGGTCCCCGCCGCGCACCCGTCATGGCACCGCCCACTGCGGGCGGTGCCTCGATCTTGATCACGTCGGCGCCCCAGTCCGCGAGAAGCCGCACCGCCGTCGGTCCGGCGCGGGCGATGGTGAGGTCGAGGACGGTGTACCCGGCAAGGGGGCCGTTCATGGTGCGGCTTCGCAGTTGCTCTTAGGTAAGCGTTAGCCTAACAGCATGTTCGACTGGCCAACGGGACGGCTACCCAAGCCTTCGACGGCCGGATTTGGCAATCACCGCCCAGCTACGCCGATACGGCCCGCCGAAGTGAAGAGCGGACCCGCTCGGGCAGATTGATCACGACGAAGGCGTCGGCTGGGAACAGGTAGTCCTCGCCGCTCTCGTCGAGACGAGGTGTTTGGCGCCGCCAGTTCGGAAGCCGGCAAGTACCTTTTCGACTGCCTGACCGACGGGCGCGGCAAGCTGGCTATTGGAGGCAAGCTACGCCGCGAGCTCAGTGGATCCAGCAGCTTCATCAGGTGGATGAAGGTGGCCCAGCTTGTCGGGCGCGCGATCTCGGTCGAGGACCGTGATGTCGATGAGGAATCGAATCGGATTCTGGAGGAAGGTCGGCGCGAGTCCAATGATCCCCATGTGCTGGCACTGGCGCGGGTGAGCCGATCACGGCTTCTTTTCACAAACGACCAGCAACTTCAGAGGGATTTCGGGAATCCGCAGATCATCCGACGCCCCAGAGGCGTGGTCTATACCACGCGTGTCGACAAGAGACTCACGGACGTCCATGTCGAGCTGCTCAGTCGTGACAATCTCTGCCGCGGTTGATTCCATTAGGCGTTACCCGATTGACGAGGCCAGACGGTCGATCCTGAGTCTCGCCAGCCGTACGCCGTTTCGTTCCCCTCCCGCGGGTGCCGCGGCACGTTCTGGGCCATCACCAGCGACAGCAGCGCAAAGCCCGCACCGATAAGAAATACCAAGGCGCGGGATTCCAGCCAGACGAGGCCAAGCAGCGCCGGGATCACCACGGCGGCGATGTGGTTGATGGTGAACGAAACGCCCGCCGTGGAGGCGATGTCCGCCGGGTCGGCGATCTTCTGGAAGTAGGTCTTGATGGCGATGGACAGCGCGAAGAACATGTGGTCGAGGATGTAGAGGCCGGCGGCCATGTAGGCGTTCTCGACGAATGCGTAGGCGGTGAACACGAGGATCAGGCCGCAGTACTCGAAGGTCAGTGCGTGGCGTTCGCCGATGCGGCCGATCCAGGCGCCGATGCGCTCCGCGAAGAGCCAGTTGAACAGGTGGTTGGCGAGCATCAGCGCGACGATGTTCTCCGCCGAATAGCCGAACTTCTCGACCATCAGGAAACCGGCGAAGACCACGAAGATCTGCCGTCGCGCCCCGGACAGGAACGTCAGTCCGTAGTACAGCCAATAACGGCCCCTGAGCACGATCTCCTTGCGCTGGGGCGTCGCGCCCTGGAAGTGCGGGTAGCCCATGAGCGCGATGGCGATCAGGAGCGCGCCGCCGCCGGCCGCCAGGTAGATCCAGCGGTACTCCAAGTCGAACACCTTGAGCGCGACGAACATCGCCCCGAACGCAACGAGCGAGGTCGCCGAGCCGACGCCGATCAGGCGACCGAGGATGCGCGGCGCCTCGGCCTTGGAGAGCCACTGCAGGGAAAGCGACTGGCGGATGGTCTCGAAGTAGTGGAAGCCGATGGACATCAGCACGGCGGTGAAATAGAGGCCGTACTCGCTGGGAAAGAAGCCGGTCAACGCGACGCCTAAGCCGAACACCGCAACGGAAACGACCGCGAAGGTCTGTTCGCGCAACACGAGGATCACGAACACGGCGGTGAAGGCAAGGAAGCCGGGGATCTCCCGCAGGCTTTGGAGGATGCCGATCTCCCGCCCGGTGAACGCGGCTTCCTCGATGGCGAAGTTGTCGAGAAGCGCCCGCCAGGCGGCGAAGCCTAGGGGCATCGCGATGCTCGCAAGCACGAGAAAGGCGACGGGCGTTCGCCAACGTTCGGGGATCACAGCGGCATCAGCCGTCGTAGAAGCCGGGCGGATGCAGCCCCAGCAGGCGGCGTTCGCGCTTCGAGCGGATGCGCTCCAAGGCGGCGAGATCGACGTGGTTGACGGTACTGGTGCGCTTGATGCGCTGCGCGATGTCCCGGCGCCCGTAGTGCACCTGCAGGAAGAACCGTCCCTTGTCGCCCTCGCCTGCCGGTAGCCGGCGGTGCCAGACGTCGGACGCGAACAAGGCGACATCCCCGGCGACCACCGTCAAAGGCTGGGCACCCCGCCCCTGGCAGGTGAGCGTCTCGTCCATGCGCCGGTCGAAGGGCGGTGGCTGTCCCGAGGTGTGGCTGCCCGGAATGACGGCCGTCGGACCGCATTCGATGGGACAGTCTTCCAAGAAGATGTGCGCTCCGATGGCGAACACCGGGTAGGGAACGTCCGCAGGCCAAGGCGTACCCGGCGGACGTGGAATGTGGGGCCCCGCGTCGATGTGCCAGCCGCCCCCACCGTGACGGTGCTCAGTGCCCGACGGGTTGCGCCAGCAGGTATTGGCGATGATGTGGCAGTCCTCGCCAAGGAGCGGTTCGATCACGTCGAGGATTTCCCGCCGACCCGCGAGTTTCTGGGCACGTGGGCTCTTGTTGAACATCTCGTAGCGGAAGTCCTCGTCCTGGACGCCAGCCCGGCCATCCCGGGGCCGGTTGGCGTAGATGCCGGCTATCTCGTTGCGGATCGGCCCAATTTGACGCGGGGACAGCACGCCCCGCAGCACCGCGTAGCCTTCCCGCTCCAACTGGGCACTGGCTTCTGGAACTTCATCCTCGCGTGGGAAAAGGTAGCCGCCGACGCGCCTAAGCATGGACGGCCTCCCGTTCGAGCGCCCACGAGTTCTCGCCGTCCCCGGCCACCGTCGTCCGCCGCATGACCCTCGGCTGCTCGAAGGGCCACGGGTGTCCCCGGTGCAGCACGCAGCGGTTGTCCCAGGCGACGATGTCGCCGGCGTGCCATTGATGGCGGAAGATCCCGGGCGGCTGGCAGGCGTCCTCGGTGAGCTTGGCCAACAGCGCCCTGCCCTCTTGTTCGTCCATACCGACGATGTGCGAGGCGTGACGTCCGACGTAGAGGCTCTTTCGACCGGTCGCAGGATGCGTTCGGACGAGGGGGTGCTGCACCGGCGGCAGCGCGTCCCGCTCCTTCTCGGTGAGTAGCGCGATACCGCCGACCTTGCCCTGGGAGTAGGCGTAGGAGTGCTCCGCCACCAATCCTTCGAGGCGCGCCTGGGTCGCCTCGTCGAGCGCATCCCACGCGGCCCGCATGTCCGCCCACTCGGTGTCGCCACCGGTGTCCGGGACCTCCAACGCACGGAGCAGCGAAGCCTTGGCGGCGACCTTCTTGAACGAGGAGTCCGTATGCCAGTAGCGGTTGCCCTCGAGGAAGAGACCGAGGGCGTCGTCCCGTTTGGCGATGCTGCCGTCCTTGGCGACGTTGGACAGCAGCGAGATCTCCGGGCGCTCCGCACGTTTCGAGAGCGTCCGTTCCAGCGGCCCGAAGCGGCGGCTGAAAGCGATGTGCTCGTCCTCGGTCAGATCCGCCTTCGGGAAGACGAGCACGGCGTACTGATGGAACGCATCCTCGATGCCCTGCCACCCGTCGTCGGAGAGCGCAGCCAAGCTGACTTCGGTAACCGTCGCTCCCAGCGTGACGTCGCTTGGCGTGACTCTCACTGCGAGGCGGCGTCCCGCTTGAGGCTGGTGTAGGCGCGATCCACCAGCCCGAGGGAGTTCATTTCCGGCCCGTAGGTCTCGTCGAATTCTGCGGTTGGCCGCGACGCCACGATCTCGAGCAGGCTCTTCCCCTCCGCCATCATCGCCGAGACCCGGTCACGAACGGTCTTCAGCATGTGGATGTACGCCTTGAGCGCGGCGCTGTCCGTCACCGGTCCGTGGCCGGGAATAACGATCCCGTCGTCGCCGATCTCGGCCAGAACGGCCTCGCAGAACGTGATCATGCCGTTGATGCCGCCACCGCTGTCAGCGTCGATAAACGGGTAGCCGGCGTTGTTGAACACGTCCCCGAAGTGCACGGCGTTGTGGTTGCGGAAGATCACGGCGGTATCCCCGGCGGTATGCGCGGGACCGGCGTGGATCAGGTCGATCACGTCGCCGTTGAAGTGGAAGCGCATGCGATCGTCGTACGTGATCGCCGGGCGCGCATCGGGTGGATAGGCCTGCTGCTGATAGGTCGTAACGCGGGGCAGATAGATGGGGTTCGACTTGGCCATCATCTGCGCGGAATGCTCATGCGCGACGATCCACGTTCCCGCCGGACCCACCGCCAGGTTCCCCTCGGCGTGGTCGAAGTGCCAGTGGGTGTTGATGGCGAAGTCGATCCCGTCGCCGCCCAGCTCCTTGATCGCCGCTTCGACCTTGGGAATCATCTCCGGGAACATGTCGTCGACGATCAGGACCCCCTGCTCGCCCACGGATACGGCGATGTTGCCGCCGACGCCGAACAGCACGTAGAGACCGTCGCCGATCTCTTCGCTGCTGATCTCGGTGGCCTCGAAGTCCCACCCGAAACGCTCGAGCAGTTCGCTGAGCGATAGTTCCTCCAACTCCTGGGCAGCCGCCGAAATGCAGGCGAAGGCCGCCAAGGCCATTAGCTTCTTCATGTCCCCTCCGTTTCCGCGTATTCGTTCAATCCGGCAGCCCGAGAATCCGCTTCGCGATGATGTTCAACTGGATCTCGGACGTACCGCCCTCGATGGAGTTGGCGAGCGAGCGCAGCCACTCCCGGGTCGCCGACAGTTCGCGGCCGTCGAAGCCGTCGCCCTCCCAGCCGAGCATCTGGCTGCCCATCATGTCGAGCATCAGGTCGTAGCGGGCCTTGTTCTGCTCGGTGCCGTAGAGCTTGAACATGGACGACAGGAACGTCGGCGCGCCGCCGGAGCGCAGTTCCTCGCCGTTGCGGCGAACGGTCAACCCGAACGCCCGGTCGGTGATGCGGTGCGCGATCAGCCGTTTGCGCAACTCGGGATCGGCGACCTGCCCGCCCGCCTGCCCGACGTAGCGTCTGGCGAGGTCGGCCATGGGGTTGCCCCCGCCGCCTCCACCGCCGCCGCCAATGGACGTGCGTTCGTATTGCAGCAGTCGCTTGCCCACGGTCCAGCCCTTGCCGCGTTCACCCACCAGGTTCCGTTTCGGCACGCGCACGTTGTCGAGGAAGGTCTGGCAGAACGGCGACGCGCCGCTGATCAGCCGGATGGGCTTGACGCTGACGCCCGGCGTTTCCATGTCGAATAGGATGAACGAGATGCCCTCGTGCTTGGGCGCATCCGGGTCGGTTCGCACCAGGCAGAACATCCAGTCCGCGAAGTTGGCGCTGGAGGTCCAGATCTTCGAGCCGTTGACGATGAAGTCGTCGCCGTCGTCCACGGCCTTGGTCGAAAGGCTTGCGAGATCCGAGCCGGAGCCGGGCTCGCTATACCCCTGGCACCACCAGATCTCGCCGCGCACGATCTTCGGCAGGTGCTCCTGCTTCTGCTCCTCGGAGCCGAACTCCAAAAGCGCGGGACCGATCATGGAAAGCCCCATGCTGGTGTGCGCGGGTCGCGCGCGGATACGGCGCATCTCTTCGCCCAAGATCCCCGCCTCTTCCTTGGTGAGTCCGCCGCCGCCGTATTCCTTGGGCCACGTCGGCGCCGTCCAGCCCTTCTCGGCCATGCGGTCGAGCCAAAGCTTGACCTCAGGGTTCGGGTACGTGGCCCGGCGACCGCCACCGGTGCCTTCGCCGGGTCCCGCCGGCTGGCGGATCGTCGGTGGACAGTTGTCTTCCAGCCAATCCCGGACTTCCTCTCGAAAACTCATGCCTGCTGTTCTCCTGTGCTGGTTCGACTTCCCGGCCCCGGACCACAACCTTGACGGGCTGTTGCAGGGTCTGCAAGTCCGCCAATGGATCTCCGCGCACGAATAGTAGATCGGCGGCCATGCCTTCGCGCAAGGTGCCCGTGACATCGCCGAGGTCCAACGCTGCAGCGCACTCGCTGGTCGCGCACTTCAGAACTTCGACCGATTCCAGCTCCGCAAGCCGCGCGAACACCGGTAGCGCCCGGGCGAGGTCCTGGTGGCGAACATTGGGAATCCCGGCATCCGTGGAGGCGACCAGCCGGCACCCAGCCGCCTTCATTCCGCGCATGTTTTCCCGCACGCGAACGGCGAACTCCTCCGGAAAACGACCCCAACCGGCGTTGATGGTCGGCGACACCCACACGCCCCGGCCGGCGATCTCGGCGGCGACGGCGGGATCGTACGGCTCGCGTTTACCCTCGGCACCGATCCACGAACAATGCTCGATGCTTCGCACACCCGCATTCGCCGCATGGCGGATACCCGGGGTGCCGTGGCAGTGGGCGGCGACGTCGTAGCCGAGTTCCTTCGCCGCCCGGACGATGGCCGTGGTCGTCGCCTGGTCGAACTGGGCGTCCTTGGGTTGGCTGTCAGGCGTCTGCATGCCGCCCGTGGCCATCAGCTTGATGAGATCGACACCGTGGGCGTGCTGGCGTTCGATGACCGTTTTCGCCTCTTCCAAGTCTGCCGACTCGCCGCCCCAGAAGTGGCAGTGGCCCTTGACGGAGGTGACGGGCTGACCGGCGCACTTGAGGCGCGGGCCGAGGATCTCGCCGGCGTTGATACGATCCCGAAGTTCAAGCTCCAGCCAGTTGCCACCGCCGAGATCCCGGGCGGTCGTGATGCCGTGGCGAACCATGGCCTCGGCACGGGCTTCCATCTTCTTGCGGATGACCCGGGGTTTCTGCGCCAACTGGTCCTCAAGCGATGCGATGGCCGGATCGAGAACCATGTGGACGTGGGCGTCGATAAGCCCGGGAATCGCCGTCAAGCCAGCGCAGTCCTCGCCCAGCCAGCCGTTTCCCAACCCGACGATCACGTCGCCTTCGACAGCAACGGAATCGAAAGGCGCGTAGTCGTGGGCGACGCCGTCCCAGATGCGCAGATGGGAGTAGACCGTCATTTGCCCAGTCGCCAACCGCGCCACATGTTCTCGCCCACCGGCTCGTCCTCGGCGAAACGCTTGGCGTCCTTGAACCACTCGAACTGCCCCATGCGCTTGTGCGCCTCGGGCGAGAGGACCTCCCTATCCAACGTGAAGTCGGCGAATACGGCCCAGCGGATGGAGTCGCTAAGATGAACGCCCGCCGAGTGGACCATCCGACCGTGCCAGAAGATGACGTCGCCCTTGTCACCCGCGAACTCGACGGGTTCGATTTCCGCGACAACCCGTCTCACGGCGTCTCGGAAGTCGGGAAGCGGCGACCAGTTCGCCTCGAAGCGATGCGCGCGGAACATGATCGCGTGGCTGCCCGGATAGACCGTGAAGCCGCCGCTGCGGGGCGGGACATCGTCGAGGTAGGCGCACGCATTCAGCTGTTGGCAGACCTGGTCGGTATGCGGACCGAGCGGTCGAGTCAGCCTCCCCGGGTCGTCCGGATCGACTTCGCCTGCGGTGGGGAACACCGCATAGACGCCGCGGGTCCGTTCGCTCGGTCTGAGATCGTCGCCGAGAATCGCCTTGGCGACCGCGCGGACCCGGGGGTGGTTTGGAACCAGGTTCGTCAGGAAGTCCGCATCGCCGAGATCGTGCAGCTTGACCGTGTGCCCGCCGTAGACGATGCGCTGCCGGCCCTGGTAGGTACCGGAGTCATCGGGCCGCGGCATCGGTGCCCACTCAGGACTCGCCCATGTCGACGCGTCGTCGGGCGTCGGTGCCGTCGCCCCTTCGGCCATCGGCACCTGGTCTCCAAAATACGCCCAAGTCCTGCCTAGCGCTTCCTCAACCGCCGTCTTGTCGATCAGACGTTTCTTGACGAGGAACCCGTTGTCCACGAAGAAGCGGATCTCCTCGGCGGATACCGGCTCGCCGGGACGGGCCAAGTCCGGCACCTCGAAGACGACGCTCGGCTTCTTCTCGATGGGTGACCGCTCTACCCCAGTCCTTGCCACCGTCAGTTCCATGGGTGCCGCGACATGCCCGTCGCCATCAGGTCTCCGATTGTAGTGGATCGACACGCAAACTCGCGGCTTTCGTCACCGACGTGTGACTTGTCAGGGCTAGGACCGCCGCACCTGCATGGTACGATCACGGCATTACGGGGAGGGACCATGCACGCAGCGTCCGCGTGTCGAATCGCGATTGCGCTACTGGCCGGCGTCGGCGCGGGCGCGTCGTCCGCGCAATCCGTCACCGTCGTGTCCTGGGGCGGCTCGTACGCCAAGGCCTGCGAGGAGGCCTATCTCAAACCCTTTGCCGCCGAGACGGGCATCGAGGTTCTACTGGAGGACTACAACGGGGGTCTTTCGGAGGTGCGCTCCCAGGTGGAGGCCGACAACGTCCACTGGGACATTGTCGACATCCAGTTTCCGGACCTGATCCGGGGTTGCGACGAAGGACTCTTCGAGACTCTCGACACCGCCCTGCTGGCACCTGGCGCCGACGGTTCGGCACCCGGGGACGACTTCTATCCGGGCCTGATCAGCCGGTGCGGCGTCGCCATGCTGTTCTTCTCCACCGTTGTCGCCTACAACCATGAACGGACGACGGGCGAGGTGCCGCGGACGATCCAGGATTTCTTCGACCTCGAGGGCTTCCCCGGGCGGCGCGGCATGCGGCGTACGCCCCTGGCGAATCTCGAGTTCGCCCTGATGGCGGACGGCGTTCCGGCCTCCGAGATCTACGCCGTCCTCGACACCGAGGAGGGCGTCGAGCGCGCATTCCGCAAACTCGACACCGTCAAGGACCACGTGGTGTGGTGGGACGCGGGCGCGCAACCGCCCCAGATGCTCGCCGACGGCGAAGTGGTGATGTCGACGGCCTACAACGGCCGGATCTTCAATGCCCAGGTGCTCGAGAACCAGCCGTTCACGATCGTCTGGCACGGGCAGGTGCTCGAAATCAGCAACCTCGCGATCATAGCCGGATCCGGCAATCTCGACGCGGCGCGACAACTCGTCGCGTACGCCTCCCGACCCCGTTCGATGGCGGCCGTCAGCCGCTATATCGCCTACAGCCCCTCGCGCCGCTCCGCACAAGGGCTGGTCTCGACCCACCTCGCCACCGGTGTCGACATGGGGCCACACATGCCCAACTCACCGGAGAATACGAAGCTCTCCCTGCGCAGCGACTGGCAGTGGTGGGCCGACAACGGCGACGAGATGAACGAGCGGTTCGGCGCCTGGCTGTTGCGATGACGCGGTGCCGGTTGAGAGCGCCCGGTCGCGAGCACCCACTTCCCCCCGCCATCCGCGGCGACCATCGCGGCGTTCTGCGGAAACTGCGGACCCCGTTCCCGTCGCGAATCGTCAAACTAACCCCTTTGCCACTCTTGCCACGCTAGGAGACAACGATGCCTGCCAACCTGCCTGCCGACTACGAAGAGCGCGTCTACGCCGGCGTGCTCGGCAAGATCATCGGCGTCTACCTCGGGCGCCCCTTCGAGGGCTGGCCCAACGAGCGTATCGAGGAGCGGCTCGGGGAGATCGACTACTACGTCCACGACAAGCTCAATCAACGCCTGATCGTCACCGACGACGACATCAGCGGCACATTCACCTTCATCCGCGCGATGGAGGACTACGACTGCGACCCGGACCTGACCCCAAAGCAGATCGGCCAGTCGTGGCTCAACTACCTGATCGAGAACCGCACCATCCTGTGGTGGGGGGGCCTTGGCAACTCCACGGAACACACCGCGTTCATGCGCCTGGTGTCCGGCATCGATGCGCCGGCGAGCGGGTCCATCGAGATGAACGGCAAGGTCGTCGCGGAACAGATCGGCGCACAGATCTTCATCGACGGCTGGGCCATGGTGTCGCCGGGCGATCCCGAGCAGGCGGCCGACTTCGCGCGCCGCGCGGCGAGCGTCTCCCACGACGGCGAGGCCATCTACGGCGCCCAAGTGCTTGCCGCGATGGAAGCAGCGGCGTTCGTCGAATCGGACACCAACAAGCTGATCGACATTGGTGTGGCGCAGATCCCAAACGACAGCGTGCTCTACCGGATGATCGGCGACATCCGCGACTGGCATGCCCGGCACGGCGACGACTGGCGCAAGACCTTCGCAGAGATCAAGGCCAACTACGGCTACGACAAGTACGGCGGCAACTGCCACATGGTGCCGAACCACGGCCTTATCGTGCACGGCCTATTGCACGGCAACGACGACTTCCAGCGTGCCCTGATGATCGTCAACACCTCGGGCTGGGACACCGACTGCAACTCGGGCAACCTCGGCTGCCTGCTCGGTATCCAGCACGGTCTCGCCGGCATCGACGCGGGTCCCGACTGGCGCGGACCCTTCGCCGACATCTGCTACATGCCGAGCGCCGACAGCGGCAGCGGCGTCACGGATGCGGTGACCCAGGCCACCCGAATCGCCTCGATCGGTCGACGCCTTGGCGGGTCGGCGTTCGAACCGCCGAAGGACGGCGCCCGCTACCACTTCGCCTATCCCGGGTCGGTGCAGGGCTTCACCGGCCACCGATGCGTCGTCAACAACCAAGAGGCGCCGAGCGGCGAGCGTTGCCTCGCCATCCACTTCGATCCACTGGCGTCGGGCACCACGGCGCGCGCCACCACGAGCACCTTCGTGGATTCATTGGAAACCGCCCGCCACTTCGAAGGCCGCGGCTACGGCCTGATGACGAGCCCGATGCTGTCGCCCGGACAGACCGTCTCGGCAAACGTGGAGCTTGCCAAGAACGTCGACGACGCCGCGGAGGTCTCGATCTGCATACGCGTGTTCGATGCCGACGACAAGCTCATGACGCTACGCAATACGCCGACCACCC
This sequence comes from Gammaproteobacteria bacterium, assembly GCA_028821405.1. Lineage (GTDB taxonomy): Bacteria > Pseudomonadota > Gammaproteobacteria > Pseudomonadales > Azotimanducaceae > VXYL01. Next base: position 5,742 of record JAPPGK010000026.1, on the reverse strand, counting down.
TGGACCCGGGCGCCCGCGCCGAACTGACCTGGACGATTCCTGACCTCGGTGGCTACCCCATCGCGGCAGTGGGCGTTCAAATGGTTACGGCGCCATCGGGCGGCACGCTGTACCTCGACCGCTTGCATTGGACCGGCGCCCCCGAGGTCAAGCTCTCGCAGGTTCCGGGCAGTATGTGGAGCCGAGCCTGGGTGAACGGCGTCGACCACTACCACCCCCGCTGGGGCGAGTCGTTCCGTCTGGTCCACAACCGGGGCACGGGCCTGCTCCTGCACGGCTCCCGCGACTGGCGGGACTACCGCGTTAGCGCCGACGTGACGCCTCACCTGGTTCGCCGTGCGGGAGTCGCGGCCCGGGTGCAGGGCATGCGCCGGTACTACGCCCTAGTGCTGAACGCGGAAGGTAGTGTGCAGATCGTGCGCGAACTGGACGGCACAACCGCACTGGCCGAGGCGCCCTACGACGTGGAGTTCTACCGGACGTACCAGCTGGAGATCACGGTCGAAGGCACAGCAATTGCCGCCGCGGTGGACGGAGAAACGCTGCTCGAGACCGAGGACGACGCCCTCGCTACCGGCGGGATCGCCCTACTCATCGACGAAGGCCGAACGGCAACCCAAGCCGTCTCAGTCGGCAGTTCGTAGGGGACGGGCTTGTCCCGTTTCCGTGGCAACGTCAATGCGCACGGGCGGGGACAAGCCCCGCCCCTACGGGGTCTTCCCCTGCGTGCGGGGGACATTCCGTAGGGACGGGCTTGTCCCGTCCCGCGTCGGAGAACCCCACGCCCGTTGCGGGCGACCGCGCGCCTAGCGGGCGCGTTAGGGTCGCTCCAACGAAATCCGTTCGAGAAACGAAGCGCTCGAATCGCACTCGATGATCAGGGCACCAACTTCTGCGAGCCTGTCTGTATCGCTCACATCGACTAGACGCCGCGCCAACCGATCACCCGTTGCATCGCCGAACTTGCGTGCCGCTAGCTGCCGAAGCAGCGAGCGCTCGTGTGCAAGGCCGAGCTCCATCCCTTCCTGCCGACCTTCCTGCCGGCCCTCCCGCCGACCTTCCTGTCGGCTGCTTTTTACGCGACGGCGCCATTGGGCCGCCTCCCGTTCCATGCGCTCCGCCAAGGCGGTCATCGATTGATCCTCCGTCTTGCCCTGCGTCAATTGCTCCAACAGCGCCGATGCCCGGCTGCGCAGGAACAGCCGCGGCATGCACGTTGCCAGCCACTCGCCGTAGACGGCGGACACCGGATCCGCCTGGTCGCCGGCCTCATCCGACAGCCATCGACCGAGGTCGCGGAGCACGTCAAGCACTTCGGCGACCGTCGAGCTCGCGGTCAGCGCAAACAACGAAGCGACAAAATTCCGCTCGGGAAGATGTTCCCCGACGCCCCCTCGGGCGTCAAGCGCAACGTAGGGCTGCGACAACAGGGAGAGCACTTCGCCGTTCGCGGACACCGCCACCCGACTGGCCGCTCCCGGGGCCGTCCAGGCGCGCACTCCCGAGGAGATCACGACACAGAGAACGCGAAGCCGACCGTCCGGATCGAGCTGCCGGTTGCGGCGCAGCTTTTCGTAGGCCATGCCCACGATACGCAGAACCCGTCGCGCCATGCTGCTGTCAACCGTCGATTGGAACTCCAACATGACGATGAGCGAGCGATCCGATCCGTCCCGGTAGTCGACCCGCCAAACCGCATCGCTACGCCGACGCCTGCCATCCTGAACCCACTCGCCCGCAACGTCGCGCAACGTGGAAAAGTCGAGCAGTTCGGCAATCGCGCCCGCGAAACCATGCAGGAGATGCTCCACCATAATCGACAGGGCGAAGAACTGTTTCCAGGCGGCGTCGTACGCCACCTGTCTGCGCCGGAGGCGGCGATTCGGCACGGCGGCTCCCGATCAAGGGGTTGCGTCAAATCTATGCCGTGCAGTCGGCAGTCGGCAGGCTATATTCGCCCAAGACGCCGTGGGAAATCTCTGAAAACCGCGTAGGAAATCGACCCCGGATTCGCATCCGTGTGTCGCGTCGGTCAGTTCATCTCGTAGCCGCCAGCGACGTTGAGCGCGATCCCCGTGACGTTTGGCGCCGAGGCTAGGTATACCGCCGCCTGGCCCATGTCCTCCACGGTTTGCGGGCGACCCAAGGGCATGATGTCCGATGTGCGCTTCCGGAAAGCGGGATCGCCCTGATTGGCCATCAGGTGGTCGTGCCACATGGCGGTGCCCACCATGCCGGGGCACAGCGCGTTAACGCGGATGCCGTCCGGGGCCAGTTCGTGAGCGAAGGACTGGGTAATGCCGATCACCGCCCACTTCGAGCCGCAGTAGGCGGCGAGCCGGGCCGAGCCGCGCTTGCCGGCGATGGACGCCGTATTGACGATCGCGGCGTCGTCGGACGCCCGGAGACTCGCCACGGCGGCACGGGTCATCAGGAATACGCCCTTGACGTTGACCGCGAAGATCCCGTCCCACTGGGCTTCCCCGAATTCCTCGACGGGTCCGCTGTCGATGACGCCGGCATTGTTGAGCAGCACATCCACGCCGCCGAAGGCGTCGACGGTCGATCGAACCGCCTGTTCGCAGGATGCCCCGTCGGTGACGTCGACCGGCGTGCACCGCACCTCGCCGATCGCGGACAACTCGTCGACCGTGCTCGTCATCTCGGTGTCGGAACCGAGTGGGTAGCGCCAATCACCGCCCGCCGGCAGATCCGCGATCATGACCCGGTGGCCCGCTTCGAGGAAGCTCTTCGCCATGCCTCTGCCAATGCCGCGGGCGCCGCCGGTAACGAGTACGGTTCGAGTGGCCATTTCCCCTCCTTCAACGGTCAGTGTGCGCCCATTGTTGTAGACTCGCCGCGAACGCGGTCGAGGCCGAGCAATGGACGCGAATTGGCTAAAGAGTATGCGTATCGGGGTCGCCCTGCGAGCCCTGCGCGAGTTGATTGACAACCCGGAGGACACGCCCCGGGTCTTCGAGATCGTCCGGGCCCTGGGCCGGCCCGCGCTAAAGCGGAGTTTGCGACGGTTCCGGACCACGGAAGTCGGACGACGGGTGCTGCGTGATCGCGTCGACCTGATCGACGTCTTGCGCGACCGGGAGTCTCTCGCCGCCATGCCGGCCGGAACCCTCGGGCGCACCTACTACGACTTCATCTACGGCGAGTCGCTGTCCGCCGACGGACTCGTCGCCGCGAGCATGGAACAGGACGTTCAGGCGTACAACTTCAAGGATCCCGATCTCAAGCGCTTCGGCGAACGCATGCGCGACCAGCACGACCTGTGGCACACCGTCACGCAGTACGGGCGCGACCCGTTCGGGGAACTGTGCCTGCTGGCTTTCTCCTACGCCCAGACCAAGAACCGGGGTCTCGCTCTCATCGTCGTCGTGGGGGCGTTCCGCGCGGTGCGGCACTTGGGACCACGAGCGCTGAAGGCGGTGTGGCATGCCTACCGGGCGGGTCGGCACGCCAGTTGGCTGCCTGCCGAAGACTGGGCGCGCAACCTGAGCTTGCCCGTCGACGAAGTCCGGCGGCAGTTGGCGATCAAGCCGCCAACGGAGTACCGGGAGGTGTTGGCCACGGCACAGGCCGCCGCCGCGTAGCGACGACCCTTGCGGTCGCCCGCCAACGTACCGGCTCCCCGGCAACGGGACGGGACAGCGCCGCCAGACGGCGACCCCCCCCCCCCCCCGGCGCCCCCGCCCCCGCCCCGCCCCCCCCCCCCCGCCCGGGCCCCCCCCCGGCCCCCCCCCCCCGTGGGGGCCCCCCCCCCCCCGGGCGCCCCCCGCCACGGGGGGGGGCCCCCCCCCCCCCCCGGGCCCCCCCCCCCCGCCCGGGCCCCGCGCTCGCCGTCCGGCCCCAGCCCCCACCCCCACCGCCCCAGGACTCCGCGTCCATCAACGGCGCTGGCACGCCGTTTCTGTGACGCAGACTCCTAGGCCCATCCCCTACGGGTTGAACCGCCTAGGGACTCGCGCATATAGTGCTTACTACCGCAGTTTGGCAAGCACAAGCTACGGCACAAGGCGGGGGAACCCCGCACGTCGTTCCTCCGTCCACATCGCTGGGACAGGGGGGGGATCATCATGTCCATCACACTACTGAACCGTGTTGCCGCGGCAGCGGCCGCCGCACTCGTCGCATCGCCCGGCCTTGCGGCAGACGAAGCAACCGATCAAGACGACCCGTACATCGAGGAAGTCATCGTCACAGCCGAGAAACGCGAAGAGAACCTGCTCGACGTACCGGTCACCATGACCGCCTTCAGCGCTCAGATGATCGAAGAGCTCGGCATGACGAACCAGGATGACCTGGAGCAGCTCGTTCCTGGTCTCCAGTTTCAGGATGAGGGGCAGCTCACCGGCCAAGGTACGACGATACGCGGTATCGGCACGAGACTCGCCGGCGAAACCCACCCGGACCTGGCGGTCGCCACCTATGTGGACGGTGTCTACACCCTCGGGGTCTACGGCGATGCGCCCAACATGTTCGACCTGGAGCGGGTCGAAGTCGCACGGGGTCCGCAGGGCACTCTCAATGGCCGGAACTCCATTGCTGGATCGATCAGTTACTACTCCACGAGACCCACCGAGGAGTGGGATCTTCTGGTACATACGGAGTACACCGATCAGTTCACCCAGCGCTACGGCATTGCCTTCGGTGGCCCGATCACCGAGAACGTCCTCTTCCGACTCGGCGGCAGTTACTACGAGGGTGATGGCGCACAAAAGAACATTGGCTTCGGCGACGACTACGATGCACCGGATCAGAAGTTCATCGCGCCACAGTTGCGTTTCAGAACCGATCGGATGGATTTGAACCTGCGCTACACCCGGCTGAACGACGACGGCGTTCCCCGAACGCAGGTGCTGTTGACCAACTACGACACATCCCAGGAAACAGATTTTCTCGGGAACACGAACCCGCATTACCTGTGGGAGGGTCGGGTGCCGTCCATCCCCGCAGACTGTCCACCGAGAACGCCAGGCTGGGAGTGTGGCGACATCAAGAACCAAGTCAATGTGAACCGCTCCGCCGTTGGCGGCAGTACCGCCGAAAGGCAGGCCATCGCTTTCAGTTACGACATTAGCGACAACTACACGCTGCGCTACAACTTCGGCGACACCGACAACCTGTCGCAGGTTCAGAGAGACCGCGACATGACCAACCGGGTGGCAAGTGTCGATGACCCCCTCATCGCCTCCGACGCACCCGTACCTCTACGGGACGAGTCGAATCAAGTTCTTTACGGCTACACGGAGACTTCTCACGAGCTACACCTAGTGTCGAACCTGGACGGCAAGTTCAACTATATCCTCGGTGCCTTTACGTACGAGAACGCCATGGAATGGGTCGTATCGTCCTTCGTCTTCACCAATGCCTGGGCAAATGTGTCTGCTGAAGACGCTGCGGCGGCCAGCCGTTTCGGTACTTGTGCGAATGCCCTTGCCTTTCTCGTCGCGATCTTTGGAGCAGCCTCGACGGCGGAAGAGGCGGAGGCAATGGGCGTACCCGGCAACTACTGGCGATGCCCGGAGGGTGACGACCACAACCAATGGTTGAGTTTCGAGTCGAGGGGCAGCTCGGAGACCGACGCTTTCTTCATCAACGGCGACTATCAGATCAACAGTCAGTGGCTCGTCTCGGGCGGTCTTCGCTATACCGAAGACCTGAAGACTCAGGATTTCAACGGTGGCTGGGCCAAATTCGGTTTCGGGTTCGTTGGGGGCGTACCGCTTG
>JAPPGK010000047.1:981-5053 GCA_028821405.1 Gammaproteobacteria bacterium | reverse complement strand
CCGGTCCCAGTCCCGTTGCGACAGGGTGGCCGGGTCGCGGCTCCGTCCGAAGAAAAGGGGACGGTCCAGTACCTTCAATCTGGAACCATCGCGGAGATTGCGGACGGCACCATTACGGTCACCGGCCGGAGCAAGGACGGTTCGGTCAGAGGAACGAAGCCGGTTGACGACGAGACGCCGACGCCGAAGCGCGTATGGAACGTGCCCTCCCACAATGCGGAAACTGGCGGGACGCTCGTCCTCTCGAAGCTGATTCCCGGGCGGCGATTCCCGTACCCCAAGTCGCTATACGCGGTCGAGGATGCTCTCCGGTTCTTCGTCGGCCGCAAGCCGGATGCCATCGTCTTGGACTTCTTCGCCGGATCAGGAACCACGGCACACGCCGTGATGCGCTTGAATCGACAAGACGGGGGCCGCCGTCAGTCCATATCGATCACCAACAACGAGGTGTCTCCCGTCGAGGAGGCGAAGCTTCGAGGAGCAGGGCTGCGCCCTGGGGATGCGGAGTGGGAGCGACTGGGCATCTGCGAGCACATCACGAAGCCGAGGCTGGAGGCGGCGGTCACGGGTGCGACATGGAAGGGGGACGCCGTCGAGGGAATGTACGGCTACACGGACGAATTCCCCCTTTCCGAGGGATTCGAGGAGAACGTGGAGTTCTTCACCATGACCTACGAAGCCCCCCGTCCACTGGCACACAACCGGGCGTTCGAAGCGATAGCGCCGCTGCTTTGGATCAGGGCCAGGTCGCAGGGACGCCGGATCGCGCAGGCGTGTGACGACTACGGCGTCGCAGACCACTACGGTGTCTTGTTCGACCTGGACGCCTCCAGGAGTTTCCTCGCCGCTGTAACGCAGGCCAAGGCCGTGCGCATCGTGTTCATCGTGACCGACGACGACTTGGGCTTCCAAGCCGTTTGCGGCGAGCTCCCCGCGAAGGTGGAGGCGGTGCGGCTATACGAGTCCTACCTCACCAATTTCACCATCAACGCGGGTCGGGGATAGCCGTGCGGTACACGCTCAAGGACTACCAAGAGGAGGCTGTAGCCGAGGTGCTGAAACGGCTCGCGTGGGCGCGGGACGACTGGCACCAGAGGCGGTCGCCCGTAGCGTTTTCGCTGACAGCCACGACCGGCGCGGGGAAGACAGTGATGGCAGCGGCCGTGATCGAGGCGCTGTTCCACGGCAATCCAGCCTACGATTTCGATTCCGACCCCGGCGCTGTCGTCTTGTGGTTCACCGACGACCCGTCGCTCAACGAGCAGACCCGGTTTCGTCTAATGGACGCCTCCGATCGTCTCACGCACTCCCGCTTCGTGGTTATCCGAAACACCTTCAATCGAGCGACGCTTCAAGCGGGCAAGGTCTACTTCCTCAATCGCCAGAAGCTGAGCAAGAAGTCGCTGCTGGTCAGGGGAGCACCGGGGGATTCCGTCCCGGGGACCCAGCGTGACCTCCTACCGATGCCGGACGCCCGAGCCTTCACACTTTGGGACACGCTGGCCAACACCATTGCCGAGGAAGGCCGTACCCTGTACCTCATCCTTGACGAGGCCCACCGGGGCATGAAGCAGCCGAGCCAAAGCGAGCGGGCCGAGAAAGCGACCATCGTGCAGCGGCTGATCAACGGTGCAAACGAGGTGCCGCCGGTTCCAATCGTCTGGGGGATATCGGCGACTGTCCAGCGCTTCAACGAGGCGATGGACAGGGCTGAAGGGCGAACCGCCTATTCGCATGTTGTAGTCGATCCAGTGCGGGTGCAGGAATCCGGACTACTCAAGGATGACATCCGGTTGGGTTTTCCCGCCGAGGCCGGTCAGTTCAACACCGTCCTTCTGACCCGTGCCACCCAGAAGGTGAAGGAGGCCACCGACCGATGGCGCGCCTACTCTGAGCAAGAAGGGCTGTCTTCGGACACAGTCGTACCGCTGCTGGTCGTCCAAGTGCCCAACAAGCCGTCAGACGAGTTGCTCCTGTCGGCATTCACCACGATCCAAGACGCGTGGCCAGAACTCGACGAACATGCGATGGCCCATGTCTTCGGCGACCATGCGTCGATCGAGGTCGGCGGGTTTTCGATTCCTCATGTGCGCCCGGAGACCGTCCAGGACCGCACCGAGATACGGGTGCTGCTCGCAAAGGACGCAATCTCCACGGGGTGGGATTGCCCACGCGCAGAGGTGTTGGTGTCATTCCGTCCGGCTCGCGATGAGACGCACATCACCCAACTGCTCGGCCGAATGGTCCGGACACCGCTGGCCCGGCGGGTGCCGGGCGACGATGTGCTGAACTCCGTTGCCTGTGTCTTGCCGAACTTTGACCGACGGACGGCCACCAGAGTCGCGAAGGCCATGATGGGCGACCGGATGCACGACGCGGATGGTACTGGGGGCGGCGCTGGCCGCCGCGTTCTTCTTGCTCCGGTAGACATGGTTCCCAACCGCACGATCCCCGGCGCTGTCTGGGAGGCTCTTGATGAAGTGCCCTCCCAAACGCTGCCGCGCCGCGCCGCGCGCCCGGTTAGGCGGTTAGCGGCCCTCGCCCAAGCGTTGTCACGAGATGGTCTTAGGGAGGGCGCGCGCAAAGACGCCTATCGAAGACTCTTCGCAAAGCTCGACGGCCTGCTGGTCCAGCATAGAGACGAGGTGGCAGCCGCCAGCAAGGGGATACTTGAAGTGCATGGCGAGACCCTCGTCATCCGGGTTGTCGACGGGGAGATAATGGGGCATCAGGGTTTCGTTGCGGTCGCAGACGAGCAATCGGTCAAGGCCGACTTTCAGGCCGCCAAGCGCACGTTCACGGCAGACTTGGCGAGCAAGTATGCCAGCCAACTCGCGAGGGGAAACCATGACGATGACGGTCTGTTCGACGCCCATGTCAAGGTTGCCGCTCTGGCGCAGGTTGAGGGGGTCCCTGACGAACTCGACCGGGAAGCCGATACCATCGCGAAACGATGGTTCGCCAAATATCGGGTTGCCATCAGGGGCCTGACTGACGAGCGGCGCACGGTCTACGACGAGATCAGGGGCATGTCGCCGGAGCCTCGAACAATCGAGGTCAAGCGGCCCCGAATCCGAACCGAGGAAACCAAGGACGACGAGGCCCGCGAGCTTGAGATCCGCGCCGGACACCTCATGTCGGACCACGACGGCAACTTCCCGGTCGGGTTGCTGAACACATGGGAGATCGAAGTCCTCGATACAGAGATGGGGCGGTCGGGCTTCCAGGCTTGGTACCGGAACCCTGCTCGCCCGTCGGTTGACGCCCTCGCGGTTGCCTACCGCGATGCTCGCGGCCGGTGGCGCCGGATGTGCCCGGATTTCCTTTTCTTCCACGGCGACGGCGGGACAGTAAAGGTCTCTATCGTCGATCCCCACAGCCCCCACTTTGCCGACGCGCTTCCGAAGCTTCGCGGGTTGGCGGGGTTCGCCGTCAAGTATGGCGAGTCCTTCGAGCGGATCGAATCGGTTGCACGTATGCCGGGTGGCACCCTTCGTGTTCTGGACCTTACTGAGCCTGCCGTCCGAGAGGCGGTCATCAAGGCCGAGGACGCCGAAGCTCTCTATCGGAGCGACGCGGCTGCGGACTACTGATCGGTCGGTAGTCGCACCTCAAGGTCGCGCCGCTCGGCGGGCTGGCTACGCCACCGCAACTGGAGTGCTTGCCCCTTTTCTCTGAAGGCACGTAGGCGGCTCAGCGACGGAATTGCTCCCGCAGGCGTCCGACGTTGATACCGGCCCAGCACCGGGCCGTCAGTTGCGCCCCCTTGGGCGGGAAAGCGCCATGGACGACCTTGATCCCTCGGGTCTCGAGAAACCCGGCCAGGGGCACGAAGTCCCGGTCGGACGAAACCAGGACCGCGATATCGTAGTTCTCGATCCAAGCAAGGCTGATGATGTCCGTCGCCATGCGGACATCGACGCCCTTCTCCTCCGTCCCGCGCATGTCCGCCCCGCAGGCCGCACACTTCTCTGCCGCCGCTTGGCAGCGGGGACACACCGGCGGCGAACGCTTTTTCTGGCGACGCGCCATCCAGACGCTCACTCCCGGGAACGTGTCCAACGTCCGGGTT
>JAPPGK010000047.1:0-949 GCA_028821405.1 Gammaproteobacteria bacterium | reverse complement strand
GGGACGCACGAGGCGTCCCTGGGGTCAAAATGATCGGACCCCGTGTCTCCCGATTCACGGGCGGGAAGTCCGATGGGTTTTCTTACACTCCAAGGTAACTCCGGCTTCCGGGAGCAACAAGCTCACTCCCGGAACCTTCTGTGTGCAGCGCGGTCCGGCGAGCCCCCTTTTGACGGACGCCTTTCGAGGGTCGGCGGGGGCGCTGGATGATGCCGCTGGCGACGGCGTCCGACGGTCGGCGAACGTTCTGAAACGTCCTGAGACGACGTGGGACATTTGGGACATTCCTCAGGGGTTGACGGCCTTGCGAGGGGCTCTTCACCGTTCCTCGCATGGAGATGCTGGAGCAAGCACCTGACCACGGCGGCAAGCGCGGGCAGTGTCCCTCCCTTCGGATTGAAACCCAATGAGGACGGAATCCGTAAGATGTCGCCCTTCGGGTCACCGAAGCGCGCAGGGTAGCACGATCAAACGAGGCGAAAGGGAGAAACGCGTAGTCAGATTGATCGACCCCACGGCCGACCTGATGCCCGGGTCCATGGACCCGGGCGCTGGTGCAGTCGGTCGCCGCTCCGGCTTTGGCGGTACAGGGACGGCGCGGTATCGCTAGCTTTCATCCCGCCGCCGACAGCGCTTCGCGAGGCCCGTTGAGCGGCTCCGCCGAAGCGCTCGCGAGGATGCTCCACCGCCGCGCACGCGGCGGTGGGCGACGACCTTGGGGCAGGTCGCCGAAGGCCTTGTCGGACACGGCTAAGGCCGGTAAGCCAGCATACCCCGCACACTCACACAGATTGACATCTTGTTGTGTTCTTTGAGCTTACGGAACTTGGCGGCCCGATTCCCTCCGTTTGACTCCCTCCGATTGGGATCTCAGGTACGAGCCCTCGGGCGGCTTTCCAAGGCCGTCCGAAGCTGTCCAGCGTCGGCCTGCTGATAGCAGCGCAGGACC
>JAPPGK010000090.1 GCA_028821405.1 Gammaproteobacteria bacterium | reverse complement strand
AAGCGCCGGGGACGGCTTTGGGGCGCTACGGGTTGGTGGGTGGCCGGTCTATGTCCACGAGGACACCCCTGTCGTCCACGTCGACGTAGACCACATCGTCGCCTGCGGTCACGAGATGCCGTGCCCCGGTGTCGCCCTGCAGTCGCTGAAGTTCGTCGAACAGGCGTTGGGGGAAGCCAACGGGGTTGCCGGCGTGACCGCGGCAGCGCGGACGGACGATGGCGCCCGGGTGCTCGGTCATCGCGTCGATGAGGCGTCGAAGGGTATCCTCTTCGACGAACGGCATGTCTGCGAGGCCAACGATCAGGCCGTTGAGACCCGGCGAAGTCGACGGGTCGGGTGCCCGTGGCGAATCGCGACTCGCCGCCAGCGCGGCCACGCCAGCAGCGAGGGAACGGGACTGTCCGAGCGCGGCATCGGGCGCTTCCACGACCAGGCACCCGGCGGCGCGCACCAGGTCGGCGACTTCGGTCTCACCGGGACGAATCACGGCGGCCACCGTGTCCAGCACGCGCCGGTAGGCAGTTAGGGTTCTCGTCAACATGGGCTCGCCGTCGATGAAGTGACGGCGCTTGTCGCTTCCGAACCGCCGGGCACTGCCGGCGGCCAGCACGATCGCCGCGATGCTCACGCGCCGGCGGCGATGCGCTCCACCGCGAGCCGCGCCCCGGTGGCGGATTGCTTGCGGACCGCCGTGATCTCGGCGAGCACGGCGATGGCGATTTCCGGGGGCGTCTTGCTGCCGATGGGCAATCCAATGGGTGCGTGCAAGCGGCGGATTTCCGCGTCCGTAAGATCCAGTTGCTTCAGCCGCCGACGCCGGTTGGCCGAGGTGCGTTCCGAGCCCATGGCGCCGACGTAGAAGGCATCGGTCTTAAGGGCCTCCATCAGCCCCATGTCGTCGATTCTCGGATCGTGCGTCAACGCCACGACCGCCGAGTGGCCGTCGCTGGCGTAGCGGCGCACCGCATCGTCGGGCATGTCGCCGACCTTCTCGACGCCGGCGACTTCGAAATCGGCGAGCCGGTCCGGCCGGGGGTCGCACACCACGACGTCGTAGCCCAGCGCGATGGCGATCTCGGCGACGTAGGCCGAGACCATGTTGGTGCCGATCACGAACAGCCGGTCCTGGGGACCGTAGGTCTGGACGAGCACGCCGTCGTCGTGTTCGTAGCGCAGATCCGCGTGGTTCTCGACGTCGCGGTACTCGCAGGTTCCCGACTTCAGCAGTACCGTCCGCTCCACGCACGCTCGCCTCGCCAGGCGATCGACAAGGTGGTCGAAGTGAGCTTGGCTAACGGGCGTGGGTACATGCGGCTCGACGACGATGTCCAGGTGACCGCCACAGGGCAGCCCGAGTTGCTCGGCTTCCTCCTCGGTCTCGCCGTAGCGGAAGAACTGCGGACGATCACGGCCGAGTTCGCCCGTCGTCAGCTTCGCAAGGAGGTCGTCCTCCACGCAACCCCCGGACAGCGAGCCTTCGATCCTCCCATCGCGGTTGCAGGCGAGAAGCGATCCCACGGGCCTTGGCGACGAACCGTAGGTCGCCACGACGGTCGCGAGCCAGCAGGATCGGCCCTCGCGCAGCCAATCCCGGGCCTGACCGAGCACCTGTTGGTCGACGCTTTGCATCCCGAGGATTGTAGCACCGCGCCCCTAGCGCACCCCTACGGAGTGCGGTGCGTAGCCCTCCTTTGCGGTCGCCCGAACGCGGACGTGTGCGGCCTCGGTCGTCCGCGACAGGCGCGTGCCGGACGTGGTTGGGGCTCAGATGGCCGTATCGATCACCGAATCGCCGATGCCGGGTAGCTCGACCGGAACCTTGGCGATGTTCTTCGGCGGCCACAAAGGGGCGCGCGTTTCCCGGACCCAGCCATCGTAGGCCCGCCGTAGTTCCGCCGCGACGTCGGGCTTCAAGTCGACGAGGTTCGTCTGCTCGCCGATATCCGTCGACAGGTCGAACAGGAATTCCAACTCGCCGAGCCAGACCAGCTTCCAGTGCCCGAGACGCACGCCGGCGTTGTCCTTGTTGCGCCAGAAGATCGGCCGCGCCGACGGGTCGAAACGCAGCGGTTGATACTTCAGCGAATCCGCCACTTCTGTCTTCGCTGCTTTCGCCGGTGCGTTCACGAGGTCGACAAAGTTCACCCCGTCGAAGCGCCGCCGCGTCATGTGCGTCGTTGGCACACCGGCCAGGTCGATGGCCGTCGGCACGATGTCCAGCGTGCTGACCGGCGTGGCGACCGTGCGTCCGGCGGGCAGCCCGTTCGGCCAGGCCGCGAGAAACGGCACCCGCACCCCGCCTTCAAAAGGCAGCAGCTTGCCGTGAAACAGGGGTTTGTTCGTGCAGGCACCCGTATAGATTGCGCAGCCGTTGTCGGCCGTGAAGATAGTGAGCGTATCGTCCGCGATGCCGTGCTTCTCAAGCGTGGCGAGTATGGCGCCGACCCCGTCGTCCACGGCGCTGATCATCGCCTTGTAGACGCGCGTCGCGTGATCCTCGATCTCCGGGAAACGGTCGTAGTAGTGCTGGGTCACCTCCAGCGGCGTATGCGGGGCGTTGTAGGGCACGTAGAGGAAGAACGGATCGCTTGCGTGGCGTTCGATGAACGCGACGGCTTCGCGGGTCAGGGCGTCGGTTAGGTATTCCTCCTCGTGCACCGGTTCGTGGCCGCGGAGAATCGGATTGACGGGACCCCGTCCCCGCAACCCCTTGGCGTTCGCGAATACCGCGTCTGTTCGGGACTTGCGGTCGAAATACGCGTTGGCCCCGTGCAGGAACCCGAAGAACTCGTCGAACCCCCGGTTCAAGGGGTGCAGCGCGTCGATGGAGCCGAGATGCCACTTGCCGCTCATCCCGGTGGCGTAGCCGGCGGATTTGAGGTAGGCGGGGAGCAGCGTCTCCGACGCCGGGGTCCCTAGGCCCATCCGGTGGGATCTCGCCGCGCCCCCGGCATTGAACTCGTGGCCGAACCGCTGCTGGTAGCGACCGGTCAACATCCCGGCACGGGACGGGCTGCAAATGGGCGCCGACACGTAGCCGTCGGTGAACTTGACGCCGCGCTCGGCCAGCGAGTCGATGTGCGGCGTGCGCCCGGACGTGCAACCGTAGGCGCAGATGTCGGGATAGCCGAGATCGTCCGCGACGATCAGCACGATGTTGGGTTTTTCGGCGCTCAACGCCGAAATGGTCAGGGCCGCACCAACAGTCCACGCGATGAAACTCGAGGTTTGTGGTCGCATGGTGGCTACCGCTTCACCCAATCGGGGTATTCATTGAACATCGATGTCCGACCACCGTCCACGACTAGATCGTGGCTGTTCACGAACCGGCCTTCTTCGCTGGCGAGAAACAGGGCGGCCGTTGCGATGTCCCAGGCGACGCCGGATATCTTGAGGGGGTTGGCTCTCGCGAGATTGCCCTGCAATTTGGCCATCTTGCGCTCGTTCTCCTCGTCGGGAAGGGTATTGGCCCGGGCCGAGCCGCCCCAGAAGATGGGCGTCGCGATGGCTCCGGGCGATATGACATTGACGCGGATCCCCTGCGGACCCAATTCGATACCGGCGAGTTTCGAATAGTGCGTAACGGCCGCCTTGACGGCGGAGTAGAGGATGTTTCCCTGCAGGTGTCGGATGGCGGCGATGCTGGAGTTGTTGATGATCGAGCCGCCGCCCAATGCCAGCATGTGGGGAATGGCGAAGCGCATGCCTAGGACGACGCTGGTGAACAGCAGCTTGACGCCGTAGTCGATGTTCTCGCCGGTGATGTCGCCTACATTGCCTGCCGTCGGCCCGCCGGCGTTGTTGAACAGCACGTCCAGGCGCCCGAACCGTTCGGCAGCGTTGTCGATGACGCGGCGCACGTCGTCTTCCACGGTAACGTCCTGGGGTTCGTAGTGGACGTTGTCGCCCAGTCGCCCAGCCAGTGCCGATCCTTTGGCCTCGGATCGGCCCGCGATCACCACGGTGGCTCCCTCGGCCGCGAACAGTTCGGCGGTCGCCGCGCCGATTCCGCTGGTGCCGCCGGTGATGATCGCGACCTTCCCCGCTAGGCGATTCCCCATGGTTTCCGCTGTCCTTTTTGCAAACCGCACCTGAACACACGCGTCCGCACCCCTGACGGGTGCATCGGGAGAACACTATAGCGCGGTGGCAATTGCCGTCGAGACGTTGGTTTGCTGACCCCAGGTACTGCTGTTGTGGCGTAACATCGACCCGTTCTCGGTTGTCGATCCGCTCGCGATCGACCGCGATGCCTGGCGGCCGGTCTACATGTGGGTGGCCGAAGCGTCGGAATCGCCGGCAAACTTTGGAATGGGCGAGCCTTCGCACCCCTCGCTCTGCCGCTGGCAACCATCCGGTTCACTGGAAATCGAAAGGAAACGCTCAATGCCGGACAGTGCTAGGCGGTTCGAGTTCGGATACCTTGGCTATCGGTTCGTGCGCGAACTCGCACCGATTTACGCGACCTACGCGATTTTGATCGTCGACTACGGCGTGTCACCGCTCGAACTCTCGATACTGCTCTCCTCCTGGTCGGCTTCCGCGATCGTGTTCGAGCTGCCTTCCGGGGCACTGGCGGATCGGCTCTCGCGACGTTGGCTGCTGATGTCCGCCTGCCTGTTCAAGTCCGCCTGCTTCTTCGTTTGGATGCTGTATCCGACCTTCTGGGGGTTCCTGTGCGGGTTCGTGCTTTGGGGGTTGGAGTCCGCCATTCGGTCTGGCGCGGAGGAGGCGCTTGTGTACGAAGCCGTCCAACGCGAGAGGACGGGCTCGCACTTCGAAAGGGTGTTCGGTCGCGGGGCCGCTGCCGGAAGTCTCGGGACCGGACTCGCGTTTCTCGCCGGTGGATACCTCGTTGACTCGGTGGGCTTCGACCTCGTCCTTGTCATCTCCGTTGTGTCTCCGTTGTTGGGGGCGCTTCTCGTCTGGACATGGCCGGACTCCAGCAGTGCGCAAAGGAGACCCCTTAAGTTGAGCTTCGCGCGGACGCTGGCCAGCGGGATAGGTTCCGTACTCGGCAGCAGGTTTCTCCTCGCCGTCGTGGCGATGGCGGTTTTGTTCGCGCCAATCTGGGGTGGAGTCGATGAGTTTCTGGGCGTGTTTCTGCTCGAGAAAAG
>JAPPGK010000053.1 GCA_028821405.1 Gammaproteobacteria bacterium | reverse complement strand
GCCCGCACATGCGCACGGTGACCATGAAGTCGCTGATCGACGACGGCTACGGGGATCGGCTGTGCCCCGCCCACGACTGCATCTGCCTGCACATCCTAAACGAGCGGCCCGATGGCACCCTGCCGGACGAGCACGACCTCGCGCTGCGCAATCCGGACAAGTACCTCTATATGCACCGCCACGTGATTCCGGACTTGAAGGAAATGGGCGTCTCGGACAGCGCCGTCGACACGTTGTTCATCGACAACCCGCAGCGTTTCTTCACCGGAACATGACCGGCTTCCCGTTGCGCCGCGGCACCGCGCGCTGGTGTCGCGGGGGAACGGGTGTCCTTATCGCACCGACACTGTTCGCGGCGGCCACCGCGAACGCCACGCTGGTACCCCTCTTCCCCGCGGCTTCGGACGAGTTCCGACAAGGCTTCGTTCGGGTCATCAACCACTCGCCCGTACAAGGCACGGTGCAAATCGTCGCGGTGGACGACGCCGGAACCGCGACGGACGGTCTCGAACTCGCGATCGGCGCGGGCCGCACCGTGCACTTCAACTCCGATGATCTCGAGGTGGGCAATTCGGACAAGGGATTGTCCGGGGGCGCCGGCGCGGGAGTCGGCGACTGGCGCCTGGAATTGACCAGCCGACTCGACATCGAGGTGCTCGCCTATATCCGCAGCGAGGACGGGTTCCTCACCGCCATGCACGACGCGGTGCCGGTGTCCGCCGACGGCCATCGCGTGGCCATCTTCAATCCCGGCAGCAACGAGGCGCAGGTGAGCCGGCTGCGGATCATCAATCCCGGCAGCACCCGGGCGACGGTCACCCTGCACGCTACCGATGACCGCGGCGAAGAGTACGGTAGCGTCGAGCTGACGTTGGACGCCCAGGCGGCACGCACCGTCGACGCGCGGGAACTCGAAACGGGCAGCGAAGGGTTGACCGGCGAACTGGGCGACGGCGTCGGCAAGTGGACGCTGACGGCAAGCGCCGACCAACCGATCCACGTGCTGAGCCTGCTGGCGACGCCCACCGGCCACCTGACCAATCTTTCCACCGTACCGGCAACGGGTTCGCGGACCGTGCCGCTGTTCCCGCCGGCGTCGGACCCGTCGGGACGCCAAGGCTTCCTGCGCGTGATCAACCACTCGGACGTTTCCGGGGAGGTCCAGATACGGGCCTACGACGATGCCGGTGAGGAGCACGGTCCCGTTTGGTTGGCCGTCGGCGCCCGGCATGTGGCGCACATCAACTCCGACGACCTCGAGACAGGCAACACCGACAAGGGGCTATCCGGCCCAATGGGCAGCGGCGCAGGCAGTTGGCGTCTGGAACTTGCTAGCGATCTCGATGTCGAGGTGCTCGCCTATGCACGGATCAAACCAAACGATGCCGGTTCGAATGTCGAGGTGGCGGGATTCCTTACGGCGATCCACGACGTCGCACCCCACGCGAACAACCGACACCGGATCGCGGTCTTCAATCCCGGCAGCAACACCCGCCAGGCGAGTCGGCTGCGGCTCGTCAACCCGAACCCACAAGCGATAACCGCGGTGATCGGCGGTATCGACGACCGTGGCCTCTCACCGGGGAGCGAGGTACGGGTTTCGATACCCGCGATGGGCGCAAGCACGTTGTCCGCCGCCGAACTCGAGGCGCCTGGTCCCGGCCAAGAAGGCGCGCTCGAGGATGGCACGGGGAAGTGGCGGCTGGTCGTCGAGTCCGAACGACCGATCATCGCGATGAGCTTGATGGAAAGCGCGGCCGGCCTGCTGACGAACCTGTCGACTACGCCCGACAAACGAAGGCGCGCCGCCAACGAGATCGCCCAGACGGTATTCCAAGCCCACGTCTCGGAGTCCATCGTCCAAGCCAAGTGCGTCACCTGCCACATCCGAGGGGGCCAATCCGAACGCACGCGGTTGGTCTTCGTCACCGCCGACAACCCCGACTACCTGACCCTGAACTTCGCGGCCTTCAAGGACTTCCTGGTCGATTTCGAGGACGGCGGGTCGCGGATTCTCGACAAGATTCGAGGTGTCGACCACGACGGCGGCGTACAGGTCGATGCCGAGTCCGAGGACTACGCCAACATGGACCGGTTCCTCGCCCTGCTCGCCGAGGCGGCTTCGGCGGTAACCAACAAACGTCCCCGGGTCGCGTTCATTGAGGACCAATCATTGGTCATCGGCGACAGCATCGACATGGCGGTCGAAGTCACCGACGGCGACGAGATGGACACATTCACGGTCGCAGCCAGCGCGCCGGAAACCTGCGTGGCCGACGTGGCGGCAGTCGATGACACGCTGACGCTGACGGGATTGCTGGCGGGCCGCCTCGACGTGACGGTGACCGCAACCGACGACAGCGACACTGCCAATGATACGTCGACCCCACGGACGTTCACCGTCGAGGTCCGCCACGCCGACGCCCCGGAATGGGCTCTGCCGCGCGCCGCACCCGCCAACGTCGGCGTGTCGACCTGCGCCGTCGGCGACGTCCTGGACCACGTATTCACGGATACGGCCCTGCAGGCGGCGCTTCTGCTGCGCAACGGCCAGGTGGTCGGGGAGCGGTTCGCCGAGGGCTACGGCGCGGAGGACCTCGTCACGAGTTGGTCCGTCGCGAAGAGTCTCTACAGCGCCGCCGTCGGGGTCGCCATCGACGAGGGACACATCGAGTCCCTGGATCAGAAGGCCAGCGACTTCCTTGACGAGTGGATCGATACCGACAAGGAGGACATCACCATCAGGAACCTGCTGGAGATGCGTGCCGGATTCGCGGACAGCAGCATTTTCGTCCAGTTCGACCAATCGCAGTTCTCGCTGAACCAGCCAATCGTCCGCGAACCGGACACCCTGTTCGAGTACTCCAACAACACCTCCCAGCTATTCGAGCCTCTGCTCCTACGCGCCACGGGCATGAACGCCCACCTGTGGCTTATCGAGAAGATCCTGAAACCCATCGGCATCGACGATACCGCGATCGGCCTTTGGATCGACCCGAGCGGTGTCAACCCGCTGACCTACTGCTGCATCGACATGCGAGCTGACGATTTCGCGCGCTTCGGCGCGCTATTCGCAAACGCCGGCGCCTGGAGAGGCGAGACGATCATCTCCAACGACTACGTGGACACCAGCCTCGCTGCCCGGGTCGGCTGGTACGGCCTGCAATGGTGGGTGCTGAACACCAGCTATTACGAGGGGTACGAGCCTCCCGTCCACGGCATCAGTGCCGCGCATGGCCTGGAGGGCCAGCACATCTTCGTGTGGCCGGACGAGGACATCGTCCTGGTCGTGTTCACCAAGTACGAGCACGACGCCAGTCAGGGTTACGTCCTCAGCCTGGTGAACTACCCGAGCACCTGCGCCGCACGCAACAGTTGTCCCGGCGCCGAGGGCCCGCGGGTGCGGACCTACAACGAGTACGAGTTGCTTAGCCACATGGCGAGACTGCGCTAGGCTCCTGTGTCACAACTACGTTGAACGTCCCAACCGGATCGACCCTCCCCGACATCGACCTAGGGGCGACCCCGAACGCGCCGCAAGGACGTGCGTTCGCCCGCGCCGAATGCACCGGTTGCCTCGGCGACGCGACGGCGCACGCCCATCCCCTGCGGCGTTTGTCACGAGTGCGTCTGCCGCCCGACTGTTTTTGTGCCACGGCGCCCTCTAACGTCGCGACGCACAACGGAGTCGATCCATGGTCAATGCAATTTCCAGACTGTTCCTGGCACTCGCTCTCGGCGTGTTGCTCGCGGCCTGCGGTGGCGGCGGCGAAGGTGGTGATGGCGGCGGCGAGGGCGGTGCCGAGCACGGCGGTGGCGGCGAAGGCGGTGGCGAGGGCGGCGGCGAACATGGCGGCGGCGAGGGCACGGTTTCGTTCATCAGCAACGGCGTGAGCCTCGGCATCGTCGAGTCGACCATCCTCATGCCCGACGAGGCGTACGCGGGTCTCCTGAACGAGACCGAGATAGCCCTGAGCTACGACTCGAGCCAAGGAAAGTTCGTCGGTCGCGTACGCAACGAAGCCGCGACCGCCGTCTGCGACGTGCGGATTTCGGCAGAACTCGACGGATACTTGATCGTCGACCGGACGCCGTCCGGCGAAACCCACGCAATCGATGGCCTGCGTCCCTACGACGGGAATGACTTCGAGCTCTCGCTCGACACGAAGACCGACTTTTCGGAGTGGGTGGCCGTGGTTGAGACCTTCGGCTGTGCCAGCGCGCCGGCGGGTACTGGCGGCGAAGGCGGCGAGGGCGGTGGCGAAGGCGGCAACGAGCACGGCGACGGTGGCGAACACGGCGGTGGCGGCGAAGGCGGTGGCGAAGGTGGCGAGGGCGGCGATGGCAATGAAGACGCACCCACCATTCCGATCGGTGAGGTGGCGTCGGGCACGTTCGGAAACGCGGAATACAGCTTCCTCTACGACATGCAAGAGATGGCGTTCCGCGGAACCGTGCACAATCCGACCAACGGCTTCATATGCGGTTCGAAGACAGAGATCCACATGGGCATCGGCGGCACGCAGGTGGTCGAACTGGGACCCACCATTGAAGAGAACCTGTCTCCCGGCGAGACGATCAAGGTGGTGATGACCGCCCCCGCGTACATGCCGGACGCCTACGCGGTGCATCCGGAATCCTCGACATGCCCGTAGCAGGGCGCACAATCGGACCAGGGCGCGGCACTGCACGGCCTTTCGTTTGCGCCCCAGTGCCGCGCCGACCGCGTCGGCAACGACGCGCCTTCGCGCCGCCGTGCGGCCGGTTCGCCAGCCGCGTGGCGGCGCCGACCGCCAGGCGACCGAGCACCGATCTGTTTCACACACGGACTTAAGCGACAGCGTGCGGGTGCACCGAGACGACAAGAGGCTGGCCATGCGTGTCCTGAAAGGTGATCGCGTTGCCCTTGGCACGTTGTTCGACCGCCACTACGGCCGCGTCTACCGCTACTGCCTGTCCCGGGTGCCGGCGGCCGACGCGGAGGAGATCGCCGCGGAGACGTTGCGCCACGCGATCCGGCGCATCGAGACGTACCGCGGCGAAGCGGCGTTGTCCACCTGGATCAACCGGGTGGCCAGAAGCCAACTCAGCGAGCATTTCAGACGCACCCGTCGACGCCCCACGCTGGTGTCGATCGACCAGAACGAGCAACTTCGATCGGAGGTGGACGCGATGGCGGCAGACCTCGAATCGCCGGAAAGGGATCGGGCGGCTACGGAGCGCCAGACGCTCGTGCACTACCTGCTTGATGCACTTCCCGGCGACTACGGCGATATCCTGGAATGGAAGTACATCGAGGGCCTGTCCGTCGATGAAATCGCCGGCAAACTCTCCACGACCTCCCTTGCCGTTCAGTCCAAGCTTGCCCGCGCCCGACGGGCGTTCAAGGAACGCTTCGACGGCACCGAATGGGGCCTGTCGACCGCCGACGGAGGCACGCGATGACCGAGAACCCGACCGACGAGCCGTTCGACCGCCTGTTCGCCGGCGTCGAACGCCGACCCGAGCCGAGCAAGGCGGCACGCGAACAGGCGCTGGCAGGCGTCGTCGAGGAATTCGAAGCGTTGCAGGCGCGTCGCGCCAATCGCGGTGGGCGTGCCTGGATGGCGATCGCGGCCGTCATGCTCGCCGGCGCCGTCAGCGTGATCGTCCTTCGTCAACCCGCCGCGCCTCCCATGACACTTGAACTCGCACATGGCCACGTCCGGGTGGAGGACCTGGCCTACCGCGCCACTCAGGGGCCGATGACCCTCGAAGTTCACCCGGGCACCCCCATGAGGGCGCTCGGTCCGACCCGATGGGCGGCACCCGGCGATGCGGACGTGCGCATCGGCGGCGGTGCCGAATTCGCGTGGAACGCGCCCACCGCCATCGAGCTTCAAGTCGGGGGGGTCTACGTGGAAACACATGGCGGCACGCCGTTCAGCGTGGCAACGCCCCACGGTCTCGTCACCGACATCGGCACGCGTTTCCTGGTCACATCCGACCGCACACGCATGGAAGTGGCCGTGCGGGACGGACGGGTCGAACTCGCAACGGCCCTCGAGACGCGGCAATCGCAGCCCGTTACCCCGGGACGTGCGCAGATTCTCGTGGCCGAGGCCGGCGTGATCGCCCAAGCTACGGAAGCGGCGAGCCACGAACGCTGGAACTGGATCCACAGCGCCCCCAAGGGCTACGCCACCCGCAATCCGGTCACGATGCTGCGCGAGATCGGTCGCGACCTCGGCAAGGAGATCCGCTTCGCCGACGGCGTCGAAGCCGCGCTTCGGGTCGAAGAGCTCGATGGCGACTACCGCGATCTTGCCCCCTGGGCCGCGTTCCGGCAGGTGATCAACGTGACCGCCGCCGGGTGGCGTGACGAGAACGACGTGATTACGATCAGTCTCGAGGACTGAAGGCTGCGCGGGGCGAGGGTCGCCGCCGCGTCCAATGGCACATCGAGACCTACTCATCGCGGGATTCCTGTTGGCGCAAGCCGTGCTGGCCCAGGAATCCGGTGCGCCCGTCGTCGGCGAGCCGGTTCGTCAAGCCATCGACCGGTACGCCGATCTCAACGTCTTTTCCTCGACCCGGATTCTGCCGCGCCGAATGACCGTGCATGCCGTGCCCGATCCCGACGCGTCCGACCCGACGCAGATCAGGCAGCTACTCGAACCCCACGGGCTCACGTTGGTGATGACCGGTACCCGCACAGGCTATGTCGCGAGGCCGGAGCCCCGCCAAGATCGGCCGTCGGGCACCGTGAGCCCGGCTGTCCAAGTGCCGCCCTACATCGAGGAAGTCGTCGTCTACGCACCGTTTCGCATTGAGCGAACGACCCGTCCCCAGTCCTTTGAGAGGCAGCAACTCGATCTGATCCCGAGCATCGGGGGCGACACCCTGCGGGCACTGAGATTCCTGCCAAGCGTGACCTCCGACGGCCCGTCCGCCATGCACCGGTTCCGCGGCGGCGACAGCAACGAAGTGCTCTACCGGTTGGACGGCGTCGTTCAATACGCGCCGTTCCACTTCGCCGACGCGCACAGCCTGTTCACGGCCGTCAATCCCAACGTTGTCGACTCGGCGGATATCTACGTCGCCGGGTTCCCGACGCGGTTCGGCTCGCGCATGGGCGGCGTCATCGACCTGCATCTCGTCGAGCCCACGCGAGTGTTGCACGGCACGGTGGATGTCAGCGCCCTTGCCGCTGCCGCCGACGCCCGGGGATATGCGGGCAACTGGGCTTGGCTGGCATCGGCGCGCGTGAGCCTCCTTGGCGACGTCCTCGATGCGGTCAGGAACACCGGCGAGAGCCTTGGCATACCCCGGTTCGACGACGAACTTGCCCGCCTGGCCTGGTCGGACGTGAGCAATGAAGCCGTGTTCGGCGTCCTCAGAACCGGAGAGAAGATCGATGTCGAACGCGAAAGCACCGGGGAACGCGCAAACGCGAGCTTCCACCACCATGACCTTTGGTCCCGCTGGCAGCATGATTTCGACGAGCGCCTCCGCATGACTTGGCAGGTCAGCCATTTCGCGGCGGACGGCACCCGCGCCGGGACGACCGAACGGGGCGAGGAGGCGAACGGACGCCTGGACGAACGTCGTTCGTTCCGCATAACCACGCTTGACAACCGTTGGCGTTGGACGCCCCGCCCGGAAACCGAGGTCATCGCCGGCTGGGCGTATCTCAAGCACCACGCCGATTTCAGCGCATCGCTGCAGGTGGAATACACGGCCGTCGGGCGACCGGTGCGCAACGCCACCGAGGAGTCGCGCCGCCTGGCATTCCACCGTAGCGGATTCAGCGCCCACGGATTCGGATCGGTCACGCGAACCCTCACCCCCCGGCTCACGGGCACGGTCGGTGCGCGACTCGACATCCATGAGATGGCGGAGGTGCAGAACGACGAGTGGAGCGCACGGATCGCGCTCGCCTTCCGCGCGACCCCCGCGTGGCAGATCGACCTCGACATCGGGCGCTACGGCCAGCCCCAGTTTCTCAACGAAATCCAGATCGACGAGGGCCGCACGGAACTGGATCCGCCGCAGCACGCCGACCAGATCAGCGTAGCCGTCGCCTGGTCGGCAACCTCCCGACTGACCGTCCGCACCGACCTCTACGCTCGCCGAATCGGCGCGGCGTGGCCGCGTTTCGACAACCTCTACAACCGCTTCGTCCTGCTGCCCGAACTCGGCGAGGACCGATACCTGATCGAACCGCAGGACGTCCGTTCCCGAGGCCTCGAAATCGCAGCCTCCTACGGCGGCGACCGGTTCAGCTGGAGGTTGGCCTACGCGCGCACCACCGCCGAGGAACGCATCGCCGGCGAGTGGCATGATCGTTCATGGGACCAGCCCCACAGCGTCAAGATGCAGCTTGCCTGGTCCGGCGTCGCGTGGCGTTTCGCCCTGCATGCGACGCACCGCTCGGGATGGCCGATCACGCCGCTGGTGACCCGTCACGCCCAACTTCCCGCCGCGTACAACACGGCTCGGTTTGCCCGATACGGATCGTTGGATGTCCACGCGGCCCGCATCCTCTCCACGCGCCGGGGCGTGTTCGTGGTCTACGGCGACATCACCAACGCCACCAACCGACGCAACGTCATCGGTCACCTCTACGACGCCGAACTATCGCGCAGGGACGCCCTGTCGCTGCCGATCGTTCCGTCGATGGGGATACGTTGGAGGTGGTAGACCGCCCGGTCGGGACGAGCGCTACTCCCCGGGCGTATGCCCCTTGAGAAACTCCACTACGGTTTCCACCGTGCCGTCGGTACCCGGATTCTTCCACTGTTCGACCAACCGAGCATTGGGCGCAAGCGCGGCGATCTCCCGCGAGGTCGATTCCGGGTGGTAGGGATCGTTGCCCATCAATACCAACAAGGGCGTCCGGCACGACGCGACGAACTCCCGCGAGACGTTGTAGACGAACTCGTGGTCGAACATGTTGCTGCGGAAACTCGTCCAGGTCTCCTCCGACACCGACGGCATCGACGGCTTTAGCGGATTCGCCCACTGGTCGAACAGGCCGTGGAACAGCTCCCGGTTCTCGCCGCTGTCGCCGATGGACTGTTGCAGCACCGCGGCGGCTACGCGCTCGGGAACGCGCTCGATCACGCCGAACGAGTAGGGCCCGCCGATGCAGCCCCCCATGAGGTGGGTCTTCTCGATGCCCAGGTGGTCGAGAAGGGCGACGTGGTCGGACGTATAGGTATGCCACCCGTCGGCGGCGGTGACCGGCGCCCTGGACTGGCCGGCGTTGCGCTGGTCCATGGCGATCACCTGAAAGTGCGGCGACAGCGCCTCGATGGGATCCCATTCGGATCCCCGCCAGAACGATACGGCGGAACGCATGCCCCCGGGTGCGAACAACAGGATGGGGAATCCCTCGCCGTGGATTTCGTAGTAGAGGCTGACATCGCCCCGTTCAAAGAACGCCATTTGATTCAATCTCCTTGTCAATCGGGAAAATTCCAAGACGGCGCGGTGGCACCCGGTTCCGGGTTCAACTCGCCGCCCTTCAACCGAAAACGGCCAATCGCCCCTCGTTGATCCGAACCGGCCGGCCGCAGAACTCCTCGCTGACCATGCCCTGGACCAACTCCGGATCCTCGGTGTTGACCCACGTCCGGGCACCCTCGGGCGTGCGGCAGGACACGTGGCCGATGCTCGGCCCGTCGGCGTCGTACATCACGGTATAGGACTCGATCGTGCCCTGCCCCTCGTACTCCGGCAAGCACTCCCGCGATGGCAGCGTGGCGATATCCGCCTTGACATCGTCGTGCTGGAAGTCCGTCCGGGGCGGTCTACCTGAATAGATGCCGTGGGCGTGCTTGTAGAGGTTGCCGCCGTTGCCGGTGACCAGTGCGTAGCCGTCCGGCTTGTCGCGCAGGAGTTCCACCGTGCGGGCGATGCTGTGCATCACATAGTTGTTGAGCGGTCCGCCGCCGAAGGTGAGGCCGCCCGTGACGGTCAGGGGTCGCGCTTCCGGCAAGCCCAGTTCCCGGGCCGCGATCTGCACCGCCGACGGGAAACAGCTATAGAGGTCCACGAAGTCCAAGTCGGTCGCATCGATGCCCGCCAGATCCATCGCCCGGGTACCTGTGATGCGTACCCCCGGCGAGGTGTGGAAGTTGTCGCGAACGGAGGCCGAGAAATGGTCGTAGCCCTCGACGCCGGCGTGCGGAAAGACGAACCGGTCCTCCGCAATTCCCAGCGCCTTGGCCTTGTGCAATGAACACACGATGAGCGCCGCCGACATGTCCACGGACATGTTGGCGTTCATGAACTTGGTGTAGGGGAAACTGATCTGTCGGTTCCTGGACGACGGGGTTCGTATCTCTTCCGCGGTCATGTTCCGACGCACCCACGCATTGGGATTGTCCTGGGCGACGTCGTTGAACCGTGCCCAGAGCTCGGAGACGCGGGTGATGTGCGCATACAAGGTCTCGCCGCGCTCGTAGCGCAGTGCGTTGTCGTACATCGGGTAGACCTGGATCGCGCGACTGATGCCCTTGGCACGCTCGTATTCGTGATGCTCCGGTTGCTGTTCGGCGCCGAACACCGTGTCGGGCCTCCCCGGGGCCGGTGTCTGCGGCAGTGTCACGCCGGCCCGGCCGGCTTTACCGGTACTGTTGCCATTCTCGGCCCCAGTGATCAGCACGAGATCGAACTTCCCCGCGAGAATCTCCATCGCCGTGGCGCTTAGCAGGGCCTGGTTCTGGTTGCCTCCGATCAAGGTGCCCACCGTCTGTGCGGCCACCGCCCCGATGCGCTCCGCGATCGCCCGGGCAGGATTCTCGTAGCTCCACATGCCGCGAACGACCCGCACCGACTGGGTTTGATCGAGGAAGCCGCCTGTACCCGTGTCGACCTCCGCCCGCTGTACCGCGTGCATCATCATCTCAAGTGGCTCAATGGCCTGGTCAAGTGACTCGATGCGGTTCAGGAACTGGCCAACGCCAACGATTACGGGCGTTCTCGGGTTGGGCATCCGTGGTCGTCGCAGCAAGGGCAGCGCATTAGAGTGCCACGTTTGGCCGCGGCGTCGCCACAGAGACCTCGTCAAGGACAATCCCACAGACTTCGGCGCTTTCGACAACGCGCCAAACCATGATCGAATACCACGGCGTGTACGGCGACTTCGAGTGGGAGATCACGGCCTCGAAGCGGCTAAGATAGATTGTTCAACAGGAACCTGAGAGGGACATATGCCCTATACCGACATCCTCTACGAGACCGACGGCCGACTGGCGTTCGTTACGCTCAACCGGCCGGAGAAGCTGAACGCGCTTTCCAACAATCTGCGCGGCGAGGTCATGGACGCCATGCGCGAAGCGGAGAGCGACGACGAGGTCGGCGTCATCGTGCTGCGCGGGGCCGGTCGGTCCTTCTCCGCCGGCTACGACCTGTCGCCGGCCCGGGCGGCCACCAGCCACGACTTCGTGAGCCCGCGTTCCGGATTGCCCGACACGGGCTCCACACACCCCGGCAAGAATCAATGGGCGCGCCACGTCGTCATGACCAACTGGGTCATCTGGGAACTCGCCAAGCCCGTGGTCGCGCAGATCCAAGGCCACTGCCTGGCGGGCGGCACCGAACTGGCCACCGTGTGCGACTTCCGCATCTGCGCCGACAACGCCCAGATCGGCTACCCGCCGGTGCGTGCCATGACCACCATGGACATGATGTGGACGCCCTGGCATCTGCCGCCCTGCAAAGCCCGGGAGTTCGCCTACGTGGGCGACTCGTTCTCGGGTACCGAGATGGCCCGACTCGGCTGGGCGAACTACGCCATGCCGCCCGACGAGTTGGCCGACTTCACCGAGAAGTTCGCGCGGCGGATGGCGCACGTCGACAACGAGATGCTGATGTACTCCAAGCGCGCCGTGAACCGGCAGTACGAGACCATGGGCATCCGGGACGGCTTGCACTCCGGCACCGAGATCCAAGCGCTCTCCTCGGCCCGGGAGGCGGCCTCGGAGTGGGGCCGGCGCGTTCGCGACGATGGACTGAAGGCTGCATTGGAGTGGCGCGACGGTCCGTTCCGCGACTTCCGCGGCGCCTACGACAGCGCACCCAAGGATCGTGCCGTCGCCGGTATGGACAAGGGCGCCAAGGGTGGCGGTGGTTCCGGCTACGGCGACTGACGTGTCCCGGCTAGCAGGCAAAACGGCCCTCATCACCGGTGCCGCCAGCGGCATCGGTGCCGCCACGGCCCTGGCGTTCGCACGCGAGGGCGCCAACGTGATGTGCGCCGACATCGACGCCGACGGGGCAGCGGCCACAGCCGACGCCGTCGCGGCGGCGGGCGTCAAGGCTTCCTCGCTAGCGCTGGATGTGAGCGACGAGGCCGCTGTCCGCGAGTCCCTGGCGAGGACCGCCGACCAACTCGGCGCACTGGATGCGATCTTCAACAACGCCGGGATCGGCGGTGGCGGCGACTGGGACCGCACCATCGCGGTCAATCTGAGCGGCGTCTACTACGGGCTGTGCCACGGCGCGCCGTTTCTCGCCAAACGAGGCGGCGGCGTCATCGTGTCCACGGCATCCATCGCGGGGCTCGTGGCGCTGACCGGCCTTCGCGCCGGCGCCGACGAGCCCCAGAATCCCGGTGTGGGCGCCTACGTCGCCGCCAAGCATGGCGTCGCCGGACTTACACGCCAATACGCCATCACCTACGGCGAGCAGAACGTCCGCGTCAATGCCGTCGCACCCGGGTACATCGAAACCGCCATGACTGCCGGACTGCGGGAGAACCTGGCAGCGACGCGTTATCTCGAGTCCCTGCATCCGCTTGGCCGGCTCGGGCAAGCCGAGGAAGTCGCCCAGGCGGTGGTTTTCCTCGCCAGTGACGCGGCCAGTTTCGTCACCGGAGTCGTCTTGCCGGTGGATGGGGGCTACACTGCGCGCTGACCGTCGAGCTATGGTTGATATCGCCCGGTATCCATTGGCGGAGTCCTACACGACGTTGGGGGCGCTGTCTCACACGCCACGCGATTCTTGGTTACACAAAGGCCGGAACACCATGATCAAATCCGCAATCCGCATCGCGCGCATCCTCCGCGTTCGTCGGGGCTGGCGCCCACAGGGCAACTACCACGGGGCCACCGGGCGGTTTCCGGGACGACACGCACCGCCCGTTCCGCCCGGACGGGAGGCGGTACTCGTCGCGCTGGTATCCCTCGTTGCCGTCGCAGCCGCGTTCGGCAAGCCCGTCCAACTGGACTCCGGGCTCGTACAAGGCGAGGTCGTGGAAGGCACCACCATCCAGGTGTTCCGCGGTATCCCCTACGCGGCACCCCCGGTTGGCGACCTGCGTTGGCGCGAGCCCGCGGCGGTCGCTTCGTGGGAAGGCGTCCGCGCCGCCACGGAGTTCAGCAATATCTGCCACCAGGGGCCCGCGCTGGCGGCGATGACCCAGGAAGCGTTGCCGACGCGCAGCGAAGACTGCCTTTACCTGAACGTCTGGACCGGGGCCATCGGTCACGAAGCCAAGCAACCGGTCATGGTCTGGATCCACGGCGGCGGATTGACGCTGGGTTGGGGACACCAGCGCGGCTACGACGGCACGCACCTCGCCAGCCAAGGTGTGGTCCTCGTCTCCATCAACTACCGGCTCGGCGCCCTCGGCTTCCTGGCGCATCCCCTGCTCACCGAGGAAGCCGGGGTTTCGGGAAACTACGGACTAAAGGACCAGATCGCGGCCCTTGAATGGGTGCAGCGGAACATCGCCGCCTTCGGGGGCGATCCCGACAACGTCACGATCTTCGGCGAGTCGGCGGGCGGCACCAGCGTCCACGCCTTGATCGCCTCGTCCCGCGCCAAGGGTTTGGTGCACCGGGGAATCGCCCAGAGCCCATGGGTCACGGGCAGCAACTACGCCCTCCTCGACGAGGCGCTGCCGACGGTGGGAGGCGCCTCGGAAACCGGCCGGCAGTGGGTCGACACGCACTTCGAGGCGATCGACTCGGCGGCGAAGCTCAGGGGCTTGAGTGCCGAGGATCTGTTCACGGCGCAGGAGGCGGGCTATGCCGTGGCCGTGACCATCGACGGCGACTTCATGCCGGACCACGCGGTCAATGTCTATGCCCGAGGAGAACAACTCGACGTACCGGTGATTGCCGGCACCAACACCGACGAAGGCACGATCTTCATGAACCTCCTGCCCTTCAACACCCCGGAAGCCTTCCGCGCCGCCATGCAGGAGGGATTCGGCGACCACGCCGCCACCATACTCGAGCTGTACCCCGTCACCGACCTCGGTTCGCTATTCGGGGCCAAGAACCAACTGATCACGGACACCTGGTTCCTGCAGAACACGCGCAACATGCTCGCTGGCATGGCAAATGTCTCATCGAAGGCGTGGCAATACCATTTCAGCCGGCGCGCCCCGCAAGCGCCGATGCTCGGCGCCTTTCACGGCATGGAGATCGGCTATGCGTTCGGCAACCTCCAGGCCGATGCCGCCGCAGAAGATCGGGCGCTGTCGGAAGCCATGACGCGCTACTGGGTGCAATTCGCCACCACCGGCGACCCCAACGTCGACGGGCTCCCCGCTTGGCCGGCGTATTCCCCCGAAACCGACCAGCACCTGGAACTCGGCGACGAGATTGCCGTCGGCGCCGGCTATCGGAAGGACGCCCTGGACACGTTGAACGCGATCTGGGCCGCAAGGATGCCGGGGGGCGAGCCAGGGGCATCGGCGCCGGAGGAACAAGACCTCGAGTAGGGGCGCCCCTACGAGGCCATCGCCTGGATGATACGGGCGCAATCGCGCGCATAGTCCCGGTCGGGGATGGCCACCGGGAAGACAATCGTCGAGTCGACCCCGGCGGCGCCATAGGCGCTAAGCCGTTCGCGAATCTCCGCCGCATCGCCGATCAGCGTGCGATCCCGGATCAATGCCGGCGGAATGCTGTCAAGGGCACGCTCGCGCTCGCCCGCACGCCACAGTTCCTGGATCTCCACGCAGGCCTCCCCGTAGCCCTCCCGGGCGAACATGCGCTGATAGACAGGCGCCATGACGTAGGTGAACAACTCCCGTTGGTAGCGTTGACGAACCTGATCGTAGTCATCGGTAACCGTCGCGCGGAAGAAAACCATGAACTCGAAGCTCGCAAGATCGCGACCCGCCCGCGCCGCGCCCGCCGCAACCCGTCGTCTCGCATGGGCCACGTCGGCGAGGGTCACGAAATTGAGTATGACGCCGTCGGCAATCTCGCCGGCAAGTTCAAGCATGCGGTCGTTGAGCGCGGCCAGGTAGACCGGCGTTTCGTGGGCGGGCCGGGCTGCCAGTTGGGCGCGCCGGTAGCGCCAGCGCCCCGCCTCCGTCGTGACCCGTTCACCGGCCAGGAAACGACGCACGAGGGTGACGCACTCCCGGGTCAGTTCAAGTGGCGAAGAACCCCACGGCGTGGCGTGCCAATCCTCGACGATGAGAGGCGTGCTGGTGCCGAGCCCAAGCACGAAGCCCCCGGGCGCCACCTGGCCGAGGGAGGTCGCCGCCATCGCGAGCAGCAGAGGATCGCGGGTCTGCATGGGTACGATCGCGGTACCGATTCGGCTCGACTGGAGCCGAGCGGCGACCGCCGCCGCCGTGGCAACGGCATCGCCACCCGTCGTCTCGGCAACCCAGAATCCCCGCCATCCAGCCTCCTCGGCCAACGTCGCCAGTTCGATGTTCTCGCCAACCGTCCTGCCTGGCGACGCAATGTCGAGGCGCAATACCGGGTTGGAAGTGGCTGGCTGGGTCATTTCGTGGTCTGCAATAGGTCGAACAGGCGTGGACGATTGGCGCTTTTGGCGTCATTGGCCTACAGTCGGTGTCGTGGATTTCCTACAACGCGCCGTGGCGAATTCCTATTCTACCCGTCGTGCAACCGCTTCAAGATATAGGCCATCGAGATGCAGTTGAAGGAGTTTCTCATGACGGCGGAAGCTTGGACCATCATTGGCACCGGCATCGCCATCCTGGTCGCGATCGCCACCTCGAATCGCTCCATACGAGCGGAAATCAAAGAGTTGCGCGCGCATGTGTATCGACTCGAAGAACGCATCAACGAGGTCGAGGCGAAGCTCACCGAACGCATCAACGAGGTCGACGCGAAGCTCACCGAACGCATCAACGAGGTCGAGGCGAAGCTCACCGAACGCATCAACGAGGTCGAGGCGAAGCTGACCGAACGCATCAACCAGCTTGAAGTGCATTTACGCGAGCGCCTCGGGAGGGTCGAAGGCACCCTCGATGTCATTCGGGACTCGATGTTCAACCGCCACGACGTTGCCTAAGCAGCCTGTCGGACTTCTTGGCGCAAGCCGAGAGGTCGGACGGGACCAGCGCGGCGGCTTGGAGGGGGGCAAAACGCGGTGCCGAAATGCAACGGGTTTGTGGCGCTAAGCTGCAGGCCGCTACGCAGGCCGTCGATCGCGTCAAGGGCTACGCCGCCGAGCTAGCTCGTGCCGCCATGATGAAATCGTTGCGGTGCAGCCCGCCGATCGAGTGCGTCCACCAGCGCACGTTCACCCGGCCCCACTCGGTGGTGATCGCCGGGTGATGGTCCGCCTCCTCGGCAAGCGCGCCGACGCGGTTGGTGAACGCCAACGCCTCGGCGAAATTGGCGAACTCGAAATCGCCGGACAGCTGATCCATGCCATCGCGCACGACGATCTCCCAACCCGGCAGATCCGCGAGCAAGCCTCTTGCCTCGTCGGGCGTGACGGTGGGACTGTCCGGTCGGCAGACCTGACATTTCTCGCTGGCTAGTGACGCGCTCATCGTCGTACTCCTCATCGGGGAACCCTAATCCGCTGTACCAGGGCCTGAACCTCGTCGGGCGGCTTGGCAGTGAATTGGCTCACGGTAATCGCCACCGCGAAGTTGATCAACATGCCGATGCTGCCAATGCCCTCGGGGGAGATTCCAAACAGCCAGTTCTCTGGCACATTCTCGGCGAACGGCCCGATGAAGATTCCCTTGAAGTAGATGATGTAGCCCAAGGTGAACAGAAGGCCGGTCAGCATGCCGGCGATCGCCCCTTGCTTGTTCATCCGCACCGAGAAGATCCCCATCAAGATAACGGGAAACAACGACGACGCCGCAAGCCCGAATGCCAGTGCGACGACCTGGGCGACGAATCCCGGTGGGTTGTAGCCCAGGTAGCCGGCAAGCACGATCGCGACGCTTGCGCTGATACGACCTGCCAACAGTTCCTGGCGTTCGGTGATCCTGGGGAACAGGACGCCCTTCATGATGTCGTGGGAGACCGCCGCGGAGATCACCAGCAGGAGCCCCGCAGCCGTCGACAGCGCCGCCGCAATCCCGCCGGCCGCCACGAGGGCGATTACCCAATCCGGCAGGCCCGCAATCTCCGGGTTGGCGAGCACGATGATGTCCCGGTCCACGGTGAGTTCGTTGCCCGCCCAGCCGTAGCCCGCCGCCGTCTCGGCGAATTCCGGGTTGGCGTCGTTGTAGTACTGGATGCGCCCGTCCCCGTTCTTGTCTTCGAAACTCACCAATCCGGTCTCTTCCCAGGTCTGGAACCAGCGCGGTCGTTCCTCGTAGGCGAGGTTCGCTGTCTCCTCACCGACCGGACCGGCCTGGATCGTGGTCGTCAGGTTAAGCCTCGCCAACGCGCCGACCGCGGGTGCCGTGGTATAGAGAATCGCAATGAACAGTAACGCCCAACCTGCGGATGTCCTTGCATCACGGACCTTGGGGACGGTGAAAAAGCGGACGATGACATGGGGCAGACCCGCCGTGCCGACCATCAATGCCAGGGTGATGAAGAGGACGTCGATACGGCTCTTGGTGCCGTCCGTGTATTCCGCAAAGCCGAGATCGGTCACGATCTGATCCAACTTCGCGAGCAGGTACCCGCCGCCTTCCGCGACTTCGCTCCCGAAGGCGATCTGCGGCAACGCGACCCCGGTGACCTGCAGCGAAATGAACACCGCCGGGACCGTGTAGGCGAATATGAGCACGCAGTACTGCGCCACCTGGGTATAGGTGATGCCCCGCATCCCGCCAAGCACCGCATACACGCCGACCACGATCATGCCAACCGCCAGTCCCGGGCCGATCGAAAGGCCCAGAAACCGCGAAAACACGATCCCGACGCCGCGCATCTGTCCGGCAACGTAGGTGAACGAGATCACGATTAGACAGAGGACGGCCACGACCCGCGCGGTATCCGAGGCGTAGCGCTCGCCGATGAACTCGGGGACCGTGAATTTGCCGAACTTGCGCAGGTACGGGGCGAGCAGCAGCGCAAGCAGGACATAGCCGCCGGTCCAGCCCATCAGGTAGACCGCGCCGTCGTAGCCCATGAAAGCGATCAGTCCCGCCATGGAAATGAACGAGGCCGCCGACATCCAATCCGCCGCCGTCGCCATGCCGTTGGCGACCGGGTGGACATGCTTGCCCGCGACGTAGAAATCCCCCGTGCTACGGGCCGTCGACCAGAAGGCGATGCCGACGTAGAGCGCGAAGGACAGCCCCACGACGACGTAGGTCAGCGTTTCAAGACTCATCGGGTTCTTCGTCGACCTTGTACTTCCGATCGATTCGGGCGATGCACGCCGCGTACACGAAGATCAGGACCACGAACGTGTAGATGCTGCCCTGCTGGGCGAACCAGAACCCGAGTTGGAAGCCCGCGAAAGTGAACTGGTTGAGGAAGTCGACCAGGAAAATGCCGCAACCGAAGGAAACGGCGAACCAGACGACGAGGCAGATCGCGACCAGGCGCAGGTTGTCGCGCCAGTAGCTCGGTTCCTTGATGTGCCCCCCTTAAGCTGCGTTGACCGCCGCCCGCCGCTGCTTGCGGATTCTAACCACTATCCGCTCGCCGAACAGCAGCACCAGGACCAGGCCGTAAACGAACGGATCCATGAAGCCGCCCTTCGACAGCCATAGGAGATGCGTCCACGCCGCGATGGCCGCCGGGTAGACCAACCGATGCAGCGTCTTCCATCGTCGACCGAGCCGTCGTTGCCAGCGCCGCGTCGACGTGATGGCCAGCGGAATCAGCATCAACAGCGCGAGAAAACCCACCGTGATGTAGGGACGTTTGACGATGTCGCCAGCCAGGGTTTCCAAGGCGAAGCCGCCAAGCAGCCAGACGTAGGCGCTGAAGTGAAGTACGACGTACGTAAACGCCCACAGCCCCGCCATGCGGCGATAACGGACAAGCTGGGGCGTGCGGAACACCCGAGAGGCGGGTGACACGGCCAGGGTCACGAGCAGAATACGCAGTGCCCAACTGCCGAGGTGGTGGACGATTTCCTCGCCAGGGTCCGGTCCGAAGCCGCTCCCCGGCACTTGGAACTCGCGCCACAAATCGAGTCCCAGGAGCGCTAGCGGAACTGCCAGAAGGCAGAACACCACCGGCTTTAGGAGCCGAGTGGCTTGAAGTCTGCTTCGCCCCGGCGCCATGGCCGACCTACGCTCAGTAGTAGCGCGTGAGATCCAATCCCTTGTAGAGCGGCGCGACCTCGTCGTAGCCGTTGAACATGCGGGTCGCGATGCGGTTCGGGTTGAAGATCGTGGTCGGGAAACGCCGCTCGGATGCCTGGCTCCAACGCGGGTGATCCACGTTGGGATTGACGTTGGCGTAGAACCCGTATTCCTGCGGCTGCAATACGTTCCAGGTGTTCTTCGGCTGGCGCTTGGTGAGGCGGATCTCGACGATGGACTTGATGCTCTTGAAGCCGTACTTCCAGGGCACAACGAGCCGGATCGGCGCCCCGTTCTGATTCGGCAGCAGCTTGCCGTACATGCCCACCGCGAAGATCGCCAACGGGTGGTTGGCCTCGTCCAGGCGCAGCCCCTCGACGTAGGGCCAGTCGATATTCGAGAAGAACGAGCGTTGGCCGCGCATCTCGGACGGTCGGTGCAAGGTCTTGAACTCGACGTACTTGGCGTCGCTCGTGGGCTCGAACTTGTCGATCATCTTCTTCACCGGGAAGCCGATCCAGGGGATCACCATCGACCAGGCCTCCACGCAGCGCAGACGATAGATGCGCTCCTCGAGATCGATGCCTGCGAGCATGTCCTCGAGCCCGATCTTGCCCGGCTTCGCAACCTCGCCCGTCACGTTGACGGACCAGGGATCCACCGTCATTTCGTGCGCATACTTGGCGGGGTCTTCCTTGTCGGTGCCGAACTCGTAGAAATTGTTGTAGCCCGTGGCATCGCGTTCCGAAGTCATCTGCTCGCCGATGGGCTCGCCGGGCATCACTTCACGCGCCGACAGCCACTCGGCGGGCAATGCCGCCGCCGACGGACCGAGAAGCGTTGCCGTTCCCGCCCCTGCGGCGACCGCCAGCGATTCCCGCATGAACCGGCGTCGGGAACGATAGACGTGCTCAGGGGTGATCTCTGAGGGTCGGATGTCGGGTGGGCGTTTGATCAGCATGGCGGATTTTCCAGGTTCGTTCGGTTACTTGGACGCAGTTCACATCGTGCCGTTCCCGCCACGATATCGATTCCACAGGTACATCGCCGGCCCTGACAACGCGTAGGCGGCAAAGCAGACCAGCAGAACAAGCGGCGGATGCGCGAAGATGACGGCGAAAACCAAGACGATGGCGACCAGGACGAGGAACGGCTGGCGTCCCTTGAGATCCAGCGTCTTAGGCGAGAAGTAGGTGAACTGCGAGACCATCAACAGACCGACCACGGCGGTGATCACCGCCATCCCCACCGAGGCGACGAGGCCCGCCGCTTCGCCCGGCGTGCTCCAGATCCACACGGCGCTCGCGATAATCGCGGCGGCCGACGGACTCGCGAGTCCGGTGAAGGTCGTGTTGTCGCCCTTGGTGTTGAACCGCGCCAGCCTCAAGCCCGCGCAGGCCATGTAGATGAACGCGACCACCCAACCCACCTGGCCCAAGTCGGACAACGCCCAGGTGAACGCCACGAGTGCCGGCGCCACACCGAACGCCACCATGTCCGACAGGCTGTCGTATTCGGCACCGAACTCGCTCTCGGACCGGGTCCATCGGGCCACGCGACCGTCCAGGGTATCCAGGACGAACGCGCTGTAGATCGCCAACGCAGCCGCAACGAAGTTGCCGCTCATCCCCGCGACGATGGCGAAGAAGCCGGCGAAGAGGGCCCCCGTGGTAATCAGGTTGGGCAGCAGGTAGACGCCCCGACGACGCAGGCGATCACCGGGGTCCAGTTGATGGACGTCGTCGTCGCCTTCCTCCGGTTGAGTCTTGGCCATGACCGGTACTCGGATTCACGTGGCCGGATTGTAGCCCTTGACGGGGCAGGACGCGTAGGGGCGACCCCTGCCCTCGCCCAGATCGGTGCGAACCAATCGGCTTCGGGACGGGACAACGCCGCCCCCTACCCGCCAACGGGTCGGGCGGCTCGGGAGGGGCAAGCCCCTTCGCCACGCGTCAACGCCGGTGCGTTGGCACGGATCAATTCTTGGACTTGTCGACCAGCTTGTTGGCTTCGATCCAGGGCATCATGGCGCGCAGGTTGGCGCCGACCTCCTCGATGGCGTGGGCCTGGCTCTGGCGGCGCATGGCCTTGATCGTGGGCGCGCCCGCCTGGTTCTCGGTAACGAACTCGCGGGCGAACTTGCCGGACTGGATCTCGTCGAGGATGCGGCGCATCTCGGCCTTGGTCTCCTGCGTGACGATGCGCGAGCCCCGCGTCAGTCCGCCGTACTCCGCCGTGTTGGAAACCGTGTACCACATGTTGCTGATGCCACCTTCGTAGAAGAAGTCGACGATCAGTTTCAACTCGTGCAGGCACTCGAAGTAGGCCATCTCCGGGGCGTAGCCAGCCTCCACGAGCGTCTCGAATCCAGCGGTGACCAGCGCCGCAGCTCCGCCGCAAAGGACCGTCTGCTCGCCGAAGAGGTCGGTCTCGGTTTCTTCGCGGAAGGAGGTCTCGATGATGCCCGCACGCCCGCCGCCGTTGGCGCTGGCGTAGGACAGCGCGATGTTCTTCGCCAAACCGCTGGCGTCTTGGCCGATGGCAATGAGGGATGGCACGCCGCCCCCTTCGACGTAGGTGGAACGCACGGTGTGGCCGGGACCCTTGGGCGCGATCATGATTACGTCCAGGTCTTGACGCGGCTCGATCAACTGGAAGTGGATGTTGAAGCCGTGCGCAAAGGCGATCGCCGCCCCCTCCTTCAGGTTCGGCTCGACTTGCTCGGTGTAGATCCGCTGCTGGTGCTCGTCGGGGGTCAGCATCATGACCAGGTCCGCGCCGGTCGCTGCCTGGGCCACCGGTTTGACGTCGAAGCCCGCGTTCTCCGCCTTGGTCCACGAGCCGGACCCCGGACGCAGACCGACTGTCACCGCAACGCCGGAGTCGCGCAGGTTGTTCGCGTGGGCGTGGCCCTGGGACCCGTAGCCGATCACCGCCACGTTCATCTTCTGGATGATGGATAGATCGGCATCCTTGTCGTAGTAGACCTGCATCGGTCCTCCCCGGTTGTCTACAAACTCAGTATCTTGTCCGCGCGCCCGATGCCCGACACGCCGGAACGCACCACCTCGAGAACAGCGGTCTCGCCCAAGGCGCGGATGAACGCGTCGAGCTTCTCCGACGTCCCCGTGAGCTGGATCGTGTAGGCATCGTTGGTCACGTCGATCACCTGGCCCCGGAAGATATCGCAACAGCGCTTGACCTCCTCGCGCAGGGCCCCGACGGCACGCACCTTGATCAGCATCAGTTCCCGTTCGAGGTGGTCGCCGTCGGTGAGATCCACCACCTTGACGACCTCGATCAACCGGTTGAGATGCTTGGTGATCTGCTCGATCCGGTTCTCGTCACCGGTGGTCGACAGCGTCACGCGGGACAGCGTCTCGTCCTCGGTGGGCGCGACGTTGAGCGTCTCGATATTGTAGTTCCGCTGCGCGAACAGGCCGATCACCCGGGACAGGGCACCGGCTTCGTTCTCGAGCAGGATGGCGAGCAGGCGGCGCATCAGACGGTCCCGGGGTCCTATATCCATTGACCGCGGCAAAAGGCTCTCACTCGAGCCAAGTTTCGATGCCGTATTGTCATCATCACGCGTCCTACCTGGGGCCGCCGCTAGAGATCGTCGCGGATGTCGTCGCGTCCGTCGACGCGCTCGAGCACCATGTCGTTCATCGCGCCGCCCTTGATCGCCATGGGATAGACATGCTCCTCCGGGTCGATGTGGGCGTCGACAAAGACCAGGTCATCGCGGTGCTTGGCGCCGAAGACGTCGGCCATCGCATCGTCGAGTTCGTCCAAGTGGTCGATGCGATAGGCAACGTGGCCGAACGACTCGGTGAGTGCCGTGAAGTCCGGCAACGCGTCCCGGTAGGTGCTGTGGGAATGGCGGCCGCCGTACTGCATGTCCTGCCATTGCTTGACCATGCCCAGCGCCTGGTTGTTCAGGTTGATGACCTTGATGGGCAGCGCGTACTGCATGCAGGTGGAAAGCTCCTGCATGTTCATCATGAAGCTGCCTTCCCCGGTGATGCAGGCGACGACCGCGCCGGGGTGGGCAAACTGCACACCCATCGCCGCCGGCAACCCGAATCCCATGGTCCCGAGCCCGCCGCTGTTGATCCAGCGACGCGGGGAATCGAACTTGTAGTACTGGGCCGCGAACATCTGATGTTGGCCGACGTCGCTGGTGACGAACGCTTGCCCCTTCGTCGCCCGGTAGACCGACTGCACGACCTGCTGGGGTAGCAGCGAGCCGTTCAGGCCCTGGCGATGGCGCTGGTCATGATCGAGACCGTGTTGCTTGCGCCAGCCGTGGATACGACGCCACCAATCGCCAAGCGCACGCTTGTCGAGGGCCTCGGGATCCTCGCCCAGCTTGGCCTCGATCACGCGGTCGATCTCCGCAAGCACGCGGCCGGCGGGTCCGACGATGGGAATGTCGGCGTTGATGATCTTCGAAATGGACGCCGGATCGATGTCGAGATGCACGATCGTCGCGTCGGGCGCGAACTTCGCGGGATTGTTGGTCACCCGGTCGTCGAAGCGGGCACCGACGGCGAAGATGAGATCCGCGTGGTGCATGGCCATGTTCGCTTCGAAGGTGCCGTGCATCCCCAGCATGCCGAGAAACTGCTCGGCGTCGCCCGGAAAACCGCCGAGCCCCATCAGCGTGTTGGTGACCGGGAACTCGAGCCGCCGGGCGAGCTTCGTCAGTTCGGCGGCCGCATCGCCCTGAATAACGCCGCCGCCCGTATAGATGACCGGTCGCTTGGCCGCCAAGAGCGCGTTGGCCGCCTTCCTGATCTGGCCGCTATGGCCCCGCGTCGAGGGCGAGTACGACCGCAGCGACACGGACTTCGGGTATTCGTAGTCGAAGAAGACGCTCGGATCGGTGGTGTCCTTCGGAACATCGATCACCACCGGGCCGGGTCGTCCGGAACAGGCGATGTAGAACGCCTCCTTGACGATCCGGGGTATCTCGGCGGCACTTCGCACGAGATAGCTATGCTTCACCACCGGACGGGACACGCCGACCATGTCCGTCTCCTGGAAGGCATCGCTGCCGATGAAATCGTTGGCGACCTGGCCCGAAATCACGACGATGGGAGTCGAGTCCATGTACGCGGTGGCGATTCCCGTGACGGCGTTCGTCGCGCCGGGCCCCGATGTGACCAGCACCACCCCCGGCTTTCCCGTGGAACGCGCATAGCCGTCCGCCATGTGCGTCGCAGCCTGTTCGTGGCGGACGAGGATGTGCTCGATCCGCTGCTGCTTGAAGATCGCGTCGTAGATGTGCAGCACGGCACCGCCGGGGTAGCCGAACACGTACTCGACACCCTCGTCCTGCAGTGCGCGAATTAGCATCTCGCCGCCACTCAGGCGTTCGGTCATCATGCATCACATCGAAAAAGGGGCGCGTACTATACCAGCCCGGTTGCGCACCAACCCGGGCGTGGCTTGTCCCCGGCCGGCGCGCCAACGCCACGCCGTGCGGTTTTTCCCGGCCGACCGCAAGGGTCCCCCCTACGGACCCGTGCGTTGGCGCCAGCGTAGGGGGATCAGGGCCGGCGTCGTGGCCTGGTAGGCCCGGTAGCCGGGATACTTCGCCGCCGAAATCGACTCCCCCATGCGCATCGATGCAATGAACTGCGCCGTCAGCGCGATGAACCCGAGCGCGGTCCAGTGCAGCCACTCGCCGGAGGCCGCCACCGCGAACAGGTAGAACGTCCACCACATGCCAAGCTCGCAGAGGAAATTCGGGTGACGGCAGTAGCGGAACAGGCCCGTGGTGACAAACGGTTCGGCAACCGGCTCGCCGGCGGCCAGCCGTCGCTTCTTGTCCCGCTGGAAAGTCCACATCTGCTCATCGGCCACGGCCTCGCCGACGAGAAACACGACAAAGAGGGCGGCGGCCAAGAGGTCGAGCCCGTTGAGCCCCGCCTCCTGGAACCGCCAGGCCTGGTGTATCGGGGACGTGAACAGCCAGATGAGAAGCATCTGTCCCGGGGCGATGAACGTTATGTTCAGGATCTGGAAAACGACCGGACCGACTTTCTCGCGCACGTGCCCCCAGCGGTAGTCCTCCCCGCCTTTCTTGAACCCGCCCTTGCGGGCGAAGTTGTAGGTGAGGCGCACGCCCCAAAGCGTCACTAGCAGGGCCATCAGGTTGAGACGCATGGAGTCGAAGCCCGTCTCGACGACGACGATCAGGCAATAGACGGGCGGGCAGATCGACCACGCCCGATCCACCCAGACGACCTCCCGCGTGAGTAGCGACAACACCCACGCTGCGGCAGCAAGGATCGGGCACACGACAAGCGCGGTGCCGAACGGTGTTCCGGCAAGCGGATAGTCGATCCAATCCATCGCGGGCGCCCCTAGTTCGATTCACTCACGGGACACAAAGGGGTGACCTCTACGCGTTCGATACACGCCAGATCAACGCCGCCATGCGGCCCGTCGATCCGTCCCGGCGGTAGGAGTAGAACTGATCGTCGCAGGCGGTGCAAAGCGCTGATGGAAAGACCCGGCAGACCCCGCAGCATCGCAGGCGATGCGCGACCAGCGCGGGCAAGTCCATTCGCCATCTGGGTTGGTCGCCGCTGTCTTCATCGACCGCGAGAGCGAGGGCCCGTTCGCCGGCGTCGAGGGCATCATGGACGATGTCTCCGACCGGGTAGCAGCGCTGGCAGATGCCGGGTCCAAGCCAGGCCAGCACCCGATCCGGCGAGATGTGCAGCGCACCGACGGCGGCTTCGACGACACCGGAGACGGTGCCCCGCCAACCGCAATGCACCGCGGCCACCACCGAACCGTCGTCCGCAGCAAGCAGAAGCGGAACGCAGTCGGCGACCAGGACCGCCAACGCCACGTTCGATGCAACCGTGTACGACGCATCCGCAGTGACCGGTGGGCCATTCGCCGTCGCCGGGGTCGCCGCCACGACCCGCCGCCCGTGTTCCTGGTCAAGCCACTGCATGTCGTCGATCCCGGTGATGGCACGCAGACGAGCCCGGTTTCCGAGCACGATCTGCGGGTCGTCGCCAACGTGAAAAGCCAGGTTGAACGAATCGAAGGGGCGCTTGCTCGATCCGCCGTGACGCGTCGTCACCAACGCGCGAATGTTGGAGGACGCAACCCAATCGGGCTCGATCAGCTTCTGAGCGCCTGCACCAAACACTGCATGTCTCCAGGAGGCTCGGAATCGAACGTCAGTTCGTCGCCGCGATCCGGATGTGCCAACGTGAGTTTGCAGGCATGAAGCGCCTGGCGGGGAAAGTTCCGCACGAAGCTCGTCGCGGCCTCCGACGCGCCCGGCGGCACCACGCGCCGGGCGCCATAGCGCGAATCGCCGACCAGCGGGTGCCCGATGGCCGCCATGTGAACACGAATCTGGTGTGTTCGGCCGGTCTCCAAGCGGGCCTCCACCAACGTGTGGGCCGCGAAGCGCGCGACTACGGCCACGTGGGTGACCGCCGGACGGCCGTCGTCCCGGACCTTCTGGCGCAGCCGGTTTCGCGGATCCCGGCCGACGGCGAGGTCGATCCGTCGACCCGCGACCAACACGCCCTCCGCCACCGCCCGGTAGGTACGTCCGATTCGGCGCGCCTGCATGTCGTCAACCAGTTTCTTGAGACTCCTTTCATTCGCAGCCACGACCATCAGGCCGCTGGTGTCCTTGTCGAGACGCTGCATCAGCCCGGCGCGGGGCAGGTCCCCAAGCGCCGGACGATGGCGCAGCAAGCCATTGACCAACGTCCCTCGGGGGTTGCCCGCGCCCGGATGGACCACGAGACCGGCGGGTTTGTCCACGACGAGGATGCTCGCGTCCTCGTAGACGATGCGAAACTCCAGGTCCTCCGCTGCGCTCCACTGGAATCGCGGCGGCCGTTCGGCGCGCAGGCGAATCCGCTGGCCTGCTGCAACCGTCGTCTTCGGTTTCACCGAGTGTCCGTCGAGCGACACCAGACCGGCGCGGATCCATCGCGTTATTTCCGAACGCGAGACGACCGGCGCGTCGTCGTCCCGGTCATCGAACAGTTGGGTTGCCGCCCAATCCAGCCGCCGGCCGTTGAACTCCTCGGGCACGATGGCGTCCAACTCGATGATGGCGGGCGGGGGACGTTGCGGATCAACCATGCCGCCAGACGGCGTCAGCTATCGACCAACGGCCCATGCGAATGACCCATCCACAATCCGGACACCCAACAAGCGCTCTTCCGACCGAGCATAGCGCCGAGGGGACTGCTACGATAGCGCTACGCGTCAGGAGACACGTCGACTCCCAACGAATGATCCTCCCCGGACCCCGATCCCAACCCGTCCCAAGACGACTGACCGGCCTCTGCGCTGATCGACCCGCACGATTGCGCCGCAGCGCCGGCACCGTCGCGCTCGTCGCCACCATGTCGGGATGTGCCTTGTTCGGCGGCAAGGACGACGAGGACGACTTCGATGGGTCCGCCGAGGCGAACCAGCAAGCCCTCTACACCAGCGCCCAGCAGAGCCTTCGGTCCGGCAACTACAGCGAGAGCATTACCCGGCTACAGCGCCTGGAAGCCCGTTTTCCGGTCGGCAGCTACGCCGAACAAGCCCAGCTGGAATTGGTCTTCGCCAATCACATGATGGGTGACCACGATGCCGCCCAGGCTGCCGCGGACCGGTTCATCCGCCTGCATCCGCAGCATCCAAACGTGGACTACGCCTACTACATGCGCGGTTTGAGTTCGCTGGCCCGGGACAGCGGCATATTCCGCCGGTTCCTTGGAACCGATATCTCGCGTCGGGATATTACCAACATGAAGCAGGCGTTCGTTTTCTTCAACGACCTCGTCACCCAGTTCCCCTCCAGCATGTATGCGAAGGACAGCCGGCAGCGCATGATCTACATCCGCGACGTCCTCGCCACCAACGAACTGAATATCGCGACCTACTACCTCGGCCGCGATGCCTTCGTGGCCGCCGCCAATCGGGCCCGCTACGTCATCGAGAACTTCTCCCAGACGACCGCGGTTGCAGACGCTCTCGCGGTGCTCATCGAAGCGAACTGGCAGCTCGGTCTCAACGACGCCGCCAACGACGCGCTCGAGGTTCTTGCACTCAACTTCCCCAACTACCACGCGTTCGACGAAGAGGGTCAGCTGATCCTGCAGAAGATCGTGGACAACCGCGAACGAACCTGGCTCAACCTGGTGAGTTTCGGACTGCTAGGTCGTCCCGAAGCACCGCCACCCCTCACCATCCAGCGTAGGGCCGAAGACCCGCCAAATCCCTCGTAGCGCCCCCACGATGCCCAGATCCGGGTCGGAAACCTACGCGCGATTCAGCCATTGCCCATAGCGGCACCCGGCCAACACCACGCACCATATGGGTTCGCCGATGGAGCCATCCCATGCCCGCCCCGCGAACCCAGAACGGACTTACCGTTAGCGAATTGCTGACCACGCTTGCCATTGCCGCGGTGCTCGTCG
This sequence comes from Gammaproteobacteria bacterium, assembly GCA_028821405.1. Lineage (GTDB taxonomy): Bacteria > Pseudomonadota > Gammaproteobacteria > Pseudomonadales > Azotimanducaceae > VXYL01. The sequence goes on along the minus strand of JAPPGK010000053.1, from coordinate 17,228 downwards.
GCACGGCCATCCCCGGGATTTCCGGGCTGCTGAACCGGGCGAAGGCCGACGCGGCGATCGAGCAGCTGTCGCGGGCGATCCAGTTCACCCGCTACCAGGCAATCTCCCTTCGCACGACGGCAACCCTGTGCCCCGGGGCCGGCGAGACGTGCGGGCGGCGCGACAGCTGGCACGAAGGCGCGACCGTATTCCTCGACGGCAATGCCAACGGCGTCCGCGACGGCGGCGAGGAAGTCCTGCAACGACTGCAGCCATTGCCGGCCGGATACCGCGCGCGCTGGCGATCCTTCGGCAACCGCAGTTCGCTGTCGATGCGGCCCGACGGTACCACCGACTGGCAACCCGGCAACATGCTCGTTTGCCCGACGGATGGCGATGCCCAAAACGCCCGCCAACTCATCGTCAACGCCCAGGGCCGGGTACGAGTGAGCCGCGACAGCGATGGCGACGGCATCGTCGAAGATGCCGACGGACGCCCCGTTTCCTGCTGAACGCGGCATGCGCGACGCGACCGCCTCGCGGCCGCCCCTTAGTCTCGCTTCGGGAATCATCCAACGCGCCCGCCAGCGCGCGCCGGGAGGCGGCGCCGCCGGACAACAAACGCCACCTCTGTTCCATGTCCCATGGCCGGCCGTACGGGAGTCATGGCGCCAACTCGGTCCAGGACAGTCGACCGGTGAGATCACTGTCCGCCGGGTCACGTGCCCGCGCAAAGGTGCTTTGCAGCCACGTCGTGGTATTCCGGCTAAACCCGAAACCGACCGCCGTGATACGGAACACGTCGACCACGGGAACCGGCGGCACGGCGGCATCGTCCCCGAACGTCGTCAGCCACTCGACGAGAACGCGCGGCGACTCGGTCACGCCGGGCAATGACGTCTGCGCAGTCCTGCCGTAGGTCGTCCACGAGGAGCGGCTTCGCCAGCCCGCGACGTCGCCGTACACGGGGCTCGGGATCAGGTCCGCCCGGGAACCGCCCGTCGGGTCGCCGTTGACTTCGAGCCAGGCTTCGGCCTCCACGAGCGCCGCCTCGGCCGCTTGAAAGGCGACGGTCATGTCGTGACTGTTCCGCGACATGCGCAGCTCAAGGGTCGTGGTGTACGCGCCCGACAACCCGCCCACCGCGATTGCCAACAGCACCGCCAAGCCCAGGAACAGGACGATACCGTCCTGGCGGTCGCGTCGCCCTCCGACGCCCGTTGAACCAAGCCTGGTCATCCGTTCCGCAAGGCCACCGTCCAGGCAAAGCCGCGCCGCAGGACGCGTTCGTCTGACGTCACGACGTCGACGCTCGACACCGTTGCCACGAAATGCACCGCACGAACGGCGCCGCCGGCAATCCCATTCGCGCGCACGTAGCGATGGGGCGCGTCGATGTCGTCGTCAGGCGACAGGTCGACGCCAAACAGGACCTGCAGGTCTTCCACGCCCTGTACCAGTTCCACGGGTCGATCCGCACCCGATTTCCGCCACAGCGACCACACGGCGCCTCCCCGGTTGTTCGCGCCGGCACCCCGTGCAATGAAGTAGATCTGTGTGACGATCCGCGCAACGGTCGCGCCCGCCGGGCCGCTGCCGTCGCCGTACGGCTGATCGCCAGACGACAGCAACTGGCCGGCCCGATTGCCGAACGGACCGCTTTGGGCCGCGCGGCCCAACGTGGCGGCTCGCCCGATCGTCGTGACCGCGCCGATGCGGAACAGCGCGGACTGCCGGCAGTCGCTGACCGCCACGAAGTCGTCGGCTTCGAGTGCGAATCGGTCGTCAACGGCGACCAGGGGATCCTCCGACCCCAGCGTGACCGCATCCGCCGCCGTCGAGAGCTGTCGCGCAAGCGGCCATCCGGGTGCTTCCAGACGCCGAAACACCACCACGTCGCTGCCGGTCCGGAGGCGACCCGGGTCGATGCGGTTGCCGGCAAAGGCGAGCCCTGCGCCGCCGTCGGTCGGCAGCACATCGAGCGACGGACTCCAGCCCTCGCCGCTGCCATCAAAGCCTTCGACCGGTCGCGACAGGTCGAACTCGGCGATTCGCCGCCATTCCCCGTTGAGTCCATTGACGAGCTGGCCTCGGCCACCACAGCCGAGGTATCCCGCGTTGCGCGCCGAGCGAGACAAGATGGCCACCGCATGCCGGGCGGATTCCTGCAGACGTGCTTGCCCCGACAACTCGGCGTTTCCACGGCTGCTCCCTGCAAGAAGCTGAACCAGCGCTGCGATCAACAGCAGGCCCAGCGCCGCGGCAATCAAGAGTTCCAGCATCGTGAAACCACGGCTCTTGCGCATCGCATGCTCCCTAGCGACGCCCGCCGACGGATGCATGCTGCACGCCGGCAGATTGCCACGACACGGCGACCGTGAACTCGCCATCGGAGCCCCATTCCACCGTGCCGTCACCCAGCGGGAGCCCCGGCTGCCACGCCCGGGAGGGAAGCGCCCCGGCCGCCCTCGCGGAACGACATGCACCCTCCTCGGCCCAACGACCCAGCGAGCACTTCCATACCGCGACATCGAAGCGTTCCAGTTCGTTCGGCGCACAGTTCGTGGCCAGGCAGTTCACGAAACCCCCTGGCCCCATGCCCTCGGCCACACCGAGATAGTCCCCCGACGGGTTGGCGCGCAGTCGCTCGGCCATGTCTTGCGCCAGCATCACCGCGGTCGTCCGCTCCAACGCGATTCGCGTGTTCTTGGCGTTCGCCAATTGCAGTCCGGCAGCACCCAGCGCGCCCAAGCCGATCACGGCGATGGCCACCAGAAGCTCCACCAACGAATAGCCCCGCATCATGGGTCCCAACTGCGCTCGCCTTCGTCGCCGAAGTCCCCATCGCCGTTGCGGTCCCAGCGCCGCTCGCCGGTCGAATCCAGCTCCAACGCGCCGTCGGACCCCACGGGGCTCGACGCGCTCGACGCCTCCGCCCGCAGCACGAATCGCGCCGCGTCCGCGGCTCGGACCGATATCCGGTAGTGCGACGAGGCGACTCGGCAAAGGTTGCCGGACACCGGTCCCGTGGATCGATCGCCAACGCCGTCGCCGTTGCCATCCACGGCGTCGCCATACCCCATGGTTAGCGCGGCGTGTCGTTCCATCCCCTGGGCACAGCGCAGCAGGTCCGCCTGGGCCTGTGTCCGGTAGGCTCTAACGCTGTATCCCTGGTAGACGGGCACCGCCAACGCCAACAGGATCGCGACGATGGCGAGTGCCACCATGACCTCGATCAGCGAAAACGCGACCGCCTTGGGTGGCGAGGCGCATTCGCGTTTGCCGGTAGAAAGGCGAGCGGCCGATCGGGCCAAAGGGCGTTGATTCAGGTACTGCATGGCCGTCCTCACATCGAGCACGGCGCGGAATTCCTAGACGGCCTCCACCTTCAGGATGGTTACATCGAATACCAGGTCCCGGCCGGCCAACGGGTGGTTGAAATCCACCATCACGGTGTCCGACGAGGCCGATGTCACCACGCCGGGGAGTTCGCCCGATGCCGATCCCGTCGCCGCAAACGCGATCATCATCCCCGGAACCAGGTCGCCAGCGTTAGGGAAATTGTCCTTCGGCAGCGTGCGAATATTCGCTTTTTTGCGTAGGCCAAAGCCGTCGGCCGGGGCGATGGGAATGCGTTCGTCGTCGCCGGGACGCAAACCGAGCAGGGCCCTCTCGAATCCCTCGGGCAGATTGCCATCGCCCACGGCGAAAACCGCCGGCCTGCCGCGCCGGGTGGTGTCGATCTCTTCGCCGGTCGCCAGTTGGATCGAGAAGTGCAGGGTCACACGGGTCCCGGGACCGACGGCGAGGTCGCCCTGCCGGGCGATGAGTCCACTCATGTCGAATCGGCTTCCCGAGGACGCACGCCGCCCGATCATGGGTTTCGCGAGGACGCACGGCGCCGGATCATGTCCATCGCAAGGAGGCCGATCCACCCCGCCGCCCCGATGGTGATCGCGCTGTCCGCCACGTTGAAGACGGGGAAGTTGAACCAGCTGTACTGGACGTGGATGAAGTCCACGACGCATTCGTGTCTCAGGCGGTCGGTCAGGTTACCCAGTGCGCCCGCCAGGACCAGGCCGTAGGACGCCCCTTCCATCCACGCCGCCCGCCCGGTGACCAAACGATGGTCGCCATGCTCTCGATCCTGTTGATTCCGTGGCAGGCGCCAGATCTCGTAGATCAGGAACGCCGATACCGCCACCGCCGCGACGGCGAATACCCAACTGTGTCCCTGGAACATGCTGAATGCCGCGCCGGTGTTGCAGGTCAACGTCCACTTGAGGAACGGCAGAACTTCGATCGACCGATACTGCTCCAGGTGGGCGAGCGCAATCCACTTGGTGGCCTGGTCGGCCGCGAGCATCCCGGCGGCCAGCACGTACCAGCGGATCATCCGGCCGCGGCCGTGTCAGCGGCGAAGAACGCCCGGGTCTTCTCGATGTCCCGCTCGATCTCGACGCGAAGTTCGTCCAGGGACGGGAACCACCGTTCCTCGCGGATCTTCGAGAGCAGGGTCACGGTCAGCAGCCGCCCGTAGACATCCTCGTCGAAGTCCAGGATATGCACCTCGAGCAACGGTTCCTTGCCGCCCACCGTTGGCCGGACGCCGATGTTCGCGGCACCCTGCCGGGTTGCGCCCAATCCGTCCACCGTCGCGGCGAACACCCCCTGGAGCGGCGTCTTGTAACGCTGTAGGCGGATGTTCACGGTGGGTACGCCCATCTCGCGGCCGATGCGGCGACCGTAGACGACGCGTCCCATCATGAAGTAGGGCCTGCCTAAGAGTTTCTCCGCGAGCGGAAAGTTGCCTGCCGCCAACGCCTCGCGGACCCGGGTGCTACTCACCCGTTCGTGGTCGAAGGTCAGGGTGCCCATGTGGCTGACACCGAACCCGAAACGGTCCCCCGCTTCCTTCAGCATGTCGTAGTTCCCCTCCCGGTCCCTGCCGAACTGGAAGTCGTCCCCGACCACCACGTAGCGCACCCCGAGCATCTCTACGAGAAACCGCTCAATGACCTCCCCCGCTGGAATAAGGCGCGTGCGTTCGTTGAACGGGATACAAAGGACCCGGTCGACCCCGGTGTCTTTCAAGAGGTGGATCTTCTCGCGAAACCGGGTGAGGCGTGCCGGTACCGGTGTGCGCTCGAAGTACTCCCGTGGCTGCGGTTCGAAGGTAACGAGCACGCTCGGCTCGCCGAGTTCCTGGCTCTTGGCCACCAGGTGGGCAAGGAGCATCTGGTGGCCGTGGTGGACACCGTCGAAAGTCCCGATGGTCGCGACGCAACCGGCATGCCGACGCCGGATGTTGTGCAAGCCGCGGATGATCTCCATGCGCGGGGAGTCTGTCGGATTTGCACCGGTTTCGATAGGTGCAGCCTGGTCCAACGGACTCGAAGTGCGATTCCAACGCAAAGTGAGCCTGAAGTCGGCGAGTCGGGGAGCAGCGTGGATCAACCCATGCGACAGGCTTGCCCGTCCCGCCAACCACGCGGCATGACCGGCGGGCGACCTCAAGCGTCGGCCCTACAACCGATGTCTCAGGTCCCGCGGTCGGACACCGCCGGCGAGAACCACCAGGGCATACACGATCACGCCGCCAAGAACCGCCATGGCCAGCCAACCGGCACGGAGCGCGAGACCGGCCTCGGTCCACGAGGCGTCCCCGGGCATGGCGATGACCAGCGCCGCCCCCATGACCGCCGTGCCGAGCATCGCGACGGCCACCGTTCTCGCCAGGCGGCGGCTCGGCCGGTAGTGCCTACCCGCGATGAGTGCGCCGACCAGCAGGCCGGCATTGACGATTCCGGCAATGCTCGTCGCCAAGGCCAAGCCAACGTGGCCAAGCCACAGGAACGTCGCCAGGGCCACCGCGATGTTCACCACGGTGGCGGCAACGGCAAACCGGAACGGCGTCTTCGAGTCCTGCCGGGCGAAAAACCCGGGCACGGCGACCTTGACCAGGATGAGCGGCACGAGACCGATGGAGAATGCGCGAAGTGCCGCGGCCGACCGGTCCGCGTCGTACGGACGCATCTCGCCGTGCAGGAATACCGTGGCGACCAGCGGATAGGCGAGTATCCAGAGCGCCACGGCAGCGGGAATCCCCAACAGCAGCCCGGTGCGCACGCCCCAGTCAAGCGTGTCGCTGAAACGTCCCGGGTCGCCCGCGGTGTGCAGGCGCGACAGGTTGGGCAGGAGCACCGTGCCCAACGCGATGGCGACCACGCCGATCGGGACTTCCCAAAGCCTGTCGGCGTAGTAGAGCCAGGACGGACTGCCTTCCTCGAGCAACGACGCCAATATGGTGCCCACCAAGGCGTTCACCTGGTAGGCGGAACCCGCGAAGATGGCCGGTAGCAGAAGCTTGACGACCTTGGACACGCCTTCGTGGCGCCAGTCCGGCCGCGGCATCACCAGCATGCCTTCCCGGGCGACGGATGGCAGGTTGAACAGAAGCTGCGCGGCGCCGCCGGCGAGCACGCCCCAGGCCAACGCGTAGGCGATGCCGGATACCCCTTCGGTGGCCCCGGACGCGGCGAGGAATGCCGCCGCGATGAGCGCCAGGTTGAGGAGCACCGGCGTGAACGCCGGTACGGCAAAGCGGTTGGCGCTGTTGAGGATGGCGCCCGCGAATGCCGTCAGCGATATCAACGCCATGTACGGGAACATGATCCGCGTCAAGTCCGTCGCCAGCGCGAACTGCTCCGGGTCGTTGATCAGGAACCCCGGCATGAACACCGCTGCAAGCAGCCACGCACCCAGTACCCCCGCCAACGAGACAATCAGCAGAACGAGGCCAAGATTGCCGGAAACGGCAGCGACAAACGCCCGCAGCGCAGCCTGGCTGCCGCGTTCCCGGTACTCGGTGAGCACCGGCACGAAGGCCAGCGCGAACGTTGCCTCTGCGAATAAACGCCGGAAGAAATTGGGAATGCGAAACGCCAGGTAGAAGGTATCCGCCGCGCCCGTCGCCCCCACGACATGCGCCAGCGCCCAGTCCCGCGCGAGGCCGGAGATGCGCGACAGCACCGTCATGCCCGCGAATACGCCGCCCTGCGCCGCTACATCGCGATCCCCGGAACCGCCTCGGGTGGTCAGATCGTCGCTATCGCTCACGATTCCACAGCTACCGAACTCGGCGACGCAATTGACACGCCCGCCGTCGGTCGGCATATTACGCCGCCTTTCGACCCCGACCGCAGGAACGCTCTTGGCAAATAGCCCGCAAGCCCGAAAGCGCGCACGTCAGGCACAGAGCCATCGTACGCGCAACGTCAGCCATCGCTCGAAGGTACGCACCTATATCAAGAAGGTCGTCACGGCCGTCGAGAGCGGTGATCGCGAAGCCGCCAACGCGGCGCTCGTGGAAGCCATTCCCGTCATCGACAAGATGGCCGGCAAGGGCATCATGCACCGCAACAAGGCAGCCCGGCACAAGTCCCGCCTGACCGCCCGAGTCAACTCGCTCGCCACGTAACGCTCAAAGCACGACCAGGTTGTCCCGGTGGATGAGTTCCGGCTCGTCCACGTAGCCGAGTATCGCCTCGATGTGGCTTGACTTGCAGCCCGCAAGCTTGCGTGCTTCGGCTGCGTCGTAGTTCGCAAGGCCCTTTGCCACCGCGCGGCCGTCGGGGTCCACGACCCGGACCATATCCCCGCGCCGGAACGTGCCGGTCGCGTCCGTAACCCCCGCCGGCAGCACGCTGACACCCCGATTCGAGATCACCTCGGCCGCCCCCGAATCGACCACCAGATCGCCCTTGGTGCGACGCTGGCCGGCGAGCCAGCGCTTGCGCGCGTCCAGCGGGGCGACATCCGCCGTCAACAACGTACCGCAGTCCTCGCCCCGGGCCAGCCGATCCAGGATGTCGGGCGCATGGCCGTTCGCGATCACGGTATGGGCGCCCGAGAGCGCGGCTAGCCTGGCCGCCGCCAACTTCGTCACCATGCCGCCGCGGCCCAAGCGCCCCGCGCCGCCGCCCGCCATGGCATCGAGACTTCCATCCGCCGCAGGTGCCTCGCGAACCACCGGGGCGCGCGGATCGTCGCGCGGATCCGACTCGTGGAGCCCGTCCTGGTCGGTCAGCATCACCAAGAGGTCCGCGGACAGCAGGCTTGCCACCATGCCCGCCAAGGTGTCGTTGTCCCCCAACTTGATTTCGTCCGTCGCCACCGAGTCGTTCTCGTTGATGACCGGCACGACGCCGAGATCGAGGAGCGTGGCCAAGGTCGTTCGAGCGTTCAGGTAGCGCTCCCGATCCGACAGATCGTCGTGCGTCAACAACACCATCGCGATCCGCCGGTCGCGGCTTCGAAACGCGCGTTCGTACGCCTCGATGAGCCCCGATTGGCCCACCGCGGCCGCCGCCTGGAGTTCGTGGACGGTCGTTGGCCGGGTCGCGAAGCCCAACCGCCTGCAGCCTTCCGCCACGGCGCCGCTCGATACCAGCACGACACGCTTGCCGGTGGCCAAGAGCGATGCGATCTGACCGCACCAGCGGTCGAGGGCGCGTTCGTCCAACCCCTGACCGTTCCCGGTCAGCAACGCGCTGCCGACCTTGACCACCCAGGTCCGGGCGTCCACCAGGGACCGGCGCGCCATGCCCGGTTCAGTCGCCATCCGCTGCCTCGACGGAGGCCGTTGCGAGGCGCGGTCTCGCGACGGCGGGCTTGCCTGCCATCGCATGGCGACGCACATCGTCCGCCACCCGGTCGTTGAGATCCCGCTCGCGTTGCGCGAACTCGACGTCGGTCGCGAGGCGGTCGCGGTAACGGGACACCCACGCCATCGCCGCACCCGTCAACTCGTCGACCCCGCGGCCGCTGACTGCGGATATCGCGTACCGCGGACGATCCGGAAACGCCTCCGCCAGCCTCGCGAAGGTGCGATCGGAACCCGTGAGATCCATCTTGGTCGCCACCATCCAGATGTCCCGCTCCCGAAACGCGCTGCTGTAGGCGTACAGCTCGTCCTCGATCTGCCGGCAGTTGGACACCGGATCGGTGCCATCCACCGGCGATGCATCCACCAGGTGCAGCAGGAGTCGGGTGCGCGAAAGGTGCTTCAGGAACCGGTAGCCGAGGCCCGCTCCCGTCGATGCGCCGGGGATGAGACCCGGCACGTCCGCCATGACGAAGCTCGCATCCGCGTCGACTCTGACGACGCCGAGGTTCGGGACCAGCGTGGTAAACGGATAGTCCGCGATTTTCGGTCGCGAGGCCGAAACCCGGGCGATGAGCGTGGACTTGCCCGCATTGGGCATGCCGAGCAAACCCACGTCGGCAATGACGTTGAGGGTCAGGCGCAGTCTGCGGATCTCACCCGCCGACCCCGGGGTCGTCTGGCGCGGTGCCCGATTCGTGCTCGACTTGAAGTGCGCGTTGCCGAACCCACGGCTTCCGCCCTTCGCGACCGTCACCGCCTCATCAGGCGCCGCCACGTCGCCGATGGTCGTACCCGTCTCTTCGTCGATGATCGTGGTGCCCACTGGGACTCGTACATCGAGCGTGGAACCACTCGCCCCCGTCTTGTCGCGTCCGCTGCCGGCCCGCCCGCTCTCGGCGCGGCATCGCGGCATGAACCGGAAGTCGACCAGGGTGTTCAGCGCAGCATCGCCGACCAATCTCACGTCGCCGCCGTTGCCGCCGTTGCCACCGTCCGGCCCGCCCTTGGGGAGATTGGGGCCCCGGTGGAAACTCAAGCAACCGTCGCCGCCCTTCCCGGCTTCGACCTCGACCACCGCCTCGTCGACGAATTTCACGGCTTCGCCCGCCAGTCTTTGACCCGCCGGGGGCGGCGGGTGCTATATCGTCAGGACGCCGCGGCGCCGGTATTGCCTGCGGGGACGACGCTCACGTATTTGCGCCCAAGCACGCCCCTGGCCTCGAACTCCACGGTGCCGTCGGCAGTCGCGAACAGCGTGTGGTCACGGCCGCATCCCACGTTGGCCCCGGGATGGAACCGGGTGCCGCGCTGTCGGACCAGGATGTTCCCGGCCAACACGCGTTCGCCGCCGAACTTCTTGACGCCGAGCCGCTTCGATTGCGAATCGCGACCGTTGCGGGTGCTGCCGCCCGCTTTCTTGTGTGCCATTGGTGAACTCCTCTACTGTCCTTGAACGCGGCGAAACGCCCTCGTTCGAGTCGAGTTTCGATGCCGAATTGTCATCATCGCTCGTCCGGCCGTGCCACCCCTAGCGGTTGATCGCGGTGATCCTGACGTCGGTGAAGGCCTGGCGATGGCCCTTCTTGCGCAGGTAGTTCTTGCGACGCTTGAACTTGATGACGCGGATCTTCTTGCCGCGACCCTGGCCCACCACTTCGCCGGTCACCTGACCGCCTTCGACGAGTGGTTCACCGATGGCGATGTCGTCGCCTTCGGCGATCATGAGCACCCGGTCGAACACGATCGTGTCGCCGGGCTCGCCGTCGAGGCGCTCGAGGCGCACGACTTCGCCCTCGATGACCCGGTGCTGCTTGCCACCGCTTTCGAATACCGCAAACATGAACCGTCCTAAAGTCAGCCTCTCTAGCGCTTCGATCCGGCCGAATAGCCACGCGGACAATGCATCGTGTATTACAATTCGCCCGCGACCTGGCCGGTCGTACAAAAAGCGCGTCATTCTATAGGACACGACGCGAGCCTGACAACGCGCCGAGAGGCGGAAATTAGGACAGCCCGAACCCCATCGTCGAAGCCATGGCATACTCCACCGCAGCCGCCGAAGCGACCGCCCCGGAAGCCCCCAAAATGGGTCTCGAGGCGATCTTCGACCTCGTTGCGGACGACTTCGCCCGCATCAACCAACTGATCCCGAGGCAACTCTCCTCGGGCGTCGAGATGGTCGAGGAAATCGGCCGCTACATCGTGGAAGGCGGCGGCAAGCGCCTGCGCCCCCTGATCGTCCTGCTCACGGCCCGGGCATGCGCCTACCGAGGCAGCGACCACATCCGCCTCGCCACGATCATCGAGTTCCTGCACACCGCGACGCTCTTGCACGACGACGTGGTCGACAACAGCTCTCGCCGCCGGGGCCGCGCGACCGCCAACGCCCTGTGGGGCAACGCCCCGAGCGTGCTGGTCGGCGACTTCCTGTACTCCCGCGGGTTCCAGCTCATGGTCGAACTCGACAGCATGGACATCATGGCGATCATCTCCGATGCCACGAACCTCATCGCCGAGGGCGAGGTCATGCAGCTTGCCAGCATCGGCCGCACCGCGATGACCGAGCGGGAGTACCTGGAAGTGGTTCGCCGGAAGACCGCGATGCTGTTTCAAGCCGCGGCCCACACCGGCGCGGTTCTATGTTCCGAAGACAACGACGTGATCGACGCCTTGCGCCGCTACGGTCTCCACTTCGGCATGGCCTACCAGCTCGTCGACGATTGGCTGGACTATGCCGGCGACAGCGACGTGATGGGCAAGAACCGCGGCGACGACCTCGCCGAAGGCAAGGTCACCCTGCCCCTGATCCACACCATGGCCAACGGTCACGGTCGCCACTCCACCCTCGTACGACGCGCCATCGACGCCCGTTCGGCGGCCGACTTCCCGAGCGTCGCCCACGCCGTGCACCGCAGCGGCGGCCTCGACTACACCAAAGACCGTGCCGTCGAAGAAGCCTTCCTCGCCTCCGAGGAGATACTGGCACTACCGCCAAGCCCGTACCGCGACGCCTTGGAAGCCTTGGCGATGGTCGCCGTGTCGCGGATGGCTTGAAGCGCGAGAGCAACTCCCAGCTCGCGCGGAACTATGGCGCATCGGCCGTGCCCGGCCTTACAATACGCGCCCGCGACGGGAACCCCGAAACGGCGAATTGCCCGTCGACACTGATCGGAGTGTAGCTCAGTCTGGTAGAGCACCGTCTTCGGGAGGCGGGGGCCGCCGGTTCAAGTCCGGCCACTCCGACCAACATAATCAATGGGTTAGCGGGTGGCGCAAACCCGCGATTCTGGTGCGAAACCGGGCAACTACCCGGTTTCCCCGCCGAACCGGTTCCAGCCGGCAACCTCCGCGACGACCTCCCGCATCCCTTCCTGCTCGCATCACACAAGTCCGATGCGCAACTTCGGTCGTGTGGAACTGCCTAGAGTTGGCGCTAGTCACTTGGTCGTGCGGGCGGTCAGTTTCCATATTCCGACGCGTGCTACGGTCAAGCCGCCCACGTGTCGCGTATTGCGAGGGGCATCCTTGTCTTGCGCTCGACGACGGCGAGCCCCATCTGGCACAGGTTTCTACTAATGCACGCTTCGGCGGACAGGGCGGCCTGCAGCGCGGGAGTCAGGTCAAGATCCTCCAGGAAGACGAGTTCGACCTCGAAATTCGATCCGACATCGAAACCGCGGGCCCGCAGCTCCCGCTCCACCGAGGCCCGCACCTTCACATTCCGGAGAGCGTCTTCGTGGTGGCGCAGTTCGCTCAGGAGGCTGCGTGCCCATAGGGTGCACAACACGCTCGAGCCATCGGCCGCCAAGCCGCCAAACAAGGGTGCGATGGCGCTTCCGCCGATGTGTGTGGCGGAGTTGACGTCCTTGCGTCGCAACGCACGGAGTTCCTCATCCGCCAACTCGTCGCCGTCCACACCGCGAAGGACGTGCGATTCCATCAGTCTCGGCCAATTCGAGTGGACGATCCGCAGCAACTCCATGCTTGCCCATTCGACACTGCCTGGCGGCGGGTGATCCCTGACGTCCACGAAGTACGCGTCCTCCGGCGCGACGATGGCGAACAGCAGGTAGTCGGAACGTTTCACGAAGCCGTCCTTCGTAGCCTCCGTGCCAAGATGGAAGTGATGCATGCCGTATTGCCACAGCAGACCGTCCCAGGAGCCGGCGTTGCGGATGGTCCTGCTCAGAAAGGCGTCGACGTTCTCGCCGTCGACGAAGCATCGACGCAGCCGAAACACAGCTCGCCAAGCGGTTCTAGCCGAGCTGCTGTCTTCACCCTGCCGGGAGAGTCCGCCAAGCGAGGCGTGCGACTGTTCCGAAAAGTGCACGCGGCGGGGCGTTGGGTGGATCCGCCGAACCGTCATCTCGAAGTAGCTCGCTGCCAGGCGCTCAAGCTCCAAGGAAGGAGGATAGGTAATGTCATGCTCGTCGAATTGGCCCTGGATCAGGCGTGACAGATCAGCGCGGAGAGTCATCGAATGGCCATTGCAGGAGGTCGGGGGCGCGTTCCAAGAGGGGGCTGTTGTGACGTCACATACCAGTACCAGCCACGTCCCACACGTCGCCTACACAGTCCTGGATCGGAGGCAAATCTGCTCCAACATGGCGGTCGCCCACACGGTTCTCGTAACAGCCTACGCTTGAACTCGCTAGTGTGACGGTCTAGGGCCGGCCAACCCAACCCCTACGCAAACCACACGCGAAGCCAACCCAGCCTTCAGCTACGCGTGACCCGTGAGATACGCTGCCAACAACGGGCACACCGTAGTTGGCGCAACGGAAGACTGGTGGGGTCCCTTCTCTCCCACCATTACCGTGCCACGTCGACCTCGATCCGAATCCGGCAGTGGTCGCTCGGACCCCACTCCTCTGGATCGTTCAAGGCATAGACCCGCACGCTTCGGTGGAATCCTCGCGAGGCGAAGACGTAGTCGAGCTGGTTCGCGGCAGTCGCCGGACTCTGGCGCGTCGTGTGGTAGGTCGGCAGGTTGCGGCTGTCGATGGGAAGGCCGGGAGGAATCGGATTGGCTTCCCGGCCATGGGGGTATTGCGGACCGACGAACTCGAACCCGAGAGCCCTTCAGCCGGGAGAACACGCTGCGGTCTCGGGCAGGCAGCGCGAAGCGGTTGGAGTCGGTTGCTCCGTGGATCAGATTGAAGTCGCCCGCGACCAGGATGCGATGGGTCGAGGGGGCGACATGGCCAATGAAGGCGCTGAGGTCCGATATCGCCCGGTGGGCCATGGCGTCGGCATATCCGACTCCCCAATTCGTCGGCGTGCTTGGATGGGGCTTCTCCCACCGGGCATAGATCGATACCGCCACGAACGGCTTGCCCGTTTCCGGCACGACATTGGCGGCGGCAATCGTGCCCGGTGCGCTTACGGCGATCTCGTCCCGCGTCGGTCGACGGCCCTGCGGAATGTTCCGGAACTCGGTTAACGCGACGCGGTTCGAGAGCCCGATCACGCTCGCACCCCGGTCGTAGTGCTCGCTTTCCCAACTGTCCGGCGGCAGGGGCGACTCCTGCAGTAGCCCCACGTCTACGCTCGAATCCCCAAGTACCTCCATGGCACCCGAACGAAGTCCGATGTTCCAGCTGACAATTCGAACCGTTGCCACGCTCACGACCTTCGCCAATCCACGCCGCCACTGTGCCGAGGACGGCCTTGAACTCTGATTTCCTGCGTCCAACCAGCTTCGCGGCGGGAACGCTACACAATCATCCGGAACCCCAGATGCTCCGCCAGTCCCGCGTATTCGGGTTTGTCGCAAAGCCGCCGCGACAACGTCCGCAGCGTATCCGGGTTGTCGGCGTTCTTGGCGGATAGCTGGTCAAGGTACATCAGTTCGAACGCCCACGAGAGGGTCGAATCGACCATCCTCGTGTACCCGCTGACGCATGCCGCGCCGATCCTCTCCTTGAATTCCTCCACGCGCGCATGCGAGCGGAGCACCGAGCAGGCGCCGAAGTGGACCACGGCGCCGCGGCAGTCGTACGCGGCGTCGTTTAGCAAGCAATCCCCGATCCCTTCCAGGTCGACCTCGTCGTCGTCCCCCCTGTGAGTGAGATCGTCTCGCAGAGAGATCTCACCGGGGCTTCCATGGAAGCCGAGGTAGAGAATGCCGTAGTCGCCCAAGACGTAGTCCTTCTTGTAGGTGTTGCGACCAACCCATCTACCCAGGTGGAAGTCGAACTCTTCGTACGTGCTCACGTCCCGATACACGAACGGGACCCTCGACAGGCGTTCGAGCAATTCGAGCAGGTGGCGGGTCGACGGGCTCTCGACCTCGTCGAACCAGATGGTCTCGAGGCAGAGAATCCCGTTCCGCGTTTCCGAAGGCAACCGATTGCACCCACACCCGGGCGAGCCGCGAAAAACAGTAGCACACACGCCAGCCGCTCGGGAGGTAAGCGTAGTTAAACTAGCAATACCCACCGGATCGGCTGGTCGGTTGGGCGCATCCGATTTGATCCCAACCTACGTTGCCGAGCTACAAGAGGTACCTCGCGCCTGCTGGCGGTGGCTTCGCCCTTGTTCGATGTACGATGCGGGCCATGAAGATCGTCTTCAGCCGCAAGGGATTCGACAGCGCGTCCGGCGGAGCACCGTCGCCGATCATCGACGGCCGCCCCGTCAGCATTCCAATTCCCGTTCGGAACCCCCGGTCCGAAACGACCTACGGCGACGTCGGTCTCGGCAAAATGGTCCAGCGGGTGACCCGGGGTCGGCTCACCGCCTCGGATCTCTGCCACGACGATCCCGTGTTCGAATCGGGACGCTGCGCCTTCGGCCAGACGGGAGCGGCGCAAAGCCACCTCGCCAACCAGGGTGTGGGCATCGGCGACGTTTTCCTCTTCTTCGGTTTGTTCTCCCAGCCCGACGGCGGCGACCCCCATCACCGCATCTACGGCTACGTTGAGGTCGCGGAGGTGACCAAGCCTGGGACGACGCCAACGCTCTCGGATCAGCCCCCCGGCTTCCGGCGTCGCCATCCGCATACCATCGGCCAATGGAACGCCAACAACACGATCTACACGGGATCGGGCGACACCGCCGCAACGGATGATCCCGGCCTGCGACTGTCGCTCCCGAACGGCCCCGTCAGTCACTGGGGGGTGCCTTCCTGGCTCTCCGACACCGGACTCAGCTATCACCGCAACCCGACCAGATGGGAGTCCAGCGGCGTTCTTCGCACGGCGGCGCGGGGACAGGAGTTCGTCGCCGACGCCACCGGGTTTCCTCAAGCCGAGCAGTGGCTTCGGAGCGTTCTCGCATTGATCTCGCGGGAGCCGCCGGAAACGGACACGTTGACCGACCCTAGGGTGGTTGTGGTAATGCTGCGCCAGCCGAGACGCCACAACGATCCGCGCACCGATCCACTGTGGGAGTTCGGCAGCTTCGGCTGCACCGGGTGCCATCGGCGGAACCTGATGAACACGCACAAGATGGAGGAGTTGAACGGGTGCAGGCTGGCGTTCGCGCAGGGCGGCGACTCCGAGATCCGGCTCGTCCACGTCACGCCCCCGGTCAGGATGATCCACCACGGTTCGTTCGCGGAAGCGACCTGGCAGCCGCGGGACATGCCGCTCGCATACGATTCCGCCCCCCTTCTCGTCGACAACCTGGGCGGCTCGGACTTTCCCGTGTTGATGGAGATGATCGACGGGGTTCGCAGACACACGCCCGTGCCCCGGTTCGCCAGCAAGTTCCGGTCCCGCCGCCAGCCGCTTCCCGCCGATATCGGTCGCCAGCTGGCCGAGGGTTACCACGGTTTCCGTCGGCGCGGCGCGAGGGTAGCGCGGCACTATGTCGATTCCCTACCGTATCCACCATCGCGGATCGACCAGGACCGCAAAAAGACGTACCACTCGCTCCTCGCGTTGGCGGACCAGTAGGCCGAAAGTGGCAGTCTGCGTGACTGCCGGGAACGTGCGCCAATCGCGTCCTTCCCCGGAATCGCCACCACGCCGCCTAGGTGTACGTGGGGACGCGCAGCGGTTGATCTGGTGGAAAGCGACGCCTCGCGGGGAGACGAAGAGGGCGCGGACTCGCCCTTAGTCTCCTCCGCGTTTTACGTCGAACCCTTCGTCGATTTCTCCCAAGACGGCCGGGTGGTCGTCGGGCGTCTTCGGACTCGGCAGGGCCTCGCCCGGGTTCCAGTCGATGTCGGTAGTCGAGTAGTACCGGGTGCATTCCTCGCCGACATGGTTGCGCGCTTGGCCCGTGATGTGGGTATAGCCGTATGCCCGAAACCACCGCAAGTTGTTGTATGCCGAAACGGGATGCAGCGACAAGTACGACCCGCCACGGTTGGCCATTTGGAACCAATTGCCGAGCGACCTAACCACGCATCTGGCGAGTGCATCCGCTGGCATCGCCTGCAGAAGAAGCATCCCCTCTTCCACGTTGGCCCGGCAGTCGAACCTGTTCTTGTCGCACTGCATGTCCAAGACCTCGTACATCGACGAGAATCCCATGACGCCAAGATAATAGCTCCACGCCGAGGGAACGGGTTCGAGTGGGTGCACGGCAGATTTGTGGGAGTTGTGCCCGAGTCTCGGCACGCGGCGACTTC
>JAPPGK010000106.1 GCA_028821405.1 Gammaproteobacteria bacterium | reverse complement strand
ATCCTGGGCGGATGCGTAGCTGCCGCCGGTGCGCACGGTTCGGTTCGCCGGGTTGACGCCCTCGAGGGTGACCCGGGCACCGATCGCGGGCGACCCGCCCTGCTTGAGGTCAAAGCCCAGCCAATGCATGGCCTTATCGCTGCCGCCGTCGTTGCGGTACAGCCGTGCAGGGCCGTGGTTGTTGGCGACCACGATGTCGATGTCGCCGTCGTCGTCGAGGTCGCCGAAAGCCGCGCCGCGACTGACGCCGTCAGTCCTGAAAGCCGATCCGCCATCGGCTAAGCGGTAGCGATCCCCCTCTAGCAGCCAAAGCTGGTTGAATTGTCTGAGCGGCGGCACCACGCCGGCATTGCGCTGCGACTCCACGATCTGAACGGAGCCGTTGGCTGCGAACAAGTCCAGGTCGCCGTCGTTGTCGACGTCGATCCAACCGGTGCCGAACCCCGTGTAGGCCATGCTTCCGGCTGCCACGCCGAGGACGTTCGACCGATCCTCGAACCAGGCGCTGCCGTCGTTGACGAACAGGGTGTTGGATTCCTTGACGTCGTGGGTCATGAACAGATCCTCGTCGCCGTCGCCGTCGAAGTCGGCCACGGCGATGCCCATGCTGGCTTCCGCCACGCCGTTGCCGTTGACGGCGGCCCCGGCCATCGGCGCATCGTCTTCGAACCGCCCGCCACCACGATTGAGCCATAGGAAGTTCTCGTCGGCGTCGTTGGCGACGTAGAAGTCGATCCGGTTGTCGGCGTTGAAGTCGGCGGCGACGACGCCCATGCCGGCGCCGAGTCGGGCGTCCACGCCGGCGCTTCGGCTGATGTCCTCGAACTCTCCGCCGCCAAGGTTCCGATAGAGCTTGTCGGTCGCGCGTGGGTAGTTGCTCGGCGTGCAATAGCTCTGCCGCGACGAATACGCCCGACACGGCTCATGCTTCTCGATGTCGAACACCAGGTAGTTGGCGACGTAGAGGTCGAGCAAGCCGTCGCCATCGATGTCGGCGAACGTCGCCGTGATCGACCAGTCGTCGCCGGCGATACCTGCGGTTGCGGTGATGTCCCGGAAACGCCCGTCGCCCGTATTGAGGTGAAGCTGGTTTGCGCCGAAGTTGGCAAGGAAGACGTCCGTGTCGCCGTCGTTGTCGATGTCTCCGGTGGCGATGCCCATGCCATAGCCGGTCGCGCGCACCCCCGCGGCCCGGGTCACGTCCTCGAATCGCAAATCGCCCCCGGACCCCGTGTTGCGGTAGAGGCGGTCGCCGGGCAACGTGCGCCGGTCGCGGTTGGCGAGGGGCCCGCCTTGGATCAGCCACAGGTCCATGCGGCCGTCGCCGTCGAAGTCGAGGACGCCGACACCCGCCCCGGTGATCTCGACGGTCCACAATTCGCCTTCGAGGCCGCTGTCGTGGACGAAGTCGAGGCCGGCATCCGACGCGACTTCGACGAAGCGAACCGCGCCCGTGCTAGGGCACGCGATGATCAGAATTGCGACGGCTAGGGACCCGGCACGGCCACGATCCACGGCGACGGTCTAGCTCCCGACGGTGGGTATCTCGATGGTGCTCAATTCTTGGAGATCCTGGTTTGTCGTCTGGTAGAGGTGATCGTCGATGAACCGGCAGGTCAACGTCGGCATGTAGGTGCCCACCTTGCGGCCGCGGTCGCAGGCGACGCGGTTGATGCGGGTGCCGTATTGCTCTTCGTAGATGTCGATCTTGTCCAGGAGTTGAGGCCGGTAGCCCTCGGGTACCTTTTCCCACAGGGCATTGAAGTAGTTGCGGATCTCCGGCATCGTCGTGCCGCGAGATGCGAGGCCGAGCCAGGCCATGGCCTCCCAGCCGTCGCGATCGGTACCGAGGCCCTGCTGGTAAAGGAAGCCCACGCGGGCTTGCGCGAACTTGAAACCCCGCCTTGCCGCGACCAGAAGGTGGGGAAATGCCGCCGCGTACTCGCCGCGCCGGTACAGGTCCGTGCCGCGGCGCCTCGCATCGTAGATCTCCAGAGCATCCGGAAGCATAACGACACGACCGCTCTCCGGTCGTGTGCCGCGGACGATGACCTCCTCGATCGAGTCGGGTGGTGCGGCCACGATCGTTGTTTCCTCGATCGTCTCAGGCGTCGCCGCCTCGCTATTCGGCGCATCCGCACCGGAGGCAACGCCGGTTGCCATGGCGACGAGGATCGCGACCGGGTACTTGCGCATGCGTCGTGGGGGCCGTCTACGATGTCCTGATCTTAACAAAACTCATCGATGAGATTGCCCACCCGCCTCGTACCCGATCATCCGGCTTGCCCGACCTCAGACCTGGCCGAGCAAGCGCTCGACGACGATCCGTGCACAGCGGCGGTTTTCGGCTGGTAGAGGCGGTTGCCCGCCGGTGTCTGCCAGACGGTAGCCGTGCCTGGTGGAAGCCACGTGGCCGTGGGCGATAAGCTCCTCGAGACTGACCGCATGCTTGCTGGGCTTTCGCCCTTTGGGTCGCAGTGCGATGACGCCGACCCGCGCGCGTGCGGCAAGGGATTCGTAGAGCATTGAAGCGCTGTCCGCGCTAACCCAGACGTACTGCGTGCGCGGCAGGGTCCTCGCAAGGAAATCGGCAGGCGTTGAACGCCAATGGCGGAACCTGAGGTTCGGCGCGTCGGGGACCCATTCGGCGAGTCCCTCGGGGGTGCGGCGGGAGTTGCAGACCTGCCAGGGAACATCGGGCGACGCGGCGGCAATGGCATCAACCTGCTTGCCGATGTCCCGGTTCGACCATTCGAAGTGGGTGCTCGTGCCGCCAAGCAGAATGAGGCCCGAGTCCGGTTCCTTGTCCTCGACGACCGAGGGACAGATGACCCCGCGGGTTTCGACGACGTTGGCCCGACGACGTGCCCGGTCGTGCTGGGGCACGAACAGGAGGTCGAACAAGCCAGCCGGGAGCGAGGGTCTCATCAACACCACGCTCCGACCGCCGCATACGATCCGCGCGATCAGGAGCGGCAGGTGGGTGCCGTGGCCTACGCCGATCAACAGGTCGGGTGACGGGAATTCCGGCGTCTCCCCGAACAGATAGCGGCGGATCTGTCGCCAGAACATCGTCTTGAAGCGCACATCAATGTCGTAGACCTCGATGGGGCGGAGCGCCTCGATGCCCTGCAACAGCGCCGTGGATTGCTTTTCGTGACCGGGCTTTCCGTCGACGAACTGCCAGACCACGACGGTGGAACCGGTGGGTTGCCCCGGCTCGGGCGAGGTCACGCTGCCGGCCGTCAACTCAAGCTCGTCGTCGGGCTCAGCGGAGGCTGTGATCCATGCCGAAGGCCGGGTTCTCGTCCCTCGTGGGGCCGACGATCTGGGCGGGTACGCCCGCGACGGTGACGTGCGGCGGAACGTCTTCGAGGACCACGCTGCCGGCGCCGACCTTCGCGCCGGCGCCGATCTCGATGTTGCCGATGACCTTGCAGCCGGCACCCAGCAGGACGCCGTGTCGAACCTTCGGGTGGCGGTCGCCGGTGTCCTTGCCGGTACCTCCCAGGGTGACCGCGTGCAGGATGGAGACGTCGTCTTCGACCACCGCGGTCTCGCCGATGACGATGCCGGTGGCGTGGTCCACGAGGATGCCCCGCCCCATTTGCGCTGCCGGATGGATGTCGACATCGAGGCCGACGCTGATCTGGCTCTGGAAGAACAGGGCCAGGGTGTGGCGGTTGCGATGCCAGAGCCAGTGCGCGATGCGGTGGGCCTGCAGCGCGTGGAACCCTTTGAGGAAGAGGAACGGGGTCGATAGATCCTCGCAGGCCGGATCCCGGTCGAAGGTGGCGAGAATGTCGGTGAGCGCGCTTTCGAGGATCGCGTCGTCATCGCCCATGGCTTCGTCGATCACGTCGCGGATGAGCATCGTCGGCAGCATGGGGTTGTCCAACTTGCTCGCCAGGCGGAACGACAGCGCGGATCGGAAGCTCACGTGATTGAGGATCGTCGCGTGGAAATAGCTGCCGAGGATGGGCTCTTCCTCCGCCTTGGCGGCCGCTTCGCGGCGCATGGTCTCCCAGATCGACTCGGCATCGAGAACGCCCGACTCCCGGTAGCGCTCGAGGACGCGGCTACGCAGCGTTTGGACACCTTCGTTCATCGCGTGACGTAATCCCTTGCCTGCGGGTGGCGGTGGCGCGACAGCGTGACGGTGCGGCAAGGACATTTCAAGCCTCGGACGCGGAACCCTCATCATGGGAAGCGGGTTGCGCGGCACAGGATGCCCGCCACAGCCGCGTATACTCAACTCACGTTCCACTCCGGGTAGCGCAATGACCGAGTTCCGGCGCGTCGCCGTCGTTGGCCGAACGGGTAGTCCCCATGTGGTCGACTCGCTGAACATCGTCGTGTCCGCGCTACGCGAGGCCGGGGTGGATCTCGTTTTCGAAGCGAGAACCGCGACCATGCTGGCGGAGTCGGACGGCGTGCCGCGGTCGGCCATCGGCCAGCGCGTCGACCTGGTCGTCGTCGTCGGGGGCGACGGCAGCCTGCTCGGGGTTGCCCGCGAGGTGGCCCATACCGGCGTGCCCGTGCTCGGCGTCAACCGGGGCGGGTTGGGGTTCCTCGCGGACATCGCGCCGGACCAGATCGTCGAAAAGGTCGCCCAGGTCATGGCGGGCGACTACACCGTGGAGGACCGCTTCCTGCTCGCGGCCAGCGTTCACCGAGCGGGAGAATCGCTTGAGGTCGGGGTCGCGCTCAACGACGTCGTCGTGCACGCGGGCAGCATGTCGCGGATGATGGACTTCCAACTATTCATCGACGATGAGTTCATCTACGAGCAACGATCCGACGGATTGATCGTTTCGACGCCCACCGGCTCCACGGCATATGCGCTGTCCGCAGGCGGACCCATTCTGCATCCCCGGCTCGATGCCATCGAGATCGTGCCCATGTTTCCCCACACGCTGACGTCGCGGCCGTTGGTGGTCTACGGCGACTCGACCATCGGCGTGCGTTTCGGCGACGCCGCCGCAACACCCAAGGTGAGCTGCGACTCGCAGGTCGACTTGGCCTTAAGCCCGGGGGACGAGGTGCGCATCGTCAAGCACGCCGACCCGCTTCGACTCGCCTTCCCCATCGGCCACAGCTTCTACGAGTCCTGCCGCAGCAAGCTCGACTGGGCTACCAGGCTCGGGGGACGTCGCTAACGGCACCCGTCTGGACCGCGTACCCGGTCACGCGTTGGTATCGTCGGGTCGCCCCTTGCATGGAACAAACGCCAAAGGGAGCCTGCGACCGTGGCGATTG